>DATKKF010000001.1:0-40764 GCA_035543115.1 Myxococcaceae bacterium
CGGCACCATCGAGGGACCGTTGAAGCCGCGGTCTCTCGAGCGCTCCGTGATCTCCCCCCCGGTCAACTGGCTGCGGCGCGGGATGTGCTGGAACGAGTCCGTCACTCCGTGACGCGGGAGAGGGCATCGGGCGCCTCGGCATGACCAAGGCGCGGCTCCGGCGGACTCCCGAGGGTAGCCATGCCCCCTCCGGACTGGGGTGGACGGCGACGAGAATCCCTGGCGCTGATGACCGGCATCGAGGTCGTCGCCCACTCGGTCGACGAGCTGCGGCTGAGCGGCACCTTCCGGGGCTCGGCCCGCGTCCCGCTGGATGGGGTAATCGTCCGGCCCCGCGAGCCACCGACGTTGGTTGGCAGGATGGGACTCGCACTCGCCCACCGGTCGGAATTCGGGTAGTGCAAGCGCCGAGCGGAGAGCTGGACGAAGACCATGGGCAGTGACTCCAGGTCTTTGGCGCTGTTCGCACAACTGCGCGCCGTGTCGCAGCGCGTGCGAGTCAGCGGCTCACAGCTCCGCGAAAGAGCTGGCGCGCTGCTGCAGCGTCACTTCCCCACCGAGTCGCAGCACCTCTTCGCGCTAACGATCGCCGTCGGAGTGGTGTGCGGGCTGGTCGCCGTTGCCTTTCACCTTGGCCTCATGGCGGCAGAGTCGCTCTTGATCGAACGGGCGTTTCGGGCTCCGGGCAACAGCTGGATGGCGTGGACGGTCATCTCTCCAACCATCGGGGGCCTAGTCGCTGGAGCGATCCTGACGTTCCTCGTCCCAGGGGCGCGAGGATCGGGGATCCCACAGGTGAAGGCCGCCTTTGCGTTCGAGGGTGGACGCATTCGCTTTCGAGATGCGTTTGGCAAGTTCTGGGTGGGCATCCTCCAGATCGGCTCGGGAGCATCGCTGGGCCGCGAGGGGCCCACTGCCCAGATCTGCGCGGGTGCCGCGAGCCTGCTGGCGCGGCTGACGGCGCTGCCAGCAAAGAACATGCGCCGCCTCCTGCCGGTCGGAGTGGCCGCGGGCATCGCGGCAGCCTTCAACGCGCCCATCGCTGCGGTGACGTTCACCATCGAGGAGATCGTCGGGTCGCTCGACCACGCCGTGCTCTCTGGCGTCGTGGTCGCGGCTGCGCTCGCAGCGGTCATCGAGCGCGGCGTTCTCGGAGTCCACCCGATCATCGAGGTGCAGCAGCAATACGGGCTCGACCATGCCTCATCGCTCGTCTTCTACGCGCTGCTGGGCGTCGCCGGAGGCCTGGTGTCGATCGCCTTCACCGACGGGCTGCTCAGGCTGCGGGAGTGGTTTCGGACCTTCTCGGCGCTCCCGAGGTGGTCTCAGCCGGCAGTCGGGGGGCTGGTCACCGGAACCCTCGCAGTGCTGGTGATGAAGTTCTTCGGCACGACAGGAGTCACCGGCGGCGGCTACCAGACCCTGGGACGAGCCCTTGGCGGCCAGCTGGGACTTACCACCTTGCTCGCGCTCTGCGCGGTCAAGCTCATCGCGACTGTTTTCTCTTACTCCAGTGGCGGTGCCGGCGGCATCTTCGCCCCGGCCCTCTTTGTGGGCGCCATGCTTGGCGGGGCGGTGGGGTACCTCGATGTCGCGGCCTTCCATCACGAGGGGCGCCAGCTCGGGGCGTTCGCCCTCGTGGGGATGGGGGCCGTGTTTGCTGGCGTCATCCGCGCGCCCATCACATCCGTCTTGATCATCTTCGAGATGACAGGAGGCTATGGCCTGATTCTTCCTCTGATGCTGGCGAACATGACGGCCTACGTCCTGGCCCGCCAATATCGAGCGACTCCTATCTACGAGGCCCTGCTCGAGCAGGACGGCGTCTTCCTCCCTCACGCGTCGCCGAGGTTCCATCCGCTGGACCAGCTGACGGTCGCGGGTGCGATGACTACCGGGGTGGTGTCCGTGCAGGCGAAAGGAGCGGCGGGGGAGGTGCGGGAAGCGCTGGCGGCAAGGACGTTCCAGATCCTGCCGGTGCTCGATGACCGGGGAGACCTGCTTGGTGCGGTGCCTCTGGCCGAGCTGCGGGGTGCTCCAGCGGCGGCCCCCATCTCCCAGCTCGTTCAGCACGTGGAGACAATACTGGCCGACGTACCGCTTGCGCGTGCGGTCGTTCGCATGAGCGAAAAGGGCGTGCGGCAGCTGGTGGTGCTCGACGAGCGAACAGCCTCTCGCGTGGTAGGAATCCTGACCATCACCGATCTCATCCGCGCGCACGCCCGGGCGGTCGGCGCCGAACCAAGCCCGAAGGTCGAGGGTCGTTTGCCGACTGGCCCTGACGACGTCCGCGCAAGGGACCTTGTCCGTCCGGCTCCCGTTCTGACCGGCGGCGCTACGATGGACGTACTGGTCGACAGCCTGGCAACGTCGGCCAGCGACGTGGTCATCGTGCACTCAGCCGAGGGGAAAGCGACCGGCGTCGTCTTGCTGGAGCACGTCCGTGATTTCCTCCACGATGAGCAGCTCCAGCGCATGCTGGTGGCAGCGGACCTGGTGCGCCTGGTTCCGCGTGTCGCCCCGGATGCGACGTTTGCTCAACTCGTCGCGCAGTGCTTCGCTGCCGACGCACCGGCGCTGATCGTTCCCACGGAGCCGACGGGGGAAGGAGTCATCACCCGTGCGGCGCTCGGCTCGGTGCTCGTGGAGTGGTACGCCCGCGCGTCCGGCGCCTGAGTGCGTCTAGCTTGGGAGGATCATTGCCGAACCTCGCGCCTTTCCGGGGGCGTGCAATTCGTCGCGCCGATTCTCGGCCCCCGGGCGGGTGCGCGGGCGGTGCCGTGCCGTCGCCGAGGTAGGTCCCTCGGCGCAACTCGCGGTGAACGAGGGTGCCTCCGGGCCCTCTTCGTCTACGCCGTGACGCCAGGCATCGAGCGAGGGAGGCGGAACGGCACGTCCAGCTCGGTGCAGAGCAGCTGCACCGCCTGGCGCCCGCTGAGGAGCGCCGTCGGGACGCCACCGCCCGGCTCGACCCACTGGCCGGCCATCACGAAGCGGTGCAGCCCGTGGAGCGTCTTCCGCACCTGACCGAAGAACGACTCGGAGCTCGGCAGCCAGCCCTCGTAGGCCCCACGCCAGGCGCGCGCGCTGCTCCAGAACGTCAGCGGGGTGGCGATGTCCACCATCCGCACCGCCGGAGCCAGGCCGGGGATCTGCTTGGCCAGCTGGGCGAGCGCGACGTCGCCCACCTTGTCCTTCTCGGCGGTGTACCGGGAGCCGCGGGTGGCCCACCACTCGTAGTTGGATCCCAGCATGAGCTGGATGACCGTGTGACCTGCCGGCGCGAAGCTGGTGTCGTCGTTGCAAACCCGGACGTAGAGCGAGTCGTTCACCACGTCGCCGACCTCGAACGGCTCCACCCGGTCCAGCACCATCAGGGAGGGGAGGTCCGAGAGGGGGAGGGCGACGCCGTAGCTCGCCAGCACCACCGGCTGGAACGTGCGCCAGCGCGCGAGCTTCGCCCGGACGTCGTCACCGCCGAACCGGCCGCCGAGCAGCCGGAGCACCGTCTCCGGCATGCTGGAGGTGGAGACCACCGCGTCGCCCATCACGAAGCTGCCGTCCGACAGCCGGACCCCGCGGGCCTCGTGCCCCTGGACCAGGATCTCGTCCACGGTGGCATGGAGCTGGATCTCCCCTCCGAGCCGCTGGTAGCTGGCCACCAGCGCATCCCGGAAGGCGGCGGTTCCCCCGATGGGACGCGAGAGGTAACCCCGCTCCAGGTACCCCAGCACCAGGAGCAGGAAGAGCGCCGGCGCCTCGGGCGGCAGCAGCTCGGTGAAGATCCGGTGGAGCGCGTCGGAGCGGAGGTGCTCGCGGACGTAGAGCGCGAGCGGCTTCCGGAAGTGCATCACCGTGCCCAGCTGGTCGCGCATCTGCCAGAACTCGGCGAGCTCGTCCCAGAAGCTGCGGTGAGTCTGGTCGAGGGGCTGCTTCAGCTCCGCCACCCTGCGCGCACCGGCGACCAGCCGATCGATCTCCGCGCCGTCCTCGGGGGCGAGGGCGCGCAGCTCGCGGGCGAGCGCGTCGAGGTCCCGGGTGAGGTGCAGGGTCCGCCCGTTCCGTGCGTCGCGGTAGGCGGTCCACTCCTTCAGCACGTGCAGCCGGACCGGCGGGACGATGCCCAGCTCCTCGTAGAGGGGCGCGAAGGCGCCAGCGGTGAGCCAGTGGATGCAGCCGTCGACGGTGTACGGACCGCGGGGCCAGGCGGTGCAGACGCCACCGAGGGCGATGTTGTGCTCCACCACCGTGGTGCGGAATCCGGCGGCCCGCGCGTAGCACCCCGCGGAGAGCCCGGCCAACCCGCCACCCACGATGACAACGTGCCGTTCCACCATGGCGATTCCTCCTCGGCGCGGCTGTGATGCGTTGCATCGGGCGTGCGCGGAAAAGGCCCGTCGAGGGTCAGTCGAGGCGCACCGGCTGCGTCGGCGGGACGCGGTGGGCGCAGGGCTTGCGGACCACCGGGGCCGGCGGCGCTCACCGAGCAGGGTATGGCCGATGCAGCGCCGCCCTTACATGAGACCGTTCCTGATCGTGTATGCCACCCGCACCGGCCACACCCGGCACGTCGCCGAGCGCGTCGCCGACCGCATTCGCACCCTTGCCCACGAGGCGCAGATCCAGGACGTACGGACCGAGGCGCTCCCGCCGCTGGAGCGCTATTCGGCGGTGGTTCTGGCCGCGAGCGTCCACCTCGGTCACCACGAACGGGAGATGGTGAAGTTCGTCCGTGCTCGCCGTCGCGAGCTGGAGGCGCTTCCCACGCTCTTCCTGTCGGTGAGCTTGACCGAGGCGGCCGCCGCGGACGTCCGTCGTCCCGACGACGAGCGGCTGGACGCCCAGATCGCCACGCGCAGGGTGCTGGACGACTTCGTGCTCGAGACCGGCTGGCGCCCGGGCAAGTCGGTGCCGATCGCCGGCGCGCTGACCGAGAGTGCCTTCGGGCCGCTGACCCGGGTGCTGCGGAAGATCGTCCACCGCGACGTCCCCGACGAGCCCGCTCGGCAGGTGGTGTTCACCGACTGGGCGGCGCTGAACGTGGTGGTGGACGAGTTCGTGCGCGACGCGGTGGAGCGGAGCAAGGGCGCGCCGCTGGCTCCCCCGGAGGCGCCCGAGCCGCCGGCGTTCCGGCGCGCGGTCGAAGGCGCCATCCTGGCACCGTAGCCGTCTCCCTGGCCGGCGCTCGTGGCGCTCTTCCCCGACGAGGCGGGGCGGGTGGCGACCGTGCACGACATCGCGGAGAGCCGGGATGCGGTGGGGCGGTTCGGCTGGAAGGACCAGGTTCCGACCCTGCACCAGTTCGCCGGCGACGCCTATCTGAACGAGATGGGCATCACCAGCCCGGAGTTCCCCGACGAGAACTGCCGACTGCAGCCTCCTCGCCTGCAACCCGCTGCCTACCCTCAACGACTACGGCTCGGGCATGGTGGCCTTCGGCGACTTCATGACCCTGCTCCCACCGCCGCCGCGGAAGTCAATGTCCGCCCAGGCGTGGACCGGCAAACGGGTCTTCACCGGGGCGGGCTGCAGCCACTGCCACTGGGACACCTTCCGCACGGGCCACTCGCCGGTGGCGAGCCTCGATCGCGTGACCTTCCATCCCTATTCCGACTTCCTGCTGCACGACATGGGAGACCTGGGGGAGGGGATCGAGATCGGAGATGCCCGGGGGCGCGAGTTCCGGACGGCGCCACTCTGGGGAGTGTCGGCGTTCACCCGCTACCTGCACGACGGGCGGGCGGCGACGTTGACCGACGCAATCCTCGCCCACGACGGCCAGGCGCGTGGTGCTCGTGACCGGTTCGCCAAGGCGTCCCCCCAGGACCGGACGGCGCTCCTCGCCTTCCTCAGCTCGCTCTGAGGGCGGCCTCATTTCCCCTGGTAGATGGCCATCACGTCCCGCAGGAGCTTCAGGGCCTCGTCCTTCGGACGCTGGAAGGCGTTGCGGCCCATGATCGAGCCGAAGCCGCCGCCGTCGCGGATGCCGCGGATCTCCTCCAGCACCGCGAGTGTATCCTTCGCCTCGCCGCCGGAGAAGATGATGATCCGCTTGCCGTTGAAGCAGCTCTGGACCACGTGGCGGACCCGGTCGGCCAGCGTCTTGGTGGGGATGGCGTACTTCTCGTAGACCTTCTTCGCCTCGGCGAGCTCGACCGCGTCCTTGGGCGGCTTCACCTTCACCACGTGGGCGCCCATCTGGGCGGCCTCCTGCGCGGCGTAGGCGATGAGGTCGACCGCGGTCTCGTTCTCCTTCGGGATGGCCGCGCCGCGGACGTACGCCCAGACCACGGTGGGGAGGCCGTGCTCCTTCCCCTCGGCGATGATCTCCCGCAATTCCTGAAGCAGGATGTTCCGCTGCCCGCTCCCCGGATAGATGGTGTAGCCCACCGCGGCGCAACCGAGCCGCACCGCGTCCTTCACCGACCCGGTCACCGCCGACGCCGGCTCGAGCTTGCTCAGCGAGTCGGAATTGTTGAGCTTGAGGATGAGGGGAATCTCCATCGCGTAGTTTCCGGCGACCGCCTCGAGGAAGCCGAGCGGCGCGGCGTAGGCGTTGCAGCCCGACTCGAGGGCCAGCTGCACGTGGTAGTCCGGGTCATAGCCGGGAGGATTGGGGGCGAAGGAGCGGGCCGGCCCGTGCTCGAAGCCCTGGTCAACCGGGAGGATGACCAGCTTTCCGGTCCCGGCGAGGGTCCCCGTGTTCAGCAACCGGGCCAGGTTCGTCTTGGTGCCCGGGCTGTCGGAGGGGTACCAGGACAGGATCTGCTTCACGCGGTCGGTCAGGCGCATGTCGATTCTCCGGAGTCCCGTGGGCACGTCGAACGGCGAACCGGTGTTACACGCTCCGGCGGGAGGCTGTCACCCCTCCGCCGAGGTCGCCGGGATCCGGGGCCAACACTCGGGGCCGTCGATGGCGCTGGGGTGCTCGCCAGCAGACTCACTTCTCGTGCTCGTGCTCGCGCTCGCCGGCAGCCGGGGCGACGAAGCCTGGGCGGGCCTCAGGGTGGCGAATCTGCCCGCCAAGAAAGGCGGTCCTGGCCAGGATGGCGGTGCCCAGGGCCGACAGAACGAGCAGCGGGACGGTAACCTCGTTCCTGAGCCCCTTGCGCCGCCACCCCCAGACCCCGGCGGCGGCGAGGAGGAGGGAGGCCCCGAGCGCCCAGGCGGCCGAATCGTCGTGCGCCTCGACCAGTGGGTCGAGCGTCTTCTGCTGGGCCTTCTCGGTCGCCATCACCAGGTCCGCCGCTGCGTCACCGGTCAGGAACGAGGCCACCGCGAAGAGCGCGGCGACCCAGGCCACCACGATGCCCGTCCGGAGCACCGGGAGCGACTTTCGCCAGGCCGCGACCGCGAAGATGACCAGCGCGGCCGGGACCAGTACCACCGGGACATGGTTGATCGTGATGTGCAGGTGGGCGAGGTTCCACATGGGTGTAGGACCTTATGGGTGTGGCCCCCCCGCGACCAGCGGCTTTCACCGGAGCTCCGAGGGAAGTGTCACCAGCGCGAACGGGTGCTGAGCACTTCTCAGAGCGCCTTCTCGTAGATGCGATAGGTCTTGTACCGCCGCCCGCCGATCGACTCGATGGCGCGGTTCATCAGCTCGTTGTCCTCGGTGGTCCAGCCGAGCTCCGCACCGTCGTACCCCAGCCGGCGGGCCGCCCGCAGCGTCTCCAGGCCGAGGAGCGCGTCCAGGCCCCGCCGCCGGTACCCCGGCTTGATGCCGAAGAGCAGGACGCGCAACCGTTCGATGCGCCGCGCCGCCCAGGCCATCCTCGCCAGGCCCACCGGGACGCCCCAGCGGGTCAGCTGACCGCCGGCCTCGCGGATGGCGAGGTTCGAGTCGGGCAGGGTGATGCAGAACGCCACCGGCTCACCCTTCACCTCGGCGATGAGGCACAGCTCGGGGCGGACGCGCACCAGCGGCCGCAGCCGGGCGGTGATGGAGTCGAACTCCTCCTCGTTCATCGGGAGGAAGAGCCAGTTCCGGTCGAGCATCGCGTTGTAGATGCTCTTCAGCCGGCGGATCTCCTCGGGGAGGTCGTGGATGTTCAGCGGCCGGACGCGGACCTGCTCCGATTCCTTCAGCCGCTCGGCGATGCGGACCATCTTCTCCGGCGGGGTCATCGCCGCGGAGATGTCGTAGGCGTAGAGGTCTCGCATCTTCTTCAGCCCCCAGCTCTCGAGGAGCGCGCCGTAGTAGCGGTAGTTGTAGGGCATCATCATCGCCGGCGGGAACTCGAAGCCCTCCACCAGAACGCCGCAGTCGTGGTTGGTCGAGAGGTTCACCGGTCCGGTGAGCGTCTTCATCCCCCGGGCCCGGACGAACTCCGCCGCCGCGTCGAGCAGCGCGTTCGCCACCTCCGGGTCGTTCGGCACGTCGAACATGCCGAAGAAGCCGGTCTCGCTGTTGTGGAACTGGTTCCACAGCGCGTCGTCGATCGCCGCGATCCGCCCTACCACCTTTCCGTTGCGCCGGGCGAGGAAGAGCTCCACCTCGGCGTGGGTGAAGAAGGGGTTCTTCCGGCGGTTCAGGAAGTCCCGCCGCTCGGCCACGATGGGCGGCACAAAGTACGGGTCGTCCCGGTAGAGCTCGAGCTGGAAGCGGATGAACTCGTCCAGCTCCTGGGTGGAGCGGACCGGGGTGACCTGCACCGACATCGAGGGAGCCGCGACGTCGCTCACCGACTGGGTCGCCTTCGGGCGGCCGGGTCTGCGGAGGGGTCGGACGGAGGTGGTGTTCATGCCAGTCCCTGGGTTCGGTACCACGCGACGGTGTTCTCGAGCCCCGGGTCGAGCGGGTACTCGGGCCGGAAGCCAATCTCCTCGGCGGCCCGCGCCGGCGAGCAGGTCCAGGCCTCCTGGGCCATCTCCTTCGCCTTGTCGCGGTTCATGATCGACACTGTGCCGAGCAGGCGACTGCCGAGCTCGGCGCCCGCACCGGTGGCCCAGCCCACGAACTCGGGCAACGAGATGACCTTCGGCTTGCCCCGCCCCAGCGCCCGGCTGAGGGCGGCGCAGAAGTCTTCCCAGCTGTAGGGGTTCGGGTCGGAGGCGAAGTAAACGCCCCGGGTCGGGTCCTCGCGGTCGAGGGTCTTGCCGCGCTCGGCGGCGGCGAGCAGCGCCTGGTTGAGGTCATCCACGTGGACGAAGCTGAAGTGCTTCGGGCCGCGGCCTGCCTTGAGATACACGCCCGTCTTCCCCATGGCGATGAGCGGGGGGAGGTTGGTCAGGTCACCCGGGCCGTAGACGAACGGCGGGCGGACGATGACCGTGGGGACCCGGTCGGCGAACTCGCGGGCGGCCTGCTCGGCGGCGAGCTTGCTCCGCCCGTACATCGACACCGGGGCTGGGTGCTCGTCCTCGGTACGCGGCTTGCCGATCCGCGCCGGCCCGGCCGCGGCGAGCGAGCTGCAGACCACCAGGCGGGGAGGGCGCTTCTGCCTTGCGAGAACCGAGGCCAGCATCCGGGTGGTCTCGGCGTTGCCCCGGAGGTACTCCTCCTCGGTGCGGGCCTTGGTGACCCCGGCCACGTGCTGCACCACCTCGACGCCCAGGGCCGCCTCGTCCACTCCGTCGCCGGTGTGAAGGTCAGCCACCGCGATGCGGACCCCCAAGGTCTTGAGGCCGTCCACCTTCGAGGAGCGCCGGACGAGGGCGACCACCTCGTGGCCGCGCGCCACCAGGAGCTTCGCCAGCTGTCCGCCGACGAAGCCGCTGCCACCGGTGAGAAGGACCTTCATCGAGTCTCGTCGCCCTTGCTCAGACCGCCCGCCGGTAGACCCGGTAGGTCTTGGTCTTCCTGCCGCCCATCATCTCGATCGCCCGGTTGACCAGGTGGTTGTCCTCGAGGGTCCAGGAGATCTCCCCGCCGCTGTACCCGAGCTTCTTCGCGGTGGTGAGCGTGTCCAGGTACAGCACCGCGTCGATGCCGCGCTTCCGGAAGCCCTCCTTGATGCCGAGGGTGACGAGCCGGAGCCGGCGGATCCGCCGCGAGGCGAGCAGCAGCTTCACCAGGCCAATGGGCAGCCCGTATCTGGTCAGACGCCCGCCTGCCGCCTTCAGGGCGAAGTTCGCGTCGGGGATGGTCATGGAGAACGCCACCGGCTCGCCCTTCACCTCGGCGATGAGCACCAGCTCCGGCCGGATGATGGCCTTCATCTCCTGGGCCATGTGGTCGAACTCGTGATCGGTCATGGGGACGAAGCCCCAGTTGTCCTCCCACGCGGCGTTGTAGATCTCCTTCACCCGACGGACCTCGGCGGGGAAGTCGTCCATCCGGATGGAGCGGACGACGATGCCCTCGCGCTGGCGAATCTTCTCCGCCACCCGCACCACTCGCTCCGGGGGCGGGACGGACGCCGACAGCTCGTAGGCCCAGAGATCCTTGGCCTTGCTGAACCCGGCCCCGGCGTAGAGCGCGTCGTAGTACCGCGGGTTGTAGGTCATCATCACCGCCGGCGGGGACTCGAAGCCCTCCACCAGCACCGCGCACTCGTAGTTGGTGCTGAAGTTGAAGGGGCCCATCATCTCGGGGAAGCCGTGCGCCTTCACCCAGGCGGCCGCTGCGTCGAACAGCCCCTTGGCCACCGCGGGGTCGTCGATGGACTCGAACATCCCGAAGAAGCCGAGCCGGCTCTTGTAGAAGTCGTTCCAGTGCGGGTCGTCGACCGCGGCGATCCGGCCCACCACCTGGCCGCCGCGCCGGGCGAGGAACAGCTCGGCATTGCCGAACTCGAACCAGGGGTTCTTCTTCGGGTTGAGGAAGTCCTTCCGCTCCATCTCCAGCGGCGGGACCCAGTTGGGATCCCCGGCGTAGAGCGTGTAGGGGAAGCGGATGAAGGCATCGCGGTCCTGCGCGCTCTGGACCGGGGTGACGGTGACGTCGGACGCGGACGGCGCAGCGCTCTCCACTGCTCGAAGCCTCTTCACGGAAGCGGGCATGCGGTCGGTGACTCCGGGGGCGCGCAGGCTCAGGCGTCGGGCTGCTTGCCGTTCTTCATGAAGAGGTTGGCGCCCTTCTCGAGGATGAGGCCCGGGATCTCGGTCCGCTTCTCCCACAGACGCAAGGGGGCGGAGCCGAGCCGCCGGAGGTCGTCGGGCTGGAGATTCGCCGCTCGCCAGGTGAGGGTCTCCACCGCATCCGCCAGCTTCCGCGCCACGTCGCGGCCGGAGAGCTTGGAGATGGCCTCGAGCGAGAGGCCCCGGTCGGCGAGGAGGCCGGCCGATGCCGCCGCCCACCGCTGGGAGGCCTGGTTGGCGGTGACGAAGGTGCCGGGGCGGGCAACCTTCACCTGGACGTAGGTGGTGGGGCGGGTCTCGGGAATGATGCCCATCCGGCGGCCGATCCGCTCGAACTGCTCGAGGACCCGGTCGAGCTGTGCGTCGGTATGGGTCGCCATGTAGCTCGTCCGGAGCAGGGCGTGCCCGGGCTCCACCGCGGGGGGAATGACCGGGTTGGTGAATACGCCGGCCTCGAAGAGCGCCTTCCAGAAGCGGAAGCACTTCACCTGGTCGCCCACCAGCACCGGGACCACCGGGGTGACCGACACGCCGGTGTCGAAGCCCATTGCCCGGAAGCCGTTGTGCATCTTCTCGGCGATGTCGAGCAGGCGGGCGCGGCGCTGCGGCTCGGCCTCGATGATGTCCAGCGCCTTGAGCGCGGACGCGACCTGGGCCGGGGTCATGGAAGCGCTGAACACCACCGGGCGGGCGCGGTGCTTGACGTAGTTGATGACGTCGTAGGGCCCGGCGATCACCCCGCCGAGGCTGGCGAAGCTCTTGCTGAAGGTGCCCATCACCAGGTCCGTCTGGGCCTCGAGGCCGAAGTACTCGGCGGTGCCGCGACCATGCGCGCCCAGCACCCCCATGGAGTGGGCGTCGTCGGTCATCACCCGGGCGCGGAACTTCTGGGCGAGCTCGACGATCTTGGGGAGGTTGCAGAGGTCTCCCTCCATCGAGAACACGCCGTCGGTGATGATGATCTTTCCGGCCTCGGGGTCGGCGGCCTCGAGCATCGACTCGAGGTGCCCCATGTCCTGGTGGCGGTAGCGCTTCTCCTCGGCGAAGCCCAGCCGCACCCCGTCCACCAGCGAGGCGTGGTTCTGCCGGTCGGTGAAGACGATGTCGTGCCGGCCGAGGACGGCGGACACGGTGGCCACGTTGGTCTGGAACCCCGTGGAGCAAACCAGCGCAGCCTCACGGTTGAGGAACTTGGCCAGGCGGCCCTCGAGCTCCTCGTGGAGGATCAGGGTGCCGTTGAGGAGCCGGCTGCCGGAGCAGGTGCTCCCGAAGCGGCGGATGGCCTCGATCGCCGCCTCTTTCACCCGCGGATCACCGGCCAGGCCCAGATAGTTGTTGGACCCGACCATGATGACCCGGCGGCCCTCGATGTCGACCTCGGTGCTCCCGTGCGACGCCTCGATGGGGCGGAAGTAGGGGTAGAGCCCGGTCGCCTTGGCGATCTTGTCGTCCTTGAAGGCGCTGCACTTGTCGAAGACGTCGCGCATGGGAGAGTCCCCTCCTTCGGAGGACCTCGGGGAGCTGGCCGGCTTTCGGCCGCTTCACCTTGTACGGACGGCTTCCGATGTAGTCAAGCAAACTGAATGCGACAAAACTCTAAGAAAGACAAGCGGTTGGACATCATTTGGACTATGCGCCAGTATTTGCGCACTTTGTTTCAAGTGAGCCAGTTTCGGCTCATCAGTCCAGCCGGTCCGTCCGTCCCCACTTCGCGGGGTCCCCGATCGGCGTTCGCCGGGCCAGGCGGAACTCTCAGCAACTCCGAGCGATTGAAGGGGCCCGATCCCGATGCTAGAGGGCCCAGGTACCCATGGCCCCGACCCGGCGTTCCCCGAAGAAGCTTCGCCTCCTGAAGAGCCCCCGGACCGCACGCGCGTCCAAGGCCGCCCCCTCCAGGACGCCGGCGCGTGCGGAGGGGAAGAAGCGCCGGCCCTCCCTGCGGACCTACGACCTTGCCACGGTCCGGCGGGTGGCGTCGGCGAAGAAGGGATGGGAGCAGGGGGAGGTGGCGAAGAGCACCGCCCGGGCCCCGACACGCCGGCCGGAGTTCCTGACCGACTCGGGCATCCCCATCCCCACCGTGGTCACCCCGGCCGACCGGGCCCGCGAGGACGTCGGCGACCTCGGCCTCCCGGGGCAGTTCCCGTACACCCGCGGGGTCCAGCCGACGATGTACCGCGGGCGGCTGTGGACGATGCGGATGTTCGCCGGCTTCGGGAGCCCGGAGGACACCAACCAGCGCTTCAAGTACCTCATGGCGCACGGCACGACGGGGCTCTCCACCGCCTTCGACATGCCTGCCCTCATGGGCTACGACGCCGACCACCCGATGAGCCGGGGCGAGGTGGGCAAGGAAGGCGTGGCCATCTCCACGCTCCGCGACCTCGAGGTCCTCTTCGACGGCATCCCGCTCGATCAGGTCACCACCTCGATGACCATCAACGCCTCGGCGATCGTGGCGCTGTGCATGTACATCGCGGTGGCCGAGAAGCAGGGCGTCCCCATGGAGAAGCTCGGGGGCACCATCCAGAACGACATGCTGAAGGAGTACATCGCCCAGAAGGAGTGGATCGTCCCACCCCGGCCGGCGGTGCGGATCGTCGTCGACATGATCGACTTCTGCAGCCGGCACATGCCGCGCTGGCACCCGGTGTCCATCAGCGGGTACCACATCCGCGAGGCCGGCGCGACGGCGGTCCAGGAGCTGGCCTTCACCCTCGCCGACGGCATTGGATACGTCGAGGAGTGCGTGAAGCGGGGGATGGCGGTGGACGACTTCGCCGCGCGCCTCTCGTTCTTCTGGGACGTCCACAACGACTTCTTCGAGGAGATCGCCAAGTTCCGCGCCGCCCGCCGGATCTGGGCCCGGGTGATGCGCGACCGTTTCTCTGCCCGTGACCCGCGGAGCTGGCAGCTGCGGACCCACGCCCAGACCGCCGGGGTGAGCCTCACCGCCCAGCAGCCGTACAACAACGTGGTGCGGACCGCGCTCCAGGCCCTGGCCGCGGTGCTCGGCGGGACCCAGTCCTTGCACACCAACTCGCTCGACGAGACCTACGCGCTCCCCACCGAGGAGTCGGTCACCCTGGCGCTCCGCACCCAGCAGCTCATCGCCCACGAGTCGGGCGTGGACCGGGTGGTCGACCCGCTCGGCGGCAGCTACTACGTCGAGTACCTCACCGACGAGATGGAGAAGCGGGCTCTCGAGTACCTCCGCCGCATCGACGAGATGGGCGGCATCATCCGGGCGGTGGAGGAGGGCTACCCGCAGAAGGAGATCGGCGAGAGCGCCTACCGGTTCCAGCGCGAGGTGGAGGAGGGCGAGCGCCTCATCGTGGGGGTCAACGCCTTCCAGAGCGAGCGGCAGGAGCCGGTGCAGATCCTCAAGATCGACGAGCGGGTCGCCGAGGGCCAGGTCGCGCGGCTCGAGCAGGTGAAGGCCGAGCGGAACGCCGCCGCGGTCGCCGCGGCCCTGGCGAAGGTCGAGGCTGCCGCCCGGGGATCGGACAACCTCATGCCCCCGGTGCTGGAGGCGGTGAAGGCCTACGCGACGCTCGGGGAGATCTCGGATGTCTTCCGGAAGGTGTGGGGGCAGTATCGCGAAGGTGGAATCTTCTGAACGAGGGTGACGCCCCCCGTTACCTTCGGGGAACGCGAGAATCTCGGATGCCCGACAGGAAGCTCAGAATCCTCGTGGCCAAGCCCGGCCTGGATGGACACGATCGCGGAGCGAAGATCATCGCCCGCGCGCTCCGCGACGCCGGCATGGAGGTCATCTACACCGGGCTGCACCAGACCCCGGAGATGATCGTCAACGCCGCTGTCCAGGAGGACGTGGACGCGATCGGTCTGTCCATCATGTCCGGCGCCCACATGACGCTCTTCCCCGCGGTGATCGACCTCCTCAAGGAGCAGAAGGCCGGGGACATCGAGGTGTTCGGCGGCGGCATCATCCCCGACGACGACATCCCTCGGCTGAAGCAGCTGGGCGTGTCCGAGATCTTCACCCCGGGAAGCTCTACGCAGGACATCGTCCAGTGGATCCGTCAGCACATCCAGCCGCGCGTCTGACGGAGAAGCTCCCGGCGCGGGTCGACGTCTACGAGGTCGGTCCCCGCGACGGGCTCCAGAACGAGCTCCGCATCGTCCCGCTGGAGGGGAAGCTCCGGCTCATCGCCGCCCTGGTGGCCGCGGGAGAGCGGCGCATCGAGGCCACCTCCTTCGTCAGCCCGCGGTGGATTCCGCAGCTCGCGGACGCCGAGGAGGTGCTGCAGAAGCTCCCCCGCGTCCCCGGGGTGACCTACTCGGCGCTGGTGCCCAATCTGAAAGGTCTCGACCGCGCTCGCGCCGCCGGGCTGAGCGAGGCGGCGGTGTTCATCTCCGCCAGTGAGACCCACAGCAAGAAGAACATCAACAAGAGCATCGCCGAGGCTCTCTCCGTCGCGGCCGACGTCACCCGCGGGGCGCTGGCCGCCGGCATGCGCGTGCGGGCCTACCTCAGCGTGGTCTGGGGCTGCCCCTACGAGGGCTCCGTGCCGCTCGAGCGAGTGGTGGACCTGTGCCGGCGGCTGGCGGACCTGGGCATCTACCAGCTGAGCCTCGGGGACACCGTGGGCGTCGGCGTGCCGAGCCAGACCGAGGAGATCCTTTCCGCTGTCACCCGGCACGTGCCGGTGGACAGGCTCGCGCTGCACCTGCACGACACCCGCGGCCTCGCGCTGGCCAATGCGCTGGTCGGCCTGTACGCCAGGGTGACGACCTTCGACGCAAGCATCGGGGGGCTGGGCGGCTGCCCGTACGCCCCGGGCGCGGCGGGGAACCTGGCCACCGAGGACCTGGTGAACATGCTCCAGCGGATGGGGGTGGAGACGGGCATCGACCTGCCGAAGCTGGTGGAGGCGGGCGAGGTGGCGCAGGAGCTGATCGGGCGCAAGCTGTCCGGGAAGTTCCTGCAAGCGGCGCTCGGCGAGCGGGACCGGGCCCACGCACGCCGGCGGACCGCGCCGGCCCAGTAGAGGAGGCTCTCGGATGACGCTCGAGGGCGGCTGTCACTGCGGGCGGCTCCACCTGTCCTTCAGGACGGGAAAGCCGCCAACCGAGCTCCCGCTGCGCGCCTGCCAGTGCTCGTTCTGCCGGCGGCACGGCGGTCTCACCACGTCTGACCCGGAGGGCGAGGTCGTGCTCACGGTGGCCGAGCTCCCGCCGGGCGGCTGGTACCGCTTCGGGATGGGGATGACCGACTTCTGGGTCTGCCCGCGCTGTGGCGTCTACGTCGGCGGCTACGTGAAGGTGGGCGGGCAAGGCAGGGCGGTGGTGAACACGCGTGTGCTCACCGCCGCAGCCGACTTCACCCAGGCGCCCACCCCGATGGACTACGGCCAGGAGACCCGGGAGGGCCGCCTCGAGCGCCGGGCGCGGGCGTGGACTCCGGCGCGGGTGGTGGTCGAACGCCCCCCATCGCAGTCCTAGAGCCGGACGCCGGCCTTGCCGAACGTGTCGCAGGCCCGGAGCTCACCGGTCTGCATCCCGGTCTTGAACCACGAGACGCGCTGGGCGCTCGAGCCGTGGGTGAAGCTCTCCGGCGTCACGTGCCCCTGGGACCGTCTCTGCAGCCGGTCGTCGCCCACCGAGGCCGCCGCCGCGAGGCCCGAGTCGATGTCGCTCGGCTGGACGATCTGGCCCTTCCCGCTGGATCGGTAGTTCGCGTTCGCGTGGTGGGCCCACACGCCCGCGTAGCAGTCTGCCTGCAGCTCGGTGAGCACGCTCAGCGCGTTGCTGTCCTCGCGGCTCCCCGAGGCCCGGCGCAGCTGCATCACCCGACGCTCGATGCCGAGCAGGTTCTGCACGTGGTGGCCCACCTCGTGGGCGATGACGTACGCGCGCGCGAACTCGCCGGGGGCGCCCATCTGGGCCAGCTGGTTGAAGAAGCCGAGGTCCAGGTACACCCGCTGGTCCGGCGGGCAGTAGAACGGCCCCATCGCGCTCTGGGCGAATCCGCACGCCGACTGCACTGCGTCCTCGAACAGGGTGAGGCGGGGGGGCTGGTACTGGACCCGGGCCTGCTGCGGCAGAACCGCGCTCCAGGTGTCCTCGGTGCTGGCGAGCACCACGCTGACGAACTCGCGCTGCTGTTGCTCGGCGGCGGTTGGTGGCCGCTGCGCCTGGGACTGCGGGCTGACCTGGCCCGGCGCCGGGGCCTGCTGGACGTCCGGGACCTGTCCGGTGAGGAGATAGAAGAGGATCGCGCCGATGATGCCGATCGCGCCCCCGCCGAAGGCAAGGGGCCGCCCCAGGCCACCGCCGCCGCGGCCAGCGTCGTCGACGTTGTCACTGCGCCGTCCGCCTTGCCATTCCATGGGGTCAACCTACTCACGGGCGTTGAGGGGTCGCACGGTGAAAACGGCCGGGCTGTTCCTTCGTTGGCGCACGGCTGCTGTGCCGTGTGCCCGCGTTTCCGTTCGGCTGGAATCGCGGCCCTCGATGGAACTTCGGACCCCAGCCTCGACGCTCCGCGTCCGCCGTGCGCGACCCGCCGAGGCGCCCTCCGTGGCGTTGCTTCTCCGGGTGGCCTTCTCCGAGGTCGCGGCGCTCTACACGCCGGAGGCGCTCGCCGCCACGCTGCCCGACGTCGAGTCTCTCCGGCAGCGGATGGGCGAGGGCGTGGTGTGGATTGCGTTCCTCGGGACCGAGCCGGTCGGGACGCTCTCCGCGTACTCCCGCCCCGAGGGGCTTCATCTGCGGAGCATGGCCGTTCACCCCGCAGCGCGCGGCCACGGGGTGGGACGCGCGCTCCTGGCCGTGGCGGAGCGTTATGGACGGGACCGGGGCCTCCTCCGGGCCTTTCTCAGGACCACGCCCTTCCTGAACTCCGCCATCGCGCTCTACAGCCGAGCGGGGTTCTCCCTTCGCCAGGGCGGCGAGCGCGACCTCCACGGGGTCCCGCTCTTCGAGATGGAGAAGCCGCTCAGCGTCGACGCGGAGCCCGGGGCCGGGCGGGGGCCGCCCGCCGCGTCGCCTTCCGTGCGGGGCGCCGAGGCTTTCTCGCTGGCTTCACCGCGGACTTCTTCCGGTACCGCGGTTGGTAGAGCTGGACGCGCACGCCGCCGGGGGCTTCGAAGTAAGTGACCAGGCCGTAGCCGTGGTCCTCCACCGGGCCGGTGAACCGCACCCCGCGCGATTGGAGGCCGAGCACGGTCTTCTCGATCTGATCGCAGTAGAAGGAGACGTCGTGCTTGCCCGCGTCGCCGCCCTCGGCCGGATGGACCCCGAGGTCGCCTTCCGGGAAGTCGAAGATCCACCAGCCCTCGCCGATGTCGGACCCGGGAAGACGAACCTGGTCGCGAAAGAAGGCCCGGGTGGCATCCGGGTCCGACGAGTAGAGCAGTCCGTGGATGCCTCGGATCATCGGGCAGACCTCCTTCAGCGCTTGGCGATGCTACCGGACCCGTGGGTGGCGGTGCTCACCGCGCTCGCCTCGCCTGTCCAGCGGATGTCGCCCGAGCCGTTCACCGACAGGCTGAGCGCGCCGCCGGCCACGCGGATGTCGGCGTCGCCCGAGCCGTCGACGGCCACCGAGACGTTCTTTGCCTTGAAGTTGCTTGCCTTGAGGTTGCCCGAGCCCTGGATGCGGGCCTGGAGCGAGCCCGCCTGACCGTCGGCGAGCAGCACGTCGCCGGACCCCTCGATGGTGACCGCCACCCCGCCCGCGGTGCCGGCGAACTTCACGTCGCCCGAGCCGGAGATCCGAAGCTCGACCTCTTCTTGGTCCTTGAAGCCGGCGATGTCGGCATCCCCGCTGCCCTGGATGTGCACCGCGCGCAGGGCCGGCATGGTGATCTTGATGCGCTGCTTGCCGTGGAGGTCGAGGTGCCAGCCCTCGAGCGCGATGCGGAGCGTGTCCCCCTGGACCTCGGTCTTGAGATGGCGGGCCACCTCGGAGTCCATCTCCAGCACCGCGCCGAACTTGCCGGGCCGGACCTCCAGGTCCACCGGGGCCACCAGGTCGATCCGGGTGAAGCCCGAGACGCTCCGGGTCTCCGACGACGCGAGGGCGGGCAGGGTGAGCGTGCAGGCTGCCAGGACGACAGGGAGGAGGCGCATGTCGCTCATACGGGCTCCCGGGACCCCCATTTCAGCGGCCCACCGCCACCCGGGCGTCCCGGGCCAGGGCCGCGAGGAGCCGGTCCAGCACCGGGAGGGCCGCCGTCAGCCGGGGGACGCCCGAGGTGACCAGGGCCTCCGGATCCCGCCCACTCCGCCGGAGCGCCTCGGCCGAACCCGCCACCCACTCCCGGAACCCCTCCGGACCGAGCTCGGCGTGGAACTGGAGCCCCACCGACCGTCCGACCCTGAAGCCCTGGGCGGGGTACGTGTCTGCCCGGAAGAGCAGCGCCCCGGGGACGGGCTCGAAGGTGTCCCCGTGCCAGTGGACGACGTCGAAGGTGTCCGGCACCTCCCGGAGGAGTGGATCCTCCCCCGGCACCCGCTGGACCGGCCCCACTCCGATGACCTTCCCCCGGCTCCCCTGGAAGACACTCGCCCCCGCCGCGGCGGCCAGCAGCTGTGCCCCGAGGCAGAGTCCAAGGGAGGGGCGGTCCAGAGCGAGCCGGGCCCGGAGCACCTCCTGCTCGAGCCCCAGGAAGGGGAACCGGTCGGCCTCGTACACCCCCATCGGACCGCCGAGGACCACCAGGAGCGGGGCGCGCGCATCCGCCTCTGGATCCGGCGCCCGGAAGCGCTCCACCGGCCGGAACCCGGCGCGTTCCAGGGGCTCCCGGAGGCGAGCTAGCCCCTCGTGCGCCTCGTGGACGTAGGCCACGGCGTCGAGCGGAGTGGTCATGGCCGGGAGGGTCCTTTCCACAGAGCAGGGAGGCGGCCGAGCGCACTTGACCTCCCCTCCGACATCCCCTTAGGTTGCGCGCGCCTCGCGCCGGCTTAGGTTGGCTGGCTCCCCGAGCAGCGGCGCCCCCCGTGTCACACCCCACATGAGGGCCATCGTCCGCCGTCCGTCTCCGCGTTCCGGGGGCCGGATATCCCACAACCCTGGGGTAGCAGTGAAGCACTGATAGGACTTTCCAACTCTATGCAGCAAAACCTCAACCCACAGATCGGGCTCGACGGCGGCGACGAGGACTTCGCCTCGATGTTCGAGGCCTCGCTCAAGGAGCGCGGCGGCGAAGGCATCCTCAAGGAAGGCGACCTGGTCAAGGGCACCGTCGTCCAGGTCACCAAGGATTATGCGGTCGTCGACATCGGCTACAAGTCCGAGGGGCAGATCCCGATCTCGGAGTTCACCAATCCCCGGGGCGAGGTCACCGTCAAGGACGGCGACCCGGTGGAGGTGCTCCTCGAGAGCCGCGAGAACGATACCGGCATGGTCGTCCTCTCCAAGGAGAAGGCCGACAAGATGCGCATCTGGGACGAGATCTCCGCCGCCTGCGAGCGCGACGAGATCGTCAAGGGCGTCATCGTCGGCCGGGTCAAGGGTGGCCTCAGCGTCGACATCGGCGTGAAGGCGTTCCTCCCCGGCAGCCAGGTGGACATCCGCCCGGTCAGAAACCTCGACCAGTACATCTCGAAGGAATTCGAGTTCAAGGTCATCAAGTTCAACAAGAAGCGCGGGAACATCGTCCTCTCCCGGCGCGTGCTTCTCGAGAAGCAGCGGGAGGAGCTCAAGAAGGAAACCCTCAAGAACCTCAAGGAGGGTGCGGTCCTGAAGGGCGTGGTGAAGAACCTCACCGACTACGGCGCCTTCATCGACCTCGGTGGCATCGACGGCCTCCTCCACATCACCGACATGTCCTGGGGCCGCATCGGGCACCCCTCGGAGATGTTCAACGTGGGCGACGAGGTCCGGGTGGTGGTCCTCAAGTTCGACCCCACCCAGGAGCGCGTCAGCCTCGGCCTGAAGCAGATCCAGGAGGACCCCTGGCACCGGGCCGACGAGAAGTACCCGGTCGGCACCCGCGTCCGCGGCCGCGTGGTCAGCATCACCGACTACGGCGCGTTCGTGGAGATCGAGCAGGGCGTGGAGGGTCTGGTCCACGTGTCCGAGATGTCCTGGACCAAGCGCCTCAAGCATCCCTCGAAGGTGCTCGAGGTGGGCCAGGAGGTCGAGGCGGTCGTCCTGGACATCGATCCCAAGGCCAAGCGCATCGCGCTCGGCATGAAGCAGATCGAGGCCAACCCCTGGACGCTGCTCGAGGACAAGTACCCCATCGGGTCGATCATCAAGGGCCAGGTCCGCAACGTCACCGACTTCGGCATCTTCGTCGGCGTCGAGGAGGGCGTGGACGGCCTGGTCCACGTCTCGGACATCAGCTGGACCCAGCGCATCAAGCACCCGGGCGAGCTGTACAAGAAGGGCGATGAAGTCGAGGCGATGGTGCTCAACATCGACGTGGAGAACGAGCGCTTCAGTCTCGGCATCAAGCAGCTCACCCAGGATCCCTGGGAAACCCTCAGCGAGCGGCTTCCCGTGGGCAGCAAGGTCAACGGGAAGGTCACCAAGGTCACCGACTTCGGAGCCTTCGTGGAGATCGAGCCCGGCATCGAGGGCCTGGTCCACGTCTCCGAGCTGAAGGACGAGCGGGTGGAGAACCCCCGCGACGTGGTCAGCGAGGGCCAGGAGGTGGCGGTGAAGATCATCGACATCAACACCCCCGACCGGAAGGTGGCGCTGTCGATGAAGGCGCTGCTGCACGAGGGCGAGGACGACTACCGCGAGTACCTGCGCAAGCAGGCCGAGGGGTCGAAGGCGCGCCTTGGCGACGTGATGGCGTCGAAGCTGCGGCGATAGGCTGAGCCCGCCCACGCGGCGACGGGGCTGGGTTCTCGTTCGAGGGCCCGGCCCTTCGTGTTAGGGCGGGGTGATTGCCCGGGTGCCACGCTCCGGCGGCCTGCGCGACCTCGTGGGCTCAGGGGATCTTCGGGCGTCCGCAGAGGCGGATTGGCTGATCAGGCCGCCTGGGGATCTTGGGCCCGAGAGGCGCGGCCGGGCGACCGGCAGCCGATCCTTCGCCCCGGGAGGGCCTCCACGTGGCCTTGCCGGATCAGCAGCACGCGGGGTCGCTGATCACAGCGTGTCAACTCACGTCAGAGCGACCGGGGGAGCGCGCAGGCCGGTCAGCCGGGCCCGGCCCCCCCCGAGTGTCGGTGAGACTCGACTCCCCTTCAGGCCAGCCGCGCTCCCCGGAAGCGGCACCCTCACCGGCCCGCGCACCGAGGTAGCGTCCCCCCCGATGCGGCGGATCGTTCGCGCAGCGACGCTCTCGACGGCACTGCTCGGCTGCGCTCCGGGGCCCCAGACCCTCCGTCCGGAGGCCTGGGTTCCGTCGAAGGACTCCTCTACCAGCCGTCCCGTCCCGGACTGCTCGGACCTACAGCCCCCTGCGCCCGCTGGGAGTATCGGCGACCCCGTGAACCCGGGGCGCGGGAAGGCCCTCCAGCAACCAGCCGACCTCGGGGCCGGCGCGGTCCGGCTCGTCTGGAACTCCACCGTCTCGGGGGTCCGCCTCGACTGGGTTGCCCCCGCCGTTCCGGAGGCGAAGACGCTCTGGACCCTCCGGGCCGCCGACTCCGGCCGGTGCGTCGTCGGAACCTGGAACGCGCCCCAGCTGGGCTTCCAGGTGGTCAAGCACGCATTCACCCCGGACGGGAAGGAGGAAATCGTCCTCCTCGGCCTTGGCTCCCCACCCCGGCGGGGATGGATGGTGCTGGTGACCGACGGGTCCCGCCTCTGGTCAGGACTGGACAGCGTGGACGGCAGGCCCGGCGCCATCCTCGCCGAGGAGGCCGAGCTGGACGAGGAGGGCTCCCAGCTGGTTCTGGTCCTCGTGGACGGGGGGCGTACAGGGGCCCGGACTTTCGACGGAATTCACTTCGAGACGCGCCGCTGAGGCGCGCACGGAATGCGCCCCGAGATCAGGTTGACCGGGACGCCCCCCGCGTGACAATCCCGTCCACCAGTGGCTCAAGCCGGAGTGATGCCCATGGCTCGTGAGGTCGTGATCGTCGGTGCTGCCCGTACCCCCATCGGGAGCTTCCTGGGGACCCTGTCCACGCTGACCGCGCCGCAGCTCGGCGCGATCGCCATCAAGGCTGCGCTGGAACGCGCCGGGGTGGATCCAGCGAAGGTCGAGGAGGTCTGGATGGGCAACGTCCTCCAGGCCGGCCAGGGCCAGGCTCCCGCCCGCCAGGCGGCGCTCGGGGCCGGCATTCCGGACACCGTCCCCACGAACACCCTGAACAAGATGTGCGGCTCCGGGCTGAAGACGGTCATCTCTGCCGCCCAGGCCATCGCGCTCGGTGATGCCGAGGTCATCGTCGCCGGCGGCTTCGAGTCGATGAGCAATGCCCCCTACCTCTCGATGAACATGCGGCAGGGCGCCCGGATGGGGAACGTCCAGATGCTGGACCACATGATCGTCGACGGCCTCTGGGACGTGTACAGCCAGCAGCACATGGGCATGTGCGCCGAGGCCTGCGCCGAGCAGTTCAAGATCAGCCGCGCCGCCCAGGACGAGTTCGCCCTCGAGTCCACCAACCGCGCCATCCGCTCGCAGAAGGAAGGGCTGTTCAAGGCGGAGATCGTCCCCGTTCCGGTGCCGCAGAAGAAGGGCGAGCCAGTGATGGTGGCCGACGACGAGGGCCCGAAGAACGCCCGGCCGGAGAAGATCGCCACCCTCAAGCCGGTCTTCAAGAAGGACGGCACCGTCACCGCCGCCAACGCCTCGTCGATCAACGACGGCGGCGCCGCGCTGGTGCTCATGTCCGCGGAGCGGGCCAAGGCCGAAGGGAAGACGGTGCTCGGCCGCATCACTGGCTACACCACCGCCGCCCGCAAGCCCGTGGAGTTCACCATCGCCCCCGCCGATGCGATCAAGAAGCTCCTAGAGCGGACCAAGACCTCCGTCGCCGACGTGGACCTCTGGGAGCTCAACGAGGCCTTCGCCGTCGTGGCCATCGCCAACAACCAGCTGCTCAAGCTGGACCCCTCGAAGGTCAACGTCCGCGGCGGTGCGACCTCGCTCGGTCACCCCATCGGAGCCTCTGGAGCCCGGGTGCTGATCACCCTGCTCCAGACGATGAAGGACATGGGCAAGAAGCGCGGCGTCGCCTCGCTCTGCATCGGCGGCGGCGAGGGCATCGCCCTGATGGTCGAGCGCTGATCCAGGAGACGACATGAACAAGGTGGTGGCCAGTGCCGATGCCGCCGTCGCGGACGTCCCCGACGGCGCGGTGGTGATGTCCGGCGGGTTCGGCCTGTGCGGGAACCCGGAGAACCTGATCACCGCCCTGGCGAAGAAGGGCGTGAAGCACCTCACGGTCATCTCCAACAACTGCGGCACCAACGACCACGGGCTGGGGGTGCTCCTCAAGGCCCGCCAGGTCAAGAGGATGGTCGCCTCCTACGTCGGGGAGAACAAGGAGTTCGAGCGCCAGTTCCTCTCCGGGGAGCTCGACGTCGAGCTCAACCCCCAGGGCACCCTCGCCGAGCGGATCCGCGCCGCCGGCTGCGGCCTCGGCGGCTTCTTCACCCCCACCGGCGTGGGCACCCAGATCGCCGAGGGGAAGGAGACGCGGGTCATCGAGGGCAAGGAGTACGTCTTCGAGAAGCCGCTCCGCGCCGACTTCGCCATCATCCGAGCCTGGAAGGCCGACCGCTGGGGAAACTGTGTCTTCCGGGAGACCGCCCGGAACTTCTCGCCGCTGATGGCCATGGCGGCGAGGACCACCATCGTCGAGTGCGAGCACCTGGTGGAGGTGGGCGAGATCGACCCGGACCAGATCCACACCCCCAGCATCTTCGTCCACCGGGTGCTGAAGGGTCGGCACTACGAGAAGTGGATCGAGAAGCGTACCGTGCGCAAGCGCGCCTGACGGAGACGACACCGACCATGGCCCTCACCCGCGAACAGGTCGCCCACCGCATCGCGCTCGAGCTGCGCGACGGGTACTACGTCAACCTCGGCATTGGTCTCCCCACCCTGGTCGCCAACTACATCCCGCCGGGGATGGACATCCTCCTGCACTCGGAGAACGGGCTGCTCGGCATCGGCCCGTGGCCTCTGGAGGGACAGGAGGACCCGGACCTCATCAACGCCGGCAAGGAGACGGTCACCGCGGTGAAGGGCGCGTCGTTCTTCGACTCCGCCGCCTCCTTCGGGATGATCCGCGGCGGCCACATCGACTTCGCGGTGCTCGGGGCGATGGAGGTCTCGGCCCAGGGAGACCTGGCCAACTGGATGATCCCCGGGAAGATGGTGAAGGGGATGGGTGGGGCGATGGACCTCGCCATGGGTGCCAAGCGGGTCTTCGTCGCCATGGAGCACGCCACGAAGGAGGGGAAGCCGAAGATCCTCGAGCGCTGCTCGCTGCCCCTGACTGGACGGAAGTGCGTGCATCACATCGTCACCGATTTTGCCTACATCGACGTCCTCCCCGAGGGGCTCCTCCTCCGGGAGGTGGCCCCCGGGGTCACCCCCGAGGAGGTCCAGAAGCTCACCGAGCCACGGCTGCGCATCTCCCCCGACCTCTGCGAGATGCGCGTCTAGGTCGGGGCGGCGCCAGTCGGAGCCCTCGGTCAGGCGGCTCACGGGCGCAGTGGTTGGCTCCGTCCGGGCCGCCGCAGCCAGGTGGAGGGGGCGGTCGCTGGTCTGGTACGATTCCCTGGACGGAAGGTGCGTCCCGGGATGTCCAGCGAGAAGCCCAAGAGCGGACGGCAGGCGGACCGGCTCGAGCACGAGCTGCCGGTGGCGTACCGGACCGTCGACGGCTTCATCACCGACTGGGCGACCAACCTGTCGCGGGGCGGGATGTTCATCAACTCGCGCAACCCGCTCCCGGTGGGCACCACCGTCCGCATCATCCTCCAGCTGCCGGGTGCGCCGGTGCCCTTCGAGGTCCGCGGCCGGGTGACGCGGGTCCAGGAATTCGACAACCCCGCCAACCAGGTACCCGGGATGGGCGTCGAGTTCGTGGACGTCACCGACGAGCTGAAGGACCGCATTGCCCGGTTCGTCGACCAGCTGCGTCGCGAGCTGCCGGACACCGGCCGGATGCCCGGACCGGTCCAGAGCGGCAAGCCGCCCCGCTGACGCGGCCCGGAGCCCGGCCGTGACCCGACGCGCGCCGCCCGCACGGCCGCCCCCGAGGCCCAGGTCGGAGGAGGCGCCGGTGGACGTCGACGTCGAGCGCCTCTCGGCGGACGGAGAGGGCGTCGCTCCCTGGAACGGCCGCGCACTGTTCGTCCCGGGTGCGCTGCCTGGCGAGCGCGTCCATGTCGTCCCGGCGGTCGAGGGGAAGGTCCAGCGGGGCCGGCTGCTCGAGGTGCTCCGACCCTCGCCCGACCGCGTCGCCCCGGACTGCACGCTCGCCGGCGTGTGCGGGGGCTGCGACTGGCTCCACCTCACCCCCGCCGCCCAGCGGCGCGAGCGCGAGCTGGCGGTGAGGGCCGCGCTCGAGCGTCTGGGCGGCCTCGACCTCGCCGGTGTCGAGTGGCTGCCCACGCTCTCCGCGGGCGATCTCGGCACCCGGCGGCGGGCGGACCTCCACTGGACCGGCACCCACCTCGGCTACCTCCACCGGCGCAGTCACGCCGCGGTGGCAGTCGAGCACTGCCCGGCGCTGGTCGGACCGCTGGCCCCGCTCCCGGGGCGGCTCGCGCCGCTGCTCCTCCCCCTCGGACGCGGGCTCCGATCGGTGCAGCTGGTCGCCGAGGGCTCCCGGGTCTCGGCCGCGCTCGCGCTCGACGGGGCCATCCAGCCGCGGGCTCGCGAGGTGGCAGTCGCCGTGGTCCGCGCCGGAGTGCGCGGAGTGGTGCTGGTCCCCGCGCGAGGGGCGAGCGAGGACGTGGGGCGACCCACTCTGCGCAGCACCGCACCCCTGCGGCCGGAGGTGCCGCTCCTCCTGCGGCCCGAGGCCTTCTCGCAGGCGCACGCCGAGGGCACGCCGCTGCTGGTCGAGCGCGCCCTGGCGCTGCTCGCGCCGGCGGAGGGGGAGGGCGCGCTCGAGCTGTACGCTGGTAATGGGACCTTCACCTTCGCGCTGGCAGCGCGCGTGGCCTCGGTGCTCGCGGTGGAGTCGTCGGCGCTCTCGGTCCGTCTGGCCGCGAGGGCGTCGACCGAGGCCCATCTGGAGAACGTGCGCTTCGTGCAGGGCGAGGCCGAGAAGGTGAGCCGGGGCCTGGTGAAGGAGGGGCGCCGGTTCGAGGTGCTGCTGGTCGACCCGCCCCGGACCGGAGCGCCCGGGATCGGGCCGCTCGCGCGCGACCTGGGTGTCCGGCGGCTCGTGTACGTGGCCTGTGACGCCGGGGCCCTCGCTCGCGATGCCGCCGTGCTGGGCGCCGCAGGCTTCCCGCTCCGGACGCTCCAGCTGGTGGACATGTTTCCCGGCACCCACCACTCCGAGACGCTGGCTGCCTTCGAGCGCGCTCCAGGCGTGGACCCCCTCGCCGGATGCGTGCGAGGCCAAGCGGAGGGGCTCCCTGGTCAGGGCGGCTGCTGACCTGTTCCCCCGGTGCGGACGGCCGCCGCGGTCCTCGTCGCGGACCCCCGGGTCATCAGCCACCCGAGGCCGCCGACGAGGAGGAGATTTCGCAGCACCAGCACCGAGGTCAGAACCGGTGAAAGGCCGCTCTGGTAGCCAGGCGCAGGGTAGGTGACGCGGGTCAGGACTGCGGCCGCGAGTGGGGCGACGGCGATCTGCCAGCGCCCGGGCTCGACCAGGAGGGCCGTCACCGTGGCGATCCACAGCACGTACTGCGGGCTGAACACCGGGCCGAGGCTCACCAGCGCGAGCAGCGGGAGGAGCGCCTGCTCGGCGATCGCGCCGGGCCCGGGGCCGTCGACGGGCCGTACCGACAGAAACACCGCCGCCGCGGCGCCGATCACCCACATCACGAGCGCCACCCGGAGCACGGCGGGGGCGAGTCCGCCCTGCACCTCGTACGAGGCTGCCGCGTGCACCCAGCTCACCCCGGTCCAGTCGCGGAGGAGCCAGAGCACCGAGGCCCAGAGCGACTCCACCTGGAGGCCGCGCGCGGAATGGAAGCCGACGGCGCTGAACAGCGGCCAGATGAGCCCCAGGGCCGCGAGTGGCGCTCCGGCGAGGGCGGCCCCGCCGATGAACCGCCGGAGGAATCCGCGCCGCGCGCTGTGCACCAACCCCAGCGGCAGGAGCATCAACGGGTAGACCTTCATCCCGATGCCAGCCACCAGCGCCGCGCCCGCGCGAGCCCCCGCGCCTGCAGACAGCGCAAGCACCGCCGCGAGCGTGAGCCCCGCGGGTAGCAGGTCGAACCGTTTGTACAGCCAGAACGCCTGGAGCTGGGCCACCGCCGCGTAGGCCAGGAACGGCGCGTAGGCCCATGCCCCCCGGCGTGCGCGCGCCGTCCAGAGCAGGGTAGCCCGGATGGCCACGTCGACCAGCAGCAGCTCGAGGCCGAACGCGACCTGGAACTCGCGAAGGGTCGAGGAGACGAGCGCCGCTGGCGCGAAGGCGAGGAGGGCGTAGGGCGGGTACTCGAACCGGACCTCAGCATACGGCGTCTGGCCGGCCAGCCAGGCCCGCGTCGCCTCGAAGTAGACCGGCAGGTCCCCCACCGCGTGGGCCCACAAGGTGGGGACGAGCGGCACCATGCTCAGGACGAGGAGCGCGACTCTCGGGAGTGTGCGCGCGCCGCCCGTCGCTCCATCCGGCATCGGAGGCCGATGCTGTCCTGCCCCGGACGGGCTCGCAAGCCGAGTCAGAGACGGAAGTCAGGGCCCAACCCGAGCTCGCGGCGCCGCTGGCCGATGATTCCGGATGCCCCCCTGCGGAAAACTCGCGCCATCTCTGGTTATCTCCTCCCCGTCCATGGAAGCCCGCATCGTCGAGTTCGCCGAGGTTCTCCGCCAGAACGGCGTTCGGGTTGCCACCTCCGAGTTACTCGATGCGACGCGCGCCGCCACCCTGGTCGACCTGGGGGACCGCGAGGCCTTTCGCTCCGTTCTCCGCACGACGATGGTGAAGCGCTCGGCAGACCGGGGCCCGTTCGACCGGGCGTTCGACGTCTTCTTCTCCGGCGCGGTCTCGCTCCTGGAAGGCGTCGAGCAGTCGATCCTCGACGAGCTGGCCACCACCGGGGCGCTCGAGGGCGACGAGCGCACCATGACCCTGGCCACCCTGAACCGGCTGCTCGGCGAGATGTCGCCGCTCACCCGGGCGACGCTGCGGGGCGATCGTTCGCGGCTCGCCCAGCTCTTCCGGGGCGCCACCCTGCAGCTCGACTTCTCGCGGCTCCAGAGTCCGCTCCAGGCCGGCTTCTACTCCCGGAGGCTCCTCGCCGGAGCGGGGGGCGACGGGCTCCGGACCGACATCGGCACCATCGAGGCGGAGCTGCGACGCCGCGGGCTGTCCACCGAGGGCTTCGAGTGGGTGAGTCAGCGCCTCTCGGACCTGGTGCGGGGGCTCGAGGCCGATGCCCGCCGCGAGGTCGAGCGTCAGGCCCGGGCGCGCCTGCGGGGCACCTCGGGGGCGCTGGCGGAACGGCCCTTTGCCAGCCTCAGCCGCGCCGAGCTGACCCAGGTGCAGCACGCGGTGCGCCGGCTCGCGGAGCGGCTCAAGACACGCCTGGTACGAAAGCAGCGGAGCCGCCGGAAGGGCGTGCTCAACGTCCGGCGGACCCTGCGCCGGAACATGTCCTGGGGTGGGATGCCGATGGTCCCGGTGTTCCGCGCCCGCCGGCCCCAGCGGCCCGAGGTGCTGGTGCTCTGCGACGTCTCGGAGTCGGTGCGCAACGTGAGCCGGCTGATGCTGCTCTTCACCCACACCCTGCAGTCCCTGTTCGCCCGGGTGAGGAGCTTCGTCTTCGTCTCCGATCTCGGCGAGGTGACCGACCTGTTCCGGACGCTCGAGCCGGAGCGAGCGCTCGACCTCGCGGTGACCGGGAAGGCAGTCTCGCTCCAGTCCAACTCCAACTACGGCCACGCCCTGGCCAGCTTCGTGCGGCGCGAGCTCCCGTCCCTCACCCGGCGGACGACGGTGCTGATCATCGGCGATGGGCGGAACAACCAGAACCCGCCCAACGTCTGGGCGCTCCAGGAGATTCGCCGGAAGGGGCGACGGGTGGTCTGGATCTGTCCGGAGGACCGGAGGGCCTGGGGCGTGGGCGACAGCGAGATGGACCTCTACGCCCGGGTGTGCGACCAGGTGGTGGTGGTGCAATCCCTCTCCGACCTCGACCGGCTGGCGGACCAGCTGCTGCCCGCGGGAGCCCACTGATGAAGCGCTCCGGTGACGACCAACTCGGTGGCGGCGACGCCCGGACACTGTCCTTCGCGGCCTACCGCATCGACGGTGCCCTGCTGGAGCGGCTGCTTCGCTACCAGCGGACCTTGCTCGGGCAGCTGGGGCACGGCTGGAGCCCGGCGGCGATGGCCTCGGCGCACCGGCAGGCGCTGACCGCGGCGGCCCTCTCCCAGGACGTGGTGGAGCGGGCGCTCGCCGTTCTCCGTCGCTTCGCCGGGAACCGCGAGGTCTCCGGACGGCTCCGCGCGCGGATGAGCGACGTGGGTCCCGACCGCGCCGAGGACCTCCGGAACCGCCTGTCCGCGCTGGAGCGCGAGCTGCGCGAGCGGGACGACGAGGACACCATCGCACTGCTCCTGCAGCACGAGGACGCGCTGCTGGAGCTGCATCGCCGCCTCTCGCGCCTCCTCGGCTCCTGAAGGACGGGGGCACCGGAAGCGGCACGTGGTGTCCCGTTTCCGGACGCCCGGGCCCCCCCGGCAGCCCGTTCACCGCACCGATGCACCGGCTGGCTCCGGCACGCGAGTTGCTCGACGCCCGCCCGTCCGGAGGAGCATTCCTGATGCGCATGCACGACGTTGGCCAAGACCTTCGCCTGGCGCTCCGGGTTCTCTTCCGCGCGCCAGCCTTTTCCCTGGCGGTCCTGGTGACCCTCGCCCTCGGCATTGGAGCCAGCACCGCCATCTTCAGCGTCATCCACGGGGTGTTGCTGAGCCCGCTGCCGTACCGGAGCGGAGAGCGGCTGGTCCACGTCACCCAGCCCGCTCGGCTCGCGGGGGTGAAGAACGTGGGGCTCTCACCGCCGGAGCTCCGCGAGCTGCGCGCCCGGGCGAGCAGCGTGGCCGACCTGGTCGAGTACCACTCGATGTCCTTCGTCCTCCTGGGAGGCCCCGAGCCCGAGCGGGTGCAGACCGGCGTGGTCTCCGCGGGATTTTTCCAGACGCTCGGTGTGAAGCCGCTGTTCGGGCGGCTGTTCGCGGAGGGCGAAGACATGCCCGGCGCGCCCCCGGTGCTGCTCTTGAGCTACCGCTACTGGCAGAAGCACCTCGGCGGTGACCCGGGCGTCGTGGGCCGGTCCTTCACCATGAACGACCGGGTCCACATCGTGGTCGGCGTCCTGCCGAACATCCCCCAGTACCCGGCGGAGAACGACGTCTACATGCCCGCGGACTCCTGCCCCTTCCGGCGGGCGGCGGCCTGGGACCAGACCCGGGCCGTTCGCGGGCTCACCGTCTTTGGTCACCTCCGGCCGGGCGTCGACCTCCGCTCGGCGACCAGCGAGCTGACCTCGATCGCCGGCTCGTGGCACCAGGACCACTCCGAGGACTACCCGCCGGGGCAGGGGCTGACGCTCGAGCCGGTGTTCCTCCGCGACGAGCTCACCGCCGGGGCGAGGCCCACCTTGCTCCTCCTGCTCGCCGCGGCGGTCTTCCTGCTCCTCATCGTCTGCTCGAACGTGGCCAACCTCACGCTCGCTCGCCTCCAGCGGCGGGAGCGCGAGCTGGCGGTGCGCACGGCGCTGGGCGCGTCGCGGGGGCGCATGCTCGGGCACCTGCTTGCCGAGAGCGTCACCCTGGCCGTCAGCGGGGGGCTGCTCGGCCTGGGCCTCACCGCAGTAACGCTCGACCTCCTGGTGGCCTTCGTCGCTCGGCTCAGCACCAGAGCCGTGGAGGTTCGTCTGGACGCAGTGGTGCTTGCCTTCAACCTCCTGGTCTCGATCGGAACCGGAATGCTGGTGGGAGTGCTGCCGGCGCTCCGGCGCGAACGGGACCTCTCAGGTGAGCTCAAGGACGGCGCCGGCGCCGGGTCCCGGCCAGCGACCCGCCGGGCACGGAGCGCGCTGGTGGTGGTGCAGGTGGCGATCTCCGCGGCGCTCCTCATCGGAGCCGGCTTGTTCCTCCGCAGCCTGCATACGCTCTCGCAGGTGGACCCCGGCGTGGACGTCCAGCACGTGCAGAGCGCGCGGGTGGGGCTGGACTTCACTCGGTACGGGACGACCGACCAGTCGAAGACCTACGCCCTGGTGGATCGACTCGTGGAACGGCTGTCCTCGACGCCGGGCACGGTCTCGGTCGGGGTGGGTAACGCCGTGCCGCTCGCCGGCTCGACGCCGTTCAGCGCGGCGTACATCGTGGAGGGGCAGGCCACCGACGACCGGCAGCCGCCGGCGCTCGCCACCTTCAACTCGGCGACGCCGGACTACTTCCGCACGCTCGGCATCCCGCTGGTCCGCGGGCGGGTCTTCACCAGCACCGATCGGGATCCGAAGAACCCGGTGGTCGTCGTCAACCAGTCGCTCGCCAGGCACCGCTTCGGTGCGGAGGATCCGGTCGGCCGGCGCATCAGCTTTGACGGTGGTAAGCAGTGGGCGAGCATCGTGGGCGTGGTGGGGGACACCCACCAGCAGGACCTGGGTACCCCGGTGATGGACGAGGTCATCGGCGCATTCGCCGAGACCGGGTTCAACGACCTGCGCCTCTTCGTCCGGAGCCAGGCGGAGCCGGTGAGCATCGCTCGGGAGATCCGCGAGGCGGTGCGCGAGCTGGACCCCCAGCAGCCGATCACCGAGATGCAGCCGCTGGCCGAGCAGCGAGCCCAGGCGCTCGCGCCGCACCGGCTGGTCGCCTCGCTGCTTGGGCTCTTCGCCGCGCTGGCGCTCGTCATCACCGCCTCCGGTCTCATCGGGGTGGTGGCCTACAGCGTGAGCCAGCGCACGCGCGAGATCGGTGTCCGGCTGGCACTCGGAGCCGCGCCAGCGACCGTGCTCTGGATGGTGCTGGGGCAGGGGATGGCGCTGGTGCTCGGTGGCCTCGGCGTGGGACTCGCCGCCGCGCTGGGCCTCGGCCGGCTCGGGCAGGGGCTCCTCTTCGGGATCGGACCGCTCGATCCACTGACCTACGCCACGGTTGCGGTCCTGCTCATCGCCATTAGCCTGCTGGCCTGCGCGCTCCCGGCGCGGCAGGCGACGCGCGTCGACCCGATGCTCGCTCTGCGGGCGGAGTGAACGTCCGGGCACACCCGAGCCTACGTGCAGCTCACGACGGAGCAGGCCGATGCCATCGTCGCCTGGCGGCGGACGCGCGGGGTCGACGGACGCAGGCTGGTCGCCGTGGCCAGCTTCGAGGAGCGCTGGCGGGCGGACGAACTGGCGGGCGCCGCGGTGGTCGAGCGGGCGCGCGGGCCAGCTGGTTCCGGTCCGTCCGGGAGCGCCGGAGCTGAGGGGCAAGGTCGAGAGTTCGAGCGGGCGCCGATCCTCGAGACGCGCCGAGGGCCACGGTGAAGGAACACCGTGGCCCTCTGGTCCCTCTGGGTCAGGCGGCGGCCTTCGCCGTCTGTCCCACCTCGTACGCACCGTGCCGGATGCGCGCAGCGACGATGGTCCGCGAAACCCCGGTCACCAGCACCGCGGCGCCGACGAGCGTTCCCACCGCCCACGCTGTGCTCGACGGCCAGTGGGCGATGATCAGCCCACCGGCGGCGTGGTCATGGCCTCCCTCCAGTCAGGGGGCTCGTGCCCGGGCAACGGCGGCCTTGGCGCTGAGGCGCGCGGCCTTGGCCTGGGCGGCCCGCTTTGCCGCCTCGCGGCGTTCGTTCGCCTTCTCCAGCCTGGCCTGGAGCTTGGAGTCGAGCTTGTTGATGCGGTCCAGGAGCTTGGCCTTTCGCTCGGCGCTCGCCTGCGCATGCTCGGCCTTGGACTCCGCGATGTCCGCCTTGATCGCCGCGGTGTCCTCGTCATTGGCAACGTCCCGGACCTCGGAGAGCGCCCGCCGGAAGACGATTCCCCCGAGCTTCTCCATCCGGGTATCGACCGGAGCGGTCCAGTCCTCGTCGACCTCCGCCAGCACTGCCGCCTTCCCCGGCGGGAGGGCCTTGCGGACATCGTCGATGAAGTCCGCCCCGACGCGCGTCTGATCGATGTCTCCGGCCATCCCCACTGTGAACCCGCTCGCGGCACCGATGGCCGCGCCTGTCGGTCCGCCCAGGAGGCCGATCAACGCCCCCAGCCCGGTGCCCAGGAGCGAGCCCACCGGACCGGGCTCCTCCTGCTTCACTGCCACCGTCCCGTCGGCGCCCTTGGTCACCACCGCGGAGGCGTAGACGAAGACGCTTCCCTCGGCATCCAGTTCCCGGAGCGCGTTCTTCCCTTCGTACGCTCTCTTCTCGTCGTCAAAGACGACCACCAGCATGCGATTCATCGAAGCTCTCCTTCGCGGACGGATGTCCAATCAACACCGTCGCGCGGTGCTGCGAACTCGGCGGATGCACTGACGCCGACCCGACGCGGCAGGTGCAAGCGAGGAGTGCGCGAAGTGGGGCATTTCAGGAACCGTGCCTACCCGGCCCTGCTCCTGACGGCTTGAAATTCCACGAGAAGCCGACGCGAGGCCATGGCGAGTCGTGCAGGCTCTGCGCGGCGTCCCGGACCCAGGCGCACCGGGCGCGCAGCGCTCCCTGCATCGTGGGTCTCGCCGCTCGACGAGATTGCATCCCCACTCCGGCCGAACCGCTGGCCGGCACGTCGCCACTCACGCCTTGTCGATCTTCCGGACCCGCTTCGTCCGACGCTCCTGGGCGGTCGAGGCGGCCGGCGTCCGGGTTGACGAACGCGGTCAATCCGAGGTTACTGCGGGGCCGTTGTCCGGCACCGAGCGGCTCCGGCGGACACGAGAAGCCATCCAGATGACGGGAGGTTGGGCGTGAACGCCTACTCCGCCAGAGGCGGGAAGTTCTTCGTCCACACCTTCGGCTGCCAGATGAACGTCAACGACTCGCTCCGGATGGGCGAGGCGCTGGCCAGCATTGGCTACCGGCCAACGGCCACGCCGGAGCAGGCGGACCTGATCATCCTCAACACCTGCGCCATCCGGGAGAAGGCCGAGGACAAGATGCTCTCGGCGCTCGGGCGCTACCGGGCGGTCAAGACCCAGCGGGGCGCGTTGCTCGCCGTCGGGGGCTGCGTCGCTCAGCAGGAGAAGAGCAAGCTCCTCGCCCGCGTGCCGTACCTGGACTTCGTCTTCGGTCCCGACGCCATCGGCAAGCTGCCCGAGCTCGTCACCCGCGTGGTGGAGGATCGGGTCCGCCTCACCGAGACCGCCTGGGTCGATTCCGAAGAGTACGTCTTCCCCCGCGCCGACCCCGGCAGCTCGGCGGGGAAGGTGAGCGAGTTCGTCACGGTGATGAAGGGCTGTGACAACGTCTGCAGCTTCTGCGTCGTCCCGCACACCCGCGGGCGCGAGGTCAGCCGGCCCTTCGTCGAGGTGCTCGAGGAGGTCGCATCGCTCACCGGCGTGGGCGTCCGCGAGGTGACGCTCATCGGGCAGAACGTCAACTCGTACCGGGGCGGCATCTGCTTCGCCGAGCTGCTCCTCCGCGTCGCCCAGGTCCCGGGCATCGAGCGGGTACGCTTCACCACCAGCCACCCCCATGACCTCTCGGACGCGCTGATCGACGCCTTCCGCCAGGAGCCCCGAATCGCGCCCCACTTCCACCTCCCGGTCCAGAGCGGGAGCGACGAGGTGCTGCGGCGGATGAAGCGGGACTACGGCGTGGCCGGGTACCTCGAGCGGCTCACCGCGCTCCGGGCCGCGCGGCCCGGCATCGCGGTCACCACCGACGTCATCGTGGGCTTCCCCGGCGAGACCGAGGACGACTTCCAGGCCACGCTCGCCCTCACCGAGCAGGTCCGCTACGAGAACCAGTTCTCGTTCGTCTTCTCCGCCCGGCCGCGCACTGTCGCCAGCCTCAAGGAATCCGAGTGGGGCGCGGTGCCGCACGAGGTGAAGGTGGAGCGGCTCGAGCGGCTCCAGGCCCTCCAGCGGCGGATCAGCGGCGAGATCGGCGCGGCGCTCGTCGGCCAGGAGGTGGAGGTGCTGGTCGAGGGTCCGAGCCGATCCGCCCCCTGGCGCCGCTTCGGCCGCACCCCCGAGAACCGGACGGTCAACTTCGACGGGGCTGCCCCGGCAGGCGCCCGCGCGCGCGTCCGCATCACCCACGGCTCCCCGAGCGCGCTGCTCGGAGTGGAGGCGAGCATCGTCGACCTCCCGCCCGTTCCGCCCCTTCAGCCCGGGACCGAGGCCGCCTGATGGGGCTGCGCGCGATCCAGGGAGTGACGCCCCGCCTTCACCCGTCGGTCTTCGTGGCCGACGGTGCGCAGATCATGGGGAACGTGGAGATCGGCGAGGAGTCCTCGGTCTGGTACAACACCGTGGTCCGCGGCGACGTGAACACCATCCGGATCGGGTCCCGAAGCAACATCCAGGACCTCACGATGATCCACGTGGAGAAGGGCACGCACCCGACGCGGATCGGGGACGAGGTCACCGTCGGCCATCACGTCGTCATCCACGGCTGCACGGTGGGCAACCGGGTGCTGGTGGGCATCGGAGCCATCGTGCTCAACGGCGTGGTCATCGAGGACGACTGCTTCATCGCCGCCGGCACGCTCCTCATCCCCGGAACGCACGTGCCCTCGGGCTCGATGGTCATGGGCAGCCCGGGGAAGGTGAAGCGGCCCCTGACCGACGCCGAGCGCGCGGGACTCCTCGCGTCGGCCGCCGGGTACGTCCTGAACGCAAAGCTCCACCGGGGCGGCTGAGGCGCGTTTGCCACCGAATCGGGCTTTCCCTGACCCGGGGGCCTCCCATGGTACAAGGCCTGTCCAATGCCGCCACAGGACGCTCTCCGGACCTGCGCCCTCTTCAAAGGATTCACGGAGACGGGACTGCAGATCCTCGCCGGCATCGCGGTGGAGCGCAGCTATCCGCGCGGCGCGCCGCTGTTCGTCGAGAACATGCTCGCCGAGAGCCTGTTCATCATCGCCGACGGACGGGTGGGGATCACCGTCCGGAACGGGGCTGAGGAGCTTCCCCTCGGTGAGCTGCAGCGCGGTGACTCGCTCGGAGAGCTTGCCCTGGTGCAGCAGGGCCAGCGGCTGTGCAGCGCCATGGCGCTCACCCCGGTCACCGCCGTCGAGCTGCGCAGCGTGGACTTCCAGCGGCTGATGACCCAGAAGCCGCAGGCCTGTCTCAAGCTCCTGATGGCAATCGTGTCCCAGTTCGGTGCCAGACTCCAGGCCAACCGGGAAGCGTTCAAGGCCCTGCTCCCACGTCCCTGAGCTGACGGATCTCGGAGCGGCGGTGGTAAGGTCCGCCGAGCCGAGCTCGCCCGGCCCCGGAACCCGCTTGGAAATATTCCTCAAGACCCTGATTCTCGGCCTCCACGGCTCGGCAGCGTACCTGGCCATCTTCGCCGTGCTGGTGGCATGCGGACTGGGAGTGCCGCTCCCGGAGGACGTCTCGCTCATCCTCGGCGGGTTCCTGGTGTGGAGGGGCGCAGCGCACCTCTGGGGCATGGTGGCCACCGGGTTCCTCGGCATCCTGGTCGGGGACTCGCTCATCTACCTCGCAGGGAAGCGGGTGGGGCTGCGGATTCGAACGGGGCACGGCTGGCTCGCCCGGGTGGTGACGCCGTCCCGGCGCATCCTGGTGGAGGGGCTGTTTGCTCGCCACGGGGAGAAGCTGGTCATCGTCGCCCGTTTCATGCCGGGCGTTCGCGCGGTGGCCTACTTCATCGCCGGCTCGGCCGGGATGCCCTATCCTCGGTTCATCTGCTTCGACGGGCTGGCGGCGCTTGCCTCGGCGCCGCTGTTCGTCCTCCTGGGCTATCGCTTCGGGAAGCAGTTCCAGCAAGTCATCGAGCTGACGAAGCGGTATCAGCTCATCGCCGTGGGGATTCTCCTGGCCACGGTGCTGCTCTGGGCCGCGGTCCACCGCTGGCGAGAGCTGAGCCTCGCCCGGAAGATGGGCGAGCAGTTGTGCGAGGAGGACCGCCCGCCGTCCCCGGGTGCGGTGCTGCGGCGCCCGGCCGGCGAGCTCCACGAGTAACCGCCCGGGAGGTCTCGGGAAACCCGGCGCCTGCGGCCGCCCGGGATGGATTTTGTCCGGGGTGCGGCGTATAGAACGCCATGCTGACCGACCCCCTCCGCCTGGCACTCACGTTCGACGACGTGTTGCTGCAACCGGCCGAGAGCGACATCCTTCCGCGTGACGTTCAGCTCGAGACCCGCCTCTCTCGAAATCTCCGTCTGAGCATTCCGCTGCTCTCGGCGGCGATGGACACCGTCACCGAGTCGGCGACCGCCATCGCCATGGCCCAGCAGGGCGGCATCGGCGTCGTCCACAAGAACCTCTCCGTCGAGCGCCAGGCCGCCGAGGTGGCCCGGGTGAAGAAGTACTCCAGCGGCATGGTGAGCGAGCCGGTGGTGGTGGAGCCCGAGGCGCCGCTGCACGTCGCGCTCGAGCTCATGCGGAAGAACGGGATCTCCGGCATCCCGGTGACCCGCGGCCGGAAGTTGATGGGCATCCTCACCAGCCGCGACGTCCGGTTCGAGACCAACCTCGACAAGAAGGTCGAGGAGGTGATGACCAGGAAGCTCATCACCGCGCGGGAAGGGGTGAGCAAGGCCGCGGCGCTGGAGCTGCTGCACTCCAACCGCATCGAGAAGCTGCTCCTGGTCGACGAGGCAGGCGAGCTGCGCGGGCTGATGACCATCAAGGACATCGAGAAGTCCCGGACCCACCCCCATGCGGCCAAGGACACCAAGGGCCGGCTGCTCTGCGCCGCCGCGGTGGGCGTCGGACCGGATCGCGAGGAGCGGGTCACCGCGCTTCTCAAGGCCGGCTGCGACGTGCTGGTGGTGGACACCGCGCACGGCCACTCCCGGAGTGTCCTGGACGCGGTGCGTGACACCCGCCGCAACTTCTCCGGCTTCGAGCTGGTGGCCGGCAACGTGGCCACCGCCGAGGGCACCCGGGCGCTGATCGGGGCCGGCGTGGACGCGGTGAAGGTGGGGATCGGCCCGGGCAGCATCTGCACCACCCGCGTGGTCGCCGGCGTCGGGGTGCCGCAGCTGACCGCGGTGGACGACTGCGCCCGCGAGGCCGACCGGCACGACGTCCCCATCATCTCCGACGGGGGCATCAAGTACTCCGGCGACATCGTGAAGGCGCTGGCCGCCGGGGCGAGCACGGTGATGATCGGCTCGCTCTTCGCCGGCACCGAGGAGGCACCGGGCGAGGTCATCCTCTACCAGGGCCGCAGCTACAAGAGTTACCGGGGCATGGGGTCGCTCGGGGCGATGAAGCGCGGCGGCAAGGAGCGCTACTTCCAGGCCGACGTCGAGGAGGAGCAGAAGCTCGTGCCCGAGGGCATCGAGGGCCGCGTCCCGTACAAGGGCAGCCTGGCGATGAACGTCTACCAGATGCTGGGCGGCATCCGGAGCGGCATGGGGTACACCGGGTGCGAGAGCATCGAGGACCTGCGGAAGAACGCGCGCTTCGTCCGCATCACCCCCAGCGGGCTCCGCGAGAGCCACGTCCACGACGTCATCATCACCGAGGAGGCGCCGAACTACCGCGTCGAGTAAGTCAAGGGGCCGCACGCGAGGTCCACGGCAAACGCAACACAGTCGTCAGGGGGAAACAGAGAAAACGTGCACATCCACGACGAGAAGGTCCTCATCCTCGACTTCGGCAGTCAGTACACACAGCTGATCGCCCGGCGAGTGCGCGAGCTGGGCGTCTACTGCGAGATCCACCGGCCCGACCTGCCCCTGGCGGAGATCAAGGCCTTCGGGCCCAGGGGCATCATCCTCTCCGGCGGCCCGATGTCGGTCGAGGCCGAGGGCGCCCCGATGCCCGCGGCCGGAGTCTTCGATCTCGGTGTCCCGGTGCTGGGCATCTGCTACGGGCTGCAGATCATCGCCAAGATGCTCGGCGGCAGCGTGGACCGCACCGCCCACCGCGAGTTCGGTCCGGCGGTCATCGAGGTGCTCGACAGCAAGGGCCCCCTGGCTCCCTTCGCGAAGGGCGCCTCGTGCGAGGTGTGGATGAGCCATGGCGACCGGGTCGACGCGCTGCCGCCCGGGTTCGAGCCCATCGCCCGCACGGCGAATGCGCCCCTCGCGGCCACCGCGCACCGTGAGCGGCCGATCTACGGTCTGCAGTTCCACCCCGAGGTGGTCCACACCCCCCGGGGGAGGGACATGTACCGGGCGTTCCTCTTCGACGTCTGCAAGCTCTCGGGCGCGTGGACGATGAAGGGCTTCGCCGAGGAGGCGGTGGAGAGCATCCGCAAGCAGGTGGGGCAGGGGAGGGTCATCTGCGCGCTCTCCGGTGGGGTGGACAGCTCGGTGGCCGCGCTCCTCATCCACCGGGCCATCGGCGACCGGCTGACCTGCATCTTCGTCGACAACGGCGTGCTTCGCTCCGGTGAGCGCGAGCAAGTGGAGCAGCTCTTCGAGGGCCGCTTCCACGTGCCGCTCCGGACGGTCGATGCCCAGAAGCGCTTCCTGGACCGGCTGGCGGGGGTGACCGACCCGGAGAAGAAGCGGAAGATCATCGGGCGCGAGTTCATCTCCGTCTTCGAGGAGGCCGCGCGCGACATCCAGGG
>DATKKF010000002.1:0-56444 GCA_035543115.1 Myxococcaceae bacterium
ACGAAGGACATCCAGATCATCCTGCTGGTCGGCGGGATGACCCGGGTGCCGCTGGTCCGAAAGCGCGTGGCCGAGCTCTTCGGCAAGCCGCCGGTGGTGGGGGTGAATCCTGACGAGGTGGTGGCGCTCGGGGCGGCAGTACACGCCTCGGAGATCGTCGCCCAGCACGGGGAGACGCTGCTCATCGACGTGGCCAGCCACTCGCTCGGGGTGGGGGTCTACGGTGGCGGCGTCCGGAAGGTGGTGAGGAAGAACACCGCCATCCCGGTGGTGTCACGCGAGGTGTTCCTGCCCTCGGCTGGTGGGCAGAACAAGGCGCGCATCGTCATCTACCAGGGCGAGTCGGACCAGACCGAGGAGAACGTGAGGCTCGGCGAGGTGCTGCTGAGCGACCTGCGGGTGAAGCACCGCGCGGACACGCCGCTCGAGGTGACGTTCGAGCTGTCCAGCGAGGGGACGGTGAGCGTCCGCTGCATGGACCTCACCACCGGGCTCTCCGAGGCGCTGCGGATCACCCAGCGGACCGAGCTTTCCGCCGAGGAGGTGAAGGTGCTGCGGGCCGAACAGGCCGCCTACCACGCCGACCGGGCGGACCCCGAGACGCGCGAGCTGGCCACGTTCGAGGACCTGCTCGAGCAGGGGGACACGCTCCGGCGTGCGCTGGAGGCCGGGGCCCGTCGGAGCGAGGACGAGAAGGAGCGGGCCGCCACGGTGAAGCTGGTCGACGACCTGCGCGGTTTGGTGCACCTGGGGCGGACCGCCGCGCTGGCGAAGAACCGCGCCCAGATGCGGGACGTCACGGTGCGCCTCGGGACGCTGGTCGCCGAGGCCACCGCCGGACGCTCCGCGGCGGCCGCCCCGCGCCCGGCCGCGCAGGGCGCCGGCGAGTCGACCGAGGCCGCGTAGGCGCCCGCTCCCGACGAGGTGCCCTCCGGACGAGGTGCCGGACGAGGTGCCAGACACCTCGTTACGGGCCCCGCAAGCGTCGGACGGCCCACGACGCCAAGCGCTTCGGGGTGAAGCATCCCGGCACCCGGATGACCGTGACCGAGCGCGCGTACCCCTCGCCCACCCGGTACACGCCGCAGAGCGTCAGGAGCTCGCGGGGCGGCTGCTGCCCTCGTCGGTCGCACCCGGAATCGGGCTCTCGCCTTCCTCGGCCCGCTCTGGGCTCTCCAGCAGCTTGTAGAGCGTCTTGCGGTCCACCTCGAGCAGCCGCGCGGCCTCGCTCTTGTTCCCGCCCACCATCGTCAGCACGTGCTGGGCGTAGCGACGGTTCAGCTCGGCGAGCGTGGGCATGTCCGCGGCGAGGCCGGCGAGCTTCTTCGGCGCATCGCCGATGGGCGCGGGGAAGTCCGCCGGACCGAGCACGCCGGTGGTGTTGAGGGCGAGCGCCCGCGCCACCACGTTCTCCAGCTGCCGCACGTTCCCCGGCCAGTCGTAGGCCAGAAGCCGCGCCATCGCCTCCTCGGTCACCACCGGGCGCGCTCCGCCCCGGGCGTGCAGCGCAGCGAAGTGGTCCACCAGCGCCGGGATGTCCTCGCGCCGCTCGCGGAGAGGGGGGAGATGGAGGTGCACCACGTCCAGGCGGTACAGCAGATCCTCTCGGAACTTTCCCTCGGCCACCCGCTGCTTGAGGTCCTTGTTGGTGGCGGCGACGATGCGCACGTCCACCTTGACGGGCGTGCTCTCGCCCACCCGCCGGATCTCGCCCTCCTGCAGCGCCCGCAACAGCTGGCTCTGGATCTTCGGCCCGATGTCGCCGATCTCGTCGAGGAACATCGTTCCTCCGGTCGCCTCCTCGAAGAGCCCGCGCCGGGTCCCCGACGCGCCGGTGAACGCGCCCCGGGCGTGGCCGAACAGCTCGCTCTCCATCAGCGACTCGGCGATGGCGCCACAGTCCACCGCGACGAAGCGCCCGGCGCTCCGGGGCGAGCGCTGGTGGAGGCTCCGCGCCACCTGCTCCTTCCCGGTTCCCGTCTCGCCGGTGATCAGCACCGGCACGTTGGTCGCCGCCGCGCGGGCCACCTGCTTGTACACTTCGAGGATGGCCGCGCTCCGGCCGACGAGCTCCTGCTGCTTCACCCGTGCCCGCAGGCTCTTGTTCTCCTCGACCAGCCGGCGCTGCTCGAGCGCCCGCCGCACCACCCGGACGATGGCGTCCACGTCGAAGGGCTTGGCCAGGTAGTCGAAGGCCCCCTTCTGGATGGTGTCCAGCGCGCCCTCGATGTTGCCGAAGGCGGTGAGGACGATGACCGGCGTGTCCGGGTTCCGGGCGAGCGACGCGCGCAGCACCCGGAGCCCGTCGTCAGGGTCGGGCATCGCCATGTCGGTGAGCACCACGTCCACCGCCGCGGTGCCCTTCAGCAGCTCCTCTGCGGCCGACGCCGAAGCGGCCTCCGAGACCTCCCCCAGCGGCTTGAGCAGACGCCGGAGCAGCCCGCGGGCGTGCGGGTCGTCGTCGACCACGAGGATGCCCGGGCCGCTCATCGCGCCGAGGCCAGCGCTCCGGACGGCTGGGGGACCCGGCTGGTCGAGGCGGCCGCTCCGGTGTCCGTCCTCGGATGATCGACGCAGGGGAAGCGGACCGTCGCGGTGGTGCCACTCCCGGGAGTGCTCCGGATGCGGAGCGTGCCCCCGTGCGCGTCGACCAGCCGCTTGGTGGTCGCCAGCCCCAGGCCCTGCCCGGGCAGGCCGCGTGCCTCGGGGGCCCGGAAGAACGGCTGGTAGAGGCGTGCGAGGACCGCCTCGGTCATCCCGGGCCCGTTGTCGGACACCTCCAGCACCGCCTCGTCACCCTCGCGCCCGGCGTACACCACCACCCGCGCTCCGGGCCGACCGGCCGAGTACTTCACGGCGTTGGAGATGAGGTTCTGGGCGATCGACTGCACCAGCTGCGCCGGGACGTCCACGCCGACCTGTCGCGCGAGCTTCCGCTCGATGACCACGCCGTTGAGGGCCGCCACCTGGTCCTGCTCGAGGAGGATGGCGCTCACCGCCGTGTCCAGCTCGCAGGGTGGCCCCTCGCTGCGCTTGCCGGCGCGACAGAAGCGGAGAAGCGCCTCCACCAGGTCGGCCATCCGCGTGGCGCTCGACTCGGCGTCGGCCAGCATCTCCCTCACGTCCGGGTCGGTGACGGACTCGGATCTCCGGATGAGCGTCAGGTAGCCCCGGAGCGGGCTGAGCGGGGAGACGAGGTCGTGCGCCACGCGGCTGGCGAAGGCGTCGAGCTCGTGGTTGCGGCGGTCGAGCTCCGCCAGCTGCTCCTGGATGGTGTGCTCCTGCCTGCGGAGCACCCGGACCATCGAGGTCCCCACGGCGACCGCGAGCGCCACCGCAGACAGCGCGACCAGCGCACCGACGAAGGTGGTCTTGGTCCGCAGGCTCTCGCGCTGGTGCAGGAGCGCCCGGGTCTCCTGGGCGTCCTTGTGCGCCAGCTCACCGGCGAGCGCGTTCAGCTGCTCGGCGATGGGGCGGAGCTCGGCCTCGAGATGCTGGCGGGCCCGCTCGGCCTCGCGGCGGTTGCTGAACCGCAGGGCCACCCGCGCCGACTGGGCGAGCGCCCGCGCGGTCTCGTCGAAGCGCTTCCACAGCTCCTTCTCGCCCTCCGGAAGCCCTTGCGTGTACGCGAGCCGGGCCTCCTTGGCGTCGGCGAGCGTCTCCTCCATCTGCGCGTCGGCCAGCTGCCGGGCATCGTCGTCGGTGGCCCGGATGTGGTCGTCGACCGTGTTCTCCAGCACCGCGGCGTCCACGCGGATGCGAGCGATGAGGGCCTCACGTTCGAGCGCTGCGCCGAACAGCTCGTCGATGCGCGCGTTGGTCCGGAGCTCGTTCCAGAGCGTGAACGCCGTCACGGCAGCCAGCAGGCCGACGACGAAGAAGAACGCCGCCCGGTAGCGGCGAAACGACAGCGGTCCATTCAAGGCGGGGGCGGCATCCTCTCACAGCCGAGGGGCATCTCGGCCCGTGGTTGCAAGATCACTGTAACGCAACCGGTGGGGAAAAACTCCCCAGCTGGCGAAACCGTCCTGCGGAGTCCCTCCCCACAGGAGTGGACAGTCGGGGAAGAGTCGCGCGGTTGCGCAGTGTGGCACGGCAGGTGCTGTGCACCGACCCGCTGTTCAAACCCTCAAGGAGCAAATTCCATGAAGAAGCTGATCGCCGCCCTCGTCCTCGCCACCTCTTTCGCGGCCCTGGCCGACGACGCTGCCAAGACCACTGCCCCGGCGAAGACCGAGAAGAAGACCACCGAGAAGAAGACCACCGAGACCAAGACCCAGACCACGAAGCCGGCGGCCGAGAAGGCTCCCGAGAAGAAGTAGGCGTTTTCGCAGTCCTGTTGCACCCGGCGGGGTGGGTCTGCGAGAGCGGGCTCACCCCGCTGGCACGTTCGGTGCTCTGATCTGTCGCTGACGCAGCATCTCGCTGCTGTCGTGACGTCATCGCCGCAGGAGTTCCCACAACCATGAAGAAGCTGATCGCCGCGCTGATCCTCGCCACCTCGTTCGCTGCTTTCGCCGACGACGCTGCCAAGATGGACGCGCCGAAGTCCGCGAAGAAGTCCAGCAAGAAGGCCAAGAAGTCCTCGAAGGAGGCTCCGGCCGCCGAGAAGGCTGCCGAGCCGGCCCCCGCGAAGTAAGCCGTTCGCCTCAACTCCCGAAGAGAACGATGGGGCGTGTTGCACGCGTGAAGCGCGTGCGGCGCGCTCCATCGTCGTTTTTCGGGCGCTCGGGCGCTGCTCGGGGGCTTCTCGCCCGGCTCCACGGGCCCCTCGTCGGGACGCGGGCGGCGGGCCGCGGATGGTGGGCGGACAAGGTCAGCCGGCCAGGGGGCTCGCGGCCGGGAGCGGCGGCCTGGGATGCACCCAGGCATCCACCAGGGCGAGCGGCCGGGCCAGCAGCTCCCGCCAGACGTAGAGGGCGCGCCAGCGTCCCCCGCCCGCTCGGACTCCCACCGCGTCGATGCCGGCCGAGCGCGCGAGGAACACCGCCCGTGGCAGATGGAAGGCCTGGGTGACCAGGATGGCCCGCTGCACGCCGAAGACGCCGCGGGCGCGCCAGCAGCTGTCGAAGGTCGAGACGCCCTCCAGGTCCACCGAGATGGCCCGCTCGGGGACCCCGCCCTTGGTGAGGTAGCGGCGCATCGAGCGGATCTCGTCGTGGTACGGGTCGGCGTTCCCGGTGAGGAGCAGCCGCTCCACCCGTCCATTCCGCCAGAGGAGCAGAGCGGTGTCCAGGCGTTCCGCGAGGATGGGCGAGGGCTCCCCGCCCGGGGCGAGCCCCGCGCCGAAGACGATGCCCCAGGGCACCGCCGGCGCGGCCTCCGGCGGAACGAGGTGCCGCCGGGTGGTCAGCTCGATGTACGTGGTCGGTGCCACCGCGACGACGAGCAGCACGGCGAATCCGAGGGCCACGGTTCTGCTCATGCGGCGCAGGGGCGCCTCCGGGGTGCGCGGTGGTTGATTCTGCGGCCACCGGGCAGTAAGGGGCCCCCCCGACCTCCCATGGCCAGCCTTCGAGACATACGGAAGCGCATCCGGTCCGTGAAGAGCACCCAGCAGATCACCAAGGCGATGAAGATGGTCTCCGCGGCCAAGCTCCGTCGGGCTCAGGACGCCATCGTCGCCGCGCGTCCGTACGCGCGCGCCCTGGACCAGATGATCGCGGATCTCGTCTCTCGGAGCGAGGGGCTCTCACACCCGCTGCTCACCTCCCGGCCGGTTCGCCGCGTGGAGATCCTCGCGCTCACCTCTGACCGTGGCCTCGCCGGAGGCTTCAACGCCAACGTCATCCGGCGGGTGGGGCGCTACGCCTACGAGCGAGACCGCTCCACCAGCCTCCGCGTCACCACCGTGGGCCGGAAGGGGCTGGAGGCGTTCCGGCGCCGCCATCTGGAGGTCCGCAAGGACCACGTCGGGCTCTACGCGCGCCTGAGCTACGCGACCGCGCGGTCGCTCGCCGAGGAGCTGACCACCGAGTTTCTCGAGGACCGGGTCGACCAGGTGCTGCTCGTGTACAACGAGTTCGTGTCCGCCATCACCCAGCGCGTGGTGCTCACCCCGCTCTTGCCCTTCGAGCGGCCCGCGGTCGAGGAGGGTCAGCCCAGCGGCCTGCGCTCGATGATCGACTTCGAGTACGAGTCGTCGAAGGAGGCGGTGCTCGACAAGCTGGTGCCGCAGGCCGTGGCCACCCGCGTCTACCGGGCGCTGCTCGAGTCGGTGGCCAGCGAGCACGGCGCGCGGATGAGCGCGATGGAGAACGCGACCAGCAATGCCTCGGACGCCATCTCCAAGCTGACCCTGACCTACAACCGTACCCGCCAGGCGGCGATCACCAAGGAGCTGATGGAGATCGTCTCCGGCGCCGAGGCGCTGAAGTAGCGCCCTTTCCGTCCAGCGAAGAGAGCAACGAGCGAAAATGACCGCGACCGTACAGAGCCAAGGCAAGGTGACCCAGGTCCTCGGACCGGTGGTGGACGTGGAGTTCCCGCCTGGCGATCTCCCGGAGATCTACACCGCCCTCAAGGTCACCAACCCCTCGCTGGGAAAGGGTGAGGGCAATCTGGTGCTCGAGGTGGCGCAGCACCTGGGCGAGAACACCGTCCGCACCATCGCCATGGACTCGACCGACGGGCTGGCGCGCGGGGTCCCGGTGCGCAACACCGGCTCACCCATCGTGATGCCGGTCGGCAAGGCTACCCTGGGCCGCATCCTGAACGTCATCGGCGAGCCGGTGGACGAGAAGGGCCCGGTGAAGGCGACGGAGCACTGGCCGATTCACCGTCCGGCGCCGTCGTTCACCGACCAGGATGTCCGGGTGCAGATCTTCGAGACCGGCATCAAGGTCGTCGACCTGCTCTGCCCCTACACCCGCGGCGGGAAGACCGGCCTCTTCGGCGGCGCGGGCGTGGGCAAGACGGTGCTCCTCACCGAGCTCATCCGGAACGCCGCCATCGAGAAGGGAGGGTTCAGCGTGTTCGCCGGCGTGGGCGAGCGGACCCGCGAGGGGAACGACCTGTACAAGGAGTTCCGCGAGGGCGGAGTCATCAACCTCGATGAGCTGGAGAAGTCGCAAGCGGTGCTGGTGTACGGCCAGATGAACGAGCCGCCCGGCGCCCGCGCCCGCGTGGGCCTGTCGGCGCTCACGGTCGCCGAGTACTTCCGCGACGTCGAGGGACGTGACGTGCTCCTCTTCGTCGACAACATCTTCCGCTTCACCCAGGCGGGCTCAGAGGTGTCGGCGCTCCTCGGCCGCATCCCTAGCGCGGTCGGTTATCAGCCCACGCTCTCCACCGAGATGGGCGACCTCCAGGAGCGCATCACCTCCACTGCCAAGGGCGCGGTCACCTCGGTGCAGGCCATCTACGTGCCCGCCGACGACCTCACCGACCCGGCGCCGGCCACCACCTTCGCTCACCTGGACGCGACCACGGTGCTCAGCCGGCCCATCTCCGAGCTGGGCATCTACCCGGCGGTGGACCCGCTCGACTCGACCAGCCGCATCCTCGACCCGAACATCGTCGGCGCCGACCACTACGCCGTGGCCCGCAAGGTGCAGGGCATCCTCCAGCGGTACAAGGAGCTGCAGGACATCATCGCCATCCTCGGCATGGACGAGCTCTCCGAGGACGACAAGCTCATCGTGGCCCGGGCGCGGAAGATCCAGCGCTTCCTCAGCCAGCCGTTCTTCACCGCCGAGGTGTTCACCGGCAAGCCGGGCCGCTACGTGAAGCTCACCGACACCATCCGCGGTTTCCAGGAGATCGCAGAGGGCCTTCACGACGACATCCCGGAACAGTACTTCTTCTATGCCGGGGGCATCGAGGAGGTCGTGGAGGCGGCGAAGAAGGCGGCAGCCTGACCTTGCCGCCCCGCGCGCGCCCGTGAGGATCGGCCGGTGCGAGACCACCCTGCTCCTGTTTCTCCAGGCGATGGTGGCCGCGCGCTCGGCCGCCGAGGAGTCCGGGCAGAGCCGGGCCCGCGCCTCGTCGAACGCCGAGTACGGCATCGTGATGCGCGTCGAGGCCGAGGGGAAATGCCGGGTCGAGGTGACGCGGGACACGGACGTCGCCTGGACGCTGCCCCGCTGCGTGGGGTCGGTGGACGATCTGTACTTCGTCAGCAACTCGGGCGAGCGGTTCTGGGTCTTCGCGGCGCTGCCGAAGGCCCTCCCCCCGCCACGGGGCTCGGCGCCGGTGGGCGAGACCGCGAAGCGGGCCGCGAAGAAGAAGCCACCCTTCGATCCATACGGTTCGGTGGTGGTGGCGGTGCTGTACGACCGGCTGGGGAACGTCGTCGGGGAGCGGCGGCTGTCGGAGCTGCTGCCCTCCGCCGCGCACCGAAAGCTGCGGGTGCTGGACCGGCGCTTCGTCTGGCTCGAGGGCGTGCTCGGTGTCCCGGGCAAGGAGCCTCGGGTGAACGACCGGAACCAGGTGGAGTTCGAGAGCGTCGAGCCGCGGACCTGGCGGCTCGACTTCCAGGAGTGAGCGCATGGCCAAGCTGAACGTCGACATCGTCACCCCCGAGCGGCGGCTGATCTCCACCCACGCCGACGAGGTGGTCGCTCCCGCCGCCGAAGGTCTCTACGGCGTCCGGCCCGGCCACAGCCCGTTCCTCTCCAGCCTCTCGCCCGGGCCGCTCACGGTGCGCGAGGGGAGCAGCACCCAGGCGTGGTTCGTCGCCGGGGGCTTCGTCGAGGTGCAGAACGACACGGTGCTGGTGCTGGCCGATCAAGCCGAGCCGGCCGCCTCCATCGATCTCGAGACCGCGACCGCGGCGCTGCGCGAGGCGGAGCAGCGGCTGGCGGCACTCGGCCCGGGCGACCCGAAGGCCGCAGCCGAGAGCGCCCGCGTGCAGCGCGAGCGCGCCCGGGTGGCGGCGGCGCGTGCCGGCGGGCGCTGAGCCCGAGCCTCTCGAGCTGTTCCACCGCCTCGAGGAGCCCCGCTCCGCGCGGGTCCGCCGGTGGGTGGTGGACCATGGCCTGCTCGAAGCAGTGCGGTTCCGGAACGTCGTGTACCCCGAGGCAGCCGCCGACTTCGCGGCCCGCGGGGGACAGGAGACGCCCGCGCTCTGGGACGGGCAGCGGCTCTTCACCGGCGCTGACCTGGTGATCGCCCGGCTGCAGGCCGTCCTCGACCTGGGCCGGTCCTGAGCAGGGACCTCCCTCGCACGATGCTCTCCAGGCCCCGGCTCACTGATTGGGCGGGCGAATTCCCAGCTGGCGAGCGAGCAGCGCGAGCTGTGTCCGGTTGTTCTGCCGCAGCTTGCGGTAGAGGCTCGAGACGTGGGCCTTCACCGTGCGCTCGGTGATCTGCAGGCTCGCCGCGATGTCCCCGTTGTCCGCGCCCGCGGAGACCCAGGCGAGGACCTGCCGCTCGCGCGCGGAGAGCGGCCGGAGTTGCTCGTGCTCCGGCGCCCGGGTGGCCTGAAAGACCGTGCTCAGCATGTGGGCGGAGACGGCGCGCTCCCCCCGGGCCAGCAGCCCGAGCGTATGGAGCACGTCGTTGCAGAGGCTGGTGCGCGCGTCGAGGTAGGCAGCCGCCCCCGCGGCGATGCAGCGGTCGAGCGCGCCCGTGCCGTCGCCCAGGGCAAGCACCTGGAGGTTGGGGTGGAACTGACGGGCTTCGGCGAGCGCTCCCACCCCTTCGTCGTCGTCCAGGGTGACGTCCACGCAGGCGAACTGCGGCTGCTCCTGCGCCAGCGCCGAGAGGAAGGAGTCCGCACCGGTGTGTCGGCCCACGACCAGGTAGCCCGCCTCCGAGAGTACCCGGGCCAGCGCATCGCCCCGGAGCAGCTGGCCATCGAGGAGCGAGACCCGCACGCCCTCGCCCTGTTCCGTCGTCACCACCCCGTCCTCCGGACTCATCGGGGGCCGCCACCCCGGGTCGCCGGGTCAGAAGTCAGCACGGCGGCTGGAAGATCAACCGCCGGTCAGGGCCCGGTGTCCGGAGTCCGTCAGCGGAGGCAGGCAAGCGTCCGACCGAGGTCGGCGGTGAACCCACATGGGGGGGTGCGGTACTGAACAAGCAAACCGTGGACAGGTCCGCATCCTTCCTCCTCCTGGCGGTCTTGCTTCTCTCCGTCCCCGTCCTTGCCGAATCGGGGATTTCAGGTTTGCCAAGCGCGCCGACCGGGCCGCAGGCCGACCTTCCACTTCCGCTCCACCCACCCGAGGTCGGCGTCCCGTTCGGCTGCGGGATGACCTTCCCCGTGAGCCAGGTGCACAACGTCGGCAGCCACACCGGCAACGACACCTGGGCCTGGGACTTCCGGATGCCCGAGGGCACGGCGGTGGTCGCCGCGCTCGACGGGGTGGTGCGGCTCGCCCGCGGAGACAGCGACGAGGGCGGGTGCGATCCGGCCATGGCGCGCAAGACGAACTACGTGGTCATCGAATCGGCGGGGAACATCGAGACCCAGTACCTGCACTTCTCGGCGGTGAGCGTGACGCCGGGACAGTACGTGCGGCGCGGCGATCTGCTCGGCTACTCCGGCAAGACCGGCTGGGCCTGTGGCGCACACCTGCACTTCAAGGTCGCGACGCCGGTCTCGGCGGGCTGGAACAATCCCTCGGTCGAGGCACGGATCTCCGGTTTCGGCGACCCGGCGCTCGACTCGTGGATCTCGAGCCCGCCGTGCACCGCGCCGCTGGAGGTCGCATCGCCGCAGCCACCGCCAGCGGTCCGTCAGGCCGATCCCGGCGCGCATTCCGCCGGAGACGTCCAGCCTGCTGCACTCTCGGCGGCCGGGAGCGCGGGAGAGGCGGCGATCAGCGTGGCCGGACCGTCGACGCCAGAGACACGGACGGCGGCCTCGGGTCTGCCGTCGGGAGCTGCCGTGCCGAGGAGCTCGGCTCCGCCGATCGAGCATCCGCTGTCCTCGGGAGGCTCGTCGTTCCCGCCTCCGACACCGCCCGCCGCGGAAGCGGGCCCCCTCGGGCTCCGGACCGCCTTGCCTGCGCCACCGAACGTCGCGTCGCCCGCGCCGGGAACGTCGGCGGCACCGGTCGTGCCGCATGACACGGAAGCAGCGCTCCTCGCCGGCCCCGAGCCCGCTCCGGTGCATCGCTGACCGGGGTCGAGCCTGCGAGAAGGCCTCGATGGGCGCCCGCGCTGCTTCGGTAGAGGCGCCCCGGGGGGCAGGAGCAGGGTTCGAGCGGATCAGCCGCCGTCGACCAGCTGGACGAGCTGCTTCGCCGCCTCGCGCGGCCCGGCGAGCGCCCGCTCCACCTCCGCGCGGAGGTCCCCGTTCACCCCGTCGACCGCGCGGAGGAACGCCGCCTCGCCCGAGCGCGCCACCCCCGCCGCCACGCCCGCGAGCGTGAGGGTGGCGACGACCGTCCCGGCCACCGTCCAGAGCAGCGCCAGCACCCCGGCGTTCAGGAAGTAGCCCCCGGGCAGCCACCGCCCCTCCCAGTAGGCGCGCGCCACCCGGTAGCCCACGTGGCCGACCAGCCCGAGCAGGGGGAGCTGTACCAGCGGCACGAGCAGGAGCCGCGCCCAGCGCCACCAGCCCTGCACTCCGCCGTCGAGCATCGGCCCGGTCACCTCGCGCCAGGCGAGCCCGCGCGCACCGGCGAGCCGCGCCACCCAGGCCGGATGGTCCGGAAGACCGGTCACCTCGGCCGGGAGCCCGCGCTCGGCAGCGACCGCCCGGGCCGGAGCCAGCGCTTGCCGCGCGAGCGAGTCGAGGACCCCGTCGAGGGTGGCGACCATCCGCTCCGCCGCCGCCTGGCGCCCGCGCGACTGCACCTCGTCCAGCACCACGCCGGTGGCCGCGACCAGGAGCCCTGCCGGGAGGCTCGCCTGCGACGCGAGCGCCGCGCCCGCGAGGCCTCCCGAGCCCCACCCCGAGAGACGGAGGCCCCAGCCGATGGGTCCGGTGAGTCGCCCGGCCGCATGCCGCCGCACGCTCTGGCGCAAGAAGCCCCCGGCGCCACCGAGCCGCACCCGGAAGTCCTCGCCGAGCGGCGCACGGACCTCGACCAGCCCCGCCTCGAGCGCCTTCCTCACCTCGCCCCTCGCCTCCTCCGTCGTCCGCAGCGCCTCCGCCACGCGGGTGCGGATCTGCCCGAGCAGGGCCTCGGCGTTGCGGCGCCGCAGCTCCGTGGCCACGCCGGCCTCGGCCAGGGTGCGCAGCTGCGCTTGCAGGGCCTGCCAGTCGTCGTCGAGCGGCTCTCCGAGCCGCGCCTTCAGCGCGCTCACCACGAAGACCGGCGGCGGCTCGGACAGCCCCAGCTCCGCCTGGAGCACGCGTCCCACCTGCTCCCGGAGCGTCTGCCGCGCCTCGGCCCCGAGCTGGTCAGCGAAGTTCACCACCCCGAGCAGCGCCCGCCGCCGGGCGAAGGGACGCAGCGCCTCGGTTGGCCGGGCCTCCGCCACCGAGCCGCGGTGGAAGGTGACCAGCGCGGCGTCCACCTGATCGAGCACCGCGAGCGCAGCATCGGCGTTCGTCCGGGCGACCGAGTTGAGGTCGGGTGTGTCCACGAACACCTGACCCGACCAGGCGCTCCCGGCCTCGGTCAGGTACCGCACCACCCGCGGCACCACCTCGCCCAGCGTTCCCAGCTCCGCGTCCGACGGCGCGTAGGCCACCGGCTCGGAGGAGGTGGGCCGGTCCAGGCCCTCGCGCGCGAGCACCGTGCCGGCGAGCGCGTTCAGCAGGGTGGACTTGCCGGCGCCGGTCGAGCCGACCAGCGCCACGCGGAGCGGCCGTTCGGCGAGCGCCCGCGTCCGGGCGTAGTCCTCGGCGAGCCGCCCGAGCAAGGGCCGGGTGTCCGCCAGCGCCGGGAGCCCGCACGCGACCTCCAGCCGCGAGCGGATCAGCTCGGGCTCGGGGAGCACCGGTGGGGGCGCCTGGTCCTGCTTCGTGCGTCGGAACCACCTCATGCGTCGCCTCCCTCGAGCTGCTCGGCTGCCCCGGAGAACGTGGCAGCCGCGTCCTCCGCGGCGGCGACCTGCGCGTCGAGCCGCTGGAGCAGCGACCGGAATAGCCTCCCCTCGAGCGCCCGGCCGAGGGAGCCGCCATGCTTCTCCGACCAGGTGCGGACCACCTCTCCGCGGACCCCGGTGCCGAGCAGGTCCACGAAGCGCTCCAGGAGCGGAGTGGTGAGCAGCGTCCCGACCCACACCACCGCGTCGTGGCCGATGCCGCCGGTGGCCACCGTGACCACCGCCGCCGCGCTCGCCGGGACCGAGTAGACCAGCGTGGCCATCGCCTGGATCGCGCCCTCCTCGACGCCGCCGGGCAGATGTGCCCGCACCAGCTCGCGGCACCGTGCCAGGAGCTGCGCCCGGTCCTCCCGGAGCGACGCGTCCTCCACCAGCGGGCCGGGAGCCTGGAGCGCCGACAGCGTCGGGAGGCCGAGCGCCTCGGCCATCGCCTCGCGCGTGCCGGTGTCGCCCCGCCAGGCGGCGAGCTCGGGCCCGAGCGCCTCCACGAGCTGCCGCACGCCGTCGCGCAGCGCGGTGTCCGTCGCCGCCGCCGCGGTCGTCTCCAGCGCCTCGGGCCGGGGAGGACTGAACGAGGCCCGGAGCTTCCGGCCGACCGCGCCGAGCACCGCGGCCAGTCCCCGGAACGGCCGGCGGATCCACCGGTGCACCGGGCTGCGTGCGTCCAGCTCGTCGCGAAATGCCTCGACCAGCACGTCCGCCGGCACCGCGCGCAGCGCCGCCCTGGCGCCCACCTCCGCCAGGCCGTGCCGGAGGCGGGTGCGCAGCCGCTCGGGCTCATCCACCAGCGCGTGCACCCCTGTGGCCAGGGTGCGCAGCTCGGCGGCGGCGTCCCGGAGCGCCGCGGCCCGCGCCCGGGACCGGAGCGCCGCCCCGCGCTCGGGATCGCCCAGGAGCTCGGCCAACCCCGGCCCTCCGTCCAGCGGCTCGATGGACAGCCCGCGCCGCCCCGCCTCGACCTGCGGGTCGTGCGGGCTCCGGTAGCGGGCGAACGGCGGGGCCCCCACGTCGTCGGCGAGCTTGTCCAGGTGCGCGCGCACGGTCTCCGGCTCCGGCGCCTCGTTGTAGACCACGACCCAGGGCCGGCCGCGGCCCACCGCCTGCTGCACGACGTCCACCAGCGCGGCGTTCTGGTACGTGTGGCGTGAGACGACGAACACCACCACGTCCACCGTCACCAGCAGCGCCTCGCTTCGCAGCCGGTTCTCGCGCACCACGCTGTCGAAGTCGGGCGTGTCGACGAGGACCAGGCCCGCCGGCAGGGTGGTGGTCGAGGTGAGGAACAGCCGTCCTGGAGGACCCGGCTCGGTCACCGGCGCCCGGGCACCGGGTGCCAGGAGCACCACCTCGTACCGGGCCGAGAGCGCCTCGCGTCCGGGGCCGCTCGCGGTGTCGGGCGTGGCCGCGGCGAGGCACTGCTGGGTGAGACCGCCCTGGGCGTGCGCGGGTGAGAGGGCCGCGCCCACCAGGGTGTTGAACAAGGTGGATTTCCCGACGTTGTTGGGCCCGGCCAACGCCACGAGCAGCAGCGGAGCCTCGCTTCCCAGACGGGGGAGCAGGTCCCGGAGGATGCGGGTGCGTACCCGCTGCGCCAGGCCCCGGGTGGCCGTGTCTGCCGCATCGGGCAGCCGGTCGGTCGCGGCCGCCACCGCGCTCAGCGCGTGCACCAGCGTGGGGGTGTGGGAGTCGGCGGTCACGGCAGCTTTGGTGCTAGCATCCCCGAGGGTGTCGATGGCGCCTCCTTCGGGCCTGGTCCTCCTGCCGGACAGCTCCGGCGCGCGGGAGCGGGTGACCGCTGCACTCCTCGGAAGCGATGTCGCGCTCTGGCCCGCGGGTCAGCTCGCCGAGGCGAGCTACGTCCTGGTGGACCTGACCGCTCCGGGCGGTGACGCGGCACTGCGCTTGCTGGACCACGGGCGCGGGTCGCAGGCGGTGTTGGCGCTCGTGGACCAGGGCGTGCTGCGGAGCCGCTCGGCGGCGAGTGTGCCGGCCGATTCGCTCCTCGGCATCGGCCAGCTGGAGGCGGAGCTCGGCTGGCGCCTGCAGAAGGCCCGCGAGCGGCACGCGCTGGAGACCCAGTCGCGCGCGCAGCAGCGCAACCTCGACATGCTGCTGGAGCTCACCGCGCGCTACGCCGAGTCCACCGACGTCGACGCGCTCCTCCACGACGTGACCCGGCGGCTGGCAGAGATGCTGGACATCGCTCGTGCGAGCTTGCTGCTCGCCGACGGCGCCGGCTCGGCGGTGGTGGTCGCGGCGAGCGACGCGCCGGACATCAAGAATCTGAGAATCGACCTGGAGCGCTACCCCGAGGTGCGCCAGTGCCTGCGCACCGGGCAGCCCACGGTGGTGGAGGATGTCCCGAGCCACCCCCTGCTCGAGGGAATGCACGAGCGGGTCGTCGCGGCCGGCGTGCGCTCCCTCGCCGCGCTGCCCTTGAGCGTCCAGGGGAAGGTGCTCGGCGTCCTCCTGGTCCGCGGCTTCGGGGAGCGGCCGGCGTTCACCCCGGCCGAGGTGGACTTCCTCGCCACCGTGGGCCACGCCACCGCGGTGGCGCTGCGGAACGCCCGGCTGCTCGAGTCGGTGCGCGGCGAGTCGGAGCGCGAGAAGTCGGCCCGCCTCGTCGCCGAGCGCAAGGCGGAGGAGCTGGAGCGCTACCAGGCCTTCTTCGCCCATGTCTCGGAGGGCATCGCCATCCTCGACGGGAAGGGTCGGGTGCTGCTGCTCAACCCGGCGGGCGCGGCGATCCTCGACGTGGACCCAGCCCACCTCGAGGGCCGACACGTGGAGGATCTGACCGGCGCGCTCGGCGCCGAGGCGCTCACCACGCTGCTCTGCGCGGTGGCCCGCGGCGAGGTCCAGCGCGACGTCGACGTGCAGGCCCGCACGCCCACCGAGCGGCACCTCACGCTGTCGGTCAGCGGGGCTCCCCTGCGCGAGGGCGACGCGGCGGCAATCCTCAGTTTCCGCGACGTCACCGAGCCGCGGCGCATCGAGAACGAGCTTCGCCGCACCAAGGAGTTTCTCGAGAAGCTGGTGGACAACACCGTGGACGCGGTGGTGGCCCTCGACATGGAGGGGCGCTTCATCCTCTTCAACAAGGGCGCCGAGGCCCTCACCGGCTACACCGCGCAGGAGGCGCTGGGGAAGCTCACCGCCATGCAGTTCTTCGTCGGCGAGGACGTGGGGCCCGACCTCATGGCCAGGATGCGCTCGCCGGAGCACGGCGGTCCCGGGCGCCTGGCGCTCACCCGGCAGGAGATCGTCTCCAAGTCCGGGGAGAAGGTGCCGGTGAACATGACCGGCTCCATCCTCTACGAGGGCAACCGCGAGGTGGCCACGGTGGGCATCCTCCGCGACCTCCGCGACCGGGTGCAGCTGGAGCGCAGGCTCTCGGACGCCACCCTGCGTCTCGAGCGCAGCGAGCGGAGCGCGGAGATGATCGCCCTGGCGGGCACCGCGGCCCACGAGCTCAACCAGCCCCTGACCTCGGTCCTCGGGTACGCCGAGCTGCTCAAGCGCAAGCTCGGGCCCGACGACTACGCCTGGGCCAAGGTGGACATCATCCACAAGGAGGCCGAGCGGATGAAGGAGATCGTCCGGAAGATCGGCCGCATCACCCGCTTCGAGACCAAGGCCTACGTGGGTGAGGCCCGCATCCTGGATCTCGAACTGGCCACGGACGAGGACGGCGCCCCGGCATCCAAGGGGTAGGACGCCGTTGTCCCGCGGACCGAAAATACTGCAGAGGTTGCGCGTACTTCCCTACCTTGGATTCTTGACAGGTTGCTCAGTGCGGGACGTAGGATGCAACTTCACGTCCACCCCCCTGAATTATCCAGGGTTCCAGCGTGATCCGCCGGTCTTCCGGCCGCGGAGTCGCTGGCCAGTACGGAGGCATCGATGAGCGTGGGGTTCCTGTCCCGTCTGACGCTGCTCGCCGCGGAGGCGACCGCCTCGGGCTCCTTCTTCGACCAGATGGCTGCCCGGTTCCGCGCCGGCAAGAGCGGGATGTATCCCATCGCCATCTGCGCAGTCATCGCGCTGGCGATCATCATCGAGCGCGTGGTGGTGCTGTTCTTCTCCGCGCCGATCAACAAGGACGGCTTCCTGCGCGGCCTGAAGAAGCACATCTACGCCGGCGACCTGGACAAGGCCATCAACTACGTGGCCGGCCAGAAGAGCACCCCGCTCACCAACGTGGTGAAGGCCGGCCTGATGAACGTCCCCAAGGGTGAGGACGAGGTCCAGGCCGCGCTCGACGAGGCCAGCCTCCGCGAGACGCCCAAGCTCGAGGCCCGCACCGGCTACCTGGCGATGCTCGGGAACGCGGCGATGCTCGCCGGACTGCTCGGGACGGTGAACGGGCTCATCCAGTGCTTCGAGGCCGTGGCCCACGTGAACCCGGCCGACAAGGCCACCATCCTCTCCCAGGGCATCTCCGAGGCGATGAACTGCACCTTCTTCGGGCTGCTCGTCGCCATCCCGTCGCTGATCATGTTCTCGGTCCTCAACGGTCGGACCCAGAGCCTGATCAACGACATCAACGAGAGCAGCGTCTCGGTGCTGAACCTGGTGGTGAACAACAAGGACAAGTTCAGGAACCTCACCGTCTCCGCTGGTCGGGACGACGAGTAGGCATCCCCGGCAGTCGCCGAGACCCCTAGAGACGGAGAGAGCGCGCACATGGCTGGCGGGATGGACCTGGGTGACAGCAAGGGCAAGAAGAAGGCCCTCGATGCCACCATCAACCTGGTCCCCTTCATTGACCTGATGGCGGTGACCATCAGCTTCCTCATCATGACCGCGGTCTGGACGCAGATCGGCCGGCTGCAAGTCAGCGGCGGCGGGGGCGACGGCGACCCCACGCCGGACAAGGACGACAAGACCGTCCCGGTGACTCTGCTCCTCTCGGAGAAGGACCTGCGGCTGACGGTGGGCACCAGCACCTTCGACCCCATCCCGATCATCCGCGACGCGAAGCAGCAGATCGACCTCACCAAGCTCGCCGACCGCTTCAAGGACGTGAAGGAGAAGCTCGGGCCCGACCAGACGGCGATCACCGTCCAGACCGAGGACGCGGTCCGCTACGAGGATCTGGTGCACGTGATCGACGAGTGCATCGGAGACGGCTTCCCCTCGGTGTCGGTGGCACCCGTGAGCACCTGACCATGGCCATCGAGACACCAGGCAAGCGCTGGGGAAAGCGGCTGCGCAAGTCGAAGGTCTTCGGACACGGTTACGCCGCGCACAAGTCCACCAACGCGGATCTGCTGATCACCCCGCTGGTCGACATGTTCGTCATCATCGTGCTCTTCCTCATCGCCAACTTCTCGGCGACGGGCGAGATCCTGAACATGACCAAGGACATCCAGCTGCCCACCGCCACGCACGTGGACGAGCTGGAGCTGGCGCCGGTGATCATGATCAGCAACGACGACATCATCATCAACGGCGTCTCGGTGGCCCGGGTGGCGGACCTGTCGCGCGACGACTACGTCACCATCCCCGCCCTGGAGGAGAAGCTCCGCGAGCAAAAGAAGGAGACCGAGGAGCTCCACCAGCTGGCCAACGACGGAACGGCCTTCAAGGGCGTGGTGAACGTCCAGGGGCACAAGGACGTGCCCTTCCGGATCATCAAGCGGGTGATGTTCAGCTGCCAGGGCGGCGGATACGGGAACATCAACTTCGCGGTGCTCCGTGGCTCCACCGGCCAGCCCGGCGAGAAGACCGCGTCGCTCCCCTGACTCCTGGCTCCGCTACAGCGAGCGCCAGTCGAGGCGTGTCGCGCGGCGGGGCAGCCCGTCTTGCAGCTCGGCGCGGTGGTACGCCGTGGCCGCCGAGATGAGGTGGACGATCCACCCGAACACGCCGGCACTCCCGATCCACAGCGCCGGGGTGACGATCAGCCAGAACAGCCCCCGCAGCACCTCGCGGTTGTAGATCTGCCCGACCCCGGGAATCAGGAACGAGAGCAGGGCGGCAACGGCGGGACGAGACATGGTGTCGGCTTCCTCCGACCCCGAAGACGCTCGGGGCGTCCGCCGATTGCACTCGGCTTCAGTGACAGCGGAATGCCCTGCTCAGGTCTCGAGCGGGCGGGAGCCGGTGGCCGGCGGGGGATGGGCGTGGGCGTGCTTGAGGAGCCAGCTCCGGACCGGCGGCCCCCCGAACCGGGCCAGGCCCGCGGCCACCCCGAAGCGGACCAGGCGGGCAATGCCCGCGGCCGCGAGGAAGGCGGGGATGGACACGCCCACCAGGCCGCTGCCGATGGTGGCCAGCTTGAATGCCGGGACCACCATGCAGACCACCGCCAGCGACCACCAGTTCTGACTCAGTAGCTCGGCCAGCGTCCCGTGCACGCCGAACCATCCGGTCCGCGTCGAGGTGATGGCGAAGGCGAGCGTCAGGGCGCAGGTGGCACCTGCCCGCAGCCAGGCGAACGGGCGCTGCTTGAGGCCCTGCAGCGCCGAGACGAGGGTCACCGCCCCTGCCACGCCGGCCAGGACCAGCAGCACCTTGCGCAGCCAGTCCGGTCCGAGGTCCAGGCGGATGTTGGGGTCGATGTGGATCAGGCTCAATCCGCCGCGCATCGCCGCCCCGATGCCGTAGCCGAGGAGACTTCCGGCGATGGACGCCACGGTGCCCCAGAGCATCAGGCGCAGCCACTTCTCCGGTGCGGCGATCACCATGGGGATGAGGAGGACGAACGGCGGCACGGGGAAGAACGCCGAGTCGATCGCCGCCACGACCAGCAGAGCGCTGAACGCCGCCGGGCTGTTGGCGTACGACTCGACGCGGGCGTACATCCGTCCGGACCAGGCCCGGGCCCGTCCCCACGGCGTGGTCGGGCGATGAGGAATGGCGTCGAGAGTCATCGAGGAATGGCCGCGCACCCTATCAGGAACCCCCCGGAGGGAGCCCCCGCAGTTCGTGGCAGAGGTGTGTCCGGATGTTAGGTTGCCCGGCATGACGGCCCTGGAACGGGTGGAGCGCGCCGCGGCAGCGCTCAAGGTCTTCCCCCTGCCATCCGCCGTGCTGTTTCCGCACACCGTCCTCCCCTTGCACATCTTCGAAGCGCGCTACCGGTCCCTGGTGAAGTCGGCGCTGGCCGGCGACAAGGTGATGGCCATGGCGCAGCTCGAGCCGGGCTACGAGGGCAGCTACTCGGGCCGGCCCCGGATGCGCCCGATGGTCTGCGCCGGCATCATCGCCTGGCACGAGGACCTGGACGGAGGCCGCTACAACATCATCGTCCAGGGGACGGTGCGGGCGCGCATCCTCGAGGAGCTCCCGCCGGATCAGCTGTACCGCGAGGTCCGAGCCGCCATCCTCCCGGACACCGAGTACCACGGCACCGAGGAGGAACAGCTCCGCCAGGCGATGCTCGAGCTCGCCGCCCGCCTTCCGCCGCCGGTCGCCCAGGGCCTGCTCCAGGCCTCGGCGCGGGCCTCCGGCGGCGCGCTGGCCGACGTGGTGGCCTCCAGCGTGGTGGCGGACGTGGAGCGGCGGCAGGATCTGCTCTGCGAGCTGGACGTGGGCGCCCGGCTGCGCTCGGTGCTGGCCGAGGTCAGCGAGGTGCTGGCCCGGCTCACCCCGGCGAAGCCCGACGGGCCGGTGAACTGAGGACCTCGCGATGCGGCTGGTGAAGATCGGCCTCGCCTCGGTGAACACCACGGTCGGGGCGACCCACGCCAACGTCGAGCGGGCGCTGCGCTTTGCGCGCGAGATGGCCGCGGCCGAGGTGACGCTCGCCGCATACCCGGAGCAGATGATCGGTGGGTACCCGCCCGAGGACCTCATCCAGTGGCAGGGGTTCGTCGAGGACCAGTGGCGGGCGCTGGAGCACTTCGCGAAGGAGACCCGCGGTCAGGCCACGGTGCACGTCCTGGGTGTGGCGGTCATCCACCAGGGGCTCCGGTACAACTGCGCCGCCGTGGTCGCCGGCGGTCTCATCCGCGGGCTGGTGCCCAAGGAGAAGCTCCCCACCTACAGCATCTACTACGAGGGCCGCACCTTCGACCGGGGCTTCCCCTACCAGCTCGACGAGCACCGGGACGTCCCGTTCGGGGATCTGATCTTCCAGTTCGACTTTGGGGTCATTGCCCCGGAGGTGTGCGAGGACGCGTGGACCGCCGAGTGCCCGATGCGCCGGCGGACATACTCGGGCGCGGAGCTGGTGGTGAACATCTCCGGGTCGGCGTTCCGGGTGGGCACGGACCAGACGCGGCGAGAGATGCTCATCACCCGCGCCGCGGACCACCAGTGCACGCTGGCCTACGTGAACCTGGTGGGCGGCAACGACGGGCTGCTCTTCGACGGAGGCGGCTTCGTCTTCCAGAACGGCAAGCCCATGCTGGACGCGCCCCGCTGGCGCGAGGGCTGGGAGGCGACGACGGTCGATCTCGACCGGACCATGCGGCTCCGGAGCGAGAACACTACCTGGCGGCAGGATCACGCCGCCTGGGCGACCGCGCACGAGGCGGTTCCCACCATCGAGATCCGGGAGAAGGAGTTCCGGACCCGCCGCGAGAAGCTCTCCTACCCGCTCCCGGCGCACGGGAGCTTCTTCCTCCCCGGTCCCGAGAGCCACGTCCCGGCGCGGACGCGGTACTGCGAGGACGTGCTTGACGCCCTGGCGATGGGAGTCGGCGACTACTTCGAGAAGAACCGCGTCTTCAAGACCATCGGCGTGGCGCTGTCGGGCGGGCGGGACTCGCTGCTCACCCTGCTCGTCGCCCACCGCTGGGCCTCGCGGAAGAAGCCCGAGGCGCCGGGAAGCCTGCTCCGGGCGTTCTTCATGCCGAGCCGCTTCTCCTCGCCCGAGACGGAGAAGGCGGCGCGCACGGTGTGCGAGGAGCTCGGCGTTCCGCTCCGGGTGGTGAGCATCGACGCCGCCTTCGAGCGCGAGCTGGAGGCGGTGCGGGCCATGCTCCAGCCCGGCGAGACGGTGACCCCGCTCACCGAGCAGAACGTGCAGGCCCGGCTCCGCGGGCAGCGGATGTGGAGCTGGAGCAACTCGTCCGGCGGCCTGTTCCTCCAGACCGGGAACATGAGCGAGCGTGCGGTGGGCTACACCACCGTTGGCGGTGACCTGGAGGGCGCGCTGGCGGTCATCGCCAACGTGCCCAAGACGGTGGTGATGGTGCTGCTCGACTACCTCCAGGAGGTCCACCCGCTGGAGGGCATCCGGCTGGTGCTCCAGAAGCCTCCGGGCCCGGAGCTCGCGCCGAACCAGGTGGGCGAGGAGGAGCTGATGCCCTTCCGGGTGCTCGACGCCTGCTTCCACCTCTTCGCCGACGAGAAGCTGCTCCCGGAGGAGGTTGAGCAGGTGGTGGGCGCCATGTTCCCCGACCTCTCGAGGGAGGCGGTGCAGGGGTACGTCACCCGGTTCGTGAAGCTGTTCCTCGGCAGCATCTACAAGTGGGTGCAGGCGCCGCTGTCGCTGCACATCGGGAACCTTGACCTGGACCGCGAGCGGGCGCTGCAGCTGCCGGTGGTGACCCATGCCGAGTGGGCGCTGAAGAAGAAGTGAGCGCGGTGATCGAGGCAGGACCGGTGGAGCGCGAGGAGGAGCTGGAGCAGATCCTGGCTCTGCAGCGGGCGAACCTCGCTCACCAGCTGACCCCGGAGGAGATCGCCGCAGAGGGATTCGTCACCGTCGAGCACACGCTCGATCTCCTGAAGCGCATGCACACGATCGCCCCGAGCATCGTCGCCCGCGAAGGCGGCAGCCTCGCAGGCTATGCCCTGGTGATGCCGGTCGAGTGCCGCTCGCTGATCCCCATCCTCGAGCCGATGTTCCAGCGCCTCGAGGCGCTGGGGATGGCCGGGCAGCGATTCTACGTGATGGGGCAGATCTGCGTGGACAGGCGCTGGCGCGGGAAGGGCGTGTTCGATCTTCTCTACCAGGCGCACCGCCGGCATCTGCGGGCCAGGTTCGACTCCTCGGTCACCGAGGTCGCGACGCGCAACACGCGCTCCGTGCGCGCACACGCGCGGGTGGGGTTCACCGTGATCGACTGCTACCGAGACGCCACCGAGGAGTGGGTCCTGTTGCGCTGGGACTGGTCCCGGCCGCAATCCCGCTGACCCCGGGGAACGCATCACTGCCCAGGTGCGCGGGCTGACTGTATGCGCGCATGCGTCACCCTCGCAGATCCACATCGCACGACCCGAGGATCACCGGACGCCCGGAAGGCGCCTGGCCGCCGCGACACACGGGTGGCGGGCCCCCCGCCTCCCGAGCGGGTCGATCGGCGCGCCGGTCGACGCCGGACTGCGGGTAGAGATCCTCGATGCGCTGGCCGAATCGATGGAGCGGGTCCACCTCTCGGTGCGGGCCGAGGCGGACGGGAGCGTGGTGGGGGAGCTCTACCGCCGGCAGCGGGAGCGGGTCTGGGGGACCCTCGGCGACGAGATCGAAGGCATGGTGAACCGGGTGGCGGAGGGCCTCCTTCCCGCGGTGGACGAGTGGCAGTCGTGGTTCTCGGTGCGGCGGTGCATGGATGCGCTCGATGGTGCCGACGCGGCCTCCGCGCTGGCCGAGCTGGACGGCCCGCTGACCAAGGTCGCGGCCGGGCTTTACAACCAGTACGGCGAGCGCGCGCTGGCCCGCGCGGTGTTCCGAAGGCTCGCCGAGCACGCCGAGCGCTTCGGGTTCAGCGAGCTCCACCGGGTGAACGCGAACAACTGCCAGATCGCCGCCTGAGACGGTTCCTCGGCATCGAGGCTCGAGGGGGCGCCGCGGGCTCGCTGCGAACCAGCGGTGCCCCGGACGTCGCTCACTCCTCGACGATCGAGGTCACCTTCGTCAGGACCTCGTCGAGCACGGTGCGGAGCTTCCGCATGGTGGACGGGGTGAGCCGCCCCCGGCGTGCGGCACGGCGGAGCACCCGAAAGAGCTGGGCCCCGCGCTGCATGAGGTCCGCAAGGTCCTCGGCGCTCTCGGCCCAACCGGAGACGCCCGAGCGCTCATAGAACTCCTCCACCTCGGCGCGGTGCTCGGCGAGGTCACGCTGCCCCTCCGGGGTGATGGCGTAGATGCGGCGTCCGTCGTCCTCGGTGCCGCGGACGTGCCGCAGCTCCTCCAGCATCTGCAACGTGGGGTAGATGACCCCTGGGCTCGGGCGGTACGTCTGTCCGCTCCGCTCCTCGATGGTCTGCATGATCTCGTAGCCGTGCCGGGGCTGCTTCTCCAGCGCGTCGAGCACGAGGTACCGGACGGCGCCTCGCTCTGCCCGCGGCGGCGGACCACCGAACATGTCCCACCACTCCGGTCGTCCACCCGGTCCGCGGCGTCCCCACGGACCGCGTCCCATGAACATCGCCGTGTCGAACCCCCAGCCATTCCCTGATCGCATCGCGCACACTCCTCGCCGGACTTCCCGGCAGTCATCGACACATCGACGCGATGTGTCGGCTCGATATGTCTATAGATAGCGCGATCTCCGGCCGGGCGCACGCCATTCGGAGGGGCCGACCAGTGACTCGGACCGATCCGCGACCCCAGGCTCGGCGTCAGGCGACCTCGCCGGAGCGTAGGCCAGGGGTGGGTCCGACGTGCGGGATCAGCCCCGGTGGACGCTGCGGTCGCGTCCCGCCTGCTTCGCGCGGGTGCAGGCCGCCTCCGCTGCGTCGAGCAGGTTGCCCCACGGCTCCGAGGGCCGGAGCGCCGCCACGCCCACGCTCACCGTGGCCATGACGCAGGGATCGGCCCGCGCCGCGCTGCGGAGCCGGTCGGCGAGCGCGCACGCCCGCGGCAGCGCCCAGCCGGGGAGCAACAGCCCGAAGGTGTCCCCCCCGAGCCGGCCGATGGGCCCGGCGCCGCTGCTCTCGGCCGAGATGCGCTGGGCCAGCGCCTCGAGACAGGTGTCCGCGGCGAGGTCCCCCCGCACGTCCTGCAGCGCCTGGAACTCGTCCACGTCCACCACCAGCAGGCTGCACGGCTGCGCTGCCCGCCGGGCCACCTGGACCGCGAACGCCACCTCGCGCTCGAACGCCTGACGCGTGTAGACGCCGGTCTCGAGGTCCAGCTCGGCGACCCGCGCGCTCATGGTGCGTTCGATCCCGACGCTGCCCGCGTCTTGGCCGAGGCGCGGACGAAGCCGTCGTACTGACGGAGCGCCGCTTCACCGACCAGCTGGATGTGGTGGTTGTTGAGCCAGGCGGTGAGCGGCGCGGCCACCAGCGGCATGACGCGGCCGACCGAGGCGAACCCTCCACGCTCGGCAAGGACCGCGGCCACCTTGCCCAGCACCTTCGGTCCGGAACGCTGGAGCGGCCCGACCCCGTTCGCCTCGCCCAGGACGCCGAGCAGCTCGGTCCGCGCCCGCCGGAACCGGAGGTCGACCCCGTAAGCGGTCGCGATGTCGGCGAGCATGCGGATCTGCAGCCAGGCCATCACCACCAGGTCTGCCGGCACGCTCACCAGCCCGAAGACGCCGCTGATCGACCCGCTGAGCGAAGCCAGGCCCTTCGCCGAGTCGATGACGTGATGCCCCAGCTCCCGCGGACCGGCCGACGGATACCGGGTCTGGAGCGCCTTGACGCGCGTCCGCGCCCGCTTGGCCTCCAGCCCGACCACGTCCTCCATCCGCAGCGACGCCAGCCGCTTCACGGACGCCGGGCGGAGCTTCTTCAAGAAGGCGAGCCGTTCGTTGTCGAGCAGTCCCACGGGAAGCGATCCTGGCAGCGGCGCCGTCTCCCCGGCAACGGCCGAGCGAGCATGCCGCGCCGATCGATCAACGCTCGACTGCCCGGCGCCATTTCGCGCGGGGGTGCGCTGGGCTACGACTGCCCCAGACGTGAGGCCACCCGGGTCGCTTCCTCGACTGCCCGGGCGAGGACGGAACGAATCCGCCCGTCCTCCAAGGTGAGCAGCCCGGCGATGGTACAGCCGGCCGGGGTGGTGACCTGGTCCTTGAGCGCAGCCGGGTGCATGCCCGTCTGGAGCACCATGCGCGCGGACCCCTGGAGCATCTGGGCGGCAATTTCCATCGCCACGTCCCGGCGCAACCCCATCATCACGCCACCTTCTGCGAGCGCCTCGATGATCAGGTAGGCGAAGGCGGGCCCGCTGCTGTTCAGCGCGGTGACCACGTCCATCGACTTCTCCTCGAGCTCGAGGCACCGGCCGACCGCCCGGAACAGCTGGATGGCGGTGTGTACGTGTGCGTCCGTTGCCAGCGGCCCGCGGGAGACCACCGTCATCCCCTCGCCGATGAGGGCAGGAGTGTTCGGCATCGCCCGGACCAGCGGGCTCTCGGGCAGCCAGCGGCGGATCTGCTCCAGCCGAACGCCGGCGGCGACGCTCACCACCAGCTTGCCCCGGAGCGCGGCCCGCATCTCGTCGGTGTCCAGCACCGTCGCCAGCTGCTGCGGCTTGAGGCTCACCAGCAGCGCGCTGGCCTCGCGCGCGACCGCCAGGTTGTCCAGCGTGGCCCGGACGCCGTGCTTCCTGCCGAGCTCCTCGGCCGCCTCCGTCCTCCGCGTGGAGACCACCAGGCGGGCGGGGACGAGCGAGCCCGAGTGAATCAGCCCGCGCACGATCGCCTCGCCCACCGTTCCACAACCCAGGACGCCCAGGGTACCGTCGTTGTCCAGCATGCCCTCGGACCTAGCACAGCCGGGCACACGGCCTCCGCTCGGGGGCGCGCAGCGCATCGTGGTGAAGCTGGGCACCCAGGTGGTGACCCACGACGGACGGTCGCTCGCCCTGGGCCGGCTGATGTCCCTGGTGGAGGAGATGGCCCTGCTGCGCCAGGAGGGGCGGCAGATCCTCCTCGTCTCCAGCGGGGCGGTGGCGCTGGGGATGAAGCAGCTGGGCCTCACCGAGCGCCCACGCTCGCTCGGTCTGCGGCAGGCCTGCGCAGCGGTGGGGCAGGGGCACCTGGTCGGGCTCTACACTCAGGCGTTCGCCCAGTTCGGGGTGACCGCGGCGCAGGTGCTCCTCACCGAGAGCGACCTCGGCGACCGTGACCGCGCTCTGTGCGTCCGGACGACCCTGATGCGGCTGCTGGAGCTGCGCGCGGTGCCGGTGCTGAACGAGAACGACAGCGTGAGCATTCGGGAGCTGGTGGAGCACCGCCGTGCCCAGGGCGCAGAGACGGGTGCGGCGGCGTTCGGCGACAACGACGGGCTGAGCGCCCGAGTCGCGGTCGGCGTGGACGCGGACCTCCTGGTGCTCCTCACCGACGTGGACGGGCTGTACACCGCCGACCCTCGGACCGACCCCGACGCGCGGCGCATCGAGGTGCTGGATGCCGAGACGCCGCGGCTCGGCGCGGTGAGCGCCGGCGGAACGGGGGGCATGTCGACCAAGCTCGAGGCGGCGCGGCTGGCGAGCCGGTCCGGGGTGACGGTGGTCATCGCCTCGGGGGCGGAGCCGAACGTGCTGCGGCGGCTCCTCTCCGGAGAGGCGGTGGGCACCTGCGTCCCTCCGGCGGAGCGCCGGGCGGTGCGTCGGCAGCGCATCGCCCTCGCCCCACACGCCGGCGCACTGGTGGCCAACGACGGGGCGCTCTCGGCCCTGGAGGGCGGCCGGGCGTCGCTCCTGCCCATCGGGGTGGTCGCGGTCGAGGGCGACTTCCGCGAGGGCGAGGTGGTGGAGATCCGGGACGCCTCCGGCCGGGTGCGTGGGCGGGGCCTCGCCAACTACGACGCCCGGGCCTGCCGGGCGCTGCTCGGGCGCCACAGCGAGGAGATCGAGGACGTGCTCGGCTGGCGCGGGTACGACGCGCTCGTCACCCGCGACAACCTGGTGCTCGGGTCATGAGCGCAGTGACCGAGCGGGTGGAGCGCGCGGTCCAGGCTGGCGGTCGGCTGGCACGGGCTCCGGCCGAGGCACGCACCCGGGCGCTCGAGGCGCTGGCGGCGGCCCTGGTGGACCCCGGTATTCGAGCGCGCGTGCTCGAGGCCAACGGGCGCGACCTCAACGCTGCCGCGGGCCTCGCCCCGCCCCTGGTGAAGCGGCTGAAGCTGGATGCGGCGAAGCTCGAGACGCTCGCCGACGGCGCACGGCAGCTCGCCGCGAGGGCTGACCCGCTGGGGACGGTGCTGGCCCGGCGCACGCTCGACGAGGGCCTGGTCCTCGAGCAGGTCCGCTGTCCGCTGGGCGTCCTCGCGGTGGTGTTCGAGTCGCGTCCCGATGCGCTGGTGCAGATCGCCTCGCTCGCTCTCCGCTCGGGGAACGCGGTGCTCCTCAAGGGCGGGCGGGAGGCCGCGGAGTCGAACCGGGCGCTGGCCGAGGTGGTTCGCGGCGCGCTCGAGCGCGCAGGGCTCTCACCCGATGCAGTGCAGCTTCTGGACGACCGGTCCGAGGTCGAGGCGCTGCTCGGACTGGAGAGGGGCGTGGATCTGGTGATCGCCCGCGGCGGAAAGGAGTTCGTGGAGCACGTGCGCTCCCGGAGCCGCATCCCGGTGCTCGCCCATGCGGAGGGCGTCTGCCACGTCTTCCTCCACCGCTCGGCCGACCCGGAGAAGGCGGCACGCATCGTCGTCGACAGCAAGTGCAGCTACCCGGCGGCGTGCAACGCGCTGGAGACGCTGCTCTGGGAGCCCGGGGCCGAGGCGGCGCTGGACGCGAGCGTGGCCGCGCTGCGCTCGGCGGGCGTCGAGCTCCGGGGCGACGTGGCCACCCGCGCCCGACACCCGGAGATGAAGGCCGCCACCGACGCCGACTGGGATGCAGAGTACGGCGCGCTCATCCTCGCCGTCGCCCGGGTCGCTGACCTGGACGCCGCGCTGGCCCACCTCGCGCGGCACGGTTCGCAGCACACCGAGGCCATCGTCGCCGAGGACCGTACGGCCGCCGAGCGCTTCCTGGCCGAGGTGGACGCGGCCTGCGTGTTCCACGACGCCAGCACCCGATTCGCGGACGGCTATCGCTTCGGGCTGGGCGGCGAGGTGGGCATCGGCACCGGCAAGCTGCACGCCCGCGGTCCGGTGGGAGTGGACGGGCTCCTCACGTTCCGCTGGCTCCTTCGTGGTTCGGGGCAGGTGAGCGCCGACTACGGCCCGGGGAAGAAGTCGTTCCGCCACGACGACCTCTGAGCCCGCGCGCTCAGACCCGGGCGAAGAAGAGGCAGGCCCGAGCCCTGGCGAAGGTGGCTCTCACCCGACCCAGTCGCGATCGCTGTCGCCCCAGGTCTCGTAGACCACGAAGGTCACGCCGCCGACCTTGAACTCGCAGAGCTGGTCCTGGTGGGGCCGGTACGCGAGGAGCGTCGCATCCGGGATGCATGCAGTTCGCCGAAATACATGCACGCCGAACGCATCCATCTCGCGATTCGAGCCCCCGCGGTGTCGCGCCTGGGCACCGGCACGGGGATCCAAAGGTCCGGACTCCCCACCTGCCCGGAGTGCTCGTCCCTCAGCGCCGGAACGGCGCCGTCGTCCTCAGCGTGAATGTCACCGGCACCGAGCCCGACTGCAGATGACCGTCGCCCCGCGTCATCACGACCCCAAGCACCCGAGGACAGGAGGGGAACCGTCGAGGACTGGACGAGCCCCACCCCACGCTGCTACCTACCAGTCGGTAGGAGATCCCCGGGTCGCACCCACGCCGCGAGTGGTAACCTCGATGTCCCCCCGTGAGACGCACCGACGACACCACCGCGAAGCATCGGGCCATCCTCGAGACCGCCGCGCGCCTCATCTGCAAGCACGGCTACGAGGGCACGAGCATCCAGGAGATCGCGGATGCCTGCGGCCTCACCAAGGCCGGGCTCTACCACCACATCGAGAGCAAGGAGCAGCTGCTCATCGAGATCATGAACTACGGGATGGACGTGTTCGAGGAGCGCGTCCTCTCCGAGGTGGAGCACATCCCCGACCCGGTGGAGCGTCTCAAGGCCTGCATGGCCAAGAACATCCGGCTCGTCACCCGCGGGTGGAGCAAGGAAGTCACCATCATCCTCCACGAGCACGACACGCTCACCGGCAAGGCGCAGGCCCAGATCAACGCTCGGAAGAAGCGCTACGTGCGGTTCCTCGAGTCGTCGTTCGCCGAGGCACTGGAGAAGCAGCAGATCCGTCCGGTGGATCCGACCGTCGCCGCATTTGCCTTCCTGGGGATGGTCCTCTGGATCTACAAGTGGTTCAAGCCGGGCGGGAAGCGCACCGACGACGAGATCGCCGCGGGGATGGTGGATCTGCTCTTCACCGGCCTCGTGCCGCGCTCCTGAGTTCGTTCACGAAGTCTCACGCTCCTGCACCGGGCCGGCATGCGCGGCGCCTCGCAGGACCGTACGTCACCATCCGTGTCCGGTGGCCGGCCCGGACCCGGAACTCAGCCTGAGGGGAGAGGGGAACACATGAAGACGTCCGTGGGCATCGAGGCCCTTTCCGTGGCGCTGCCTCGTCGCACGCTGCACCTGGAGGACCTGGCGCGCGCCCGGGGCGTGGACCCGGCCAAGTACATCGCCGGCCTCGGCGTCCGCGAGATGGCGGTCGCCGACCCCGGCGAGGACACCGTGGCGCTCGCTGCCACCGCAGCGCGCCGGTTGATCGAGGCGAACAAGGTCGACTCCGCGGCGATCGGTCTGCTCGCCGTGGGCACCGAGACGGGGGTGGACCACAGCAAGCCGGTGGCCTCGTACGTCCAGGGCCTCGTCGGGTTGCCCCGGCACATGCGGGTCTTCGACGTGCAGCACGCCTGTTACGGCGGCACCGCGGCGCTGATGGCGGCCACCGAGTGGATCGCCTCGGGAGTGGCCGGCGGCAAGTCGGCCGTCGTCATCTGCTCGGACATCGCGCGCTACGGGGTGAAGACCGCCGGGGAGCCCACCCAGGGCGCCGGCGCGGTGGCCCTGCTGGTGTCGGCCCATCCCCAGCTGTTCGCGCTCGACCTGGGCCTCAACGGGACCAGCAGCGCGCACGTCTTCGACTTCTGGCGTCCGCTCGGGCGTCGCGAGGCGGTGGTGGACGGCCACTACTCCATCGACTGCTACCTCGAGGCCCTGGCCGGCGCTTACCGCGACTGGCGGGGCAAGGCAGAGGCGAAGGAGATCGTCCGCCGCGGTGCGAGCTCGCTCCCCAGCGAGCAGCTCGCCGCCATCGGCTACCACGTGCCGTTCTGCAAGATGGCCAGGAAGGCCCACGCCCGGCTCCGGCGCTGCGACCTCGACGACGTGCTCGGCGCGTTCGACGAGGCGCGCGAGGAGCGCGAGGGGGCGGCGAGCCACGAGCGGCAAGTGGTCCCGTCGCTGACCCTCTGCGCCCGGGTGGGGAACATCTACACCGGTTCGCTCTACCTCGGCCTGGCCGGGATGCTTCACGCCGGAGCCGCCGAGCTCGCCGGGAAGCGGATCGGCCTCTTCAGCTACGGCAGCGGCTGCGCCAGCGAGTTCTTCTCCGGGGTGGTAGGGAAGAACGCCGCCGAGCGGATCCAGCGCGCGAAGCTGGACGAGGTCATCGGTTCCCGCGAGCGGGTGACCGTCGAGGAGTACGAGCGGCTGATGGCGCTGCCGCCCGAGGCGCCGCCGGACATCCCGCCCCCGCCCGGCGGCTTTCGTTTCATCGGCCTGAACCACCACCGCCGCGAGTACGCGGCCGGCTGATCGCGGCCGGTCGCGGCCGGCGACCCGGCTTGAGACCAGGGCGTGGACTGCCGCCTCGTCTTGCTCGCTCGCGAAGAGACGCGGGCCCTGTCGGCCGTCAGCCCTTTCGCCCGAAGACACCGGTCAGCGTGCCCTGGGCGAGCACGTGTCCGCGGATCAGGAACCGGAACTTCGCGTAGGTCGTCGAGGCGTCGGCGCCCTCGAGCCGCGGCACGTCAAGCGCATACACCGTGAACTGGTAGCGGTGCGGCGGGTCGCCCGGAGGCGGGGCCATGCCCCCATACCCGCTTTCCCCGTAATCGGTGAACCCGAGCACCGCGCCCTTCGGGACCTTGCCTGGGGTGCCTGCGCCCGCCGGGAGACTGCGCAGCTCGGGCGGGAGATTGAACAGCACCCAGTGAGAGAATCCGACGGTGGTCGGGGCGTCCGGGTCGTAGCAGGTGACGGCGAGGCTCCTCGCGCCGGCAGGTGGGGCGTCCCACGACAGGTCGGGGCTGACGTTCTGCCCGCCCGCCCCGGTGTGCACCGCGCTGGTGGGAATGGGTTGCCCTTCCTGGACGACCTGGCTGTGGATCTTGAGCTGAGCAGGACTGGCCATCTGAGCTTCCTCCTCGCCATTCACGGTGTGCAACGACGGTGCGACACGCACGCTCCATTGGCCGACGCCCGTGCCAGACTACGCCTCCGGCCCGCCCCATGCTCGAACTCTCCCCTGCGCCCCCCGCGGTTCCCAGTCCGGACGGGCAGCCGCCGTTCGGGGCCTACGCCGGCGAGCTGGGACCGGTGGACCTCAACCGCCTTGCGCCGCCCTACGCGCTCCCCGCCTGGGCGCGGCGACTCCGACGCAAGCGCTGGCACTACGCGCTCTACACCACCCCCGAGGTGGTGGCGGTCATGGCCATCGCCGAGATGGGCTACGCCTCGAACGCCTTCTTCGCCGCTCTGGACCTGAGGGAGAAGCAGCCGCTGGTCGACGTCACGCTGCTCGGCCCGCCGTCCCCGCTGAGCCGGGTGTCGGACGCGATGGCCCGCGGCCTCTCTGCCGCGTTCCGCGTCCCGGGCGCGCGGTTCCGCTTCTCCCGTCCGGCAGACTCGGACCGGTACCACCACTCTGTGGAGATCTCCGCGCTCCGGCGGCCGAGGAGCGGGCGGGTGAAGTTCGAGGGCGAGGCGCTGGTGACCGGCGCCCCTCCGCCGCTGGCCCTGGTGGCCCCGGTGCCCGGGGGCGGCTCCACGGGGCGAGCGCTCACCTCGAGGTTGCCCCGCGACGGGGTGAACGTCACCCAGAAGTCGGTCGGGCTGCTCGCCTCGGGACGGCTCGAGGTGGGGCCCCGGCGCTACACGCTCGACGGAGGCGTGGTGGGTCTCGACTCCACCCACGGATTGCTCGCCCGGCACACCACCTGGCGGTGGGCGATGGGCTGCGGCCGCCTCGAGGACGGAACTCCGCTCGGGTTCAACCTGGTGGATGGCTTCAACGCCGTGGCCGCCGGTGCCGCCGGGGAGAACGTGCTCTTCCTCGGCGACCAGCTCGAGCCGGTGGGGCCGGTGCGGTTCCGCTTCAGCTCCGCCGATCCGATGGACCTCTGGCAGGTCTCGACGGACGACGGGTCGGTGCGCCTGACCTTCCGCCCGCTGCACGCGCACCGCGACGTGCGCGACCTGCTCGTGCTCCGGAGCCGCTTCGTGCAACCACTGGGCTTCTTTGCCGGCACCCTACGCTTCCGGGGGCGGGAGGTCACACTCGCAGAGTTGCCCGGGGTCACCGAGGATCAGGACATGCTCTGGTGAGCGGCACGGGATAGGGTGCGGCGGGCCGGTGCATGCGGCGCCCACCAAACCCCGAGGAGATTTCCAAGTGATCAGGACGATCGCAGTGGCAGGCCTTGTCGCAGCGGCGCTTCTCGCTCCCACCACCGTCCGTGCCAAGGGCGGAGGGAAGGCGGTCGTCGTCCCGGCGAGCGACCTCAAGTTCACGGAGGACCCCAAGAGCCCGGGGGTGCAGATCGCTGTGCTGTCGGGAGATCCCAAGAAGGGGGCGAGCCACCTCATCATCAAGCTTCCGGCGAACTTCGAGGCGCCGCTGCACCATCACAGCGCCGACCACTACTCGGTGGTCCTGGCGGGGACCATGGTCTTCACCTACGACGGTCAGGACCACACCTTGCCCGCGGGTTCGTACTTCTCATTCACCGGAAAGAAGCAGCACGTCACCAAGTGCAGCGACCCCGCCGGGTGCACGCTCTTCGTGGATGCGCGCGGCAAGTGGGACGTGGTCCCGGAGAAGACCGCGGCCAAGTAGGGCCTGTCAGGCGTCAACCCCGGGCCCGGCCTCTCACGGGTCGCGGGGAGGGGCGAACGCGGCGACGAGGGTACCGGACACCGTGGCCGGACACCTCCGCCGCGGCGCCCCTTCAGACCGGGTGACAGACCTGCCGGAGGATGTCGAGTGACTCCAGCGCCTTGCCCGCGCCGATCACCACCGCCGAGAGCGGGTCCTCGGCGAGGAACACGGGCAGCCCGGTCTCCTCGCGGAGCAGGGTGTCCAGGTTCTTCAAGAGCGCGCCGCCCCCGGCCAGGACGATGCCCCGGTCGGCGATGTCACCCGCGAGCTCGGGCGGGGTCCGCTCCAGGGTCATCTTCACCGCCTCCACGATGCCATTCACCGGCTCGCTGAGCGCCTCGCGCACCTCGTCCGAGGTGACGGTGAGCGTCCGGGGCACGCCGGCCACCAGGTCGCGCCCCTTGATCTCCATCGTCATCACCTCGTCAGTCGGGTATGCGGTGCCGATCCCCATCTTGATCAGCTCGGCGGTGCGCTCTCCGATGAGGAGGTTGTACTTGCGCTTGACGTACTGGATGATCGATTCGTCCAGCTTGTCGCCGCCGACGCGCACGCTCTTGGCGAACACGATGCCCGAGAGCGAGATGACCGCCACGTCGGAGGTGCCACCCCCGATGTCGACGATCATGTTACCGCTCGGCTCGGTCACCGGGAGCCCGGCGCCGATCGCCGCTGCCATCGGCTGCTCGATCAGGTAGACCTCGCGCGCTCCGGCGTTCTCCGCCGCCTCACGCACCGCCCGGCGCTCCACCTCGGTGATGCCCGAGGGGATGCCGATGATGATCCGCGGCTTCACCCCGATCTTCCGGTTGTGCGCGGTCTGGATGAAGTAGCGGAGCATCGCTGCGGTGATCTCGAAGTCGGCGATGACCCCGTCCTTCATCGGCCGGATGGCGACGATGTTCCCGGGAGTGCGCCCGAGCATCTCCTTCGCCTCCTTGCCCACTGCCAGGACCCGCTTGGCGCCACGGGCGTCCTGCTGGACCGCGACCACCGAGGGTTCGTTGGACACGATGCCCTGGCCGCGAATGTAGATGAGCGTGTTCGCGGTCCCCAGGTCGATGGCCAGATCGCGAGAGAAGAGGGTGTGCAGCCAGTCCAGCATCGAGGTGGTCTTCGGGGTTCCGGGGGGAGGGCTTCAGAGCCGAGAGGCGGAGGACTTCCGGGCGCGGACAGCCGATGTCGTTCGTCTCTTCCGCCCCGGTGTCTCCAGTTGAAAGAACGTAGCATTTTCTGATGCTTCACCGGAATGGGCCCGTGTCGTTTGCTTGCTCGCTGATCCCCCGGTTGCCCCTCTTCCGTCGCCCCCGGACGCCGCGCTAGAGCCCTCTCCCGTGCGCCCCCGAGCCGTCGTCACCTGGATTCTCCTCCTCGGCGCCACGTGCGCCTTTGCGGCCACCGAGCCGAGCATCCCCTTCCAGGAGTTCACCCTCCCCAACGGGCTCCGGGTCTTCCTCAGCGAGGATCACCGGGCGCCACAGGTGACGGTGAACGTCTGGTACCACGTGGGCGCCGCCAACCAGGGCCCCGGAAGGAGCGGATTCGCCCACCTGTTCGAGCACATGATGTTCTCCGGCAGCCAGCACGTGCCGGACCCGGACAAGGTCCTCGCGGCCATCGGTGCCGGGAACGCCTTCAACGGGAGCACTGACTTCGACCGGACCAACTACTACGAGACCGTTCCGGCAAGTCAGTTGCCGACGGCGCTGTGGCTGGAGTCCGACCGGATGGGCTTCCTGCTGCCCACGCTCGACGCGAAGAAGCTGGCGACCCAGCGGGACGTGGTGAGCAACGAGCGGCGGCAGACCTACGAGAACCGGCCCTACGGGCTTGCCCAGCTCACCCTCTGCGACACGCTCTACCCGAAGCCGCATCCCTACTACCACTGCGTCATCGGGAGCATCGAGGAGATCCAGGCGGCGAGCGTGGAGGACATCAAGGCCTTCTTCCGCCAGTTCTACGCGCCCCGGAACGCCACCCTGGCCATCGTGGGCGACTTCGACCCCAAGGTTGCCCGGGAGCTGGTGACGAAGTACTTCGGTGACCTCCCCGGCGGCCCGGAGCCGAAGCCGCCCGACCTGCCGCAGCCCCGGCTGGACAGGGTGGTGGAGAAGACCGTGCCCGACCCGGTGGCGCGCATCCCCCAGCTCCAGATGGTGTGGAACGGGGTGAAGCCCTTCGCGCCCGAGGAGGCGGCGGCAGACATCCTCTCGGTGGTGCTGGGGGGAACCAAGACCTCGCGGCTGTACCGGAGGCTGGTGGAGGAGAAGCAGATCGCCAGCGGGGTGTACGCGGCCGACGTCAACCTCGGTCTCGGCGGCTATTTCCAGATCGTCGCCACCGCCCGGGAAGGGCACACCGTCGCCGAGCTCCGGCGCGAGGTCGAGGGGGTGCTCGACGAGCTGCGGAAGACCGGCGCGACCGCGGCGGAGGTCGAGCGGTCCAAGCGCATCGTGGTCGGCTCGATGGTCCGCTCCGTGGAGCGCATCTCAGGAAAGGCCGACCAGCTCAACGACTATGCCTTCTGGACCGGTGACCCGGGCTTTCTCCCCAGGGACGTGGCCCGCTACCGCGCGGTGACCGCCGCGCAGGTCCTCGACTCCGCCCGGACCCTGCTCCCCGCTGACCGGGTACTGGTCATGGACGTCGAGCCCGCCTCGGCCTCGGCTCCGGGGGCCCGCCCATGAGCCGCGGTGGCCTGAGGCCGTTGGCCCTCGTCCTGCTCGCGCTGGGGTGCGCCTCGAGCAAGCCCGCCCAGGCCCCGGTGGCCGCCGCGCCTGCGACGCCTCCACCGGACGCCTGGCGGAACACGCAGCCCACGCCGCTCGCCGCCGTCCCGCCGTTCGGCGCCCCGGTGCCGGTTCAGCGGTCGCTGCCGAACCGGCTCCCGGTCCTCCTGCGCGAGAACCACGCGGTCCCGGTGGTCGTGGTCGAGCTGGCCATCAGGACCGGGGTGGACGGCGATCCGCCCGGCAGGCCCGGCCTCGCCGCCTTCGTCGGCGCGGTGCTCGACGAGGGGACGAAGAGCCGCACCAACCAGCAGCTGGCCGAGCAGCTCGAGGACCTCGCCGCCTCCCTCACCGTGATGCCCGGGCTGGACGGGATCCGCCTCCACCTCAACTGCCTGTCGGACACGCTTCAGCCCGCGCTCGACCTGCTGGCGGATGTGGCCCTGAACCCCGCCTTCCGCCCGGCGGACGTCGACCGTGTGCGGGGTATCACCCTCACCGGCCTGGAGCAGCGGCGAGGCAACCCGGGCGCGCTGGCCAGCGACGAGGTGGCGCGCCTGCTCTACGGCCCGCAGCACCCCTGGGGCCAGCCCGCCGGCGGCACGGTGGAGTCGGTGAAGGCCATCCGCCGGCAGGACCTGGTGCGCTTCCACGACACCTACTTCCGTCCGAACAACGCCCTGCTCTCGGTCTCGGGCGACTTCGAGCCAGGCACCATCCTTCCGCTCCTCGCCGAGCGCTTCGGGGCCTGGCGGCCCAAGGCGGTGCCGCCGTCGCGCCTGCCTCCGTTCCCCAAGGACGGCGCGCGCACGGTCATCACCGTCGACATGCCGGAGAGCACGCAGAGTCAGGTGGCACTCGCCACCCGCACCATCTCCGCGACCCACCCCGACGCGCTCGCGGTCAGCACCGCCAACGTCGCGGTGGGAGGCCTCTTCACCAGCCGGCTCAACCAGCAGCTCCGCGAGGTCCGCGGGTGGACCTACGGAATGTTCAGCTCGGTGGGCTTCAACAGGCGCACCGGCGTGTTTCAGGTGCGGGGCTCGGTCGTGGCCCCGCACACCGTGGACTCGCTGAAGGACATCGAGGCCGAGCTGAAGAAGTTCGCCACCGGCGACATCACCGACGCCGAGCTGGCGCAGGCCAAGGAGGGCATCCTCCAGTCGCTGCCGCAGGTGCTGGAGACCAACGACGCGGTGGCGAGCACCTTCGTGACCTTGTCCAACCTCGGGCGTCCGCTGGACTGGTATGTGACGCTGCCGGGGCGCCTGGGTGCGCTTGGCCGGGAGGAGGTGGCCCGGGTCTCGCGTGCGTACCTGGATCCGGCGAAGCTGCCGGTGGTGGTGGTGGGACCAAAGAAGAACCAGGAGGGGCTGGCGGAGCTGCAGCTCGGACCGGTCGTCGACCGCACCGCCGAGGCGAGGGGCCTCGCGGGGAAGCCGGCGCCCTCCGCGCCTGCGGCGCGATGAGGTCCGGTACCCTCCCGGGGGAGGAGCGTAATGAAGACCAGCGAGCGACACCGGGGCCGGCTGATCGACCACGTCCACCTCGTGGTGGGCGACGTCGAGGTGAGCCGGCGCTTCTACCGCGCGGTGCTCTCGGTGCTGGGCGTCAAGCTCGGCGGCGAGGGCAAGGACCACTTCTGGGCGGACGAGCTGTTCGTCTCCAGCCCGGACAGCCGTGCTGCGCAAGGAGAGCGGACGGGCCGGGTGCACCTGGCTTTCCAGGCGCCGAACCGCGCGGCGGTGGACGAGTTCCACCGCGTGGGCCAGGCGAACGGCGGGCGCAGCAACGGCGAGCCCGGGATCCGGCCGTACCATCCGGCCTACTACGCGGCGTTCGTGCTCGACCCGGACGGGAACAACGTCGAGGCGGTGTACCACGGGCCGTCGACCCGCTCTGCGGACTCGGTGGTGGTGCGGTTCTAGCGGCTCACCGCTTCACCGAGTACTTGGCGATGGCGTACAGCGCGCGGAAGCCATCCTTCCAGCCGATCTTCTTGCCTTCCTCGTAGGTGCGCCCGTGGTAGCTGATTGGCACTTCGTAGACGCGGGCGCCGGCACGGGCCACCTTGGCGGTGATCTCCGGCTCGAACCCGAACCGGTCCTCCTCGATGCGGATGGACTGGATGAGTTCCCGGCGGAAGGCCTTGTAGCAGGTCTCCATGTCCGTCAGGTTCAGACCCGAGGTCATGTTGGAGAGCGTGGTGAGCCCCCAGTTCACCACCGCGTGCCAATAGTAGAGCACCCGGCGCGTCTCGCCGACGAAGCGGCTACCGAAGACCACGTCGGCGTGGCCATCGAGGATGGGCGCCACCAGCCGGGGGATCTCGCGCGGGTCGTACTCGAGGTCGGCGTCCTGGACCACCACCACGTCGCCGCTGGCCTCGGCGAAGCCTCGCCGCAGCGCCGCGCCCTTCCCCTGGTTCGCCTCCTGGAAGAGGACCCGGAGGTGGTTCTCGTTGACCGGGCGGGCGCCGGGGAGGCCGTCGAGCCCGCGCTCGGCCAGGCGCGCCAGGACCTCGCGGCTGCCGTCGGTGGAGCAGTCGTCGATGATGACCAGCTCCTTCGCCATGTCCACCGCCACCACGCGGCGGAGCAGCTCCTCCAGGGTCGCCTTCTCGTTGTAAACGGGGATGACCAGCGAAACCATCGGCCGACCCTTAGCAGATGAACGAACCCCGGTGGCTCTCCGCGCAGTTCCCGTACCCTCCCAGAACGGACAGCGTTCCCGGTGGGAACATGGCCTGGGTGGAGTCCGGACGCGGACGTGACGTGGTCTGCGTGCACGGCAACCCGACCTGGAGCTTTCTCTGGAGGAAGGTGATGGCCGCGCTGGACGGGCCACGGCTGCACGTGCTCGCACCGGACCTGCTCGGCTGCGGCCGGAGCTCCAAGCCCCGGGCGGTGGCCTGGCACACGCTCGACCGGCACGCTGCGGCCCTGGCCGCGTGGATGGAGTCTCGGCGGCTCCTGGACCCCATCCTGGTGGTGCAGGACTGGGGCGGACCCATCGGCCTGCTCGCCGCCTCGCGGGCGCCGTCGGTGCGCGTCTCGGCGGTGTGCATCCTGAACACGGGGGTGGTGCTCCCGGGGCACTTCCGCGGAACGCGCTTCCACCGGCTGGCGCGCACTCCGATTGTCGCGCCGCTGCTCTTCCGGGGGCTGGGCTTTCCGCTCCACTCGCTCGCCCGGGTTCAGGCAGACCGCCGGTCCATCTCCGGCGACGTGGCCCGGGCGTACCGCTGGCCGTTCCGCAGGATGGTGGACCGAGCCGCCCCGCTCGGGCTCGCGCGGATGGTGCCGGACTCGCCCGGCCACCCGAGCGTTGCGGGGCTGACCGCGGTGGACGCGTGGATCCGCGCCTTCCCCGGCCCGGTGGAGCTGGTCTGGGGGCGGAAGGATCCCCTCCTCGGGCGCGTGCTCCGCCGGCACGCCGAGCAGCTGCCGCGGGCCCGGGTCACCGAAACCGAGGCCGGGCACTTCCTCCAGGAGGAGGTCCCGGAGATCATCGCCGGCAGCATCCGGCGGCTGGCCGGGATGCCGGAGGTCCCGTGACCCACCCGCTGGAACCCCTCGTCACCGCCGCCTACGCCGACCGCGGGCTGCTCGGGAAGCCCGAGCACCGGAACGCGGTGCTCAGGGCGATCGCCGGACTCGACGACGGCTCGCTGCGGATCGCGGAGAAGGGCCCCCAGGGCTGGACGGTGAACGTCTGGCTCAAGGAGGCGGTGCTGCTCTACTTCGCCATCTCCGAGATGAAGGTCTGGGAGGTGGGGCCCTTCGAGTTCCGCGACAAGCTCCCGCTGAAGAAGGACCTGGCGAAGGCGGGGGTGCGGGTGGTGCCGCCGGGGACGGTGCGCTACGGCGCGCACCTCGAGCCGGGCGCGGTGGTGATGCCCGGCTACGTGAACATCGGGGCACGCGTCGGCGCCGGGACGATGGTGGACACCTGGGCCACCGTGGGCTCGTGCGCACAGGTCGGCAAGGGCGTGCACCTCTCCGGCGGCGTGGGGCTGGGCGGGGTGCTCGAGCCACCCGGAGCGCGGCCGGTCATTGTCGAGGACGGGGCGTTCATCGGCAGCCGGGCCATCGTGGTGGAGGGCGTGGTGGTCGAGGGGGAAGCGGTGCTCGCGGCCAACACCGTGCTCACCGCCAGCACCCGCATCATCGACGTGACCGGCTCCGAGCCGCGCGAGTGGAAGGGCCGTGTCCCCGCCCGGAGCGTGGTCATCCCCGGGAGCGTGCCCAGGCAGTTCCCGGCCGGGACCTACAACATCCCCTGCGCGCTGATCATCGGGCAGCGCTCGGAGAGCACCGACAAGAAGACCTCGCTCAACCAGGCGCTGCGGGACTTCGCGGTCGCGGTGTGAGCGGGCTCCTGCTGTGCTCGCCTCGGCCGCGCCTCGACTGTGCTGGTCACGCTCCGCCCGCCCGAGCGACAGTCGGACATGCACACCCTCTACGGAAACTCCACCTCCGGGAACTGCTGGAAGCCGGCGATGATGCTCCACGCCCGCGGGCTGCCGTTCCGCTGGATCGAGGTCGACATCCTCAAGGGGGAGAGCCGCACTCCCCAGTTCCTTCGCCTCAACCCCAACGGCCGGGTCCCGCTGCTGATCCTGCCGGACGGCAGAACCCTGGCCGAGTCCAACGCCATGCTCCTCCATCTGGGCGAGGGCTCGGCGTGGATTCCCTCCAACCCGTATCTCCGGGCCAAGGTGTACGAGTGGCTCTTCTTCGAGCAGTACAGCCACGAGCCGTACATCGCCACGGTGCGCTTCTGGGTGAAGTTCGCCGGCAAGGCCGAGGAGAAGAAGCTGGAGATCGTCGAGCGGACGGCCCGCGGATACGCCGCGCTCGGCGTCATGGAGAAGGCGCTCTCCGCCTCGCCGTTCCTCGTTGGCGAGCGCGCGACCCTCGCCGACATCGCGCTCTACGCGTACACCCACGTCGCGCCCCAGGGCGGGTTCTCGCTGGACGAGTTCCCCGCAATCCGGCGCTGGCTGGACCGGGTCCCCGCGGAGCCGGGGTTCGTGCCGATGCCGTTCCACGGCTGACGAGTTTGCGAGAGCGTCGCGTCCCGGGCGAGGCTCGTCGGGTGGTCCTTCCCTGGGAGCAGCTCCGCCTCGTGCTCGCCCTCGCCAGGCACGGGACGCTGTCCGGCGCGTCCCGGGCGCTCGGGATGGCCCCGGAGGCGCTCGACTGCGAGCTGAAGCGCGTGGAGCGAGCCGCCGGCGCGACGCTCTTCGTCCGCGAGGACCGCCGCCTGCTCCCGACCGACGCCGGCCGAAGCGCCATGCATACCGGGGAGCGGATGGCCGAGGAGATGGCGCGGGTCGACCGGGTGCTCCCGCGTGTTCCGCCCGGCGCGCCAGTGCGCGTCCGCGTGGACGAGATGCTGGCCGCGCAGTGGCTCCAGACCGCCGCGACGGACCTGGCCCGCTCGCTGGGGAACGTCGCCCTCGAGCTGGTCACCGGCCGCGCGGGCAAGCGTACGGAGGTCGACCTCGAGGTCACGGTGCATCGGGCCACGGCCCAGGGCGAGTCGCCGCGCGCGCTCGGCCCGATCGCCGAGGCGCTCCATGCCTCCGAGGCGTACCTGCTGGACCACGGACGGCCCACGGGGGAGCGGCTGGTCGGCCACCGGATCGTCCTGCTCACCGGATCGCTCGCCCGAACCGACGCCGGCCGCTGGCTGCTCGCGGCGTCGCGCGAGGGGGCCCAGGTGGCGCTCCGGACCGATAGCCGCTCGGTGCTCCTCTCGGCGGTGCTCTCGGGGGTCGGGCTGGGTGTGCTCCCTCGGGGGTCGGAGGAAGTCGCCCCGGAGCTGGTGCGCGTGGCCGAGCTCCCCGAGATTCCGCCCCGGTCCCTCTGGCTCGTCTTTCGTGGCCCCGGACGGCCCTCTCCCCGGGTGCGCAGGGCCGCCCAGGCACTCGAGCAGACGCTGGGCGCGGCGCTTCGCCGGTGGGAACGCACGGGCTGACGCCGAGAGCCCCCCGGCGGTGCCCGTCTCCGCGTTCTGCTTTGGCCCGGTCCCGCGCCGCCTATCGCCCGCCGCCCGGGAGGGTTGATGCCGCGTCGCAACCCCGCCGCGCAAGGTTCGCCGCGGCCGAAGGAGGTCGCGCGCGTCTGTGGCGAGGTGTGCCGTGATTGCGAATCGGCATGCAAGCCACACGCGGGGCACCACGACGTCTGCCGGCGCTGCATGGAGGCGTGCCGGGTCTGCGCCTCGGCCTGCGAGAAGGTCGCGGCCTGACCGACGTGCCGGGGCCGACCTTGAGGGTGTCGCCGAGGATCGGGGTGCTGGCCGTCGAGGCATTGACTCCAGCGGACCCCGGGGCTCCTCTCGCCGCGTCGTTCGATCCGGTGATGGTGTAGAGCGACACCGTGCTCGAAGAGGAGGTCGCCGCCCCGCGCGCTGATCCGCCGGGAAGGACTGGCCGTGTCCGCCGCCCGCATCGCGCCGCCGGGATTCCCCACCCGCACTGCGACGGCCGTCACCCCGCGCTGCTCTCCTCCGCCACGAGCGCGCCGTTTGCCGGCGCTCCGGTGTGCGTGCTACGCCCCGGGGTGCGCGGAAGTACGCTGGAACCAGGGAATGGCCCGAGCAGGACCCCGACCGCCAGGAGTCCTCGACGCTGGGACGCGGGATCACCTGTTCAGCGCGGCCTACGACGAGCTCCGTCGCCTGGCAGCCTCGGTCCGCCGAGACGACCCGAGCCGCACACTCAGTCCCACAGCCCTGGTCAACGAGGCCTGGCTGAAGCTCGCCTCGTCGCCCGAGTTCGCCGCCACCTCGCCGGCACACTTCAAGCGCATCGCCGCCCGCGCCATGCGGCAGGTGCTGGTGGAGGCGGCGCGGCGTCGCTCGGCACGGAAGCGCGGGGGCGGCACGCCGTTCGTCACCTTCGACGAGGAGACGCTCCCTCCGGACGCAGGCTCGGAGCAGGTGCTGGCGCTGGACACCGCGCTGGATGCGCTGGCCCGGCTCGAGCCGCGCCAGGCGCTGATCGTCGAGAGCCGCTTCTTCGGCGGTCTCGACGTCCGCGAGACCTGCGTGGTCCTCGGCATCTCCGAGGCCACCGTGCTGCGCGACTGGCGTGCGGCCCGCGCCTTCCTAGCCCATGAGCTCCGGCAAACAGACTGACAGTGAGCCCGACCCGGCGGGCCAGGCGCGCTGGCGCCGGGTGCAGGACCTCTTCCACGCCGCGGCGGATCTGCCCGCGGGCGATCAGCATTCATTCCTCGAGGCGCGCTCGGATGGGGACGCAGCACTGGTCGCCGAGGTGGAGGCGCTGCTCCTTGCGGACCGGACCCCGGACTCGTTCCTGGACCGCTCGCTCCCCGACCTCGCCGGCCACCTGCTCGGTCCGGACGGGCCGGGGTGGGTGGGCCCGTACCGGGTGCTCCGCCTGCTGGGCGAGGGCGGAATGGGAATCGTCTACCTGGTCGAGCGGGCGGACGTGGGCGGGCGCGCCGCGCTCAAGCTGCTCCGGGACGGGTGGGTCTCACCGTCGCGCCGGGCGCGCTTCCTCGCCGAGCAGCGCACGCTGGCGCAGCTCGAGCACCCCGCCATCGCCCAGCTCCACGACGCGGGAGCGCTGCCCGACGGGACGCCCTGGTTCGCGATGGAGTACGTCGAGGGCGTCCCGCTCACCGAGCACTGCCGGGCCAGGGGCAGCGGGCTCGCCGAGCGGCTCCGGCTGTTCCGGGCGGTGTGCGAGGCGGTGCAGCACGCGCACCGGCACGCCGTCATCCACCGGGATCTCAAGCCGTCCAACGTCCTGGTGAAGGCCGACGGCTCGGTGAAGCTCGTCGACTTCGGCATCGCCAAGCAGCTCGACCCCACGGGTCCCGGGAGTGACCCCACGCGGACCGGACTGCGCCTGATGACGCCCGCGTACGCTGCGCCCGAGCAGGTCGAGGGGGGGCGGCTCGGCGTCGAGACCGACGTCTATGCGCTGGGTGTGCTGCTCTTCGAGCTGCTCGCGGGCCGGCTCCCGTTCGAGCTCGGTGGGCTCTCACCCCACGAGGCGGCGCGGCGGGTGCTGGAGCAGGAGCCGCCGCGGCCGTCGCAGATCCCGGGCCGGCCGGTGCAGGCCAGCCGGGCGGCGTGGGCCGATCTGGACGTCCTGTGCCTCACCGCGATGCAGCGCGATCCGGCGCGGCGCTACCCCTCGGTGGAAGCGCTGATCCGCGACCTGGGTCACCACCTCGCCGGGGAGCCGCTGGATGCCCGCCCCGATTCCCTGGCCTACCGCGCCGGCAAGCTGCTCCGCCGCAATGCCCGCTCGGTGCTGGTGGCCTCGGCGGTCGGCCTCGCCATCCTGGCGCTGACCACCTACTCCGCGATCCGGCTGGCCCGCGCACGTGACGCGGTGGCGTCCGAGGCCGCGAGGACCCAGCGGATCCAGCAGTTCATGCTCCAGCTCTTCGAGGGCGGAACGGGGGAGGTCGGCCCCTCGGCCGATCTGCGGGTGGTGGACCTCCTGGACCGAGGCGTGCGCGAGGCCCAATCGCTCGAGGCGGAGCCCGCCGTGGAGGCCGAGCTGCTGCAGACGCTCGGAGGCATCGCCCAGAACCTCGGCCGCCTGGACCAGGCAGAGACGTTGCTCACCCGGGCGCTCGAGCTCCGTCGCACCGCCTTCGGCCAGGAGCATCCGGAGGTGGGACGGTCGCTGGTGGCCAGCGGGCAGCTCGCCAGCGCCCGGGGACGGTACGACGACGCCGAGCGCGAGATCCGCGCAGGGCTGGCGATGCTCCGTCGGCATCGATCGAGGGACGACCCCGAGGTGGCGCGCTCAATCTCCGCGCTGGGTCGCATCCTGGAGAACGCCGGGAGGTACCCCGAGGCCATCGCCGAGCTCGAGGAGGCGGTCCGGCTCCAGTCCAGCCGTCCGGGGCTCGAGGCCGACCTCTCGCAGAGCCTCACCGAGCTGGCGAACTGCCACTTCTACACCGGCCAGTACCCCCAGGCCGACGCGTTGAACCAGAGGGTCCTGGCCATCGACCGCCGCCTCTACGGCCCCCGGCATCCGCACGTCGCGGACGATCTCATCAACCTCGGGGCGGTCCAGCTCGAGGGCGGGCACTACTCCGAGGCCGAGCGGTGGGACCGGGAGGCGCTGGAGATCATGAGCGGCTGGTACGGGCTCGACCATCCGGAGACAGCGTCGGCGCAGACGCTGCTCGCCCGGGCCCTGCTGAGGCTGGAACGACGGGACGAGGCCCGGGCACTGCTGGTGAACGCGCTTGCCACCGAGGAGCGGGTCTACGGCACCGTCCATCCGCGGGTGGCGTCGACCCTGAACGAGCTGGGGATCATCGCCCGCGACCAGGGCCGGCTCGACGAGGCGGCGGGCGACTTCGGACGGATGGCGGAGATCTACGACGAGGTGCACCACGGGAAGCACTACCTGATCGGCGTGGCGCTCTCGAACCTCGCCGACGTGGAGCAGCGGCGCGGGAACGCGGTGCGTTCGCAGCAGCTGTTCCGCCGCGTGCTCGCCGTGTACCGCGAGGCGCTGCCCGAGGATCACCCGCTGCAGGGCGTTGCCCGGGTGCGCTTTGGACATGCGCTCCTGGCAGCGGGCCAGGCCTCGGACGCGGAGGCACAGAGCCGACCCGGATACGAGGTGCTGGTGAAGCGGAAGGATTCGCCGGCCACCTGGTTGACGATGGCCCGCCAGGACCTGGCCGCGGCGTACCGGGCGCTGGGGCGCAGCGCCGACGCCGACCGGTTCCAGGCTGAGCTCACCGTGGGCCCGCCCAGCGCGACGAAGTGACCGCCGCGCCCAGTCACGCGGGGTCCGTCACGAGGTCTCCCGGTAACGAGGTGTCTGGCACCTCGTCATTGCACCTCGTCATTGGCCTCGTCATTGAGGGAACCAAGTTTCCACTGTCATTCCAATCGCTTAAGCCTGGTCGAGAAACGAGTCGAGAGGCGTCTGACGCCCGGGCGAGGACGCCCGGTCAGGCGCCGCGGCGTGACTGTGACCGCCCGGGGGGAAGGGCTCGTTCCGGGCCGCCTTCCGGTCGAACGGGTGACGGTCCCGGCGTGGTTCCTGCGCATGTGTCGGCTGAAGCCGATCTCCACGGGAGTTGCCCGATGCCCACCCCATCCGCCCAGCCGGCGCACGCAGCTGCCGGTCCCGTTCGCCGCCTCTGGGCCGTCGCCCTGGTGACTCTGCTGGCGGCCGCCGTTCTCCCTTCCGCGGCCCGCGCGGCATCGAGCGCCGAATGGCTCTCCTCGACCGAGGGCCCCAGTCCGATCGTCACCGCCAAGTCCGGGGTGGGAACGGCACAGGCCACCGCGACCGCGAAGGTCACCTCCGATTCACTCCAGACCTTCTGTGCGGATCAGGCTGGCCAGGGCAGCGACCCGGCGCAGGCACGAGCGGCGGTGAATGCTTGCGCGAAGCAGCAGAATGGCGAGCTCGGAAAGACCTACACCATCAGCGCCGACTGCACCGTCGGCCGGCTCCAGCCGCTCGACGGAAGGTGGTACCTGCTCGACGGCCTCTGGGACAACTCCGACATTGGTGCCGGCCGCACCCGCTGGAAGGGACCCGACGGGACGGTCGTCGGCCGGGACAGCGCGAGCGGCGGGCTGTCCTTGTCGCAGCAGTGGGAGGTGCTCTGTCCGGGTCGGGTGAGCGCCGCGGTGCTCTCGAAGGCTCGCGCCCTCGGGGGCTCGAGTGCTGCCACTCCGGCGGCGACCGCGCCAGTGTGCGGGGGCGATCCGCTGTGCACCGAGGTGAACGGCTTCGCGACGTCGGTGGTCGAGTTCCGGTCCAGCCTCCAGGGCGCCTGGAAGGTGCTCACCACGACGCTTCGCTTCCGGAACAAGCTGGCGCGGCCGATCATCCTTGGCTACGTGGTGGGCTCCGGCGGGGCCACTGACGACCGCGGCAACCGGTACGTGGTCAAGGACTCGGACGTTCGGGGCATCGGCCTCATCAGCGGCCGCCCGGACGACAAGTTCGCGATCGCCGCGGGCCAGACCGGCGATGCGCGCTTCACCCTGGTCTGGAGCGGACAGGCCCTCATCGGGAATACCTTCGACCTCGACCTCACCGTTCGGGAGATTGTGCCCGCCGGAAACGGCCAGAGCACCCTCGGGCCCGAGTACCCGCTGCAGATCGTCGGGCTGGTGGACGGAGCACGGGCGGCTGCTCCGGGCGTCGCGCAGGGACCCGGCGCGGCTGCTCCGAGCGCGGTGCCTCAGCCGGCGACCGATCCCCAGGCCCCCCCGGTCGGCTCTGCGCCCTCGCAGGGCACCGTCCCGTTTCCGTCAGGTGGCTCGCCGACCGGCTCCGGCCCGGTCGCCGCCTCGGGCGCGCACTGCGCGGCCGGGACCAGCTGTGATGACGCCGGGTCCTTCAGCGTCACGCTGCTCCAGACAGCGGGCGCGGCGAGCGGAAAGAACCAGCTCGTGCGGTGCGCGCTCCGGGTGAGGAACCACACCCCCCAGCCAGTGGTGCTCGCCTACAAGGCCGGGACGGCCAACGCCGTCGACCAGCAGGGGAACACCTTCACTTGGGGACGCCCGGGAACGCACGACGGGAGCGCCCAGGGAATCGGGACGTTCGAGGGCGCGCGCATCGATCCGCAGTTCCAGATCGCCCCTGGCACGACCCGCGATGCACAGCTCATCCTCACCCGCTTCGACGCGGGCCCGAAGGCGCCCGGGCGGAGCGTCACCTTGGACGCGGTGCTGGTCGAGTTCCAGGCGATGCCAAACGGACAGTGGCGGAAGGTCCGTGACGTCGCGGTGCATCTTCCGGGGGCCGGTGCCGGCGCCGTGCCCGCCGTCGGACAGAACCCGACCACCGACGGCGTGCAGAAGGCGGGCGATCTCCTCAAGGGCTTGTTCGGGGGGAAGTGATATGCGCCCGGCGCATGGGCCGCGCGTCCGTCGCCGGGTTCCTCGCGCTCCTCCTGGTCGGGACGCTGGCGAGAGCCCAGGGCGACTCCGCCGGGAGCTCCAGACCGAAGGCCCTCGAGCAGGCGCTGGGCGAGCGCTCCAAGGGTGACTGGGACGAGATCCAGCGCCGCCGGATGCTGCGGGCGCTGGTGGTCTACAGCCGGAGCCTCTTCTTCATCGATCGGGGAAAGCAGCGGGGGGCGACGTACGAGATGCTCAAGGCGTTCGAGGATGAGGTGAACGCGCACCTCCGGACGAAGACTCTCCGGTTCCAGGTGGTGTTCATCCCCGTGCCGCGGGACCAGCTCATCCCCGCGCTGCTCGACGGACGGGGGGACATCGCGGCCGCCAGCCTCAGCATCACCCCGGAGCGCGAGCGGCTGGTGGGCTTCTCCGCTCCCGTCCTCGAGGGGGTCAGCGAGGTGGTGGTCACCGGACCGTCCGGGCCGAGGATCGCACGGGTGGAGGATCTGTCCGGGCAGGCGGTGCACGTCCGGAGGTCCTCGAGCTACTGGGAGCACCTCGAAGCGCTCAACCGCCGGCTCGTCGCCGGAGGGAGGCCTCCGGTGAAGCTGGTCCCCGTCTCGGAGGACCTGGAAGACGAGGATCTGCTGGAGATGGTGAACGCGGGGCTCATCCCCACCACCGTCTGCGACGACTTCTACGCGACGTTCTGGAAGCGGGTGTACTCGAAGCTGGTGTTCGATCCCGCAATTGCGGTGAGCAGCGGGGGCTCCGTCGCCTGGATGATGCGAAAGAACAGCCCGCAGCTGAAGGCGGTCACCGACGCCTTTGTCCGGAAGCACCGGAAGGGGACGGCGTTCGGCAACGCGCTGCTCCGGCGCTACCAGGGAAACCTGCGCTCGGTGCTCCCGGCGACGTCCGGACGGGAGCTCCGCAAGTTCGAGCAGACAGTGGAGCTGTTCCGGAAGTACGGCCAGCAGTACGACGTCGACTACCTTCTGGTGATGGCGCAGGGCTACCAGGAGTCCCGCCTCGACCAGCAGGTGATCAGCCCCGCGGGCGCCATCGGCATCATGCAGATCATGCCGGCGACCGGAGCGCAGATGAAGGTCGGCGACATCCGCAACCTCGAACCGAACATCCACGCCGGGGTCAAGTACCTGCGCCACGTGGAGGACAGCTACTTCGATGAGCCGGGGCTCGATCCGCTGGTCAAGGCGCTCTTCGCCTTTGCCTCGTACAACGCCGGTCCGAACCGCATCCAGTCATTGCGGCGGGAAGCCGCCCGGCGCGGGCTGGACCCCAACCGCTGGTTCCAGCACGTTGAGGTCGTGGTGGCCGAGCGGATCGGCCAGGAGACCGTCACCTACGTCTCCAACATCTTCAAGTACTACGTCGCCTACCAGCTGGTCGCCGAGGCTCAGCAGGACCGCGCGATGGCTCGCCATCCGATCGATCCCACGGACCCGTGAGGAGCGACACACCGCTGGCGCAAGGGGGGCCCGCCACCGAAATGTCCAACACCGGGACAGTGAGGTCGGGGGGGGGCTACCCCGACTCCGGCCGGCCTGCGCCGGGCAGCAGTTCCCGTCGCCGGAGCCGATCGTACGAGACGATACCGAGCAGCAGGAAGAAGCCCAGAGACACCAGGACGTGCCACCACGCGTGCAGCTGCAGATCGGAGATCCCGTGGGCGGGGCACGCCTTCAGATCCACGAACCAGATGGCAATGCCCGTCGCGTACGCGGCGAGCCCGAGCGCGAACCACCCCCGCACCGCCCTGTTCTCCGGCCGCAGGGCCAGCCAGCTCAGCCGCCCGAGGCAGAAGATCTCCAGCGCGCCGAAGCTGACATGGAAGGCCAGGAACTGCGCGTGGCCGCGGTTGAGCGTCGCGCCCGCCGTCGCCAGCAGCACGTACCCCACGAGCGACGCGGGGAACCAGCGCCCGAGCCGCCGTGTCGGCCCGTTCTCCACCAGCAGCCACACCAGCCAGGTGACGAGGTACAGCATCGGCAGCTCGTCCAGCATCTGCAGCTCGAACCGGAGCGTCCCGTGGAAGGCGATGCTCCCCAGGCCCACCACCGCCAGCAGCGCGAACGCGAGGCGGATCTCCCCGGCGAACCGGCGCGCGGAGGCGCCCACGGCGCCCACGGCGCCCGCGGCCACCATCGCCAGACTGGAGAGCGTGTTCCAGAACTCGGCCACCCATGGAGTGACGGCGTAGTTCTGCTCGCACCAGTCGATGCTCGCCGTGGGGACGCCCCAGAAGCCAGACGGGTCGACCGGCACGGCGGGCAGTCTACCCGCACGGGCGCCCGGCGCGTGGCCGGGTCATCCCACCAGCTCGGCCCGCGGGACGTCCGCCCGGAGCCGGCGTCCGGTGACCTGCATCATCATGAACAGCGTGAGGACCGCGCCCACCGTGATGCTCAGGCCGGTGAAGCCCTCGAGCAGGAAGGTCAGGGAGAAGCCCACCAGGTAGACCAGCTGGGCGAGCCCCATCTCCCGGAGCGCGAAGCGCCAGCCGACCATCCACTGCGCGTAGGTCACCGAGAGCACGATGGAGACGGCGCTGGACAGGGTGAGCGCCAGCCACAGCGGGACGTGGTCGGCGAGGTAGGCGAAGAGCAGGTGGTCGGCGAAGAACGCGCAGCCGATGAGAAACCAGGACAGGGGATGGAGGCGGTGGCCGCGTCCCTCCGCGAGCAGCCCGACCACGAAGAAGTAGAAGAGCAGCGCCACCGGAGCGAAGAAGGTGATGCGCGCGGCGAGGGGTCCGGGGTTGGTCTTCTGCGGCAGCGCGAGTGAGATGGGCGCGCTGCCCACCAGGCTGTGGAACTCCCAGGTTCCGCGCCACCCCCCGGCGTCGCCCGCCGCACGGCTCGGTGAGATGCTCCCCGGGGAGAAGTCGATGCCCCGCGCGTTGCTCCGGAGCTCGAGCGAGAAGTCGCGGATGACCGAGCCCCCGGCGGCGGCGGGCCGGTACGTCCAGGAGGACGTGCCGCGGGTGCGGTAGCGCACCGTGAAGCCGTGACGGACGGATGGCTCGAGGGTGACCGACCAGTGCGCCGCGCCCCCATCGACCTCGGCGGCGATCGGCTGGCCCTTCCCGTCCAGGACCTCGAAGCCGTCGTAGATGGCGCCACGGGCCGGGAGCGGAAAGCTGAGGGTCACTGCCCGGGTCGCCGCGGTGTCGTTCAGCACGACGTAGCGGCCCTCGAAGTCGGCGCCGTAGGTCGGGAACCAGAGCAGACCTTTCTGTCTGTGTTCGAGCGCCAGCGAGACGCGTGCATGGGTGGAGACGAGCGGGAGGGGGACGGAGACCTCCTCCATCTTCTGCACCTTCGATTCGTAGGGCCGGCCGTTCCCGTCGTAGAGCGTCCGTCGCTCCTCGCGCGGACGTTGTTCGGTGTATTGCCCCGAGGGCCCGCCCTGGTCCAGCGGCGGACCCCAGAGCTGGTGGACCTCGTTCACCAGCGAGGACGACGTCTGGCCCGAGCGCACCAGCAGCGTGGCCCCGAGCAGCATCCAGGCGGTGGTGCAGCCGACCCAGACCAATCCCAGCACGACGTAGCGACGGATCATGCCGGTGCCGCGGAGCAGCGCCCGTGCCATGGACCCGGATGCCCGGTGGCCCGATCTGCCGGCGGCGTGGGGGCCGCAAGTGGGCGGCCGTGCGGCCACGGGTCCACCGGGCCATCGGTCGGCCACCACCTCCGAGGACTAACTGCGGAACTCGCGGGCGATCGCCGCGAACGCCTCGTCCACCGCGCGGGCGATGGTCGCCTCCAGGTCCTCGCCCGCCGCCGAGGAGATCCGGACGAGCAGGGCTGTGAGACGCCGGGCCAGCGCGCCTGGGCGAGGCGCGGCGCGGTCGAGGGCAACGGAGTCGGGGGTCACGGCGGTCATGCGCTTCTCCATGCAAGGGCCGCCCGGGACTCCCGGTGCGGCGTGGATTGACTGGGGCTGGAGAGCGGGGTGGCGACTGGCGAGTACATCTGTCCCTCTTGGTTTGCATCCGGAAGACCCGGTCTGCTCGTCCCGTTGCCTCGTGTTGCCCGGTTTCTGCGGGAGCTGTGCTGGTCACCGATGTCGCACCCCATGCGTCCGGGAGGTTGCGGGCCCGGGGACGCTCGATGCGCCCGGGCGGCCCGGCTAGGGTTCCGGGCCCCAATGGGAATCGCCGACTACGGAGCTCTGGACGCGGTGGGGCTGGCCGAGCTCGTCCACCGGCGAGAGGTGAGTCCCCGCGAGCTGGTCGACGAGGCCATCGGCCGCATCGAGCGGGTCGACCCGCAGCTGAACGCGGTGGTGGAGCCGCTGTTCGACCGGGCCCGGGAAGCGGCCGGGACGACCATTCCCGACGGACCCTTCCGGGGCGTGCCGTTCGCCACCAAGAACCTGCTCGCGCCCATTGCCGGGGTGAGGATCGACGCCGGGAGCCGCTTCTTCCACGGGCACGTCGCAGCGCGGGACAGCACCCTCATCGGGCGGTACCGACGGGCCGGGCTGCTCATCCTGGCGACCACCAATACCCCCGAGCTGGGGCTGCTCCCGTTCACCGAGCCCGAGCTGCACGGGCCTACCAGGAACCCCTACGACCCGACGCGGACCTCCGGCGGCTCGAGCGGTGGCGCGGCGGCCCTGGTCTCCTCGGGAGCGCTGCCCATGGCGCACGCCAGCGACGGCGGCGGTTCCATTCGCATTCCCTCGTCGTGCTGCAACCTGTTCGGGCTCAAGCCCTCACGGGGCCGGGTGCCGGTAGGTCCCGACCTCCAGGAGATCTGGCACGGCCTCGTCTGCGACCACGTGGTGACCCGCACCGTGCGGGACAGCGCCGCGGCGCTCGACGCGGTCCAGGGGCCCGAGCCCGGCGCGCTCCACCACGCGCCTGCGCCCGGGCGGCCGTACCTCGAGGACGTTGGCCAGCCGCCACGGCGGCTGCGCATCGCGCTCTCGGTGACTCCGCACCTGCCGTCGCACGTGGACCCGCGCTGCGTGGAGGCGACGCGGACCGCGGGGCGACTCTGCGAGTCGCTCGGGCACGTGGTGGAGGAGGCGTCGCCGGCCTTCCGGCCCCATGAGCTGGCCAAGGCGTTCTTCACCATCGTCGTCTCCGAGGCCGCGTCGGACATCCGCCGGGGCGAGCTGCTGATGAAGAAGAAGGCCCGCCCGCGCGACTTCGAGGCCACGACCTGGCTGGTGGCCTTGCTCGCCCGTGAGATCAGCGCCGCCGACTTCGCCTCGTCGATGTCGATGCTCCGCGACGTGAGCAAGCATGTCTCGCGGTTCCTCGAGACCTACGACCTGCTCCTCACTCCGACGCTGGCTCGCCCGCCGCCTCTCATCGGCGAGCTTCTCCCGAAGGGGCTGGAGAAACGGATCCAGGCCATCGCCGCGACGACCTCGTCGTCGCTGCTGTTGAAGCTGGGCGGGGGCATCGACGCCGCCGTGGACCGGGTGTTCGACTTCGTTCCCTTCACTCCGCTGGCCAACTTGGCGGGCCTGCCGGCGATGTCGGTGCCGCTCGGCGAGGCGGATGGGCTGCCCATCGGCGTCCAGTTCGTCGGCCGGTTCGCGGACGAGGCGACGCTGTTTCAGCTCGCCGGCCAGCTGGAGCAGGCGGCGCCGTGGACCGGGCGGCGGCCGAGGGTCAGTGCGGACGTCCGATAGGGCGGAACACTCGGAGGACGTCTTGCCCATGCTTCCGACCCTGGCGCGGGCGCGGCTGCCGAGCCGGCTCAGCCATCCGGTGGGGGCAAAGCAGCTCTCGCTCTCCTTCGCTGGCGTATCGCAGCGGTCGCCGCTCGGGACTCGCTTCGACCGTTTCATGGACCGACCTCTATCGCCGTCAGGACTGGCCGGGGCCTCGAGTTCGAGGAGAAGTAGAGGCGGTGCGGCCGCTCAGGTCGCGGCGAGCGCGTCCGCGTCCTCGGCCAGCTTGGTGTCCCGCCAGGTCAGCCCCCCTGCGTCGTGGGTGATTAGGGCGAGCGTCACCTTCGAGTAGCGGATGTCGATGTCCGGGTGGTGGTTCGCCGCCTCGGCCGCGTCGGCCACCCGGTTCACGAACGCCATCGCCGCGCGGAAATCCGCGAAGCCGAAGGTCCGGCGGATCATCCCCCCCTCCAGCGCCCAGCCGGGGTGCGCCTTCAGCCAGCCCTGCACCTCTGCGTCACCGAGCCTCGTCCGGTCACGTGCCATGGCCCGGCTCTCTACGCCCGTTCCACCGCCCGCTTCCACTTGGCCAGGGCGTGTGCGCGCGCAGCGTCGTCCATCTTCGGCTTGAACGTCTTCCCCGCCCGCCAGGATCCGCGGATCTCCTCCGGGTCCTTCCACACGCCCGCGCCGATGCCCGCCAGGAATGCCGCGCCGGCGGCCGTCGTCTGGAGGTTTCGCGGCCGCACCACCGGCGTGCCGAGGAGGTCCGCCTGGTACTGCATGAGGAGGTCGTTGGCGCTCGCCCCGCCGTCCACCTTGAGCACCGGAATCGGGTGCCCCGAGTCCGCGGTCATCGCCTGCGCCAGCTCGTAGGTCTGAAGCGCGATGCCCTCGAGCACCGCGCGAGCCACGTGGCCCAGGTTCGTGGAGCGGTCCAGCCCCATCAGGAGCCCTCGTGCTTCGGGCCTCCAGTGCGGCGCGCCCAGGCCCGCCAGCGCCGGGACGAAGACCACCTCGCCCGAGTTCTCCACGCTGCGCGCGAGCTTCTCCACCTGCGCCGATTTCTTGATCGCCTGCAGCCCGTCGCGGAGCCACTGCACCGCGGCGCCGGCGACGAAGCTCGACCCCTCCAGCGCGTACGTGGTCGCGTCCCCCAGCTGCCAGGCCACGGTGCTGAGGAGCCCCGTCTGCGACATCACCGGCTCGGGCCCGGTGTTCATCAGGAGGAAGCTGCCTGTCCCGTAGGTGCACTTCGACTCGCCGGGACGGAAGCAGGCCTGCCCGAACAGCGCCGCCTGCTGGTCACCCGCCATCCCCGAGACCGGGATCCCGTCCGGGAGTGCGTCCATTCCCTTGGTCGTCCCGTACACCTCGGCGCAGCTGCGGATCTCCGGGAGCACCTGGGGCGGGATGCCGAACAGCTCCAGCATCGCCTCGCTCCACCCTCGGCCTTTGAGGTCGTAGAGCAGGGTGCGGCTGGCGTTGGAGGCGTCGGTCACGTGCCGCTTGCCACCGGTCAGCCGGTAGACGAGCCAGGAGTCGATGGTGCCGAAGCACAGCGCGCCGGCTTCGGCGAGCGTCCGGAGGCCCTCCACGTTGTCCAGGAGCCAGCGCAGCTTGGTGGCACTGAAGTACGGGTCGAGGACCAGGCCGGTGGTCTCCCGGACCCGGGCCTCCTCGCCCTTTGCCTTCAGCTCGGCGCACAGGTCCGCGGTGCGCCGGTCCTGCCAGACGATGGCCCGGCCCAGCGGCTCGCCGGTCTCGCGGTGCCACACCGCCGTCGTCTCGCGCTGGTTGGTGATGCCGATGGCCGTCACCATGTCGGGGCGGATGTCGGCGTCGGCGAGGCCCTTCTTGCAGCAGCGCTCGACCGTCTTCCAGATCTCCCGGAGGTCATGCTCCACCCAGCCGGGCCGGGGAAAGTGCTGGGTGAATTCCCGGTACGCCTCGCCCACGACCTCCAGCCGGTCGTCGACGACGAGGACGTGCGTGCCGGTCGTGCCCTGATCGATTGCGAGGAGGTAGCGCCGCTTGGCCATGGGGCCCGGCAGGGTAGCGGATCCGACGAACGAGGTGTCTGACACCCGTGGTTCAGCGCACTGCGGCAGGACCGAGGGTGCGGTCCACGAAGGCCGTCACCTCGGCCGCGACCAGCTCTTGGCTCCGGTCCCGCGGCAGGATGTGCGCGCTGTCCTCGATCTTCACGAATCGCACCGAGCGCGACCGCTCCAGCCTTCGCACCAGGGCCGCGGCCCCGGCGGTATCCACCACGTGGTCCTCGCCGGCCACCATTACCAGCACCGGGCAGGTCAC
>DATKKF010000003.1:0-10948 GCA_035543115.1 Myxococcaceae bacterium
CCGACACCGCGCCGGGATCCCGGGGAGCGCGCGCGCCTTCTGCTACCTGGACCGGCGACTCATCCCGCGGGGGGACCACCGGCTGGTCGGGGCGTTCGATCCCCACGCCGGCGACTGCAAGCTGGTGTTCAACCTGCACGAGCTCCCGCTCGCCGCCACCCTGCTCGAGTCGGAGGGATGCATCCCCGCCCACCGCCATACCCGCTTTGCCCCGCTGCTCGTCCCGGAGCGGGTGCGGCGCGAGGGTCCGGGCGCGGGGCGTTCGGGGGCGAGCCTCGGTCCGGCGGTTCCCAACCTCTCGCCCAGGGGCCTCGCCTGGGCCGCGCGGGTGGGCGGACCACGCGAGGCCTTCCGGCGCATCGCCGTGTTCATCAACTCCCCCGAGGTCCAGGAGGTCTGGGCGCCCGCCTTCGGCTGCAGCCGGGTCCTCCCGGTTCCGCTGCCCGACGGATGAGACGGACATCCGGGCGATCCCCTTGCGAGCGTGCCTCGGCGCGGGCGAGCCTCGGCCCTGCAGCCCGCTGTCGAGGAGCGCGCGATGAGGCGGAGAGCTTGGCTGGTGCTGGGGTGCGTGGTGGGAACCGGCGCGTCCGCGGCGGACACGAAGCCGGGGCACGCCGGGGGCACGGCGGTGAAGCCGGTGGTCTGTCGCGCGGTGGCCGACGCGCGGGGGAAGAGCGGCCAGGAGCTGGCGCAGACGCTCGAGCACGACGCGATCGAGCTCGCATCGACCGGGTACGTCCTCGCAGCCCTCCTCTCGGGGGATCCGCCGGTGGCCTGCTACCGGCACGAGGGCCCATCGCCGAAGCCCGGTGCACGCTGAGGCCAGGCCGCCCCGGCCAGGAGCAGCAGGCTGATCGGCCGACTCCGCCACCACTGAACGGATTGTCAGCCCCCAGATGTAGTGTGTCCCCCATGGAACGTCCAGCTCCGCTCCTCGAACAGCAGTCGCTGCTCGGCGGCGTGGATCTCGTGCGCCCAGGGTCCCGACCCGGCACATCGGTCCACGTCGATCCCCGCTGGCAGATCGGCTTCGCCAAGGCGCTCGCATTGGTGGTGGAGCACGGCCGCAAGGCCCGCGAGGCCACCGAGCTTCCCCGCTGGAGCCGCTGCCCGCGCTGCCAGCGCGTCGGGGACACCCTGCGTGAGTTCGGGGTCCGCACCCTGCGCGGCCGGCGGATAGCCCAGTCCTGGTGCAGGACCTGCCGCGGCCAGGCTCTGGCCGCCGGACCTCACCGCCTGCCCGCGCAGGCCAGCTGGCTCGAGCACGAGCCGAACTAGCTGACTGCGGCCGCCCTGACCTAGATGTAGCCGAAGCGCCGGCGGAGGAACCACTCGGCGCCGAGCAGCGCCGCCAGCGCCACCAGCCAACCCCACCGGTCCCAGAGCGGCGCGTCCTTGCTCCGCCCCACCTCGAGCAGCGGCGGATCCAGCAGCGGGGCATCGGGGAATCCACCCATCGGCAGCTCGTAGGCACGGCCGCCGGTGGCGTGGGCGATGTCCGCCAGCAGCTCGGTACGGACCGAGGCGTCCGCCATCTCCGGCCCCACCGAGCGCACGGCCACCGCGTCGTCCGCCTCGCCCAGGTCCTTCCCGATCAGCCTGGCGGTCGCGCGGAGCTTGTACGCGCCGGCGGGGACCGGATCGAACGACACCCGGGCCACGCCGTCCGGCCCGGCGCTCGCCACCCGGGTCTGGAGCACCCTTCGCTCCCCGAGCGAAAACAGGTCCACCCGCACTTCGGCGGAGGCCGCGGGCTGGTAGTCCGGCTGCCGCGCGGTGACCACCGCGCCCACCGCGTGCCCCGGCTCGACCGTCGGGGGATCGGCGGTGACCTGGAGGGTGGTCAGATCCGGGTCCCGCACCAGCCAGCGGAGCGCGTTGGTCCAGAAGCGGTCGTAGGTGCGGTTCTGCTCGCCGGTGCGGCGGGCGGTGAAGGCCCAGGTCCAGCTGTCGTCCATCATCATCGCCATGGCCCGGCCACGGCCGTGGTCCCAGAGCGCGAGCACCGGTGCGGGCTGCCCATCGACCTTCAGGGTGGGGTGCGCCAGCAGCACCGTCCCCCCCTGCTTCACCCGCACCACGTTCAGCCCGCTCGCCGCCGGCAGCTCGTCCCACGAGGACTGCGTTCCTCCCTCCGTCGTCTGGACCCGCATCACCGGGTGCCGGAGCCCGTCCGGGGTGAGCTTCACCTTGAACGGCTCGAGCACCGCCGGCGCGCCGCTCGGGTCCACCGGCAGGGCGCGGTCCAGCACCGGGTAGGCCGCGCGGCCCTCGCCGAAGGCGTGGTCTCCCCCGATGACCAGCAGCGCGCCACCGCCCGCCACGTACTGCTCGAGGTTGCGCTCGTAGCTGGCGATGGAGAGCGCCGGCTCGGCGTACCCGAAGTTCTGGAACACCACCACGTCGAAGGTGTGGAGCTTGGTGTCGAAGATCTCCTCCATCGGAAAGGGGATCAGCGACAGCTCGCGCTCGGGGTTCCGGGTCTGGGTGTCGTCCGAGGAGGTGCGGAGGATGTAGAACGAGACCAGGTCCACGTTGGGGTCCTGCCTGAGAAGCCCGCGGAGGAATCGCTCGTCCCAGCTCGGCCTGCCCACCACCAGCAGCACCCGGACCCGGTCGCGGATCACCTTCAGCACGAACGAGCGGGTGTTGTTCTCCACCACCGCCTCGCCGGGGAACACCGGCGCTCCGACGGTGTAGACGAAGCGGCCCGTCTGGTCCGGAGTGAAGGTGAAGGAGAGCGGCGTGCGCTGGTCCTCCTGGTCGAGGTGCACGGTGCGGGTGCCGACGGTGAGGCCCTCGCGCTGGAGCACCACCGGCACGTCCTTGCCCTTCAGCCCCCGGGCGTGCAGCTCGAGGTCCACGGTCACCGCGTTCCTCACGAAGGCGAAGTCGTCCACCTTCACCCCCTCGACGGCCAGGTCCACCAGCGCCGGCTCGCCCACCCGGATGGTGGAGACCGGGAAGCCGAGCGCGCCCAGCTCGTCGGACTGGCGCGCCTGGAGCCCGGCCTGGAGCTCGACGTTGTCCGCCCCGTCCGAGAGGAGGATGGCACCGCCGAGCTTGCGGCTGCCGCCGGTGTCGGTCGCCTTCAACGCCCGGAGCGCCGCCATGAGGTCCGTCCGGTTGCCGGTGCCCGGGGTGCGGAGCGCCTCGGACGAGACCGGGGCCAGCTCCGGAGAGAACCCCAGGACCTCCACCTGGTACCGGTCGCGCAGCCCCTCGAGGCCCGGGCTGAACCGGTCCAGCGCCTCGGCCACCGCCGCCGCCCGGGTCTCCCCGTCGGGCCGTACCGGGAAGCCCATGCTCGCGCTCCGGTCGACCAGCACCGCGACGCGGTTCTTCACCCGCACCTGGGCCAGCTGCCGCAGCCCGGGCTCGAGCAGGAAGAAGAGCGCCATCGCCCCGGCCAGGAGCCGGAGAACGAGCAGTACCCGGCGCCGGAGGGCCGCGGGCTCGCGCCGCAGCCCGAGCACCGCCAGCACCACTCCCGCCAGCACCACCAGGGTGAGGAACCCCAGCGCCCAGGCCGGAAGCGGGGAGAGGCTGACCAGCCGCCAGGTGGTGGTGGTGCCTCCGTTCATCTCCGCTTCTTGAGGATGAGCGGGAGGTGCACCGCGTCGTCCTTGTAGTCCAGGCAGAGCGCGTACATGCAGACGTTGATGCCCACCCGCACCGCCAGCTCGCGCTGTGGTTCGCCACCCGGGGAGACTTCGTAGGCGTAGGCACCCCCCTCGTCGCGCTCCCAGGCACCCGCCAGGTCGTTCTGCGAGTACACCACCGCCGCCCGGTTGCCGAGGTTCACCATGTGCAGCTGCGGATGGAGGAAGAGCCGCCCCGGGGCCGAGTCGAGCAGGAAAAAGGTCTTGAACAGCACGTGCGTGCTCGGCACCGGCTCCAGCGCGGAGCCCGGGAGCACCCGGGCCAGCTCGCGGCGAAAGCTGGAGTCGAACCCCCGTCCACCGCTCCCGTCGTTGGCGTCGGCCAGGACGAAGCCTCCGAACGTGAGGTACCGGCGCAGCGCCTCCACCTCGGCGGCCGCGAGCGGCGGGAACTCGCCGTCACCCCCGAAGTAGAGGAACGGCTGGTCGAAGAGCCGCGGGCTGGTGAGCGCGAGCCCCCGGGCCTCCGGCACCACCTCCACCGAGGTCCGCCGCTGCAGCTCCCAGGCGAGCCGCCGGAGCCCGGACAGCCGGCCGTCCCACCGTCCGCCGTGCTGCGCGACGCCGGGAACGAAGCGCGCCCCCTCTCCGAAGGCCAGCGCGCGGCGCCCCAGCGCCAGCAGCGGCAGGCCGCCCAGGAGAGCTCGTCGAGAGAAGGGAAACGCCATTCGCGGGAGCCAGGGGCTCGCTTAGCATGCCCCAGGTGTGCAACAGCGGCGCCGGCGCGCTTCATCCAGCCCCCCCGGGGCGTGTATAGACGGGCCCCGGCGTTCGTCCCCCGACATGAAGGCATCCGATTCCGAACCGGCCGAGGCGCTCCGCCGGGCCCAGCAAGCACTGACCGTCGGCGACGTGGTGGCCGCCCGGCGTCTCGCCGGGAAGGCGCTGGCCACGGCCCCCCGCGACAAGGAGGCCGCCGAGGCCCGCGACATCCTCGCCCGGACCGAGGTCGCCTGGCCGCTGCTCGTCTACGGTGCGGTGGCGGCCCTGTGCTTCCTCCTGCTGGTCCTCGTCGCCGTGCTCCGGAGCGGACACCCGTGAAGCGGCGTCCTGCCTCGGCCGGGGCGACACGGGCGGAGGTGGCGGCGAACGGCTCCGCGGCCGGCTCCCCGGCGCGCCAGGCCCCGTTCGGCCGGAGAGGCTGGCTGGTGCTCGGGGCAGTCGTCCTCCTGGTCAACCTGCCGGTCCTCCACCTGCTCGTCCGGAGCGAGCCCGAGGCCTCCGGTCACCTGCCCTTCTCGGACGACTTCTCCGACCCGGGCACCGTGGCGCGCAACTACCGCTCGCTGGGCGGCTATCACCGGGTGATCGGCGGCCAGCTGCTCTCTCCAGGCACGAAGAACAACCCGCTCTGGCTCGACGCTGCGCTTCCCGGCGAGGTGGTGGTGGAGGTCTCCGCGCGCCCTATCAGCCCCGAGGGCGAGATCCGCGTCACCCTCTTCGGGAACGGCCTCGACGCCGACACCGGATACCAGGCGGTGCTCGGCCCGTGGAGCCCCATGGGCTCGCCTCAGCGGCTCGGCTCGAGCCTGGTGCGGCTCGACGAGAACGGCGCCACGCTCTCGCGGTGGCTGTCACGGGCGCGGGTGCCGGGAGACCTGCGCTCGGCGGGGTTCGGGAAGAGCTCGGCGGTCCGCATCGAGGCGCCACCGGTCACACTCGATCCCTCGCACCTGTACCGGATGCGCTTCGAGCGGCGCGGCTCGGTGCTGCGGTGGACCGTGGACGGGCGGCTGATGGCCGAGCTCGACGACCCGTTCCCGCTCGGAGGTCCCGGGCACGACCGGCTCGGCCTCTCTAGCGGGGAGTGGGACGTCTACTACGACGACCTCCGGGTCACCCCGGCATCGGGTCGCGGGTTCGCGCCGCTGGCCTCCGCCCCGCTCGAGCCCACCGCCGGACCCTTCTCCGACGACTTCGAGCGCGCCCAGCTGGGCCCGGACTGGCTGGCCACCGACCCTGGTGTCGTCTCCATCGAGCAGGGCTCGGCGGTGCTGCAGCAGGCCCACAACCACCCGGTGTGGCTCCGGAAGCCCCTCCCGGAGAACGTGGTCATCGACCTCGACGTCTGGAGCGACAGCCCCGATGGCGACATGAAGGTCGAGGTGTTCGGGGACGGGCAGTCGTTCCACCGCGGCGACCTCGGCGCGGCGTACGACGCGACCGGGTACGTGCTGGTGATGGGCGGCTGGCGGAACACCCTCTCCGCCATCGCGCGGCAGCACGAGCACGCCGCCGACCGGGTGACCCGCGCCGAGCCGGCAGTGGTTCCCCGGAGAAAGTACCACTGGACGATTCGCCGCCAGGGCCGCGTCCTCACCTGGCTGGTGGACGGTCAGCCCTTCCTGACGCTCGACGATCCGGACCCGCTGCGTGGGCCGGCCCACCGCTACTTCGCGCTCTCCGGGTGGGAGTCGAAGGTGCACTTCGACAACGTCAAGATCCGGTCGCCGTGACGGGCGCTAGGGCTTCGGCTCGGCAATCAGGTCGAAGTCCGGCATGTCCGAGCGGACGAACTCGCGCATCCGGTTCACCAGCGCCGCCTCGATCTGCCGCGCCCGCTCGCGGGAGAAGCCAAAGTGGGTGCCGATCTGCTGGAGGGTCATCGGCTCGTCAGCCGTGAGCCGCTTCTCGAAGATGTACTTCTCCTTGCCCTCCAGGGTCGCCCCGAAGACCTCGAGCTTCCCGCGGAAGAGGCGCTTCAGCTCCTCGGTAGCGAGCCGCTCGTCGGCGGCGGGGAAGCCGCTCGAGGGCAAGATGCGGTCGCCCCGGGTCGTCTCACCGTCCTCGCCCACCGGCGCATCGATGGAGATCTCGTCCGGGCCGAGGCGCTGGTCCATCTCCACCACGTCCTGTTCGGTGACGTTCAGCCGCTCGGCGAGCAGCTTGGGTGTGGCCTCGTAGCCCTGCTTGAGCAGCCGCTCCTGCTCCTGGCGCAACTTGAAGAAGAGCTTCCGCTGGGCCTCGGTGGTCCCGAGCTTCACCATCCTCCAGTTGTCCATGATGTAGCGAAGGATGTACGCCCGGATCCACCAGGCCGCGTAGGTGGAGAGCTTCACCCCGCGTTCCGGATCGAACTTCTTCACCGCCTGCATCAGGCCGATGTTCCCCTCCTGCACCAGGTCGAGCAGCGAGAGGGGATTCCGGTGGTACTCGTGGGCCAGCTTCACCACCAGACGCAGGTTGGCCGAGACCAGGCGGGCCGCGGCATCCAGGTCACCGGTGCTCCGGTAGACCCGGGCGAGGCGGGCCTCCTCCTCGCGCGGCAGCAGCGGGTGCCGCTGCACCTCGGCCATGTAGGCCGACATCGGATCGGCCCGGAAGACGCGATCCGCGGGTCGGGCGGGCGTGATGGCCGCGGACCCGGCGGCCACCGGTTCGATCTCGGCCAGCTCCTCGACGTCCGGCTCCGAGGGTTCGGCGGCCTCGGTGGCCTCGGACGACTCCGTCGTTTCCTCCTCGACCGGACGGGCCTCGCGGACTCCCTCGGCCTGGGGACGCGCCCTCCGGCCACTCCGGGCGCGCGGTGCCGGCCTCGGCGCTGCGGACCGCGCCGGCGCGGGCTTCGGCACCGTGGCGGCCGGGGCGGGACGGGCGGCCGGCTTGCGGCGGGGCTTGCCTGGCTTCTTCGGTGGACGTGCCATGGGCGGGCGGACGGGATCCTTCTAGCAGGACCCCCGGCAGCGTGATTGCCAGGGTGTGCGCGAGGGACTAAGCCCGTGCCCGATGAGTGACAACCCGCCCGCGCCCGAACGCGGCGACGCTTCCCTGCCTCCCGATGCGGCTCCGGCCCCGGAGACGGCGACCCCCGAGCGGCCGGCCGAGTACATGGCCGAGGTGGGCTTCGAGGACCTGGCGCTCTCCCCCGAGATTCGCCGGGCACTCGCAGACCGTGGCTACACGCACCCCACGCCCGTCCAGGCCCAGGCCTTCGACCCGGTGATGCAGGGCAAGGACCTCATCGTCCGGAGCAAGACCGGGACGGGGAAGACCGCGGCCTTCGGGCTTCCGTTGCTGGAGAAGATGGACCCCGAGGACAAGGCCGTCCGTGCCCTCGTCCTCTGCCCCACCCGGGAGCTCGCGCTCCAGGTCGCTGCCGAGTTGCAAGACCTGGCCAAGTACAAGGGCGTCCGGGTCACGGCCATCTACGGCGGCGCGTCGATGCAGGATCAGGAGAACGCGCTGGAGAGCGGCTCGCCCATCGTGGTCGGCACGCCGGGCCGCATCTACGACCACATCCGGAGGAAGAATCTCAAGCTCCAGGGCTGCCGGCACGTCGTGCTCGACGAGGCCGACGAGATGCTGAACCAGGGGTTCTACGAGGAGGTCACCCGGATCCTCGACCAGCTGCCCAAGGGTCGCCAGGTCTTGCTCTTCAGCGCCACCGTGCCCCCGGAGATCCAGAACCTCATCAGCCAGTACACCACCTCCCCGGAGATGCTGATGCTCTCCGGCGACGTCCTCACCGTCGACCACATCCACCACGTCCGCTACGACGTGACCGACGCCTACCCCAAGCCGCGGAACCTCATCTACGTGCTGGAGATGGAAGAGCCGGACAACGCCATCGTCTTCTGCAACACCCGGGACGACACGGCGCTGGTGACCGCGGTCCTGAACCGGAACGGCTTCGACGCCGAGCTGCTCAACGGCGACCTCCCCCAGAAGGAGCGGGAGCGGGTGATGGCCAAGGTGAAGCGCGGCGAGGTCGCCTTCATGGTGGCGACCGACATCGCCGCCCGCGGCATCGACATCTCCGACCTCCAGTACGTCATCAACTACTCGCTGCCCGAGGACCCGGCAGTGTACCTGCACCGCGTCGGGCGGACGGGGCGCATCGGGAAGAAGGGCACGGCGATCAACCTCATCTCCGGCCGGGAGCTCGGGACGTTCACCGTGCTGGAGAAGAAGTACGGCATCAAGTTCGAGAAGCGCGAGATGCCCTCGCCCGAGGTGGCGATGACGATGTGGACCGAGCGGCACGTGCGGGAGATCCAGTCCGCCGCCGCCGGGAGCGTGTACGAGGGGTACCTCGGGCTCGCCGGCGAGCTGAAGCAGCGCCCGGACGCCGACGACTCCATCGCCTATCTCTTGAAGTTCTTCTTCGGGCACCTGCGGATGGAGAAGCTCAAGGCCGCCGGGGGTGCGGAGGCCGCACCGGCGCCGGCGAGGCCTCCTCGCGAGCGCGAGCGGTCCCGGAGCGACCGGCCACGGCGGGAGGAACGGGGCGAGCGGCCCGAGAGACGCGAACGGTCCGAGCGCGGCGAGCGCTCCGGCGCGCCGCGCGAGCGGCGGGAACGCGCGGAGCGGCCACCCCGCCGGGACCGTGCCGAGGAGGCGTCGGCGCCGCCGGCCGAGTCGGGGACGCCGGGACAGGTCCGCCTCTGGATGAACGTCGGCAGCATGGAGGGCCTGGACGCCGCGGGAATCACCTCGATGCTCGAGGGCTTCGGCGCGCCGGTGGGAAAGCTCCAGCGGCTGGACGTCAAGCAGACCTACAGCTACGCCTTCGTCGCCGAGGAGGACGCTCCGGCGTTCGAGAAGCTGGACGGACAGAAGCGGGGCGAGAAGTCGCTCCGCCTGGAGCGTGCGAGGCGGCGATGAGCGAGCGACCGACGGCCGAGGCACTGCGCCAGGTTCCCCTGCTCGCGGGACTGACCGAGGCGGAGCGGGCGGAGATCGCCGGGCTCGCCGAGCTGAAGACTCTGGAGGCACAGCTCCCGCTGTTCCGGGAGGGAGACGCCGGGGACGCGCTGGTGTTCCTGCTCTCGGGCTCGGCGCAGGTGGTGAAGAAGGACCCCACCGGGAAGCACCAGGTGCTCTCGGTGGTCTCCGCGCCCGCGGTGCTGGGGGAGATGGCGGTGCTCGAGGCCGGCGGGAAGCGTAGCGCCTCGGCCATCGCCGTCGGGCCGGTGACCCTGGCGGTCGTCCCCGGTCCGGCGCTTCGCGCCCGGATGTCGAGTGGGAACGTCGCCGCGCTCAAGATTGCCCACGGGCTCGCACGGATCCTCGCGCGGCGGCTCGGAGAGGTGAACGCCCGGCTGGTGCAGGTGCTCCAGAGCGGGACGGCCGATGCCGGAGTCGCCGAGGCCCAGCAGGCGCTCGGGCACGACACGGCGTCCTGAAGCGCGGATGCTGTTGCCGCAGCAGACCTCGACTGAGGGCAAGGCGGATCGGAGCCGCGAAACGTCAGCGGGTCCCCGGCGACATTCCTAGATCGAAGCACTCGGCCCGCGCTTCACTGCCTCGCGGAGCGCGTGCACGCCGGCGCCTGGGCCGCCTGGGTGGGCGAAGACGCAGGTGCCGGCGACGAGCACGTCCGCGCCCGCGGCCGCGGCGATCGGCCCGGTCGTCAGATCCACCCCCCCGTCCACCTCGAGCTCGCACCGCGGCGCTCGCTGCTGGAGGAGCGCCCGCGCCCGGGTCAGCTTGGGCATCACCTCGTGGATGAACTTCTGCCCGCCGAATCCGGGGTTCACCGTCATCAGGAGCAGCAGATCGAGGCTCTCGATGACCTCGTCGATCGTCCCGAGCGGCGTCGCGGGGTTGAGCCCGACGCCGACCTGCTTCCCGAGCTGGCGCACCTGCTGGATGGCGCGGTGCAGGTTGGGAGTCGCCTCCTGGTGCAGGATCAGGAGGTCTCCGCCCGCCTTGATGAAATCCGCGGTGTAGCGCTCCGGCCGCTCGATCATGAGGTGAATCTCCAGGGGCAGCTTCGTCCCCCGTCTCATCGCCTCGACGATCGGGATGCCGAGCGTCAGGTTAGGGACGAACAGCCCATCCATGACGTCGATATGGAACCGGTCCGCCCCGCCCCGCTCGGCGTCGGCGACCTGCTCGCCCAGTCGCCAGTAGTCGGCCGCCAGGATGGAGGGGAGGATCTTCACGCTCAGCTCGACTGACCTAGCCCGGCCGCCGCCGCCCGGTCCACCAGGAAGGTCACCCGGCCCGAGGCGGGCACGATGCCCCGAGCTGGAATCTCCGCCACCGGAGCGCTTCCCTGGAGCACTTCCCGGAGAGCCCAGGCCTTGTCGTCGCCGGTCACCAGAAACAGCACCTCCGCCGCCGCGTTCAACACCGGGAAGGTCAGGGTGATGCGATGCGTCCGGAACTTCTCCACCCAGTTGGCCACGACCCAGCGGGCACGCTCGTTCAGCGCCGGCGAGTGCGGGAAGAGGGACGCGGTGTGCCCGTCCGGACCGAGCCCGAGCAGCACCAGGTCGAAGCTCGGGAACGTCGCCGTGCCGGGGAAGAGCTTCCGCAGCGTCTGCTCGTAGTCCGCC
>DATKKF010000004.1:0-252491 GCA_035543115.1 Myxococcaceae bacterium
TGACGGACATCGGCCGTCCGTCTGGAGCCATCACCGGGAGAATCCCGATGTCGTGGTCCCACATCGACTGCGCTGCCGTCTGCAGTGATTCCTCAGGCCGGCACGTCTCCAGATGGGTGCACATGATTTCCTCGACGCGCATGGCAGTTCTCCTTTCCCTCGAGCACAACCGGCTGCACTGCGCACGCCAGTGATTGGCCTCGCGGCTGCACCATGAGGCACGACGGCGCCGGCCCGCCATCCAAGGTGCAGCGACTGCACCGGCACGGGATGGTTGCGCATTGTTTGCGGACTTCGCCGCCGGTACGGAATTCTGGACCAGGGGTGAAACTCATGTCGGCCAAGCATCTCCTCTTCCGCAGCAGCGCCCAGGAGAAGGTCCTCCGTGGGGTTTCGCAGCTGGCTGACGCTGTTCGGGTGACCCTCGGCCCGACCGCCCGCGCCATCCTCATCGAGCGGAAGTGGGGGCACCCGCTGGTGAGCGACGATGGAGTGACCATCGCCAAGGAGTTCGAGCTCGAGGATCCCGAGGAGAATCTCGGCGTCCAGCTCGGTCGCGAGCCCGCGGAACGCACCCAGACTGCGGTGGGCGATGGCACCACCACCGCGACCCTCCTGGCCCACGCCCTGGTCACCGAGGGGTGGCGCAACGTGGTCGCCGGGGCGAGCGCCATCGAGCTGAAGCGCGGGCTGGAGCACGGGCTAGGCATCGTGGTGGGCGGACTCAAGGCCGTATCTCGGCCGGTCCAGAGCCGGAAGGAGAAGGCGCAGGTCGCGACCATCTCCGCCCACGGAGATACGACCATCGGAAACCTCGTCGCCGACGCGATGGAGAAGGTCGGCGGGGAAGGCGTCATCTCCGTGGAGGAGGCCAAGGGAACCGCGACCGCGCTCGAGGTGGTCGAGGGGATGCAGTTCGACCAGGGCTACCTCTCTCCCTACTTTGTCACCGATGCCGAGAGGATGGAATGCGTGCTGCAGGACGCAGCGGTGCTCCTGTACGACAAGCGCATCTCCAGCCTGGAGGCGCTGGTGCCGCTCCTGGAGCAGGTGGTGAAGACGGGGCGCTCCCTGCTGGTGGTGGCCGAGGACGTGGAGGGCGAGGCCCTCGCTACGCTGGTGGTGAACAAGGTGCGGGGGACGCTCCGCTGCGCGGCGGTGAAGGCTCCCGGCTTCGGTGACCGCCGCAAGGCGATGCTCGAGGACATGGCCATCGTCACTGGAGGCCAGGTTCTCTCTGAGGAGCTGGGAGTGAAGCTGGAGAACGTGAGCCTCTCGATGCTCGGGCGGGTCCAGCGCGTGGTCGTGGATCGCGAGCACACCACTCTGGTGGGAGGGGCCGGGGACAAAACGAAGATCCAGGCTCGACTGGAGCAGCTCCGCCGGGAGATCCAGCGCACGACCTCGGACTACGACAAGGAGAAGCTCCAGGAGCGGCTGGGCAAGCTCGGCGGCGGAGTAGCGGTGATCCGGGTGGGAGCAGCCTCCGAGACCGAGCTCAAGACTCGTAAGGACGCGTTCGACGATGCGATCAATTCCACCCGGGCCGCGGTGGCCGAGGGTATCGTCCCCGGGGCAGGACTGGCGTTCCTCCGAACCCGCGAGCTCCTGGTGAAGGAAGAACCGAAGCTGGAAGGTGACCGGCGCACCGCGGTGCGCATCCTGGAGTCGGCGCTGGAGATCATCACCCGGCAGATTGCCCAGAACTCCGGCCTCGACCCGGGCGTGGTGGTGGAACGGATGCGCAGCGGAACGGGGAGCTTCGGGCTCGATGCCTCCCGCGGAACATACGTCGACCTCACCGAGGCGGGAATCATCGATGCGACGAAGGTGCTTCGGGTCGCGCTGGAGAACGCGGTCTCCACCGCCGGCGTGCTCTTGCTCGCCGAGGGAACCATGACCGAGATCCGCTCGAAGAAGGAGGAGGAGAAGCTGCCGGCCGGCGAGCTGTGAGGATCTTCAGCCCTTGAGCACGCCCCAGGGGCGCAGCCGAGCCACCTTGCGAGCGATGCCCGCCCGGGCGACGACGTCCACTACTCGCTCCACGTCCTTGTAGGCCATGGGAGCTTCCTCCGCGAGCTCGGCGTTGGACGGACAGCGCACCACGATTCCCTGCGACTCCAGCTCCCGGCGCACGATGTGCCCCTCCACGCGGCGCTTCGCCGCGTGGCGACTCAGGGCACGGCCCGAGCCGTGGCAACAGCTGGCGAACGACACCTTCTCCGAGCCAGCCAGACCGGCCAGGACGAAGCTCCGCGTCCCCATGCTGCCCGGGACGAAGACCGGCTGCCCCACGGACCGGTAGCGCGGAGGAAGCTCGGGATTCCCCGGGCCGAAGGCGCGCGTGGCGCCCTTCCGGTGAACGCAGAGCCTACGGCCTTCGTGCTCCTCGAGCTTGGCGATGTTGTGGGCCACGTCGTAAACCAGCTCCAGGCGCGGTTCTCCACAGTCGCCGAGCGTCCGCGCGGCCACCATGCGTGCCCGGTGGGCGAGCACCTGCCGATTGGACCAGGCGAAGTTTGCCGCGGCACACATTGCCGCGAAGTAGTCCCGCCCCTCGGGAGAGGAGAGAGGCGCACAGGCCAGCTGGCGATCCGGGAGCTCGATGCCGAACCTGCCTAGCGACGAGTCCATGGTGCGGACTGCGTCGGTGCACACCTGGTGCCCCAGCCCCCGGGAGCCGGTGTGGATGAGGACGGTCATCTGACCCTCGAACAGGCCGAAGGCGCCGGCCGCCTGTGCATCGAAGATCGTCTCGACTTCCTGCACCTCCAGGAAGTGGTTTCCGCCTCCGAGCGTTCCCAGCTGGTCGCGACCGCGCTGTTTCGCCCGGAGCGAGACCTTGGAGGGGTCGGCAGCGGGCAACGAGCCCGAGGCCTCGATGCATTCCAGGTCCTCGGGAAGCCCGAGCCCCAGCGTGCCGATGACGTACGGGCAGCCCTCCCCGAGGACACGGTCGAGCTCCTCTACGGACAGTTCCAGCCTTCCGTGCCGCCCGTAACCGGTGGGGATGCTCCGGCTGAGCTCGTGCACGAAGGTCTCCAGATGATCCGCGACCTGCGCCCGGGTCAACCGGGAGGCCAACAGGCGTACGCCGCAATTGATGTCGAAGCCGATGCCACCCGGAGAGATGACTCCGTCTGGCATCAGTGTCGCCGCCACGCCTCCCACCGGGAAGCCATATCCCTCGTGCATGTCGGGCATGCCGATCGCCTGGCCCCAAACGCCGGGAAGGGTGGCGACGTTGACCAGCTGCTGAAGGCTCTGGTCCCGCGAGATCTGGACCATCAACTCTTGGTCGGCGATCACCCGCGCCGGGACGCGCATTCCCGGAACGGCTCCCTTGGGGATCTCGTAACCGTTGTCGGAGACCTGGACGGGGCTCGGGTACATTTCGCTGACCTCACACGTCGAGCACGATGCTCGCCCGCCACGCACCCAGCCGGTTCTCCACGGATAGCCCGTGAAACGTCGCTGCCTTCACCTGCGTTTTCAGCGCCTGGGGTGCCACTCCCGCCACCACGGCCTCCAGCTCGCCCGGGCCAATGCGCTCGATCTGAAACCGGGTGAAGACCTGCTTCGAGGTTTCGGACAAGAAGATGAGCTCGTTGAGCCACTCCACCAGGAGCGCTGCGAGATCGGCTGCCCGGACCTGGATCCGCTGCTCCGGACCGGGGGGGGCCGTGGGCGCGAGGTCCCCGATCATGAGCTCCGCGAGCGCACGTCCGGCCTCCACGAAGAGCTCCTCGAGCGACGGGGCGCCTAGCTCCAGACGGACCTCCCCGGTGTGGTCCTCGAAGCGGTGATGCGCTCTCACATGGTTGCCAGCCAACCGTTCCTCAGTGGCCAGAGGGCCAGTGCTCCGTGGCGGACGCTCCCTTCGGTACCCACATCCCGTCGCTCTTCACGTACGAGCGCTTCACCGCGGCCCAGGCGATGCGGTGGGACATTGCATCCGCACCCCAGCGCTCCCAGGCGTGATTGAACGCGTTCCGGTAGATGTCCTGAGCGTGCTCCGGGAGATGGGCCCGGACCCCGGGTGGGAGGTCGTCGTTGCTGGCATAGGGCATGGCATGCCTCCGTCACTGCGGCCGAAAGCTGCATCGGACGAGCCACCGAGCGGTCATGGAGCTCATAGCCAGTCGTCGTTGATGCCCAGTAGGTAGCCAGCCCCTTTTGCGAGCAGATGAAGTGCGAGACCGAGGAGCACCGCCGCGACCAGCACACCGACAGGAACCGGCGTAAGCACCCGCGCGGCGGCGAGGGTTCCGAGGATCCAGTCGACCTGATCCCACGGCAGCCAGGGTCGTCCGGGATCGATTCCGACCTGGCGTTTGAAGAAGCTCTTGACCAGGTCTCCTAGCAGAGCCCCGAGTCCGAGGAGAGCACCGCCCGCGAGCAGGCCCGCCCCGGTGAGCCGGATCAGGCTCAGCGCGGACAAGAGCGGCAGCTGCTCTGCGAGCATCGCCTGGGCACCGAGCGTCAGCGCCCCAGCGACCGTCCCCGCGACCAGACCCCGGAACGTCTTGTGTGCCCCGAAGATCCGGCGCCTGCGGAGCGAGGCGCCGAGGTCCACCGGCGTATCCAGCTTCGGGAAGAGCCTCGCCGCGAGCACCGGAGCCATGTTCGCCATGCCTCCCGGCAGGATGAGCCAGAAGGTCCTGGAGAGGAGCTCGACGAGCTGCACCCGCGAGAGGCTATCCCAAGCCGGCGGGGCCCCGCCTCGAGTGCCCGGGCGCTCCTCAGCAGGTCACATGGAGAATGGCGTTGGTCTTCTTTCGTCGCTTGGCTCCCAGGAACGCGACGGCGGCCTCTGTGGGCAAGGCGAGGAGCTCCACCCCTCGCCGGACGGCCTCGTGTCGAACCTCGTCCATGATTGGTAGCCTCGCCTGCGCTCCGGTTCCAATCACCAGGTGCTTGCACCGCCAGGGAATCTCCTCTTTCGTGGAGAGCGGGGTGTGGCCGAACCGGTGCCGGTACTTCTTGGAAGGACCCTTCTTCCGGGCCCGCACCTCGCCCCGATCGATCACCACGTCGTGGGGATACTCGGTTCCGTCGATGCAGATCCGGCCGAACTCTCTTAAGTTGAACTTCATGGTCCATCTCCTTCGGCGGCCGTGCCATGCCGAGACCTGCGCAGTGACTGCGACCTGCTCCTGGATCTCGCGCAATTTCTGCATTGCGTCGGACTCCCGAGCCGCTGCCGTCGTGCGCACGACCGATGCACAACTCGGCACTGCCGGACCAGGCCGGACATGCAAGCGAGCAACCGGGATTCGGAGCGTGGAGGTCGTCATGAGACTCATGGAAACATGACCACGGAGGTGGAGACGGCGTCATCGACCGAAGCTGCCGAGAAGGCCTTCGAGCGCATGCGTACGCGGCGAATCCGCCACCTGGTGGTCATGGACGGACGCCAGGTCGTAGGGGTTCTCTCCGAACGTGACGTCGGCGGAGTACGTGGGAGCCAGATTCGTGCTGGGAAGACCGTTGGCGAGTTGATGTCCGCGCAGGCCGTCATCGCATCTCCCACGACGACGGTCCGCCAGGCGGCCAATCTGCTGCGAGCCCGCACCATCGGCTGCCTTCCGATTGTGGAGGATGGCAAGCTGGCCGGAATCGTCACCCTGACCGACCTTCTCGAGCTTCTAGGAAGGCAGACTCAGCTCTCCCCCACCTCGAGTTCACGGTACCACCCTCAGCACGGCTCCGAGTGGAAGCCCGTCCGCCGGATTGCGCGCCCCCAGCGGCCGCCTCTGTTCTCCAGGTAGAGCCGCCGCCCTGGCCTGGCGAATGCAGTCCGCAGCGCAGAGGGAGCTCGTCCATGAACGACGTCGGCTTGCGACTCGTGCCGCGTGAATCTCGGCCGGACTCGACCCTGACCACGTTGACCGCGCCGACCGCGCCGACGAGCTGGGTCCTAAGGCACGTGGCTGATCTCGACCGGTTGCTGCACGCAATAGAGGGCCGAGCGACCGGGGGACTCTCCTTGGCATCATTGTCGCTCGCGTTCGCAGATTGGTCGATCCATCTGTCAAATGCCCCTTTCAAACGCCTGGAGCTGGCACAGGCCGCGACACGGCAGTGCCACAGGCTCCTCGATGCGCTGCGTGGAGCTCAGGTCATTCTCCCAGCAGCGAATGACCATCGATTCGAGGATCCAGCCTGGCACGAGTTCCCGTTCAGCGTGATCCACCAGACCTTTCTTCTCGCAGAGGAATGGTGGGGTTGGGTCAGCGATGGTGGCCGCGCCGTCAATCGACGCGATGCTCAAATCGTTGCCTTTGCCATTCGCCAGTGGATCGATGTCTTCTCGCCCTCGAACGCTCCGTGGCTCAATCCCGAGGTGAGGCGGGCCACGCTCGAGAGCGGAGGCCTCAACTTCGTCGCCGGGTTCCGGAACTGGCTGCACGATGTCCAGGAAACATTGAGTGGTGTTCCCTCCGGCCGGCATGGTCTCACGGTCGGCCGAGACCTAGCCATCACACCGGGCCAGGTCGTCTTCCGCAATGAACTCATGGAGCTCATCCAGTACGCCCCGGCGACCGCGACGGTGCGGCCGCAGCCGGTGCTCATCGTTCCTGCCTGGATCATGAAGTATTACATTCTGGATCTTTCACCGCACGATTCCCTCGTCCGCTATCTCGTTGGGCAGGGCCACACCGTCTTCATGATCTCGTGGCGGAATCCAGGACCGGGACAGCGCGACGCCTCGCTCGATGACTACCGGGCGAAAGGGTTCGTTCCCGCGCTCGACGCCGTCCGCGCGATCACTGGCGAGAAGAAGATTCATGGCTGCGGCTACTGTCTCGGTGGAACCTTGCTCGCCATCACCGCGGCCGCGATGGCGCGCGACGGGGACGACCGGCTTGCCAGCCTCACCCTGTTCGCGGCGCAGTGTGACTTCACCGAGGCCGGAGAGCTACAGCTCTTCGTCAGCGAGAGTCAGCTGGCGTTCCTCGAGGACCTGATGTCCGTACAGGGCTACCTCGATAGCCGGCAGATGGCAGGCGCCTTCCAGATGCTGCGCTCCAACGATCTGATCTGGTCCCGTCTGGTCAAGAGCTACCTGCTGGGACGCACCGACGTGGCGAACGACCTCATGACCTGGGCCGCCGACGGCACGCGACTGCCGGCCCGCATGGCCGGCGAGTACCTCCGCGAGCTGTTCCTCGACGACGATCTCTCGGAAGGTCGATTCGAGGTGGAGGGCAAGCCGGTGTCGATCGCCGACATCCGGGTTCCGATCTTTGCCGTGGGGACGGAGGCGGATCACATCGCGCCCTGGCGGTCAGTGCACAAGATTCACCTGCTGAACGAAGGCGACGTCACCTTCGTCCTGGCGTCGGGTGGACACAATGCGGGAATCGTGTCCGAGCCGAGCCATCCCCATCGCTCGTACCGCGTGCGCCATCGCCCCGCAGGGGAGCGATACGTTGGGCCGGTCGAGTGGGAGGCGCTGGCAGAGCGCCACGAGGGCTCCTGGTGGCCAGAGTGGGAGCGGTGGCTTTCCGAGCACAGCGGTGCCCCGACGAAGCCGCCTCCGCTGGGTGTACCGGGTCGGGGCTACGAGGTTCTCGACGATGCTCCCGGTCGCTACGTCTTGGAGCACTGACCGGCCGTCGCCGGTTGGCCCCGCGGGCCTCGGCCTGGATGGCGCCGCCCTGACCGCCCTGTGGGTTGCCGCATGGCGCGCGGACGAGAGCGAACGGCCCGATGCGCTCTTCCGTGATTCCTATGCGCGAACCCTGGCCGGCCCCGAGGGCTTTGAGCTCCTCGAGGCAGCGCGGGAGCTCGCGTTGGTCGAAGCACCTTTCGTCCCAGTCCGGACAGTCTTCTTCGATCAGCGCATAGTTCCTGGCTCGCAGGTAGTGCTCCTCGGAGCGGGGATGGATGCGCGCGCGTTCCGACTCCAGTGGCGCACAGGGACGCGGGTCTTCGAGGTCGATCTGCCCGAGGTCCTCGCGCTGAAGGAGCAGCGCCTCGGTGGCGCGTCGCCCAGGTGCATTCGGATCCCGGTCCCGGCGGACCTCACGGGAGACTGGGTGGTCGCGCTCGAGAGAAGAGGGTTCCGGCCGGAGCTCCCCTCCGTCTGGCTTCTGGAGGGACTGCTTCTCTATTTCGACGAGTCATTCGTCACCTCGCTGCTGGCCCGTGTCGATGCACTGTCTGCGGTGGGCAGCACGCTGCTCGCCGACATCATCGGCTGGACGATGCTCTGGATGCCGCAGCTCCAGCCGCTGCACGATTTCGTCCGCGAGCTCGGCGCACCCTGGAAGTTCGGAACTGACGAGCCCGAGGAGTTGCTCGAACCCCTAGGGTGGGAAGTTACCGCGTACGACTTCGGCGCCGTCGCCGCCGAGGTAGGGCGCTGGGCCTGGCCAGTCATCCCCCGCGCCATCCCCGGCGTGCCGCGGAGCTTTCTGGTCGAGGCTGCGAAACCTGCCGGCGGGCGCGCCTGACGTGCAACGAGCAAGGTTCCACCAGAGCCATGACGATGGCCACCGACCCGGGGACCAGGAACGACATGCTCGTCCGCGCAGGAGTGAACCACAGACGATCAGCCGCGAGAGGTGGCGTCGCCCTCGAGCCGGTCTGCTCCCTCCGGAGCACGCTCCAGTTGGCCACCACTCCCTGGGCACGCTGGCCACCGGCAAGGCACCCGTCACCGTCCACAGCCGATCGACCGGACGAGGCAGATCCACTGGGCAGACGGCGGTTCGCGTCCCGCTGCGACGACGGGACGCCCGGGAGCACCATGCGAATCGCGGGACGGCTCGAGGCCTCGGCCTCGAGTCGCTGGCAGAGCCCGTGCAGCATGACCGAGATTCGTTCGAAGGATGAGGAGAAGTTGCTGGTCGGCGAGTGGGCGTCACGCGTATAGGCCATGAAGATCCTTGTGGTAGGCGCCGGGGTGGTTGGGAGCTTCAACGCTGCCCGCTTGAAGGATGCGGCGCAGGACGTGACTCTCCTCGCCAGAGGCCAGCGCTTGGCAGATTTGTGCGAGCACGGCGTTGTTCTCGAGCAGTACCCCTCCGGGGCTCGCACTACGACCCGCGTTCCTTTGATCGAACGCCTGGGGCCCGACGATGCCTACGACCTTGTGCTGGTCGTCGTCCGTCGGAACCAGATTCCATCGGTCCTCCCGATGCTCGCTCGAAATCGGCGTTCCCCCAACGTCCTCTTTCTGGGGAACAACGCCGCGGGCGCTGCCGACATAATTGATGCCCTCGGAAGGGAACGAGTGTTGATCGGATTCGTCAATGCCGGTGGTGAGCGGAAGGGACACGTCGTTCGCTACATCTGGACACGGCGGCTTCACCTTCTGCTCGGAGAGGTGGATGGACCGTCCACCCCCCGCACCCAGGCCATTGCCTCAATGTTTCGAACGGCCGGCCTGCCCGCCCGTGTCCATTCGAGAGTCGACGCCTACCTCAAGACCCACGCCGCAGGCCTCGCTGCGTTTGCCGGTGCGCTCTATCGGGCGGGCGGACGCGTTCGTCTCCTGGCCAGGAAGCCTGAGGACCTCAAGCTCTTCCTTCGGGCCTATCGCGAAGCTCTGCGAGCTCTCGGCCGCATCGGCGTGCCGCTGAGACCGTGGTTCAGCCACCTCATTCACTGGCTACCGGAACGGTTCTGGCTGCTCGTCTTTCGCCTCTTCTTTGATACAGAGCTCGCGGTGGTGGGAGGAGAAGGGCACGCCAACGCAGCTCCCGATGAAATGAAGGAGATCGCAGACGAGCTCCGCGCTCTCTTCCGACGAGCAGCTGTTCCCTCCCCCGCGAGCGACATCCTCTTCACCGCCGTCGATGACCGGTTCGAAACCTGGCGCTCGGAGCACACGACGGATGGACGCTAGGCCACAGTGCTCCTGGTCCGCTCGCAGCGTACCCCGCCGCCCTGGCCTGGTGACGGCGGTCGCGCTGGTTGCGGTCCTCGCCGACTGCGTCGAGCATGCAGCAGCTCGGGCTGACCTGCCCCCCGAGAACTGGGCCAGCGGAAGCGGGAATCCTTCCCATCGCCGAGCAGAAGCTCGTCTTGGCCGTCGCACACACCATCCGGGCCACTGTGGACCAGTACCGGCCGGAGTTTGAGCGCGCCTTTCGCGCGGAATGGGCGACGGCGGCGGCCCGCCTCGCATCCATCGCCCCGAGTGCCGAGCTGGACGAGGAGGTGGGTCGACTTACCGCGCGAGTCGATCGTTTGACCGACCTCCTCGCCGAAAACGGCGACGTCGAAGCGATCCTCCGACGACTCCGGGCCGAGGAGGCGAAGCTCCGGGAGTTGCGCGAGCGCCGGGACGCCCTTGTTGCCCCGAAGGGCTCAATACCGCCTCCGCCCTCTGGCGAGAACGTTCGGGCCTACTTCGAGGACGTGGCTGGCACCCTGCTCGGCAGTCCCGAGGGTGCGCGGGAGGCTCTCTCGACCGCGTTCTCGGCCATCACCCTCCGTCCTGTCGGGCGGAGCTACCGAGCTACCGGCTGGAGCTAGAAATGGCGACGGCCGCCCCCGTTGAAGAGAGCGGCCGTCGAAGGTCTGCTGTGAGTCCAGTTGCGGGGGCAGGATTTGAACCTGCGACCTTCGGGTTATGAGCCCGACGAGCTACCAGGCTGCTCCACCCCGCGGCGATGTGGAGGCTGCTTGTAGCGACGCGGTGGTGATCCGTCAAGGCCAAAGGGCCAGTGTCGATCGCCGAGCTCCACGCCCGATCCGGTCACCCCACGGGGCGCTGATCGTCGATGACCTTTCCGTCGTTCGGCAGCGCACCCCGGTCCACCAGCTCCACTTCGGAGCGGAGCTGGGTCAGGTCCCTCAGAGTCGCGACCAGCGCCTCCGCCAGCCTCGGACGATCCTGCGGCTCCACCTCTACCCGGAGCGTCATCACGTCCAGGTCCCCGGGCCGGGTCACCACGAGCCGAGCGCGGCGCACGACGGGATGTCGCCGCACCAGCTCCGCCACGTGACTCGGATGCACGAAGAGCCCGCGCACCTTCGTCGACTGGTCCGCCCGCCCCATCCAGCCGCGGATCCGTACGTTGGTCCGCCCACACGGGCTCTGGCCAGGGAGAATCGCCGAGAGGTCTCCGGTGGCGAAGCGCAGCAGCGGGTGGTCCGCCGAGAGAATCGTCACCACCACCTCGCCCACCTCCCCTGCTGGGACCGGATCGCCGGTGCCGGGACGGACGACTTCCAGGATGACATCCTCGTCCACCACCAGCCCCTCCATCGCCGACGTCTCGTAGGCGATCAGCCCCGCATCCGCTGTCCCGTACCATTGCAGCACCCGCACTCCTCGCTCGGCGAGCGCCGTCCGCAACGCCCCCGGAAGCGCCTCCGCGGTCACCGAGGCCCGGGTGAGCGACGACAGGTCCAGCCCCAGCTCGGCCCCGCGATCGAGCAGGACCTTCAGGAAAGACGGAGTCCCTCCGTAGGCCGTCGCCCGGAACTGCGCGGCGGCGACCGCCTGCGCCTCCGTCGGTGCCGTCCCTGCCGGAATGACCGCGCAGCCCAGCGCATGCGCCCCGGTCTCCACCATCGAGCCGGCGGGAGTCAGGTGGTACGAGAAGCTGTTGTGCACCACGTCGCCAGCGTGGAACCCGGCGGCCCGCATCGCCCGCGCCGCCCGCCAGGGGTCCGCGCTCCGCGGCTCGAGCTCGAACACCGGTCCCGGAGAGGAGTACAGCTTCGCCGCCTGCGGAGCGGCCACGGTCGAGAGCCCGCCGAACGGCGGATCGGCCCGCTGGATCTCTGGCAGCTCGGACTTCCGGACCAGCCGCAACCTCGCCAGCGCCGCCCGGTCGGTCACTTCCTCGGGCACCACGGATGGATCTCGCCGCCGGTAGATCGGCGCCCGCTCGAAGGCACGGGCCACCACCGCCGGCAACGCCTTCATCAGCGCGCGCTCGCGTTCCTCCGGCGAGCGCCGCTCCCTGGGATCCTCCGCCTCCATGAGCCCGCCCCTCCTCTCCTCAGGCCAGCCACCGCTTGCGCCGACGGTAGTGCTTGGCGTCCCGGAAGTTCTTCCGTCCGGCCAGGCCGAGCCCCAGGTAGAACTCCTTCACGTCGGCGTTCCCCGCCAGGGTCGCGGAATCCCCGTCCATCACCACCCGCCCGGTCTCGAGGATGTACCCGTGGTCCGCGAAGCGCAGGGCGGCCGCGGCGTTCTGCTCCGCGAGGAGGAAGCTCACCCCCTCGCCCCGGTTGAGCGAGCGGACGATGCCCAGGATCTCCTCCACCACCTGCGGCGCCAGACCCATCGACGGCTCATCGAGCAGGATCAGGCTGGGACGGGCCATCAGCGCCCGGCCCACCGCGGTCATCTGCTGCTCGCCGCCCGAGGTGAACCCGGCCATGGCCTTCCGCCGATCCCGCAGCCGGGGAAAGTAGGCGTAGACCTTCTCCAGATCCGCGCGGACCTCTCGCCTCGACGCCGCGCGGGTGTACGCCCCGGTCAGGAGATTCTCCTCCACCGTCAGGTGACCGAAGCAGTGCCTGCCCTCCATCACCTGGATCACCCCCCGCCGGACCAGCTCGGAGGGGGTGAGACGGTCCACCCGCACGCCGTTGAAGAGGATGCTCCCCTTGGTCACCGCTCCCCGCTCGGCGCCGAGCAGGTTGCTCACCGCCTTCAAGGTGGTGGTCTTCCCGGCGCCGTTCGCGCCGAGCAGGGCGACGATCCGTCCCTTGGGGAGCTCCAGGGAGACGCCCCGGAGCACCAGGATGACGTGGTCGTACACCACCTCGATGTTGTTCACCGCGAGCAGCGGCCCGGGTGAGGCGGGAGCGGGGGCGGTCACCAGAGCGCTCCGACTAGGTGCTTTCCTTCGTGCAGTCCCGCTGGGTCAGGTTGTTCTCCTTGGCGTACTTCGACGCGCTCTCCTCGATGAGCGGCCGCACCAGCTCCTTGTCCGCCTGGATCCAGTCGCTGATGATCTTCCACTTCGTTCCATCCCACTGCTGGAACTTGGCCGCGCCGCCACCCTCGTGATCGGCACAGGAGACCTTGAGCGGCTGCATGAAGTTGGTCGCCCCCAGGGCCGCGATGCGCGCGGCATCGAGGTTCAGGTTCTCCAGCCCCCAGCGGATCTGCTCGCCGGTGAGAGGCTTCTTCCCGAACTTGCCCTGCGCCACCCGGATCGCCTCGACCGAGACGATGCCGGTGAGCACCCCGCGATTGTAATAGATGCTCCCCACGCGTTTCTTGTCGGCCATGTTCCCCTTCCCCGCGCCGTAGACCACCCGCTCGATCTCCTGGACGACCTTGAACTCCTTGCCCGGGGGATTGATCGCCGCGCTGATGTAGCCCTTGGCCGCCGCACCCACCGGCTCCACGTCCTCCTCCGAGCCGGTCCAGAAGTTCCCGACGATGTGGTCCATCGGGAAGCCGACCCGCGCCGCGTTCTTCAGCATCGCCGGGTTCATCACCCCCCACCCGGTGACGATCACCCAGTCCGGCTTGAACTGGCGGATCTCCAGCCACTGGGCCTGCTGCTCGCTCCCCGGAGCGGGGACCTCGATGATCTTCGACTCGAAGCCGTACTTCTCGGCCTGCTTCTGGAAGATCACGTTGGGCTCCTTGCCATAGGCGCTCCCGTGGTGGAGGTGGACGATCTTCTTGCCCTTCAGCTTCGCCATCCCCCCTTCGCGCTGGCCGATGTACCGGACGATGTCCGTGTTCAGGCTCCAGTAGTGGGTGACCAGCGGGAAGACGTAGGGGAAGAACCGGCCATCCGCCGCATCGGTCCGGCCGTGGGCGATGGTCACCAACGGAATCTTGTCCTGGGTGGCCTTGGCCAGGACCGCGTAGGTGATCCCGGTGCTGTAGAAATGGAACATCGACGCCCCGGTCGGCCCCTTGGCCTTGAGCCGCTCGTAGCACTCGACGCCGCGGTCGGGCTTGTACTCGGTCTCGCACTCCTCCCAGGTGAGCTTGACCCCGTTGATCCCCCCATCGCGCAGGTTGATCAGGTTCATGTAGTCGATGAATCCGCCGTAGAGGCTGGTGCCCCCCGCGGCGTAGGGCCCGACCCGGTAGCTCGGAACCGGCATGAACTGCTCGCCGTCCGCCCGCGCCGGAACCGTCCACACCAGCGCCAGGGCCGCCGCTGCCCCCAGCCACCCTCCTCGTCTCGTCGTTCGCATCTCTGCCTCCAGGTTCAATGAGGGAACGGCCACAGCCGGAGCTTCTCCTTGCCGATCTGCCAGAGCCGGGCGAGTCCGCGGGGCTCGACGATCAGGAAGACGATGATCAGCGCGCCAAAGCACACCAGCTCGAGCTGGCTGAGCAGGCCCGCCCGCACATCGCCACGCACCACCGCGTGGAACACCCAGTTCAGGAAGAGCGGGAACAGCATGATGAACGCCGCGCCGAGGAAGGCGCCCATCACCGTTCCCAGCCCTCCGATGATCACCATGAAGAGAATCTGGAAGGATCTCTGCAGATCGAACGCCTGCGGCTCCACCGTGCCCAGGTAGGCGAACGCCCAGAGCGCACCGGACACCCCGCAGTAGAACGAGCTGATCCCGAAGGCCAGGAGCTTGGTCCGGAGGATGGGGATGCCGATCACCTCCGCGGCGACGTCCATGTCCCGCACCGCCATCCACGAACGCCCGGTCCGGGTGCGGGCGAGGTTCTTCGCCACCAGCGCCAGCAGGCTCACGATGGAGAGCACCAGCAGATAGCGCCGCACCGGCGTCTCGATCGGCACCCCGATGATGACCATCCGCTGCGCGGTGATGACCCCGGAGCTGGAGTAGTTGCTGAACCAGCCCACCTTGGTGAAGAGCCAGTCCACGAAGAACTGCGCCGCAAGGGTCGCCACCGCCAGGTAGAAGCCCTTGATCCGCAGCGAGGGCAGCCCGAAGACCATGCCCACCCCGGCGCTGATCAGCCCGGCGAGGACGAAGATCGCCAGCAAGGGCAGCCAGGGCAACCGGAGCTGGAGGTTGTAGGCGGCGAACGCGCCCACCGACATGAACGCCGCCGTCCCCAGGCTGAACTGCCCGGCGTAGCCGGTGAGGATGTTCAGCCCCAGCGCGGCCAGCGCCAGTACCAGCATCGGGATCAACAGCGCGCTAAGCGCGTACTCGGAGGCGAGGAGCGGAACCAGCACGAAGGCCGTCCCGAGGAGCAGCACCATCGCCACCCGATCCTGGGCGATGGGGAAGATCCGCTGGTCGGCGGAGTACGTCGTCCGGAACTGTCCCGCTTCTCGGTAGATCACGTCACACCCGCTCGATCCGCTTCTCGCCGAAGAGGCCGTCCGGCCGCACCAGGAGGAAGAGCAGCGCCAGCACGTACGGGAACCAGTTCTCGATCCCCCCGCCGATGATCGGCCCCAGGTACACCTCGGCCACCTTCTCCGAGGCTCCCACGATCAGACCTCCGACGATCGCCCCGGCGATCGAGGTGAACCCGCCGAGGATGATGACCGGCAACGCCTTGAGCGCGACCTGGGTCAGGGCGAACTGGACCCCCAGCCTGCTGCCCCAGAGGAGCCCGGTCACCAGGGCCACCGCCCCGGCCGCCGCCCAGACCATCGCCCAGATCCGCTCCAGGGGAATGCCCACGCTGAGCGCCGCCTGGTGATCGTCCGCCACCGCCCGCAGCGCCCGGCCGACCCGGGTCCGCTGGAAGACGAAGGCCAGGAGCAGCACCAGCCCGCCGGCCGTCGCCGAGGCCACCAGGTCGAACTTGGAGATCAGCACTCCCTTCACCTCCAGCGGGGTGTCGGGGATGCCAAGGTCCAGCCCGCGCACCACGCTGCCCCACACCGCCTGCGAGACGCCCTCGAGCACGAAGGTGAGCCCGATGGTGGCCATGAACAGGCTGATCTGCGGCTGGTTCACCAGAGGGCGGAGCACCAGGCGCTCGGTCAGCAGGGCGAAGACGATCATCACCGCCAGCGCCGCAGGGAACGCGGTCCATCCACTCCAGCCCAGGTCCACCAGCCCGGCGTAGGTGGTGGCCGCAGCCAGCACCATCGCCCCCTGGGCGAAGTTGAAAACCCCGCTGGCCTTGAAGATGAGCACGAAGCCCAGGGCGATCAGCGAGTACATCACCCCCGCCAGCAGACCCCCGACCAGCACCTCGACGAAGAAGGCCATCAGCTCGCCTCCCTCAGCGCCCGGTCGTCGGCCTCGGTCGGGACGCCCAGGTAGGCGGCGATCACCTCGGGGTTGACCCTCACCTCCGCCGGGGCCCCGTCGGCGATCTTCCGCCCGTAGTCCAGGACCACCACCCGGTCGGCGATGTCCATCACCACCGCCATGTCGTGCTCGATCAGCCCCACCGCCACCCCGAGCTCGTCATTGGCGTCGAGGATGAAGCGGCACATGTCCTGCTTCTCCTCGATGTTCATCCCCGCCATCGGCTCGTCCAGCAAGAGGAGCTTGGGCTCGGCCGCCAGCGCCCGGGCCAGCTCCACGCGCTTCTGGAGACCGTAGGGAAGCCGGCCCACCGGCGTCCGGCGGACGTGCTCGATCTGCAGGAAGTCGATGATCTTCTCCACCCGCGCCCGGTGCTCGAGCTCCTCGCGCTCCGCCGGCCCCCAGTACAGCGCCTGCCACAGCACGCCGCGCTGCATCTTCAGGGCCCGGCCGGCCATGATGTTGTCCAGGACCGACATGCCCTTGAACAGCGCGATGTTCTGGAACGTCCGGGCGATGCCCTGCTGGGCGGCGCGGTGCGGGCGCATGCTCCGCCGGGTCTCACCGCCGTAGGAGATCGTCCCCTTGTCGGGGGAGTAGACCCCGTTGATCACGTTGAGCAGGCTCGACTTCCCTGCTCCGTTTGGACCGATGATCGCGCAGATCTCCCGCTCGTGGATGTGGAAGTCCACGTCGCGCAGCGCATGGACGCCTCCGAAGCTCAGCGAGACGCCGCGGACCTGGAGCAGCACGGCACCGGGCACCCTCCCCTGCATCAGGCCGCCCTCCGCTCGTCTTCGTCATCGACGGTGAGCGCCTCGAGGATCGGCAGCTCGGCGCGGACCAGCCCGGTGCGCCCGTCCTCGAAGCGGACCTGCGTCTCCACACGGACGGCCGGCTGACCGGAGTAGAGGGCCTCCACCAGCGCTGCATACTTCTCGGCGATGAAGCCCCGGCGGACCTTCCGGGTGCGGGTCAGCTCGCCGTCGTCGGCATCCAGCTCCTTGTGCAGCACCAGGAAGCGGTGGATCTGCGAGCCCCGGAGCCGGGGATCTGCCGCCAGGGCCGCGTTCGCCTGCTCCACGCAGCTGCGCACCAGATCGTGCACCGGTTGCTGCCCGGCGAGATCGATGTAGCCGGTGTACGGCAGGTTCCGCCGCTCGGCCCAGTTCCCCACCGCCGCCAGGTCGATGCACACGAACGCCGCGGCAAACGGACGGCGATCTCCGAATGCCACCGCCTCCTTGATGAAGGGGAAGAACTTCAGCTTGTTTTCTAGATATTTCGGGGCGAAGAGCGTCCCGTCCTGGAGCCGGCCCACGTCCTTCGCCCGATCGATGATCCGGAGGTGCCCGTCCTCGTCGAAGAAGCCCGCATCGCCGGTCCGGAAGAACCCGTCGGGGGTCATCGACTCGTGGGTGGCAGCGTCGGCTTTGAAGTAGCCGTGGAACACCCCCGGACTCCGGACCTGGACCTCTCCCTGGTCGGAGATGCGCACCTCGACGTCGGTGGCCGGCGTTCCCACCGACTCCGGCTTCACCTGCCCGTTCGGCTGGATGCAGACGAAGACCGAGGTCTCGGTGCTTCCGTAGAGCTGCTTCAGATTCACGCCCAGCGACCGGTAGAACTGGAAGAGGTCGGGGCCGATCGCCTCGCCGGCGGTGTAGGCCACCCGGATCCGGCTGAATCCGAGCACGTTCCGCAACGGACCGAGAATCAGGCCATCCGCCAGCGCGTACCCGAGCCGTGCTCCAACCGGCACCGGCTTCCCGTCGAGGATGGACGGACCCCAGCGGCGGGCGAGCTCCATGCAGCGCGCGTACAGCCACCGCTTGAAGCGGGAGGCGTCCTCCATCCGGATCGAGACCGTGGTGAGGAGGTTCTCCAGCACCCGGGGCGGGGCGAAGAAGTACGTCGGCCCGATCTCCCGCATGTCGGTGAGGACGGTGTCCGGGCTCTCCGGGCAGCTCACGCAGAAGCCAGCGACGTGGCCCTGGCAATAGCTGAAGAGGTTGTCGCCCACCCAGGCCATCGGCAGGTAGGCCAGCACCTCCTCGTCGGCGGTGAGCCGCTCCCGCTGGATGCCGCCACGGCCGGTGACGATCAGGTTGTCGTGGGTGAGCATCACGCCCTTGGGCGTCCCGGTGGTGCCCGAGGTGTAGAGCATGATCGCCACGTCGCCCGGCTGCGCTTGCGCCACCTCACCCTCGAAGAACTCCGGACGGGTTCGCTCCAGATCGCGGCCGGCGGCCTGGACGTCCTCGTATGCCCGGAGCTGTGCTCGGTCGTAGTGCCCCAGGCCGCGCGGGTCGTCGTAGATGATCAGCTCGAGCCGCGGGCAGCGGGACTTCACCTCCAGGAGCTTGTCCACCTGCTCCTGGTCCTCGACGATGGCGAACCGAACGTCGGCGTTGGTGAGGACGAAGGCCATCTCCTCGGCGACCGCATCCTGGTAGAGGGGGACCGGGATCGCACCCAGCGCCTGCGCGGCGTCCATCGCCCAGTAGAGGCGGGGGCGGTTGTCCCCCACGATGGCCAGGGTATCGCCACGGCCGAGGCCGAGGGTGTGGAGGCCGCAGGCGAGGCTCCGGACCTCGTCCAGTGACTGCTTCCAGGAGTAGGTCTGCCAGATGCCGAGGTCCTTCTCGCGGATCGCCGGTCGGTCGCCGCGCTGGTGCGCGTGCTCGATGAGCAGTCGCGGAAAGGTGTCCGCCGCCGGCATCTCGTCGCCCTCCCTGTCCCTGCCGGTCGCGAGGAGACATGCGACCATCACCCTCGGCTCGCGACGCGGGGTGCATCCTAGGGGCCAGCGCCCGGTGGTTCCATGCCTGGAAACGGGGGAGCCCGGATGGGACGCTCACGCCGCAGAGCGTCATCCACCCTCCGCGACCGAGGGTCAGCGCGCCGAGGGCGCCCCGGCGAGCCCGCGCAGGTGCCCGAGCACCACCTCGAGGCCGCCGGGACGGGTGTACAGGTCGAGCGGCCCGGCGAAGAGCCCGTCGGCGATGACCCGCGCGACCTCGTCCACCGGCTGCGCGCCGGTCAGGGTGCGGGAGTCCGGTCCGCCGCCGAGCGCGTTGTTTCCGAACTCCGTCGCCACCACCCCGGGCAGCACCAGCAGCACCCGGATGCCGGGGAAGTCCTTCGCCAGCTCGAAGCGCAGCGACTCGGTGAGCGAGTTCAGCGCGGCCTTCGAGGCGCTGTACGCCGCCCGCATCGTCGCGAACGGGACCCGGGAGAGCATCGACGAGACATTCACCAGCACGCCCTGCTTCCGGGCCTTGAAGTGCGGCAGCACCACCTGCATCCCGTGCAGCGCCGAACAGGTGTTGTCCCGGATCATCAGATCCAGGTCCTGCTCGGTGACGTCCTCGATCGACGCACGGGTGATGCCCCGCCCAGCGTTGTTCGCCCACGCGTCCACGTGGCCGAAGCGCACCAGCGCCTGCTCCATCACCCGTTCCACGTCGGCGCGGCGGGTGACGTCGCCGGGAACCACCTCCACTGGCCCGCCCAGAGTCACCGCCAGCTCGCGGAGCAGCTCCTCGCGCCGCGCAGTGAGCACCAGCGAGGCGTGACGCCCGGCGAGCTCCCGGGCCAGGGCGGCCCCGATGCCTGCGCTCGCGCCGGTGATCACCACCACCGGCGCGCTCGTCTCCCCCGCCACAGTTACGCCTTCCGGTTCTTGAGGAGATCCCCGAGCGTGCCGAAGCCCTTGCTGCCCCCGCCGCTCGGACGCTGGGTGCGCTGCCACGCCTCCATCTCGGCGCGCTCCGCCGCCCGCTCCGCCGCGGTGAGCGACAGCCGGACCTTCCCGCTGCCGTCCACCTCGAGGATCTGCGCCTTCAACGCCTGACCGAGCTGGAAGTGGCGCTTGAGGTCCGTCCCCCGCTCCGTCCCGGTCTCGCTCGCCGGGACCAGCCCGCGGCCGCCGGGGAACACCAGGAACACGCCGTAGGGCTCGATCCGGTCCACCGACCCCTCGACCACCTGGCCTGCCCTGGGCCGCGGGGCCGCCTCGCGCTTCGGGGCGTGCTCCTTCGCCGCTGCCGGCTCCGGTACCGGCGCCGAGGTGGAGACCCCGCTGCCCACCGCCACGCCGTCGACCACCAGCCGGAGCCCGATGCGCTTGTCGGCCGGGTCCACCTTCTCCACCGCAACCTCGACCGTGTCGCCGACCTTCAGGACGTCACGCGGATGCGCGATGCGCCGCTCGGACATCGCCGAGATGTGGATCAGCCCATCCACGCCGGGACGCAGCTCGACGAACGCCCCGAACGGCTGGAGCCGCACGACCTTGCCCTGGAGCCGGTCACCCTCCTTGAGACCCGCGGCGAACGCCTGCCACGGGTCCTCCTGGCGGGCGCGCATCGACAGGGTGATGCGCTCCTTGTGCTTCGCCTTGTCCGGCGAGTGCGGGTTCGGCGGCTCGATGCGGAGCACCTCGACCTCGACCGTGTCGCCGACGTTCGCCACCTCGCTCGGGTGCCCGACGCGCACGTGCGACAGCTCGGAGACCGGCACCAGGCCCTCCACGCCGCCCAGGTCCACGAAGACGCCGAAGTCGCGCACACCGGTCACCTTGCCCTGGAGCACCTTGCCCTCGGCGAGGCTCTTCCGGGTCTCGGCGGCCAGCGCCCGCTGCTCGTCCTCGAGCAGCGCGCGGCGGCTCAGCACCACGTTCCGCTCGCGGACCTCGGTGACGCGGAAACGCAGCCGCTCGCCGATGTACTGGTCCGGCTTGTCGACGAAGCGCAGGTCCATCTGGCTCAGCGGCACGAACGCCCGCGCGTCGCCCACTGCCACCTCGAACCCGCCCTTGTTCACCGCGAGGACGAGCCCCTCGACCGGCATCCCCCCCGCCCGCGCCTCGGCGAGCATCGCCAGCGAGGCCGAGCCCTTGCTCAAGGTGCGGCTGAGGATGACGCCCTTGGCGCCCGCCTCCACGACGTGCGCCTCGACCGTGTCGCCCACGCCGAAGCGGAGGATGCCCTCGTCGTCCTTGAGCTCGCGCAGGTCGATCATCGCCTCGGTGCGGCCGCCGAGCGTCAGAAAGGCGGTGTCCGCGCCGAGCTGGAAGATGGTCCCTGTCACCCGCTCCCCGATCCGCGGCAGGCGCCGGTGGGTCCCGACCTCGGTCTTCGCCTGGGCCTCGAGCATCTCGGCGAAGGACTGGTCCTCGGGAACCTCCTCGTACAGCGCGCTCTTTGGGGCAGGAGCCGGCGCCGGAGCGGTGGGCTCCGGGCCCGACGGCGCGCCGGGCGCGCTCGCCTCGGCGGCAGCGGCGGCAGGCTCCTCGGCCTTCGGCGTCTCGGGACCCCGGGTCTCGATCGCCCCACTCGCCCGGCGGACGACCACCAGCGGACCCGGCGGCTTGCGGCGCGCGGGCTTCCTCGGCTCGCGGCGCGCGGGCTCGGCGGCGGGCTCCGTGGTGGGGGCGGCGGACGCAGGGTCGTCGCGGCGGCGCTCGGCCCGTGGACGCTCCTGCTTCTCCCCGCCCCGACCTGCGGGGATGCCCAGCATCACGTCCCCGAAGGTCGCCCGCGGCTTCCTGGGCCCGAAGCCACCCTTGTCCGGGCCCTTCTGATCGTCACTCACCTCGATGCTCCTCGCTGCAACGGTCCGCCCCGATTCACGCTCGAGCACGCGCCTCCGGCGCCGCCCCTCGTGAGGGCCGCGGGTCATCGCACATCCGCCTCGCGGGGGCAAAGGGGGCGCTCCCGATTGCAACGGGAGCGGACCGGTCCGTCAGGCCCGGAGCCGGGAGAGGACGGTCCGGAGCTGGGACGCCCCTCCGAGCGCGGTCAGACCCAGGTACACCCCCCCGAACACCGGGACGAGCAGGCCAGCGACCAGGAGGGGACTCAGCGCCGGTGCCGGCAGGACCTGTGACCCCCAGAACCGCGCCAGGGCGGGCGCCGGCCCGGCCCTGGTGGTGAGCCACACCTTCCCGATCAAGGCGAGCGTCCCGGCCGCGAGCGCGCTCCCCCAGAACCACGCTAGCCGCCTGGTGGGGATTCCGGTCCTGCCGATGCGCCGGGCCAGAGCCAGGCGGAGGAGCAGGTACTCCAGCCAGGCGGCGAACCCGGTGGTCGCGGTGATGCCCACGGCGCCGATCTCCACCGGCACCCCGAACCAGCCGGGCCCGTACCGCACCGAGACATAGGCCAGGACCGCCGACAGAACGACCCGGATGGACGCGAACAGCAGCGGCGTGCGGGCGTCCTGGAGGGCGTAGAACGCCGAGGCGTACAGCCGGCCCAGCGTCCCCGCCACCAGCCCCACCGCGGAGCCCATCAGCAGGTACCAGAGCCAGCGGGTGTCCGCCGCGTCGAACTTGCCGGTCTGGAACAGGAGCCCCCCGAGGACGTCCCCGAGGAGCAGGAAGGCGACCGCCGAAGGAACCACGAAGAAGGCGATGCGCTCCAGGCCCCGGTCGATGCGCTTTCTGAGCCGTTCGGCGGCCTCGGGCCCGAGCGCGGTCTCCCGGGCGAGCTCGGGCAGCTCCGCCGCCGACACCGACATCCCGAAGAGGGACACCGGAAGCAGCGCGAGCAGCTGGGTGTAGCCCAGCACCGCCACGGTCTCGGGCGAGATGAGCGAGGCGTAGTAGGTGTCGACCAGCGCACTGACCTGGACCACGCCGCGGGCCACCAGGATGGGGAGGAACCCCTTGAGCACCGCGCGCATCGCGGCGCTGGTCGTCTCCAGCGAAGGCCGGAACCGGCCGAGCAGCGGCCAGAGGACGGGGAGCTGCACCAGGAGCTGGAGCGCGCTGCCCGCCACCACGCCCCACGCCAGCAAGGTCGTCAGCCGGTCCTCGTCCACCCGCGGACCGGCCACGAGCAGCACCGCGATCTGCGCCAGGTTCCACACCACCGGCGCGGCGTAGGAGAGGAAGAACTTCCGGTGGCTGTTGAGCACCCCAAGGCACCAGGCGGACAGCACCAGGAGGCCCGTGCTCGGGAAGAGGATGCGGGTCAGCTGCACCGCCTTGGCGAACGCCGCCGGGCCCGTCTCGGCGAAACCACCCACCACCACCCCGACGATCCATGGGGCAGCGAAGATGCCCAGGGCGACCAGCACCGCCACGAGCAGAGAGAGCAGGCCGAAGACTGCTCCCGCCACCCGATCCGCATCCTCCCGCCGCCCCTCGCCGAGGAGCCGCGCGTACACCGGGATGAACGAGGCGGAGAGCACGCCCTCGCCGAACAAGTTCTGCAGGACGTTGGGGATGCGCAGGGCGGCGGTGAACGCCCCGGCCAGGGCCGAGGTGCTCAGGTAGTGGGCGAAGACCCGCTGCCGGACCAGGCCCATCACCCGCGAGGCGAGGATGCCCAGTGCCACCAGCGTGGCGCCCCGGCCCGAGCTCCTGGCTGGTGCTGTGGCGTCGGTCACGGGCGGCGGCACTCTAGCGCACGCTCCGACAGGGTCCGCGGGTCTCTTGACGCCGTGCGTCCGTCCCCGCATCGTGCCCGGCTCGCCCCACATGGCAAAGGTTCTGGTCATCGACGACGAGGCGAACCTCCGCAAGGTGCTCGCCGCGCTGCTCCGCCGTGACGGCTACGACGTCACCATCGCCGAGGACGGCGAGATGGGGCTCGCCGAGTTCCAGAAGAACGGCGCGGACGCGGTCATCACCGATCTGGTCATGCCCAAGCTCGGCGGGATGGAGGTGCTGCGGGCCATCAACGCCGCCGAGCCCGAGGTGCCGGTGATCATCATCACCGCGCACGGGACGGTGGACTCGGCGGTCGAGGCGATCAAGCTCGGGGCGTTCGACTACGTCACCAAGCCCTTCGACCAGAGCGAGCTCTCCAACGTCCTGGCCAAGGCGATCCGCACCCACGAGTCCGCCCGGCGCAACGCCCGCGGAGAGCGGGGCAGGCCGTCGCTGGTCGGTGAGTCGCCCCAGATGCAGGAGGTGCTCCGGATCATCGACAAGGTCGCGGACACGCCCTCCACCGTCCTGATCACCGGCGAGAGCGGCACCGGCAAGGAGCTCATCGCCACCGCGCTGTACGAGGGCAGCTCCCGGCGGGACAAGCCGTTCATCCGCATCAACTGCGCCGCCATTCCCAGGGACCTGATCGAGTCCGAGCTGTTCGGGTACGAGCGGGGCGCGTTCACCGGCGCGGTCACCTCCAAGCCCGGCCGTTTCGAGCTCGCCGACGGCGGGACGCTGTTCCTCGACGAGATCGGCGAGATCCCGGTGGAGATGCAGGTGAAGCTCCTCCGCGCGCTCCAGGAGTCCGAGTTCGAGCGGGTGGGCGGCATCAAGACCACCCGGGTGGACGTCCGCCTCATCGCCGCCACCAACCGCGACCTCAACGCGGAGATCGAGGCCGGCCGGTTCCGCAAGGACCTCTATTACCGGCTGGCAGTCGTGCCCATCACCCTTCCCCCGCTCAGGGAGCGGCCGAGCGACATCCCCACCCTGCTGCGTCACTTCATCGAGAAGTACAACCACCGATTGAACAAGCGGATCGAGGGGATGACCGACGAGGCGCTCGCGCTGGTCCAGGCCTATGCCTGGCCGGGCAACATCCGGGAGCTGGAGAACCTGATCGAGCGCACCCTCCTCTTCGCGGATGGGCCGCTCATCGGTGCGGGCGATCTGCCTCAGCACCTGCGGTCTCCCGGCGGTGTGACGCCCGTGCCCGGACCGACTCCGGCCGCCGGGGCGGCGCTCCCGGTCCCGCCTGGAGAGACGGGCCTCAAGGACATCGTGCGGCAGCGCGCCGCGGAGCTGGAGAAGGACCTCATCACCCGCGCGCTCGAGGAGACGGGCGGCAACGTCACCCGGGCGGCGAAGCTCTTGCAGATCAGCCGGAAGTCGTTGCAGACCAAGATGAAGGAGTTCTCGCTTCGCGACGACGGCGACGAGTGAGCGTGGAGGCGGACGAGCAACGATGGCGGTGAAGATGCCAGTGCTGGGCCAGCAGTCCCGGCGCAAGTCGGGTGGTCTGGGGTGGCTGCTGCTCCTCGTCCTCGCGGTGGCCGCGGGCGGTTACCTGTGGCACCGCAAGCACCGCCCCGCCCCGCCGGTGGCGCAGGTGCCGGTGGTGGCGCCCGCGCCGGTGATCAGCGCGCCGGGCTCGACCGTGGTCCCGGGAGTGGCCCAGGCGCCCGTGCCGCCGCCGGTCCAGACCGGTCCCCGGTTCCTCTCGGTGCGCATCGACGGTCCGCTCGAGGCCGCACTGGTCGCGGGGGCAGGGACCGACACCGGACCGGCACTGACGCAGGTGGTGAAGCGGATCCTGGTCTGGTGGATCGCGGTCCCGGCCGACCTCCGCAAGGGCGATGTGCTCGAGGTGGTCTACGAGCCGCAGCCCGGGCAGGCTGAGCCCGGAAGCGCCGTGGCCCTCCGCGGCTCCGCCGGCGTCCCCCCGGGGCGGGGGGAGCCGCTGGTGCACGCGGTGCGGCTGCAGAGCGCGAAGGCCGGGCGGACGTTCGAGGCGTACCGGTTCAAGCCGGCGGGCGCCCAGTTCGCCCGGTTCTACGAACCGGACGGCGGCGACCTGGAGCTGAGGCTCGATCCGTCGCCGCTCGACAGCTGGGAGCAGATCACCTCGCTCCTGAAGGACGGCCGGAAGCACAGGGGCGTGGACTTCAAGACCCCGGTGGGCACGGCGGTGAAGGCGACGTTCGACGGCACCATCACCCGGAAGAACTGGGCCTTCCGCGGGAACGGGAACAGCCTCGAGGTGACGGAGGCCGGCGCGCCGCACATGAAGGCCGTCTTCCTCCACCTCTCCGAGCTGCCGCGCACGCTCACCGTGGGGACAAGGGTGAAGAAGGGCGAGGTCATCGCCCACAGCGGAAACAGCGGGCACAGCTTCGCGCCGCACCTGCACTACCAGCTGATGTCGGCATCCGACCGGGTGCTGGACCCGTTCGATGTGCACCCCACGCGCAAGGTCTCGCTCCCCGCCACGGATCGCCAGGCGCTGACCGAGCAGGTCGCGAAGTGGCGGTCGATGATGACCGCGCGGGTGGCAGCGACGCCGGGCCCCGCTCTCCAGGCCGGCACGCCCGCCGCTGTGCGCTGACCTCCGAACGGGACACGCCGCTCGCCGGAGTGCGAGGAGATCTCGGTCCTCGCCTGGTCACTGCCCCCAGGTGCTCAGACTCATCGCCACGAACGGGGAGCGCGTCCGCAGATGCCTCTGATGATGAGCCGCGCCCGCCGAGGCTAGGACCGGCCCTTCAGGCCGAGCCGGTACACCTCGGCGCTGGTCCAGCCCGCCTGGCGCGCTACCTCGGTGGAGAGCGTCTTCAGGCGCTCGCCACGGGCAAGTCCTGCCCCGAGTGCTGCCCTCACCTCCTCCTCACTCCACCGCACCGCCTCGATCCGGCCCTCGACCAGGATGACGACCTCCCCGAGCGGCGGGGCGTCACGGTAGCGCTCGGCGAGCTCGGACAGGGTTCCGCGAACGAATTCCTCGTGCACCTTCGTCAGCTCGCGGGCAATCACCGCCCGCCGTGGCCCGAGCACCGCGGCGAGGTCCGGCAGCGTCTCGCCCAGCCGCCGCGCCGCCTCGTACAGCACGAGCGTCGCCCGGAGGCCGGCCACCTCGTCCAGGACCGCGGTCCGATCGGGCCCCGAGCGCGGGAGAAAGCCGAGGAAGTGGAACCGCCCAGATGGCAGCCCCGAGGCGCTCAGCGCCGCAATGACCGCGCTCGGGCCCGGGACCGGCACCACCCGGATGCCACGGGCCACCGCCTCGGCCACCAGCGCCTCGCCGGGGTCGCTGATCCCGGGGCTCCCAGCATCCGTGACCAGCGCCCCGTCCTCGCCGCCCTCCAGCCGCGCGATGATGCCCCCCACCCGCCCCTTCTCGTCGAACGCCGGCAGGCTCACGAGCGGCGCCTGCACCCCGAGTGATCGGAGCCACGGTCCCGAGTGCCGGCTGTCCTCGCAGACGACGAACGCGACAGCCCGCAGCACCTCGGTCGCCCGGGCGGTCACGTCCCCCAGGTTCCCGATGGGCGTCGCGACGAGATGAAGGGTGCCGGGCATGTCCGCCTGGCCAGCGACGCTCTCACATCCCGGCGTCGAACGCCCCGGGGAGGTGCTCGATGACCGCTCCCGGACCCCGTCCGAGGACGGTCATCACGTCGAAGCGGATCATCCGCCGGGGCGCCGGCCGCCGCTGCAGGTAGCGCAGCGCCGCGCGCACCACCCGGCGCTGTTTCTCCCGGGTCACGGTGAGCGAGGGTTCACCGAAGCGGGCCGAAGTCCGCATTCGCACCTCGACGAAACAGAGGAACTCGTCCTGCTCCGCCACGATGTCCAGCTCGCCCTCGCGCACCAGCCAGTTCCGCTCGCGGATGCGGTACCCCGCGCGCTCCAGCCAGGCCACGCACTGCTCCTCGGCCTCCGAGCCGAGCCTCGATCGATCCACCTCGCCCATTCCCCACCCCCCCACGATCGACCGAGGACTGTACGGGCCGGGTCAGACGTTCAGGGAGCCCTCGGACATCGAGGCGAACACCGGGTGCGCGGTGACATGGAGCAGCTGCGTCGCGCCCCCCAGCGCCTTGAGCATCCGGCCGAGCATCGGCAGCCGCGCCTCATCCATCCCCGTCGCCATGTCCTCCAGCAGCACCGGCATCGGCTCCTGGGCGACGAGCCGCTCGAGCAGCGACAGCCGCAGCGAGAGCCAGACCCAGTCCACGTCCCGCGGGTCGAGCTGCCCGACGGGGACCTGCCGGCCGCCCACCCGCGCCACTCCCTGAGCGTCGTGGGTGATGTCCAGACGCTCCACGCGGCGGTCGGTCAAGGCGCTGGTGTACTGGGCGCAGCGATCGCCGATGCGCGCGGCGAGGGTCGGCACGTCCAGCGTCAGGAGGTCGGCGGCGGCGTTCACCAGCCCGGGGGTGAAGTCGTCGAGTCCCTCGGGTGTCTGCGCCGCGGGCACCCCAGGGCTGGAGACGCGCCGGGGCGCCGGAGTGAGGGCCTCGCGCAGCCGCGCCATCTCCCGCTCGACCTCGCGGGCGTCGCGCACGTAGCTGCCCTTCTCGGCGAGCTTGGCGTTCAGGGATTCCTGCTCGGCGCGAAGCTCGGCCAGCTGGGTCGCGGCGGCGACGTACTCGGGGTTGAGCTTCGCCGTCTGGAGCCGCTTCTCGAGCTCCTCGACCCGCGTCGCCCACCTCGGGTGCTCCTCGAGCGCGAGGATGATCTCGTGCGGCTGCTCGACACCGAGGATCTTCATCGCGTTGCGCACCGGCTGGGCGTCGGTCTCGAATTGCTCGCGCACCTGCCGCTCGCGGTCGCCGAGCCGATCGCCCTTGCGGACCGCCAGCTCGACCCACTGGAGATCCTCCACCCGCTTCAGCGCGACCAGGGCCGCCACCCCGAACGCGGGGATGTCCAGGAGCGCGATGTACTTCAGCGGCCCGGTGACCGTGGCCCCGGTGAAGAGCGCCGCCGCCCCGAGCGCCATCCCTGCCCAGAACCGCCCGTCCCGGCGCAGGGGGTTCGGGGTGGGGGCGGTGACGACCTCCACCTGCCGCTCGGCCTCGAGCTTCGCCAGGGTCTCATCCACCTTGGCGACCAGCGCCGGAAAGCCCTTCGCGCGCTCGACGATGTCGGGGATAAGCCCCAGGCCCTCCACCGTCGGCGCCTGCTGCAGCCCGCGCTGGGCCTCGGCGAGCTCCTGCTCCAGTCCCTGCACCGACTTCACCCGGGTCTCGAGCTGGAACACCTGCGCGCTGACCCCGTCGGCGCGGAACTGGAGCCGCTCCACCTCGGTGGAGAACGCGAGCTCCCGCTCCAGCTCGGCCAGCCGCGCCCGGGCCTGCATCGGGTCCACCGGCGGCTCCGGCGTGCCGGGCACGCTCCCGCCCCCCAGCCGCGAGGTCGATGGCGGCGCACGCTTCGGGCGCCTGCTGGGCAGCTGGGCCGGGGTGAAGGTGAAGAGCGTCTCGTAGCGACCCCGGGGCGGGAAGCCCACCTGTGCGCGGAGGAACTGCGCCATCTCCGACGGGTCCTCGGTGACCAGGTCGTGTCCGCGGGTGCTCGCGTTCACCCGGTGCAGGGAGCCCGAGCGGCCCAGCTCGCGGAGGATGCGGTACGTCGCGCGGTCACGGCCGACGATCCACAGCGCGGCCTTGCTGGTCGTGCCGCCCTCGGCGGAGGCATACCGCGCGTCACCGCCCCGGGCGTCCGGGAAGCACAGCTCGGAGGTGAGCCCCACGAGCGGTGCGCCCGGGGTGTTCGGGAGCAACGTCCAGTAACCAGGCTTCAGGGAGACGCGAACGCTGGGCAGGAACCCGCGGACGCCCTGGAGCGCGAACTCGACCCAGTGCATGCGCAGGAACCGAGTCTAGCCCAGCAGAGCGGCCCCGGGCGCACGCCGGCCAGCAAGCGAGGCTCCGCAGCGGCGTCGCCCGTCAGCCCTGCGCGGCGGCAGCGGCCTTGGCCTTGCCCTTCTTGCCCTTGGGAGCCGGGGCAGCGGGGGCCGGAGCCTCCGGAGCACCCTCGGAGGCCGGGGCGGCGGCCGGAACAGCCGCGGGGTGAGCCTCGACCAGCTCTTCCTGGGTGTCCACGCGGCTCGCCTTGCCGCGGAGATCGCGGAGGTAGAACAGACGGTTGTGCCGCACGTCACCGCGGGTCAGCACCTCGATGCGCTCGTAGCGGGGGCTGTGCAGCGGAAAGATGCGCTCCACGCCGACCCCGTAGGACATCTTCCGGACGGTGAAGGTCGCGCGGTTGGCTCCCTTGGTCTTGCGGATGACCACGCCCTCGAACGGCTGCACGCGCTCCTTCTCGCCCTCACGGACCTTCCAGTGCACGCGGACCGTGTCACCGGTGCGGAAGTCGGTGACGTCCTTCCGCAGCTGCTTCGACTCGATGTATTCCAGGGCGCTCGGGCGCATGGCGACTGACTCCAAACGGATGGGAGCCGGGCCAGATAGCAGACGGGGCGTCCGGTCGCAAGGACAAGCCCCCGGATTCAAAGGTCCTTCTCCTCCAGGGCCAGCAGGCGCCGATCCTCGTCCGACAGGCCCGCACCGTCGAGCAGCTCCGGACGCCGCGCACGGGTGAGCCGGAGCTGATGCCAGCGCCGCCACCGCGCGATGCGGGCATGGTCACCGCCCTGGAGCACCTCGGGGACCGCGACACCGCGGAACTCGGCGGGCCGCGTGTACTGCGGGTACTCGAGCAGTCCTCCCTCGAAGCTCTCCGATCCCGACGACTCGGCGTTCCCCAGGACGCCCGGGAGGAGCCGCGCCACCGCGTCCACGATGCACAGGGCCGCGAGCTCGCCGCCGGTGAGCACGAAGTCGCCGAGCGACACCTCGGCGTCGACATACGCCCGCACCCGCTCGTCCACGCCCTCGTAGCGCCCGGCGACCAGGATCAGATCCGTCGGTCCGGTCGCCAGCGCCCGGGCCATGGGTTGGGTGAAGCGCTCGCCCCGCGGCGAGGTGAGGAGCACCCGCGCTCCGGGGAGTGCCGCCCGGGCCGCCTCGATGGCGGTGACCAGCGGCTCGGGCTTCATCACCATCCCCGCTCCGCCGCCGTAGGGCGCATCGTCCGTCACCCGGTGCCTTCCCTCGGCGTGCTCGCGGATGTCACGCGGCTCGACCCGGAACAGCCCGCGGGCACGGGCCTTCCCGAGGATGCTCTCCTCGAGGTACCCGGTCACCATCGCCGGGAAGAGCGTCAGGATCTCCGCCTGCCACATGGCCGCCTCTCCCTACTCCAGCATCTCCGGAGGGCGGACGACGAGCACTCCGGCGTCGACGTCCACCTCGGGAACGAACTCGTCGACGAACGGGACGACCAGGGGCTCGGGACCGGTGCCCTCGATGACCAGGTTGGGGACCGGGCCGGTGTTCCAGACTTCCGTCACCCGGCCCAGCGGCGCCCCGTCGGGGGTGCGCGCCTCGAGCCCCACCAGGTCTCCCTGGAACCATTCGCCCTCGGCGGGCTGCGGGAGGTCCTCCCGATGGACGAGCACGGTGGCGCCCTTGAAGGCCTCGGCGGCCGAACGCGAGGTCACGCCGCTGAGGCAGACCAGCGTGGTGTCGGTCGCGCGCCGCGCGCGGGTGACCTCGACGTCCCGCTCCTCGCCAGATCGAAGCCGGAGCACCAGTCGATGCACCTGGGCGAGCGCCTCGGACTCGGGGTCGAAGGTGCGCACCGCCAGCTCACCCTCGAGCCCGTGCAGGCGCGCCACGTACCCCACCTCCAGCGTGGGGCGCGGCGGGCTCATCCGGCCGGCGGAGGCTCGGAGGGCGGAGGCGGAGCGGCGATCCGACGGTCATCCAGCACCTCCAGCCGCGCCTTCACCCCGCGCCGCTGGGCGGCGACCGAGAGCAGCGTCCGGATGGCGTTCACGGTGCGGCCATCGCGGCCGATGACCTTGCCCACATCCTCGGGGGCGACCTTCAGCTCGAACAGCGTGCCGCCGTCTGCCGGCTGGCTTCGCAGCTCGACCTGGTCCGGGCGGTCCACCAGTCCCCGGGCCAGGGACATCAACAGCTCCTCCACGGCCTTCCTCAGGCCTTGGGGGTCTTGCTGGCCCGCTTGATCAACCCTGCCACGGTCTCCGACGGGGTCGCGCCCGCCTTGAGCCAGTGCTCGAGGCGTTCCTGCTGGAACTCGATCTTCGGGGGCTCGAGGTTCGGGTCGTAGGCCCCGATGGCCTCGATGAACTTGCCATCCCGCGGGTTACGCGAGTCGGTGGCAACCACGTGGTAATACGGCATCTTCTTTGCGCCCGCTCGCGCGAGCCGAAGCACGACAGCCATGAATCCTCTCCGTCTTGGGAACGCGCGGGATTAGCCGCGGCTCGGCTGCTTGTCAAGAACGGCTCGGGATGTCGAGGGGTTATGTCACGGCGGCCGCGTCCGAGGTCCGGGTCGAGGATTCTCCGGCCCGATGGTCATCAGGACCTGGGCGGCCGCGGCAAGGTCTAGGGCACGCCGCGCGGAACCCGGGCCATGGGCGTCCAGCTCGCACCACCGTCGGGAGGGCCATGCTGCCCATCGCTTTCGCGCTCAGGCGGTCGCGCCGCCTGGTGATTCGTGCGATGCGGCGCCTGGGCCCTGGCGGTTGGCGAGCTGGCCACAGGCCGCGGCGATGTCACGGCCGCGGTTCTCACGGATGAAGGCCGCCACGTGGCCCCGGGCGAGGATCTCGCGGAAGGCCTCCGCCCGCTCCTCGCCGGTGGTGAAGAACCCCAGGCCCGGGTTCTCGTTGTAGGGGATGAGGTTCACCTTGGCGGGGACGTCACGGAGTAGCTCGACCAGCCGTTCGGCGTCCTCGTCGCCGTCGTTCACCCCCCGGAGGAGCACGTACTCGAAGGTGATGCGCCGCCCCTGACGCAAGGGGAAGTGCCGGCACGCCTCCATCAGGTCGGCGATCTTCCACTTCCGGTTCACCGGCATCAGCTCGTCCCGCTGCTGGTCGGTGCTGGCATTGAGCGAGATGGCGAGCTTCACGTCGGTCTCTGCACCGAGCCGGGCGATCATCGGGACCAGGCCCACGGTGGAGACGGTGATGTGGCGGTGCGAGAAGTTCGGCCCGTCCTCGGACTGAAGGATGTGCAGCGCATCCTTGAGGTTCTCGAAATTGTGCAGCGGTTCGCCCATCCCCATAAAGACCAGGTTGGTGAGCGGACGGGTCAGCGCCAGGCCCTCGTTGCGCGCGATCTCGCGGTTGACGGTGTGCACCTGGGAGACGATCTCCGCGGCGGTGAGGTTGCGAAGGAGACCGAGCGTTCCGGTCATGCAGAACTTGCAGGCCATCGCGCAGCCGACCTGGGTGGAGACACAGAGGGTCCTCCGGTCGGTGGCCGGCATGTAGACGCTCTCGATGAGCCGGCCGTCCCGGGCGCGAAAGCGATACTTGATGGTCCCGTCGCTGCTGCGCTGCTCGAGGTCCTTGGCCAGCGGCTCGAGCGCGCCCCGCTCGCGGAGCTTGGCCCGGAGCGACTTCGAGAGGTCCGTCATCTGGTCGAAGTCGGTGACGCCGCGCTGGTGGATCCACCGGTAGAGCTGCCGCGCGTGGAACGGACGCTCCCCGAGCTCATCGACGATGAGGCGCGTCAGCTGCTCGAGCGGGAGACCCAGGAGGTCGAGCGGGGAAGCCGGTGCGGCGGAGGACATCGCATCGGCGTCTAACATCGGATCCAACGCGCCGCAGAACCCGAGCCGCCGAGAGACTGCCTACCCCAGTCCAAGGAGGGCGGCGATGGGCACGACGTTCCCTGACGGGGACGTCGCCTTGCGCGACGGGCGGACCGTTCACCTCCGCGCCGTCGGGCCGGCAGACGAGGCGGAGCTCGTGCGGCTTTCGGCCCCGATGCGGCGGGGCTGGACTCGCAACCACACTGATGAATGCGCTGATCGACGCGGCAAGACCGTGAACCAGCCAATGCTGCGCCTGGCGAAGCGTCTCGGGTTCACATCTCGAGCCGGACCCCGACGATGGCTCGGTCCGCATCTGCCGGCTACGCCTCGAATCCTAGATCCTGCTCTCACCCGAGCCGCGTCTCGACCCAGCTGGCGACGGCGAGGAGCGCTGCCTCGGCGCGGGGCGCACCGACCAGCTGGACGCCGAGCGGGAGCCCCGATGGCCCGGCGCCCGCGGGGAGCGCGATGGCCGGGAAGCCGAGGAGCGTCACCACGCGGTTGAACACGGGGTCGCCGGTGCTGGTGAGGCCCTCGGGAGCCTCGCCCGGGGCGCTCGGGGTGAGCAGCACGTCGAGGTCGGCGAGCAGCTTCGTCGCCCCGGTCCGGGCTCGTCCGGCCCGGACCTTCACCGCGCGGACCTCCTCCGGACGCGCGGCGGCCCCGCGGTCGAGCAGTTCGGTGAGCTGGGGGCTCAGCGCGCCGCTCCTTTGCAGGCCGCCGAACGACGTGACCGCCTCGACCGCCATGATCAGCGCCTGGCCCTCGGCGAGGAGCGCCTCCTCCGGAAGCGGACCCACCTCGCGGACGGTGGCCCCCGCCCGGGAGAGCACCCCGGCGACCTCTTCCACCCGGTGCTGCATCGGCGCCGTGGCAGCTGCCCACTGGGCGCTCCGCCACAGCCCGATGCGGGGGGAGCGGGGAAGCTCCCGGATCTCGATGGGCGCCCCGAGCGCCGTGAGGAGCGGCGCGACGTCGGCCACCTCACGGACCAGGACCCCCAATGTGTCGAGGGACGGGGCAAACGGGTGCACACCCTCGAGAGAGAGGAGGTCGTGCGAGGGTTTGAAGCCCACCACGCCGCAGTACGCCGCGGGGCGGATGATCGAGCCGGCGGTCTGCGTCCCGAGCGCTGCAGGCGCCATCCGGTCGGCCACCGCGGCGGCGGACCCGCTCGAGGAGCCACCCGGGGTGTGGGCCAGGTTCCGCGGATTGCGAGTCGGCCCCGGGGCGAAGAAGGCCAGCTCGGTGGTGACGGTCTTCCCGAGGACGACGGCGCCGGCGGCGCGCAGGGCGGCCACGCAGGCGGCGTCCCTCGTCGGGCGGCGACCGAGGTACAGCGGCGTCCCGCACTCGGTGGGGGCGTCGGCGGTGTCGATGATGTCCTTGATCCCGACCGGGAGCCCGTACAGCGGAGGCCGGCGCGGACCTGCATCGACCGCGCGTGCGGCGGCGAGTGCCTGCTCGGGGTCCAGCCAGGCCCAGGCGTGGATCCGGGGCTCGTCCTGAGCGATGCGGTCGAGGCAGGCCCGCACGAGCGCCTCGGAGGTGAGCGCACCGCGCTGGAGCAGCGAGATGGCCGCCGCTGCCCCGAGCTCCTCGATCGGTCCCGTGCTCATGGCTGGGGCAGAGACTACGGGCGGAGGGGGGCCGCGCGCGAGGCGAGTCGAGGCCATGCGCGACTCCGGCTCGCCCCAAGGCTCCCGGCCGGGCACACCCCCCGTGCCGGGTTCCCCGGCGACGAGCGGCCGCGGCTCAGCGTTTCGCGCGGAAGAACGCCCGGAGCCGCGGGGCGATGCGCTCCCGGAACCGCCGGCCGCTGAACGTCCCGTAGTGCCCAGCCCCCTCCTGGAGGTGGTGCTCCTTCCAGCCTGCAGGGACCGAGGAGAGCAGGCCGTGGGCGGCGTACGTCTGCCCCGGGGTGGTGATGTCGTCGTCCTGACCCTCGACGGTCATCAGCGCGGTCCGGCGAATGGCGTCGAGCGGCACCGGCTTTCCGCGGTGCAGCATCTTGCCCTCCGGCAGGCTGTGCCGGTGGAACACGTGCTGCACGGTCTCCAGGTAGAACTCCGCCGGCAGGTCCATCACCGCGAAGTACTCGTCGTAGAACCTGCGGCGCTTGTCGGCGGACTCGAGCTCGCCCTTCACCACGTCCTTGAACAGGCTGACGTGGGCGTCCACGTGCCGGTGCGGATCGAGGGACATGAACGACCAGAGCTGCAGGATGCCCGGGTAGACCCGCCGGCCCGACCCCGGATGCCCGACCGGGACGCGGTGGATGACCATCCCCTCCAGCGACTTGAGGGAGTGCACCCGCGCGAACTGGTTCACCGAGGAGGGGTTCACCCGGGTGTCCACCGGGCCGGAGATGAGGACCATGCTCGCCGGCTGCGCCGGGTCTTCTGCCTCGGCGAGCATCGCGGTGGCGACGAGCACCGGCACCGCGGGCTGGCAGACCGACAGAACGTGCACGTCGGGGCCGAGCTCCCTGAGGTGCGCGATGAGCAGATCCACGTAGTCGGCGAGGTCGAACTTCCCCGCAGAGAGCGGGACCATCCGCGCGTCCACCCAGTCGGTGATGTACAGGTCGTGGTCGGGCAGCAGCTCCCGCACCGTCTCCCGGAGCAGGGTGGCGTGGTGGCCCGAGAGCGGGGCGACGATCAGCACCCGCGGATCGTGGCGGGTGACGTCCCGCTCGAAGTGCAGCAGCCGGCAGAACGGCGTCTCGTGCACCAGCTGCTCGTGCACCGCGACCTCTCGCGCGTCGATGACCGTCGTCTCCAGGCCGAAGGACGGCTTCGGGTACATGGCCGTGGCCCGCTCCACCAGCTCGGCGGCCGCGGCAAGCGCCCGCACCGGCGGAAGCACCGACGCCGGGTTGAACGGGTGGGTCCACGCCGTCCGGAGCATCGACGCCCAGGTGTGGATCGGAAGCGCGAATGCTCGGCCGAGGTCGTGGGCGAAGTACATTGACTCCAGAATCTATTGACCCCCCGCCTGGCGGTCCAGCGTTTGTTCTCCGGCCCACATTTGCTGCAGGCGCACACGGACTTGCCCCGGGCCAACTCCCTGATAGGACTGCACCGATGCTGGTGAAGAAGTACGGCAACCGCCGCCTCTACGACACCGAGGAGAGCCGCTACGTCCGGCTGGACGAGATCGGTGAGCGCATTCGCGCCGGGGCAGACGTGCAGGTCGTGGACGCCAAGAGCGGCGCGGACCTGACCGCGCCGACCCTCGCCCAGATCATCTTCGAGGACCGGAACGCGGCGCGGCTCCTCCCGGTTCCGCTGCTGCTGCAGCTCATCCGCCTGGGCGACGAGCCCCTGGCCGACTTCCTCGGGCGGTACGTGAGCTGGGCGATGGAGATGTACCTGCAAGCACGGTCAGGGCTGGGGAGCCTCTACAACCCCTTCGCCGCGCTCCGGCCCTTCCCCGCTCCGGCGTCGCAGGAACGCCCGCGTCCGCCAGAGCCGGCCACTCAGGACGAGCTCGGGGAGCTCCGCCGGGAGGTGGCCGCCCTCCGCCGCAGCCTCAAGCGCCGGGCCCCGCGCCGGGGGTGAAGCTTATTGCACCGCAACATGAGAGGGCTTGACTCCCCGAGGCCGGGGTGCGACAGGACAGGGACCCGGCACCCCGGGAGGAGACACGATGCCTCGGAAGAATGGCTCAGGACATGCCCGGCGAGCGCCGGATGGAAGCCACCGGCCTCCGGCGGAACCCGCCGCACCGCTCGCTCGTTTTGCTGCAGTGCAACAAAAATCCCTTGACTCCCCTTCCGGTACTGTTACACGACAGGGGAACCCGGATATTCGGGAGGAGAGGACCATGGATCAGAAGACCGTTTTCACGCAGATGCAGCAGTTCGGGAGCGAGTGGCTCAAGCTGATGGCCGAGTCCACCAGCCGCTTCACCGCCGCGCTGTCCGAGGTGGAGAAGTTCGAGAAGCAGGGCGTCGCCCAGGCCGTGTCGGCCGTGGACGAGGCCGGCCGCGTGGCCAAGGAGGCCATCACCGCCGGCGAGCAGATCAGCGCGCAGTGGCGCAAGGCGATGAACGAGTACGCCCAGCGCACGCTCGACCTGATCACCCCCAAGAACTAGTCACCCCGAAGAACGAGTCGACCAGCGGCAAAGGTTGACACCCCGGCGGGTCCCCTGGCGTCATCGGCGCCCGGGGTCGACCCGCCGGTTTTTTTTGTCGATCCTCGCCGGTCACAGAAAGGGGGTCGCGGATGTCGCCCACGTCGGTGAGCAAGGTGACGAGCCTCGACGAGGCCGTCGCGCTCGTGCAGCCGGGCAACACGCTCGCCACCTCCGGCTTCGTGGGCATTGGCACCCCCGACGGCCTGCTCGAGGCGCTGGCCCGGGCCTACCAGACGAACGGCCGGCCTGGCGGGCTCTCCCTGGTCTTCGCCGCCGGCCAGGGTGACGGGAAGACCCGCGGGCTGAACCGGCTCGCCGTCCCCGGTCTGCTGCGGCGGGTGGTGGGCGGGCACTGGGGGCTCATCCCGCGGGTGGGCGCGCTGGCGCTCGCCGGGGAGATCGAGGCCTACAACCTCCCCCAGGGCTGCATCTCGCACCTGTACCGGGACATCGCCGCCGGCAAGCCCGGCACTCTCTCCCGCGTCGGGCTCGGCACCTTCGTCGATCCGCGGCACGGCGGCGGAAAGGTGAACTCGCGCTGCACCGAGGAGCTGGTGGAGCTCCTCCAGATCCACGGCGAGGACTGGCTCCTCTACCGCGCGTTCCCCATCGACGTGGTCTTCTTGCGCGGGACGACGGCGGATCCGCACGGCAACGTCAGCATGGAGCGCGAGGCGCTCACGCTCGACAACCTGGCGATGGCCATGGCCGCAAAGAACAGCGGTGGCGTGGTCATCGTCCAGGTCGAGCGGCTGGCGCAGGCCGGCTCCCTCCCCGCCCGGAGCGTGAAGATCCCCGGCGCGCTGGTGGACTGCGTGGCGGTGGCCCCGGCCGAGTACCACGCGCAGACCTACGCCACGCCGTACAGCCCGGCTTTCTCCGGCGAGCTGCGCGTGCCGCTGGAGTCGGTGTCCCCTCCCCACCTGGACGGGCGGAAGGTCATCGGGCGTCGTGCGGCGTACGAGCTCATCCCCGGCACGCTCATCAACCTCGGCATCGGGATGCCCGAGTCGGTGGCCGGCGTGGCCGCGGAGGAGGGTCTCCTCTCGCTGATCACCCTCACCGCGGAGCCCGGGGTCATCGGCGGGCTGCCCGCCTCGGGGCTGAACTTCGGCGCGGCGGTGAACACCGAGGCGCTGGTGGACCAGAACCAGCAGTTCGACTTCTACGACGGGGGCGGCCTCGACCAGGCCTACCTGGGCATGGCCCAGGTGGACGCCGCCGGGAACGTCAACGTGAGCCGATTCGGGCCGACGTTCGCCGGGTGCGGCGGCTTCATCAACATCAGCCAGAACGCCCGGAAGGTGGTCTTCACCGGGACCTTCACCTCCGGGGGGCTGACGCTGGACATCGGCGACGGCCGGCTCCGCATCCTCCAGGAGGGCCGGAACCGGAAGTTCGTCCCGGCGGTGGAGCAGGTCACCTTCAGCGGCCAGCGGGCGCAGGAGACCGGCCACGAGACGATGTACGTGACCGAGCGCGCGGTGTTCCGGCTCACCGAGTCGGGCCTGCGGCTCGAGGAGATTGCCCCCGGCATCGACCTGGAGCACGAGGTGCTCGCCCAGATGGACTTCAGCCCGGAGATCAAGCGGCCGCTGGGGACGATGGACCCGCGCATCTTCCGCGCCGAGCCGATGGGGCTGCGCGGGCTGCTCGAGGAGCGGCCCCTCGGCTCGCGCTTCGAGTTCGACCCGAAGCGCGAGGTGCTGTTCATCAACTTCGCCGGGCTCACCCTGCGGACCGAGGAAGACCTCCGCCGCATCGCCGAGACCGTGGAGCGGGTCTGCGGCCCGCTGGGCCGGCGGGTTCGCGCGGTGGTCGACTACGACGGCTTCAGCGTGCCCGCCTACCTGGCCGATGCGTATGCCGAGCTGGTCCGCGAGCTCACGGAGCGCTACTACGAGCGGGTGACCCGCTACACCTCGAGCGCCTTCCTGCGCCTGAAGCTCGGCGCCTCCTTGCAAGCACACCACGTGGACCCCGAGCTGTTCGACACCCAGCGCCACGCGCTCGAGTCCCTCAAGCGCCGGCGGCAGTCCCGGCATTCGCCAACAGGGAGTGACCGATGAAGGTGCTCGAGCTGCCGCAGCGTCACGCTCCCGTCGAGCCCGAGCCTCCACCGCCGTCCCCCGCTCCCCCCGGAAAGATGCGTGGCGGGTTGCGCCGGGCCACGGACGAGATCCTCGACCGGGTGGACCCGGTGGGCTTCGGCCGGGCACTGGCCAGCGAGGGCGCCGCGCTGGCACGTCATCCGCTCTCCACGGCCGGCGCGCTGGCCCGCTGGGCGAACGGCGCGCTGGTCGCAACCGGGGTGAGCGCGGTGCGCGCGGTGGGGTCCACCTCCGAGGGCCCGATGCCGGTGCCGGTGAAGGACCGACGGTTCGGCGACCGGACCTGGACCGAGAACGCGCTCTTCTTCTGGCTGCTCCAGCACCACCTCCTGCGCGAGCAGCTCGCCCGCGACCTCGTCGCCATCGCCGGGCTCGACGAGGTCTCCGCCCGCAAGGCCCGCATGGCGAGCCAGCTGCTGGTGGATGCGCTCGCCCCCACCAACTTCCTCCTCACCAACCCGGTCGCTCTCCGGCGGGCCTTCGAGACCGGCGGGCTGAGCGCGCTTCGGGGAGCGCGCAAGTGGCTGGATGACCTTCGCACCCGCGAGGGCTGGCCGCGGCTGGTGGACCGCTCGGGCTTCGAGGTGGGCAAGAACCTCGCGGCGACGCCGGGGAAGGTCGTCTACCGGAACCGGCTGATGGAGCTGATCCAGTACGCGCCCCAGACCGAGACGACCTTCACCGTCCCGCTGCTCTGCAGCCCGCCCTTCATCAACAAGTACTACATCATGGACCTCGCCCCCGGCCGGAGCTTCGTCGAGTGGGCGGTGAAGCACGGCCACACCACGTTCTGCATGAGCTACCGGAACCCCGACGCGAGCCTGCGGGAGGTGGGCTTCGGGGACTATCTGATCGAGGGCCCGCTCGAGGCGCTCCGGGTGGTGAAGGAGATCACCGGCGAGCCGAAGGTCAACCTGGCGGCCCTGTGCGTGGGCGGCACGTTGGCCACGATGCTCGCTGCGTACCTCGAGGCCACCGGGGACCACTCGCTCAACTCGCTGACCCTGATGAACACCCTGGTGGACTTCACCGAGCCCGGGCCGCTGGGGGCCTTCACCGACCGCCCCACCATCGAGCGGCTCCTTCGCCGGGTGCAGCGGACTGGCCTGCTCGAGTCGTTCGAGATGGCCCGGACCTTCAACATGCTCCGGCCGAACGACCTGTACTTCAACTACTTCGGGTCGGCCTGGATGATGGGCGAGGAGCCGCCCGGGTTCGACCTCCTGGCCTGGAACGACGACGGGACCCGCATTCCGGCCCAGCTGCTCTCCGAGTACCTGCGGGGTTGCTACCTGGACAACGCGCTCGCCCGGGACGAGATGGTCGTTCGAGGCCAGCGGCTGCGGCTCTCCTCCATCACGGAGGACACGTTCATCGTCGGCGCGGTCGAGGACCACATCACGCCCTGGCGATCGGCCTTCCGGACCGCGACCCTGCTGGGGGGCAAGGTCCAGTTCGTCCTCAGCAGCGCGGGCCACATCGCCGGGGTGGTGAACCCTCCGAGCAAGAGCGCGGCCTACTGGCTGCACGAGCACCTGGGCGAGACGCCCGAGGCATGGCACATCGCGTCAACCCGCCACACAGACACGTGGTGGCACGCCTGGGCGCGGTGGATCCAGGCCCGGGCCGGAGAGCGCCGGCCGCCGCCGGGGATGATCGGCAGCGAGGAGTATCCGCCGCTGGCGGACGCCCCGGGGCTGTACGTCATGGAACGCTGAAGGGGCCGGCCCCCCGTCGGAAGCGCTCGACCTGGACGACGCAACGTGGCTTGCTGCGTCTTCCAACCGTTTCCCAGGTCAGCGCACATGCTCGATTCAGCGCGTCACGCCGGTGAGCCGCTTCTCGAGACCCAAGGCCTCACCAAGGAATTTCGCGGGTTCGTGGCGGTGAAGAACGTGAGCCTCACCGTCCGGGCCGGGACGATTCACGCCTTGATCGGCCCGAATGGCGCGGGCAAGACGACCTGCTTCAATCTCCTCACCAAGTTCCTCACCCCGTCTGCCGGCACCATCAAGTTCAAGGGCGAGAACATCACCTCCGACCGCCCGGCCGAGGTCGCTCGCCGCGGGGTGGTGCGCTCGTTCCAGATCTCGGCGGTGTTTCCCCACCTCACCGTGCTGGAGAACATCCGGGTGGCGCTGCAGCGAAGGCGAGGCCGGTCGTTCGACTTCTGGCGCTCGGAGCGGGCGCTCGCGGACCTCGAGCCGCGGGCGCTCGAGCTGGCCGAGGCGGTGGGCCTCCAGGACTTCCTGCACACTCAGGCCGTGGAGCTGTCCTACGGCCGGAAGCGCGCCCTGGAGATCGCCACCACCCTGGCGCTGGACCCGGAGCTGCTCCTGCTCGACGAGCCGACGGCCGGAATGGGCCACGAGGACGTGGACCGGATCGCCGCCCTCATCAAGCGGGTCGGCGCGAGCCGCACCGTGCTGATGGTGGAGCACAACCTCAATGTGGTCGCCAACCTCTCGCACATCATCACCGTGCTCGCCCGCGGCGAGGTGCTGGCCGAGGGCGACTACTCCGCCGTCTCGAAGAACAAGGACGTGATCCAGGCGTACATGGGGTCCGAGCATGCCTGAGCTCGCGGTGGCCACCTCAGGACCGGCGCCCGAGGCAGTCACCCGCGCGTTGCTCCACGTCCAGAGTCTCCAGGCCTGGTACGGCGAGTCCCACATCCTGCACGGGGTCGACTTCGAGATTCGGGCCGGCGAGCTGGTGACGTTGCTGGGCCGGAACGGCGCGGGCAAGACCACCACCCTGCGCTCGCTGATGGGGATGGTGCCGCGCCGGGAGGGCTCGGTGGTGCTGGACGGCCAGGAGACCATCCGGCTTCCCCCGCACCGGATCGCCCGGCTGGGCATGGAGATCTGCCCGGAGGAGCGGGGCATCTTCGCCAGCCTGACGGTGGAAGAGAACCTCCTGCTCCCCCCGCCGGTCCGGCCGGGGGGCATGCCGCTGAACGCGGTGCTGGACCTGTTCCCCAACCTCCGGGAGCGGATGGACAGCCAGGGGACCAAGCTGTCCGGCGGAGAACAGCAGATGCTGGCCATCGGCCGCATCCTCCGGACCGGCGCCCGGCTCCTGCTCCTGGACGAGCCAACGGAGGGCCTGGCCCCGGTCATCGTCCAGCAGATCGGTGCGACCATCCGTCGCCTCAAGACGGAAGGGTTCACCATCCTCCTGGTGGAGCAGAACCTCAAGTTCGCCTCGTCGATTGCGGACCGTCATTACGTGATGGACCGCGGCCGCGTGGTGGACCAGATTCCCGCCGACCGGTTCCAGTCGAGCATGCCGCAGCTGCAGAAGCACCTCGGTGTCTAGCCGTTCCCGCTGTCCCTCTCTTCAGTCGCCCTCAGGAGCGTCCCTCATGCGAATCGCTTCACGGCTTCTCGCCCTCGCCTGTCTCCTGCCTCTGGCCGCGATGGCCGAGGAAAAGGTAGTGAAGATCGGCGTCCTCAACGACATGTCCGGGCTCTACGCGGACCTCAGCGGCTCCGGCTCGGTCGAGGCCGCGAAGATGGCGGCCGAGGAGTTCGGCAACAAGGTCGCCGGAATGCCGATCCAGATCGTCGGCGCCGATCACCAGAACAAGCCAGACATCGGCTCGGGCATCGCCACCAAGTGGTACGACGTGGACGGGGTGGACGCCATCGTCGATGTCCCCAACTCGGGCGTGGCGCTGGCCGTCGCCAAGATCACTGCGGACAAGAACAAGGTCTTCATCGACTCGGGCGCGGCGACCTCGGACCTCACCGGGAAGGCTTGCACCCCCAACACCGTCCACTGGACTTACGACACCTGGTCGCTGGCCAACGGCACCGGCAAGGCGGTGGTGAAGGCCGGGGGCGACACCTGGTTCTTCCTCACTGCGGACTACGCCTTCGGCAAGGCGCTGGAGCGCGACACCCGGGCGGTGGTCGAGGCCAACGGAGGCAAGGTCCTCGGCTCGGTGCTCCACCCCCTCAACACCGCCGACTTCTCCTCCTTCCTGCTCCAGGCCCAGGCCTCGAAGGCGAAGATCATCGGCCTGGCCAACGCCGGCGGCGACACCATCAACTCCATCAAGTCCGCGGCCGAGTTCGGCATCGTCCAGGGCGGCCAGAAGCTGGCCGGTCTGCTGGTGTTCATCACCGACATTCACGCCCTGGGGCTGAAGACCGCCAACGGGTTGCAGTTGACGTCCGCCTTCTACTGGGACCGCGACGACAAGACCCGCGCCTGGTCGAAGAAGTTCGCCGCCCGCATGAACGGACGGATGCCCTCCATGGTCCAGGCCGGCGTCTACGCCGGGGTGCTGCATTACTTGAAGGCGGTGCAGGCCCTCAAGTCCGACCAGGACGGCAAGGCGGTGGTGGCGAAGATGAAGGCCCTCCCCACCGACGACCCGGCGTTCGGCAAGGGAACCATCCGCGCCGACGGCCGGAAGATCCACCCCATGTACCTCTACGAGGTGAAGAAGCCCGCCGAGTCCAAGGGGCCGTGGGACTACTACAAGCTGGTCCGGGAGATCCCCGCCTCCGAGGCATTCCGTCCGCTCGACCAGGGCGAGTGCCCGCTGGTCGCCGCCAAGAAATGAGGCACGCTGCGCCCGGCCAATGATCACCTTCCTCGGGGTTCCCATCCAGGCGCTCTTCAGCCAGCTCCTGGTCGGGCTGATCAACGGCTCGTTCTACGCGCTGCTCAGCCTCGGCCTGGCGATCATCTTCGGGCTGCTGAACGTCATCAACTTCTGCCACGGCGCCATGTACATGCTGGGGGCGCTGCTGGCGTGGCTGATGCTGGAACACTTGGGCATCGGCTACTGGCCGGCGCTGATCATCTCCCCGATGATGGTGGGCCTCTTCGGGATGGTCATCGAGCGGACGATGATCAAGCGCATCGCGGGCCTCGATCCGCTCTACGGGCTGCTGCTGACCTTCGGTCTGGCGCTCATCATCCAGGGCGTCGCCCGGAACTACTTCGGGGTCTCGGGCGAGCCGTACGAGATCCCGCCGCAGCTCACCGGGGGGAAGAACCTGGGCTTCATGTTCCTCCCCAACTACCGGGCCTGGGTGGTGCTGGTCTCGGTGCTGATCTGCGCGTTGACCTGGTTCGTGACCGAGCGAACCCGGCTGGGCTCGTACCTCCGCGCCGCCACCGAGAACCCGCTCCTGGTTCAGGCCTTCGGGATCAACGTGCCGCAGCTGATCACCGTCACCTACGGTCTGGGGGTTGGGCTGGCCGCTCTGGCCGGGGTGATGGCCGCACCCATCTACCGGGTGAATCCGCTCATGGGCGCCGACCTGATCATCGTGGTCTTCGCGGTGGTGGTGATCGGCGGGATGGGGTCGATCCTCGGCTCGATCGTCACCGGCTTCGGGCTGGGGGTGGTCGAGGGGCTGACCAAGGTGTACTACCCGGAGGCCTCGAACACGGTGGTGTTCGTGATCATGGCCATCGTGCTGCTGGTGAAGCCGGCCGGGCTCTTCGGGAGAACGACGTGACCGCGCACGGGGCGACCGGGGGCGAGACCAGCGCCGCCATCCGCGACCGTGTCCTGGCGAGGAACGAGATGCGCTCGCTGCGCATCCCGATGGCGATCATGATCGCGCTCGCCCTGGGGGCGCCGTTCGTCGTCTACCCCGTGTTCCTGATGAAGATGCTGTGCTGGGCCCTGTTCGCCTGCGCGTTCAACCTCCTCATCGGGTACGTGGGCCTCCTCTCGTTCGGGCACGCGCTGTTCTTCGGGGGCGCGGGGTACCTGGCGGCCCATGCGGCGAAGGTCTGGGGGCTGCCCTTCGAGCTGGCGGTGCTCACCGGGACGGCGACCGCGGCGCTGCTCGGTCTGGCAGTGGGCTGGCTGGCCATCCGCCGCCAGGGAATCTACTTCGCGATGATCACCCTGGCCCTGGCCCAGATGTTCTACTTCTTCTGCCTGCGGGCCCCCTTCACCGGCGGCGAGGACGGCATCCAGGCGGTGCCGCGGGGGAAGCTGCTCGGCCTGCTGTCGCTGGAGAGCGACCTGACGATGTACTTCGTGGTCCTGGCGATCTTCCTCTTCGGCTTCTTCTTCATCTTCCGGGTGGTGCATTCGCCCTTCGGGCAGGTGCTCAAGGCGGTGCGGGAGAACGAGCCCCGGGCGGTGTCGCTGGGCTACAAGTCCGACCAGTACAAGCTGATCGCCTTCGTGCTCTCGGCGGCGCTCGCCGGGCTGGCCGGGGGCACCAAGTCCATCGTCTTCCATCTGGCCTCGCTGACCGACGTGCACTGGGGGACCTCGGGCGAGGTCATCCTCATGGTGCTGCTCGGGGGCCTGGGGACGGTGTTCGGGCCCATCGTCGGTGCGCTGGTGATCGTCTGCGTGGAGAGCTACCTCGCCCAGCTCGGTGGCTGGGTGACGGTGGTCCAGGGCGCGCTGTTCGTGGTGTGCGTGCTGTCGTTCCGCCGCGGCATCATCGGCGAGCTGTCGCGGGTGCTGCACCGGCCGCTGTGATGTGAGGCGGCGCGTGTCGCCCGGGGGTTGACGTTCGCGAGCTGCGGGCTCTGGCCGGTGCCTCACGCCACGTCGCTCGGCACCGTTCTTCTCCCGACACGGTCTTGCACCCGCGCCCTGCGTCGCACCTGAGTCCGGTTGCCTGCGCCGCGACATCCCCCGCCCGCTGCAACCTCCGACGTCACACCACCGCGTTGAGCCTGCGCTGCGACCGGGCACTTGCGCGAGGCACCAGCCCTGCAGCCTCCGCCGGCGCATGGCGACCGAATGGACTCGGGCGCCGGGCTGGAGGAACGGCTGATGAGAACCGAGAGCGATGGTTGGAGGTGGGTGCAGAAGGTGTTCATGGCGTTGGTGTGCGTGACGGGGCTGGTCACGCTGGCGACGGCAGGGGTCCACCCGGCGCGGCAGGCGGTGACACCGTCCTTCGCCGGGTGGGTGCCTCCCTCGATGCACGAGGCCGAGGCGGGAGTCGACGTCGGGCCGGGGTCGGACGAGGCGCTGCTGGTGAGCGCCCCGTCGGGCCAGTAGACGGGCGCGCGCGCCCGCTCTGCCGTGCCGATGCGGGAGAGCTCAGAGGGGAAGAAGGGTTCCCAGCCCTACCTCGAGGGCCCGGCGGTACACGAGCGCCGCCGCGACGAGGTCCGCGAGCGCAAGACCGAGGTTGCAGGCCATCGTGCGCTGCAGGTCGTCGGTCCGTCCGGGGCTCCTTCCGGTGACCAGCTCGGCGAGGTCGGCGTGGATGGGCGGAAGCCGGGCCACCGGTCCGCTCTTCCGCGCCGCCTCGAGCTGCGCCCGGTCGTCCGTGGACACGAGGTTCACCTCCGCGAGCGCTCCCCCGCTCCAGGGACTCGCGTAGTCGATGCTGCAGGCGAAGGCGCCCGGCGCGAGCCAGCCCGCGGCGATCGGCGGGTCGCCGAGGATGCCGATCGCGCCAGCGGTGAGGACGACGTCCGCGCCCTCGACGACGTCCCGCACCGCCGCGTGCGCGCTCGCCTCGACGCCGTGTGCGCACGCGACTTCCTCGGCGAAGGTCCGCGCGCGCTCCGGGTGCCGGTCGAAGGCCTTCACCCGCGTGATCGGCAAGACCCCGCGGAACGCCTCCACGTGCGCCCGGGCCTGGAGCCCGCAGCCCATCACCCCGAGAGTCCGCGCTTCGCTCCGCGCCAGGAACCTGGCGGACAGCGCCGAGCAGGCCGCGGTCCGGCGAACGGTGAGCCAGCGCCCGTCCATGACCGCCAGCGGCCGGCCGTCGTCCGGATCGCTCAGCACCAGCAGTGCGGAGATGCTCGGCTGGCCGCGGCCGCGGTTCCCGGGGAAGGAGCCCACCCACTTGACCGCCGCGGCGGATGCTCCCGGCCAGAGCGCGGGCATGGCATGGAAGAAGGAACCGGCCGACGGGTGCACGCCGATCTTCGCCGGAACCTCGGCATGGCCCTCTCCGAGATCCCGGAACGCGTCGGCGAGGGCCTCGATGAGCCCGCGCATCGGAAGGCCTGCCGCACGCACATTGGCCTCCGTGAGGTAGAGCAGCCGGTCCTCCGACATCGGTCACTCCTGTGCCAAGACCGGTCGACATGTTGCCCCGCCTGCAACAGGTGGGGAGCCTGTAGACCCAGAGGCGACGGAATTGGGTTGAAGGTCGCCTGATTCCGAGCACTTGAGTCGGGCATCGCAGCTGCAACCCCCAGGGCCCATCGGCAGCCGGAAGCAACGGCGCCGCGGAGGAACGAGGCAATGAACAGCGAGACCGAGCGGACCGAGAGCAGCAGCTGGATGCGGGTGAGGAGCGTGGCAGCGGGATTTCTGTGTGTGATGGGCCTTCCGGTCGCGCTGGCGCTGGCGGATGTTCAGCCCTCCGAGGCCTCCTCGGCGCCCTCCTTCACCGAGTCGGTGCCCGCCTCGCTGCACGTGGCGCAGGCCGGTTCGGACATCGGCCCGGGGTCGGATGAGGCGCTCCTGGCGATGTCGCCGTCCGGCCGCTGAGGCACGCCATCGCTCGACAGCGAACGCGGGGCCACCGACGCGGTGTCGGTGGCCCCGCTCTCGTTTCCCGGCACCTCGCCCCCCCGAACCGGCTCGCCCAGGCTCGGCGGGCCGACAGCTGAACGCCCTGCTTGCGGTCGACTCCGCGGAGGCCAGCGGGAGGTGTCGCGGGCCCGCGACGGCCAGCTCGGGTTCACCCCGGGGAGGTGGCCCGCCGCGGGCACCGGTACGTTCTGCGCGATCTCCCGCCAGCGCCACGCTGAGCCGTGGCAACTCCGGTCCTTGCCTCATGCGCAACAGACATTGGGCCGGGGTGGACGTGGAGGTCACATGAGCGGGCTGACTCCACCGTGTTTTCGGGGAGGTGGATCGGGCACGGAGGCTGCAGCCTCGGGGGTTGCACCGGCGGCCGAGACTCGCCGGCGCGGAGAGGAGGAAGTGGCCATGACGATTCAGATCGCGCGGACCGAGAGCGGCAGCTGGGCGCGGGCGGTGGCGTGCTTCCTCTGTCTGATGGGGCTCCCCTTCCTCATCGTGGTGCTCGCGGATGTGCGGCCGGTGGGGGCAGTGGTCATCTCGGCGTGAGCCTGGGGTGGTCACGGCCCCCGCACACGGACATGGATGAGCTGGACGGGGTCCGGCGATCCCGGGGCCCTGAGCTCCAGTGCGTGAGTCCCTGCGAGCAGGAGAAGCCGGGCCGAGCGGCCGGCGTCGAGCTCCACCACCCGCCCATCGACCAGCAACCGGGCTCGCTCGCCTCCCTGCACACGGACGGGGATGGTCTGTGAGGTGGGCGGGATGCCGGCCTCCACCAGGAACTCGTCTCCGTCGCGCGGGGTGATGAAGCCCGGGGGCGCGCTGCCCCCCTCCCCGGACGCGACCTCGAGCCGCTCCCGCTCGGCCCAGCCGGCGTAGCGCGCATCGAGCGCGAGGACCCGCCGGCCATCCGCGAGCCGGTGCACCGTGCACGGCTCGGCCGGCGCGGTCCCGGGGAGGAACACCTCCTCGTACGAGCCCGGGCAGACCTCGCCGGCCCGGTGTCCGGAGAGCGGGCAGATGCGCACCCGCTGGAAGCGCGTGCGGTCCACCAGCGGCGCCGGCCGGAGCCCGGCCATCGCCCGGCGCATCACCCGGGCGAAGAGCGGCCCGGCCCCGGTGATGCCCGAGACCCGCTGCATCGGCCGGCCGTCGAAGTTCCCCACCCAGACCGCCACCGTCCGCTCGCGGGTGAAGCCCACGGTCCAGTTGTCCACGTAGGCGTGGCTGGTGCCGGTCTTCACCGCGACGGTGAACGGCAGGCGAAGCGCGTTGTCGAGCCCGAACGCGGGCGCCCGCGCGGTCTCGTCCGAGAGGAGGTCCGTCAGCAGCGCCACCGCATCGGCCGGGAGGAAGCGGTGCGGGGCGAACTCGGGGGGGGGCTCGAGCCGATTACCCAGGGGGTCCGTCGCCGCGCGCACCAGCCGGAGCGGCTCGACCGCTCCGCCGCGCGCGAGCCCACGGTACGCCCGGGCGAGCTCCCACAGCGACACGTCGCCGTTCCCGAGCACCAGCCCCGCCCCGTAGTGCTCGGCGCTGTCGTCGAGCGAGGTGAAGCCGGCCTGCCGGAGCACCTCGAGCACCCGCTCGGGCCCGAGCGCGTCGGTCAGCTCGACCGCCGGCACGTTGTAGCTGTTGGCCAGCGCGGCCCGGAGGCGCACCGGCCCGTGCTGGCGCCGGTCGTAGTTGTGCGGGAGCCAGGCCCCGCCCGCCGCGCCCACCTCGAGGTCCACGTCGCTCAACACCGAGGCCGGGGTCCAGCCGCTGGCGAGCGCCAGCCCGTAGGCGAAGGGCTTCAACGCGCTTCCGGGCTGGCGGCGGGCACGGACCCCGTCGTTCTGGCCCTCGCGGGTGTCGTCCTGGAAGTCCGCCGAGCCGAGGTAGGCGAGCACCTCGCCCGAAGCGTTGTCCAGGACCACCACCGCGGCCTGGCCGAGGCGCGGGTCGGCGGCGAGCTCCGAGCGAATCGAGCGCTCGACGTCTCGCTGGAGCGCCGGGTCGATGGTGGTCCGTACCTCCACCGCCCGGCCGAGACCGAGGGTCTCGAGCTTTCCGGCGAGGTCCACGACGAGATGGGGTGCGCCGAACGGCCGGGAGGGCGGGACGAGGTCCAGGTCCGCGCCGGCAGCCACGCGCTCCAGCTCGGCAGCGATCCGCCCCGCCCGGCGCATGCGTCCGAGCACCTCGCGCATCGCGCGCCTGGTGACCCCTGCGTCTCTCCACGGGTCCACCCGGGCCGGGGAGCGGGCGATGGCCGCGAGCAAGGCCGCCTGTCCAGCCGAGAGCGTGCTCGCCGGACGGCCGAAATACGCCTGCGCGGCCGCCTCGACGCCGACCAGGTCGTGTCCCAGCCCCACCCGGTCCAGGTACGCGCGGAGGATGTCCTCCCGCGACAGATGGGCGGACAGCCGCAGGGCCCAGAGCGCCTCCTTCACCTTCCCGGCGAGTGTTCTCCGGCGCGGCACGAGCAGCCGCGCGAGCTGCTGGGTGAGCGTCGACGCGCCACTCACCACCCGGCCCGCGCGGAGGTTGGTCGCCGCCGCGCGCGCCATGGCCAGCGGATCCACGCCGGGATGCCACTCGAAGCGCCGGTCCTCCGAGGCGATGAAGGCGTCGCGCAGCACTGCGGGCACGGGCGCATCGGACGGGAGCGAGACGCTGCGGGAGTTCTTGCGAGACGGAAGCTCCCGGAGCAGCTGTCCCTCGCGGTCCAGCACCCGGACACTCAGCGTGCCGGCGGGGTCGAGCAGGCCGTCGGGCAGAGGCCAGGCGACGAAGGCGAGGAGCCCGACCGCGAGCGCTCCCGCGACGACGAACGCCGGACGATGTCTCGGAGAACTCGTCTTGTCGAAGGGCTTCCCCATCGGCCGGGCCCGGCGGCCTCAGCGGGCCGCGACGCTCCCCTCGTCGAGCACCTGGAAGTTGCTCCCCACCGACCGCCCGAACACCTCGGGCGCATACATCGCCTCGGCCCGGGCCGGGACCAGGAGGTAGTCGCCGGGCGTCGTCGCCCGGGCCACCACCGAGACGGTGTGCACACCCGGCGGCAGCTCGCTGGAGAAGAACAGCGCCCGGTCGTCCCGCAGCTCGGTGTGATTGAAGGGGTTCCAGAAGCCGAGGACCCACGGGGGGATGCCTGCCTCGCGCGCGTCCTCCATCTCGTCGGTCTCGGTGTCCGCCGAAGTCTCCCCCCGGGAGAGCCGCGCCGTGGTCGCCAGGCTCGTGTCTACCGCCTCCAGGCCCGCCGGCAGCGGGATCTCCAGCGCCACGTTGGCCCGCGCCGCGGGTGTCCCGACCCGGACCTTGATCCGCACCAGCTCGCCGGCCTTGACCGACCTCAGCTGCCCGCCGCCGGCGTACGGCTCGATCCACCGCTGCACCACGAGCCCGCGCTCGAGCGCGTCGCGCGGCATCTCCGCCGGCGCGTAGCGCATCAGCGCGGTGTACGAGAGAAGCCCGGTCTTCCCGTCGCGGATGAACTCGAATGCCGCGGACTTCCCGAGCTGCGGCAGCTGCGACATCGGGAGCACCGTCCGCCGGACCTCCATGCTCCGGCCACGGAACTCGGACTCGGCGACCTGCTTGCCGCCAAGGAGTACCTTCCCCAGGAAGTCCGGGGCGTCCTTCTCGCGGGTCCGGACCACCTCGGTCAGCGCCATCAGCGCGAAGGCCGCCTCCTGGGTGGTCTTGTAGCGGCCATTCGTCCCCCGGCTCTCCACGAGGTAGCGGGCCATCTTCCCGACGTAGGGGTGGTCCGGCGTGACGTCCACCAGCGTCTGGAGCGCGATCGCCGTCGTCCGGAGGTCGCTCGACCAGTCGGACTGGTAGGTGACCGCGTTCATCTCCTCGAGGTGGAGCGTGCCCGACGTCTCCTTCGCCCGGTCGAGCAGCTCGGTGGTGAGGGCCCGCGCCGCCGCCCGGTCGCCTCCGCCGATCCACAGCGCATCGGCGAGCATCGCCTTTCCGTAGAAGGGGAGCTCCTGGCGGCGGGCGAACAGCGCCGCGGCGCTCGAGGCCTGCGGCGCCCGGGTGCGAGCCAGCGCGTAGAGCGCGAAGGCCCGCGTGCCGGGGTCGACCTGCTGGACCCACCAGGAGCAGGTGTGCACGCTGCCCGCCGCGACCTTGGCCAGGAATTGCTGGCCCCTGTGGAGCGCGTCGCGGTCCACGGGATACCCCACCTCCGCGGCCCGCCCCAGCGCGAGGACCGCGTATGCCGAGCCGTGCGGCGAGCTGCAGCTGTCCGAGCTCCAGTACCCGTAACCACCGTCGTAGCGCTGCAGCGCCTCGATGGCCTTCACCGTCTTCGTGGTGACCTCGTCGGGGTCGGCCGTCCCCCAGCGGGCAATGACGTCCTCCCCCACCCAGGCCCGCGCCGTGTCCGGCCGCCAGGGCAGCTTGAACACGCCGTGCAGCTCGCGGAGCGCGACGAAGGGCACCAGGCGGGAGGAGAGCTGCTCGAGGCAGCCGTACGGGTAATCCACCAGCTGCCGCATCGCCTCTCCGTATCCGCCGAGCACGGTGGAGGCCATCGTCACCTCGAGGCCGCCCACGTCCGGACGCACCCCGGAGGGGGTCGAGAGCTGCTCGCGCGCCACGTCCTTGCTCTCCCCGGCGATGGCCACCGCTTCCATCTGGGTGGGAATCGTCACCGGGAGCCGCTGCTCCACCGCGTCCTGCTCGCCGCCGCCGGTGACTGAGAAGCGGAGCACCGCCTCGCCCGGCCCGTCCGCCAGGTAGCGGAACCGCACCTCGCGGGGCTTCCCTTCGGGGAGCGCGAGGACGCGCCGGGTCTCCCCCTGCAGCTTGAGGGGCCCGGTGGCGGTGGCGGCGACCTCGACCTCCTTGATCTTCCCCGAGGGGGCGTGGACGACGACTCCCGCCTCGACCGTGTCCCCGACAACGGCGAATCGCGGGAGTGCCGGCATCGCCAGAAGCGGCTTGGCGACCTGGAAGCTGCTCGCGCCCTTGCCGCCGCGGTCTCCCCGGTCCAGCGCCAGAGCCATGATGCGGTAGGTGGTGAGGTTGTCCGGCAGCGTGAACTCCACCTCGCCGCGCCCGTCCGCCGCGGTCACCACCGCCGGGGCGAAGAGGACGGTGGTCTTGAAGCGGGAGCGGATGCCGCCGCCGCCCTCGGCGCCGCCGCCGCCGCCAGTCGTCATCCCCTTGTCCGCGTAGGCGGTGCGACGCACGAGGTGGATGAGCGGCTCGCCGATCCGCACCGACAGACCCCGCTCCGGCTGAAGCGAATCGAGCGGATCCGGCGGCTCGTACGACGTCAGCCGGAGCACGCCCTCGTCCACCGCCCACACCGCGACCTCGGCCGGGACGGGAGCGCCCTTCCAGTCCGTCGTCCGCAGCGACACCCTCACCTTCTCCCGCGGCCGGTACTGCGGCCGATCGGGCGTCACCTCCACCGCCAGCCGCTTGCTCTTCCGCTCGACCTTGAGCTTCACGTAGCCGACCCGGACCTGAGGTCGCCCCGGGTCCTCGCCGGCGTCGGGACCGCCGGCCTGGGGCACGCGCCCGCGCACCAGCACCACCCCCACGTAGACGTCTGGGATGCCGGCCTCGCCCAGCGGCACGTCGAGCGTGGTGGCGGCGCCCTTGAGCTTCACCTGCCGGGCCGAGCTGACGCCCTCTCGCTCCACGGTGAGCACCGCCTCGGCCGCCGGGAACGGGCTCTTGACCAGGACCTTCGCGGTCTCGCCCGGGTCGTAGACCGCCTTGTCGGTCACCAGATCGATGCGGTCGGAGTCGTTGCGTTGCCACGAGACCCAGCCCTCGCCGACGACGTACAGCCCGGTGCGCGTCGTCTGCTTCCGCTTCTGGGCGTCGACGACTTCGGCCTGCACGATGTGGTACCCCGGCGCCTTGGGGGTGACGGTGCAGGTGCCGGGCAGCGCCTCGACCTTCACCACGCAGGAGGCGACGGGCTCCTCGACCGGCTCGCTGAGCGTCTCCCAGCGGTCCCCCACGGTCTTCTTCCGGACGAACTTCCAGTCGCGCCGGAGGACCGTCACCTGGACCTCCGCCTTCTGCCGCTGGCCGTCCGGCGACACCGCCACCGCCTCCAGCGAGACCGGCTTACCCACCTCGGCGAATCCGTCGACGTTCCGCTGGCGGATGCCCGCGTAGAGCGCTGCCGGGTGCACCTGGATCTCGGCCCGGTTGGCAATGCGCTGGCGGTTGACGTCCGCGACCTCGGCCTCGAGCGTCACGATGGACGAGCGGCCACCCGGCGCCTCGAGGTGTCCCGCGGCGATGTCCAGCACGCCCTGGGCGTCGGTCTTCCCCTCCCCGGCGCCGATGACCTCGGTGCTGGGCCGCGGGGAGTCGTCGCTCCACTCCCAGGTGGCAATGCCGAAGGCGAACCCCGCGTTGTCGGGCGGCTGGAAGTCGGCGGTCGTCCGGGTGGCCGTCCAGCGCACCGTCGCTCCGGGCATCGCGCCGCCGAACAGGTAGCGGGCCATCACCCGCCCCTCGAGCGGTTGCCCGACCAGCGCGCCGCTCGACCGGGTGGTGACGTCCACCTTGAACTGCGGCGGCCGGTACTCCTCGACGCGGAAGCTGGTGCCGGTGCCGAGCTGGCCCGAGGGGACGTTCGCGCTCGCCCGGAAGGAGTACGTCCCGAGCGCGGCAGCCGGATCGATGGGCACCTCGGCGGAGAAGGTGCCGTACTCGCTGAGCGAGATGCTCCGGGACCAGATCTGCTTCCCGTGCGAGTCCGCGACCACCACCTCGGCCTGGGTCCCCCTGGGCGGCGTGGTCACGACGCCCAGGCGCCGGTAGCGGAGCATCCCCTTGACCAGGACGGTGTCGCCCGGCCGGTAGATGCCGCGCTCGGCGGTGGCGAAGCCCATCGACTGGGGACGCTTCCCGTCCCACGCCCCCTCGACCCCGAATGCCCAGGGCCCGAAGCCTCCGGACCAGTCGGCCAGGGTGACGCCGGTGTCCCCGTCGAGCGAGGCGGCGACCAGCGCGAACGGCGGGCCACCGTCGAGGTCGCGGCCGCGCCGACCAGGGCTCCTGCCCGGGCCGACCAGCGAGGCGAGACCCGGCACGCGGGCCAGGCCGTCAGCGGCGGTCTTCCCCTGCCACTTCACCAGGCCGTCGGCATCGTAGAGCGAGAGCGCCGCCCCCGGGACGACGGTGCCGTCCGAGACGCGGGTGACCCAGACCACGCCCGACGTCGCCCCGAGCTTGGTGTGCACCGCGAGGTCGGTGATCTGCCCCGTGACGCGCTGGGTGCGCATCCACTGGTTCCTGGTGTCCATCTCCGGGGCAGTGGTGACAAGGTGGAAGAGCCCGGTGCTCTTGCCGGCCAGCAGCTCGCGCACCTTCACCGGCCTCGTGCCTGGAAGGTTGTGCGTGCCATCGAGCGCGATCTCGGTGGTGACCGGCTGTCCCGCGGGAACGCTCTGCGCCGTCCGGCGACCGGCGAGGAAGCGCGCCATCTCCGCCGGGGCGAGCGGCCAGAGCTGCGCGTCCAGCTCGGTGACGTTGGTGAAGCGAACCGGCAGCGCCCCATCTCCCTTCGCCTCGAGGAGCGCAACGTCCGGGCCCAGCTCGTACTCCGGCTTCAGGTCATCGGTGCGGAGCTGGCCACTGGCCGCCGGCGCGGTCTGGCCGAAGACATCGGCCACTCCCGAGGCGATGGAGATCGCGTACCCGGTGCCGGGACGGAACTTGCCCGGGATCAGGGTGACCGGGTCGTGCCGGTTCCCCTCGGGGCCGGGGCTCTGGGCGTGCTCCCAGTCGAGCTCCACCGCCGGCTCGACCTTGAGGTGCGCCCTCAGGGAGGCCACGTTCAGCGGATTGGTGCTCACGATGACCAGCGGGCCGTAGGGGCAGTCGTACCCCCCGAGGCAGGCCGAGACGTCCTCGATGCGCGCGGGCCCGTAGGTCCGGTAGGCGATGCGCTGCTCCTGGTCGAGCGTGAGCGGCCCTTCCTTCGCACCGAGGGTCGTGGCGATCACCAGCTCGAGGTCGGTGGCCAGGGGCAGCGGCTTCCCCGCCTTCACGGTGACGGTGGTCCGTCGGCTCGGGACGAGGGTGCGGCCGGGACGCTCCACCTCCTCCGGGGCCGGAGCCGCGGCGGCCGTGCTCACGGTGATGGGCCAGAGGGTTCCCTCCCTGCCGACGCGGAGGGAGATGGACTTCTCGGGCTCGACCACCGCCTGGTTGAAGACCAGGACCATGTCCTCGGTCGGGCGGACCCAGCGCCACTGCCCGCTCGGGTTGACGGACTCGAGCCGCGGCCCCGGCGTGTCGAAGGACCAGCCGTAGGCCTCCTTGAGGGTCGAGCCGTCCACCCCCTTGAGCCCCGCGGGGACGGTGACCGTGAAGCGGGTGGCGAAGGGCAACGGCGCCCTGGGGACGAACTCCACGCTGGCCGAGCCGATCCACCGCCACTCCCCCTCGACCGCGGGGCTCAGGGACGCCGGCGGGGGAAGCGCCTTCTGCTCCTCGATGGACATCAGCGCCACCACCGGACGGGAGAAGGTGATGGTGGGCCGTGCGTCCGCTCCGACCACCTCGTGCGGCCGGGCAGCCACGACGGTGAGGCCGGCGCCGGGGAGGGCCTCGGGGGCAATCGAGAGCGCAGGCGGCGGCGGGAGCGGCTGCAGCGGTGGCCCGGAGGCAGATGGCTTCCCCTTGCAGGCGGTCAGCGCGGCGACAGCAAGCGCGGCGGCGCAGACGAGACGGGTCGATGCAGCCCTCACGGCGTGGCGTCCTCCCCCGGAGCTCCGCGGTGGGTGCCCCGGGCCTCATTCTGCTCTGGAGCGAGCGAGCCGGGGTCGACGAAGATCACCCGGCCCCAGGCGCGTGGTGAGTGCAGCCGCCGGGCCAGCGCTCAGCGTGCGCGGAGCCCGGACTCGATCCGCCGATCCGGCACGATCCAGGCGAGGGCCACGCCCGCGTACACCAGGTCCGCGAGCCAGGGACGGATGAACGCCAGCGCGATGCCGACCCCGTAGACCACCGGCGAGAGCTTGTCCTTGAGCGTGCCCACCTTCCGCGCGAGCTCGGACCGTGGCCCCTCGTGGGCGATGATGGCGCGCTCCAGTCCCAGATAGGCGAGCGCCGCCAGCAACAGCACCACCCCGTAGAGCGCCGCCGGCCAGGGCGCACGCGGGTGCTCGCCCACCCAGGCGGTCACCACCGGGATGAGCGAGAGACAGAAGAGCAGCACGAGGTTCGCCCACATCACTCCGCCACCGATCTCCCGGGTGGCGTGGAGCAGGTGGTGGTGGTTGTTCCAGTAGATGCCGACGTACACGAAGCTCAAGACGTAGCTGAGGAACACCGGCACCATCGGTCGGAGCGCGTTGAGGTCGCTGCCGTGCGGCACCTTGAGCTCGAGCACCATGATGGTGATGACGATGGCCAGCACGCCGTCGCTGAAGGCCTCGAGCCGCCCGGTCTTCATCCGACCAAGACGACGGTCGTCGACCGGGCCCCGTGCGCCCCGATGACCAGCGCCTGCTCGATGTCCGCGGTCTTCGACGGTCCGGAAATGAAGAGCCCGAAGCCAGGAGCGCCGAGGCTCAGGCGGCCGTAGGCCTCGTGCAGCGTGTGCACCAGCTCGCGCGCCGGCACCACCAGGACCAGGTGCTGGGTGACGAAGAGCACCGCCCGGCGCTGCTTCAGGACCGCGTCGGTCAGCCACACGGCACCGTTCTCCGCCACCCCGAACTGGCCCGGCACCAGGGCGAGGTCGACCCCCGCGAGGCCGTGCGGGTCGTCGACCGAGTCGAGCGCGAGGTTGCCCGGAAGCACGTCCGGGACCAGCGAGACGATCTGCTTTGCCGACTGCGCGACCGGAAGCGCCCGGACCGCCTCCGCCGCCTCGGCGAGTCCCGGGACCCGGAGGCAGGAGCCACCCACCTCGGTCATGCTCTGGGCGAACCGCGCCGGCAGGTCCTCATAGCGGACCGGCGAGGCGGGCACGTCCGGCAGCGGCATCGCCGGCGGCCGTGCCTGGCGGAGGAGCGCGAGCACCCTCTCGCGGCTAGACCGCACGGCGCGACCTCCACTCCTCGCGGAAGCTCCGCGCCGGGAAGTCCGGGAGATCCCGCTCGCGGCCCCACCCTCCCGACGCTGCGCGCAGCAGCCCCGCCGGCAGGAGGCGCCCGAAGAACCGCACCATCCCTCCCGCCATCCGGTACAGCCAGGGCCGGCGGAGGACCCAGCTGGCCAGGGCGACGCCGCGCCGCTTGGCCGCCGGGGTGAGGCCACGGGCGTCGAGCTCCCGTCGCCAGGCGAGAAGCTGGCTGTGGAGGTCGATCTTCACCGGACACACGTCGGAGCACGAGCCGCAGAGGCTGGAGGCGAACGGCAGCGAGGCGTTCCGAACCGGGTCCGCCGCCGGCGAGAGCACCGAGCCAATGGGGCCGGGCACCGTGGTCCCGTAGCTGTGGCCCCCGCTGCGCCGGTACACCGGGCAGGTGTTCATGCACGCACCGCAGCGGATGCAGCAGAGCGCGCGACGGTGCGTCTCGCTGGCCAAGAGGTCACTGCGCCCGTTGTCCACCAGCACGAGGTGCAGCTCGCCACCGGGCCGCGGACCGTGAAAATGCGAGGTGTACGTGGTGATGGGCTGGCCGGTGCCGCTGCGCGCCAGCAACCGGAGGAAGACCGCGAGGTCCGTCGCCCGCGGGACGAGCTTCTCCACCCCCATGCAGGCGATGTGAATCGGGGGAAGCGAGACACCGAGGTCGGCGTTCCCCTCGTTGGTGCAGACGACGAACCCGCCGGTCTCGGCGACGGCGAAGTTCACCCCGGTGAGGCCGGCCTGCCCGGCGAGGAACTTCTCCCGCAGGTGCTGGCGGGCGGCCTCGGTGAGCTGCTTCGGGTCGGACAGGCCCTCGGGGGTATGGAGGGTGCGATGGAAGAGCTCGCCGATCTCCTCGCGCTTCCGGTGGATGGCGGGCATCACGATGTGGCTCGGGGGCTCGTGCCCGAGCTGGACGATGCGCTCGCCGAGGTCGGTGTCGATCACCTCGATCCCGGCGTGCTCCAGCGCCTCGTTCAGATGGCACTCCTCGGTGAGCATCGACTTGCTCTTCACCAGCCGGGTGACACCGCGCTCGCGCAGCAGCTCGAGGACGATGGCGTTGTGCTCTTCCGCGTCGGCCGCCCAGTACACCTGGGCCCCCAGGGCGAGCGCCTTGCGCTCGAACTCCTCGAGGTACTCGGGGAGCCGGGAGAGCGTGTGGAGCTTGATGCGCGACGCGGCGTCCCGGAGCGCCTCCCAGTCCGGCACCACACGGGCGGCACGGTCCCGCTTGCTGCGCATGTTCCACACCGCGGCGTCGTGCCAGTGCAGACGGGCGTCGTCCCGGATCAGCTCCGATGCGGCGCGGGCATGGGCGTTCATGACGGGGGCAGGGACTTCATCCGACTGGGGGCCCGGGCGCAACCGACAAGGTGTCCCGGGGCCCGGTCCTGCGCGGTCGCGACTATCCTCGGCTCTGCGCCGTGAGCCGGAACGCCCGCATCGCCCTGGTTTCGAGCCTGCTGATCCTGGCGGTGCTGGTCGCCGCCACGCTCATGGCCGAGCCCCTGGTCCACCCCTGCCCGAGCGCCGTCGAGCAGTGCGGCCGGATCTGCGCCGGGCAGACGCTCGGGACCCTGCCCTGGCGCTGCGAGCGGGTCACCCGGTGCGACTGCCCCAGGCCCCTGCCTTGGCCGCACCGCCTGCACTCCCACTAGGCGGCGGACATCGCGGTGTCGAACACCTGGGCCACGTGCAGGAACTGCAGGGGCGAGCGCCCGCGCCGGGCGACCCCCTCCAGGTGCATGAGGCAGGACATGTCCACGGCGGTCACCACCTCGGCACCGGACCGGGCGTGGTCGGCGATGCGGTCCCTGCCCATCGCGCCCGAGACCGCCGACTCGTCGACCGAGAAGAGGCCGCCGAACCCGCAGCACTCGTCGATGCGGGTGAGGTCCACCAGCTCGATGCCCTCGATGGAGGCGACGAGCGTCCGCACCTTGTTCCAGGGCTCCACCATCCGCTCGCTCGAGGTCCCGAGCCGCAGCTCGCGGAGCCCGTGACAGCTCTGGTGGAGGCCGACTCGCCGCCGGTAGCTCCCGGGGATGCGGCGCACCCCGAGCACGTCGGTGATGAACTCGCACAGCTCGTAGGTCCTGCCGCCCGCGGTCTGGACCCGTGGGTCCTCGGGGAGCACGTCGGCGTAGTGGTGCCGCACCATCGCGGTGCAGCTCCCGGACGGGCAGACCACCTGGGCGTACCGCTCGAAGACGTCGAGGTGATGCCGGGCCAGCGGCGCCGCCGCCGAGGTGGCCCCCGCATTGGCCATGGGCTGGCCACAGCACGTCTGGGCCTCGGGGAACTCGACCTTCACCCCGAGCCGCTCGAGGACCCGCGCCGTGGCGAGCCCCACCGCCGGATAGAGCTGGTCCACGTAGCAGGGAATGAAGAGGGCCACCGGATCCATCGACAGGAGCACTCTCGCCCTTCGAGCCGGCTGGCACAACGTTCAGATTGCCCATCGGGCCCTCGGGGAGCAGGCTGACCTGCCATGCGAAAGCTTCGGACGGGCCTCTCGGGATGCTTGCTGCTCCTGTCGACGGCCGCCGTCGCCCAGACCGGGCCGACCCCCGCTCCGGACTACGGAACGCAGACGCCTCAGGACGTGCCCGCAGCCGTGCCCGCCCCCGCGCCCAGCCTCGTCCGCCGCTACACGGTGGGGCCGCGATTGATCCTCGCCCCGGGCGTCTTCATCCCCTCGAACGGCAGCGCGGGCTTCACGCTCGGGGTCGTCGGCGGCTACGGCTTCGATCCCGGCCCGATCATCCTGACTCCCGGGGTGATGCTCCAGGGGAGCTGGAGCTCCGACTGGACCGTCTACTCCGCCCTCGGCGGGCTGCGGGTCACCCTGCCGGTCGGCAACTTCGGGCCGTACCTCGAGGCAGGCCTCGGCTACGGGCACGCCAGCTTCCGGAACGTTTCCGCTGGTGGCCTCGCAGTGCGGGGGGGCGCGGGCTTCATCCTGTTCTTCAGCCCCTCGTTCGCCCTCGGGCTCGGCGTGACGTACGACACGATCGTCGACACCCCGTACAAGACCTGGGTCATCGCCCCCCTCATCTTGCTCGCCTTCTAGGCCTGCAGTCGGCGAGCCTGGTCAAACTTTGGACCACGTCGAGAGGCGAACGCTGCTAGTGTGCGCGCCTCAAGAGCGGCCTGCTCTCCGCGCCGCGTTTGCCCCCCTCTTCAGACTCCGGAGCCTCCATGACGACAGCCCTGCAGCCCACTGCGGCCGCACCCATCGACCTCGCCACCGCCAACGGGAAGAAGCTCCCGATGACCACCTTCGTGGAGAAGTACGTCAAGGGCGAGCTCCAGGTCAGCGGGGATCTGCAGGCCTTCTTCCGCCGCAAGGAGGACGTCCTCAACTACCGCCTGACCTGGGAGCAGATGAAATTCCTGGTCGGCGGATTCATCCCCTCGGTCCTGATCCACACCCAGGCCGCAGACCGGAAGACCGTCACCGGCCACTATGATCGCGGGAACGACTTCTTCAACGCGTTCCTGGGCGACATCATGATCTACACCTCGGCGTTCTTCGAGAGCCCCGCGGACACGCTCGAGGACGCTCAGCGACGGAAGCTCGAGGTGGTCGCCCAGAAGATCCAGCTCAAGCCCGGTGAGAAGCTGCTCGACATCGGTTGCGGCTGGGGCACCCTGGTCGCGCACATGGCCGAGCACCACGGGGCAGACGCGACCGGCGTCACCCTCGCCGCCCGCCAGGCCGAATTCGGCACCGGGCGCATCACCCAGAAGAAGCTCCAGGACAGGGCCCGCATCCTGACCATGGACTACCGGGACATCCCCCGGCAGAAGTGGAACAAGATCACCGTGCTGGAGATGGCCGAGCACGTCGGCATCCGGAAGTTCCAGAAGTTCATGCGGCAGCTGAACAGCATGCTGGAGGAGGACGGGATCCTCTTCCTCCAGATCGCCGGGCTGCGCCGGAACTGGACCGCGGAGGACTTCACCTGGGGCATGTTCATGTCGAAGTACGTCTTCCCCGGCGCCGACGCCTCCATGCCGCTCAGCTTCGTCTGCAACAACCTCGAGCGGGCGGGCTTCGAGATCCACAGCGTCGAGAACATCGGCATCCACTACTCAATGACCATCGACCGCTGGTACCGGAACTGGCTCAAGAACCGTGACGCGGTGGTGAAGAGCTACGGCGAGCGGTGGTTCCGGCTGTGGGAGATCTTCCTCGCCTGGTCGGTGCTCATCGCCGAGCGCGGCGGCTCCACCGCCTTCCAGCTGGTCTGCAACAAGAACAAGTCGAGCTTCGACCGCAAGCGCTGGATCGGCGAGCGCGGCCGGCTGGTCGACCTCCCCAAGGCCTGAGGACGGTTCGGCCGGCGCCGAAGCATCCGCCGGCTTCCGGAGCTAGCCTCCGGAGGCATGGATGACCTCCGCCCAGCCAGTCGCCTGGACATCGCCGCCGCGGCTGCGCTCCTCTCCGAGCCCGCGCGGGTCTCGATCGTCTCGGCACTGATGGACGGGCAGGCGCGGCCAGCCACGGAGCTCGCCCGCATCGCCGGCGTCTCGCCCTCCACCGGGAGCGAGCACCTGGCGCTCCTGACGCGCGGCGGCCTGCTCCGGGTGGAGCAGCAGGGCCGCCACCGCTACCACCGGCTGGCGAGCGATGCGGTGGCCCGGGCGTTCGAGAGCCTCTCCCTCCTCACCACCCGTCCGGTGCGAGCCGCGAGCGTGGATCCGGAGGACGCGGCGTTCCGGCGCGCCCGGACCTGCTACCGCCACCTCGCCGGCGAGCTCGGAGTGGCCCTGGTGGAGGCGCTCGTCAGCCGACGGCACGTCCACCGATCCGGAGCGCGGTTCCTCCTCACCAGCGTGGGGCGGCGGACAGGCCTCGCACTCGGCCTCCTCGACCTGGAATGGGAGCCGCTCGAGGGCCGCGCCTGCCTCGACTGGACCGAGCGGCGCGACCACCTGGCGGGCCCGCTCGGCGTGGCTCTCGCCAAGGGGCTGCTCGAGCTCGGTTGGGTGCGCCGGAAGCCGGGCACGCGCGCGCTCCGGATCAGCGTGGAGGGCGCCCGTGGGTTGCGCGAGGCGTTCGGGCTCGCGGTCGACGTCGGGTGACGGGGGAGCTCCAGCGGTCCGAACGGGCTCACCGACCTGATTCGCCGCGCCGACCTACCGCTTCGAAGCGTAGGGGGTGATCTCCGTCTCCCGGAAGAAGTAGGCGATCTCGACCTTCGCGTTCTCCGGGCTGTCGGATCCGTGCACCGTGTTCTTCTCCACGTCGGTGGCGAAGTCCTTCCGGATGGTGCCGGGGGCGGCGTTGGCCGGGTTGGTGGCGCCCATGATCTCACGGTTGCGGGCGATGGCGTTCTCCCCCTCGAGCACCATCAGCACCACCGGACCGGAGGTCATGAAGGTGACCAGGTCCTTGAAGAAGGGCCGCGCCTTGTGGACCGCGTAGAAGCCCTCGGCATCGCGCTGCGAGAGGTGCTGCATCCGCACCGCCACCGGCTTGAGGCCCGCGTCCTCGAAGCGGGTGATGATCTTCCCGACGATGCCCTTCTCCAGGCCGTCGGGCTTGATGATGGAGAGGGTACGCTCAGTGGCCATGTCCGTTCCGTTCCTTCCGCTCAGCGGGTGCGTCCGCGCTGCAGCGCGGCCTGCAGGGTGGTGCCGAGCTCCGCCGGTGACGGCGCCATCAGCACGCCCGCCGCCTCCATGGCCCGGATCTTCTCCGTCGCCGTCCCCTTGCCTCCGGCGATGATCGCCCCAGCGTGTCCCATCCGCTTGCCCGGAGGCGCCGAGACGCCGGCGATGAACCCCGCGATGGGCTTCCTGAACTCCCTGGCGATGTACTGGGCTGCGGCCTCCTCGGCGCTGCCGCCGATCTCCCCGATCATGATCACCGCGTCGGTCTCCGGGTCGGCGTTGAACAGCTTCAGGCAATCCACGAAGTCGGTCCCGTTCACCGGATCACCGCCGATGCCCACCGCGGTCGACTGGCCGAGCCCGAGCTGGGTGAGCTGGAACACCGCCTCGTAGGTCAGGGTCCCCGAGCGGGAGACCACCCCGATGCGCCCCGGCCGGTGAATGTGGCCGGGCATGATGCCGATCTTGCACTTCGCCCCGGGGGTGATGACGCCCGGGCAGTTGGGGCCCACCAGCCGCACCGGCCGGCCCTGGAGCGCCCGCTTCACCTTCACCATGTCCAGCACCGGGATGCCCTCGGTGATGGCGATGATCAGCGGAACCCCGGCGTCGGCCGACTCGAGGATGGCGTCGGCGGCGAACGGCGGGGGGACGAAGATCACGCTGGCATTGGCCCCGGTCTGCTTCACCGCCTCGGCGACGGTGTTGAAGATCGGGACCTCGTCCTGGAACTCGCTCCCGCCCTTGCCAGGGGTCACCCCGGCGACCAGCTGGGTTCCGTAGTCCAGCATCTGGCCGGCGTGGAACGAGCCCGCCGAACCGGTGATGCCCTGCATGAGCACCCGGGTGTTCTGGTCCACGAGGATGCTCATGACACCTTCTCTCCCCGGGCCGCCGCCACCGCCTTCTCCGCCGCCTGGCGAAGGTTGTCGGCGGGGATGATCGCCAGCCCCGAGTGGCGGAGGATCTCCTTGCCCTGCTCGACGTTGGTGCCCTCGAGCCGGACCACCAGGGGGATCTTCAAGTGCACCTCGCGCGCGGCGGCGACCACCCCCTCGGCGATCACGTCGCACTTCATGATCCCGCCGAAGATGTTGATCAGCACCGCCTTCACCGCCGGCGAGCTGAGGATGAGCTTGAACGCCGCGGTGACCTTCTCCTTGCTCGCCCCGCCACCGACATCGAGGAAGTTCGCCGGCTGACCGCCCACCAGCTTGATGGTGTCCATGGTCGCCATCGCCAGGCCGGCGCCGTTCACCATGCAGCCGATGTTGCCGTCGAGCGAGATGTAGGCCAGGTCGAACTCCTTGGCCTGGGCCTCGATCGGGTCCTCCTCCGCCACGTCGCGGTAGGCGACCAGGTCCTTGTGCCGATAGAGCGCGTTGTCGTCGAAGTTGAGCTTGGCGTCGAGCGCCACCACCGATCCGTCCTTGAGGAGGACGAGCGGGTTCACCTCGGCCAGCGAGGCGTCGGTCTCGACGTAGCAGCGGTAGAGCGCGCGGGCGAACGCCACGAACTTGCCGATGCTGTCGCCCTTCAGCCCGAGCCCGAAGGCGAGCTTCCGGGCCTGGTAGTCGGCGAGCCCCACCACCGGGTCGATCGACTCGAGGAGGATCGCTTCTGGTCTCTTGGCGGCGACCTCCTCGATCTCCACCCCACCCTCGCTGGAGGCCATGAGCGACAGACGCGAGGTGGCACGGTCGAGCGTCATGCCCAGGTAGAACTCCCGCTCGATGGGCAGCCCCTCCTCGACGTAGACCTTGCTGACCCGCTGCCCCTCCGGCCCGGTCTGGTGAGTCTTGAGCATCATCCCCAGCATCTGGGACGCCAGCGCCTTGGCCTCGGCCGGGCTCCGGGCGAGCTTCACCCCGCCACCCTTGCCCCGTCCGCCGGCGTGGATCTGCGCCTTCACCACCACCACCGGGGTTCCCAGGGAGGTCGCGGCCTTCTCGGCCTCCTCGGGCGTCGTGGCCAGGACGCCGCGCGGGGTGGGCACCCCGTACTTCCGGAACAGCTCCTTGCCCTGATACTCATGGATCTTCATGGGATGTGGCCCCGGGGGGGCGCGCATGTCTCACGCAGAAACCGGGGCGAGGCAAGAGGGAAACGCACCGCAGCACCTGGCCGGGACGATTCCGCGCTCGGCCCCGGCCTCACTCTCGGACGGGTGGTGGCACGCGGCCGCCGTCCTCCTGCTCTTCGGCCTCGTCGCCCACGCCTGGCTGCTCAAGGCCGGCAGCGACTTCGAGGTCTTCCGGCTCGCGGGCTGGCGCACTTGGCACGGCGTGGGGCCGTACCAGGCGGCCGACGGGCTGATGCCTTTCAAGTACGCGCCGCCGGTGGCGCTCCTGCTGGTACCCCTGGCCTGGGTGCCCGAGCGGACCGCCTACCTGGTCTGGCTGGTGCTCTCCGCCCTCGCGGTCCTCCGGGTGGTCCGCTGGAGCCATCGCACCCTGGGTCCCGGCCCGGACGCCCGCCGCGAGGCGCTCCTCATGGTCGCGCTCTTCCCGCTCATCGCCCATCAGTTCGCGCTCGGGCAGTGCGATGCCTTCTTGTTGTTGCTCGTGGCCGAGAGCGAGCAGCGGCGCCGGACCGCACCGCTCCGCTCGGGCATGCTCTGGGCGCTCGCCTGCCTGGTGAAGCCACCCTTTCTCCTCGTGGGCCTGCTGGTGGCGTGGCGCCGCGAGGCCCGGCGCGCCGATGGGCTCCTCCTGGGCATCGCGGCGGCATTCGGGGTGCTGGGCTTCGCGCTCGGCCCTGTCGAGGCGCTCCACCAGACCCAGGCGTGGGTAGGGCTGCTGGGGGCCACCACGCCGGCGGGCCTCTGTGGCCCGCAGAACCAGAGCATCGCTGCGCTGGTGTGCACCTACGGCGGCGTGGCGCCGGGCTCCGTCGCCTTCGCCGCGACCGCGGCCCTCCTGGCCACGGCGCTGGTCGCGGCCGCGGTGGCGTGTGTCCGGGTGGTGGCGCGCCACCACCTCCTCGGGGCGGATGCCCTGGCCCTCGCCCTCGTCCTCCACGGGACGGCCCTGCTCTCGCCGCTGGGCTGGAGAACCACTCTCCTGGCCCTCATTCCCTCGCTGACGCTGATCTTCGCCCGCGACGTCGGGGCGAGCGATCCGGTGCGGGTCCGAATGCGGCGCCTGTGTGGGTGGGCGCTGGCCTTCACCGCCGTGGTGCTGAACTGGGACGTGCTCGGCGAACGGGCCTTCCACGCCCTCCTCCGGATGCGGATCCACGCGCTCCTGGGCCTCGTGATCTCCACCTGTGCCATGGTGGTGACTGCGCGGCGGACCGGGCTCTGGCGCGCTCCGGCCGTGTCCGCTGGCGTGAGCCCACCCCCTCCGCGGTCAGCCCGCCCCTTGCGGCCGGGCTTCCCCGCGCGGTCCTGGGCGTTCCTCGTGGCGGCGATGCTCCTCGCGCTGGGGACCGTCTGGGTGCGGCCCGGTCCGGCGATCCTCCGTGGGACTGATGCCGCCTGCTACGCGCGGCTGGCCGAGGGTCTCGCCGGGTTGCCCGCCGCGCAGTGGGCGAGTCCCCGCCTCGATGGCGCGCGCTTCGACGAGCACCCTCCGCTCGGGTTCTGGCTGGAGGCGGCCTGGATGCGCGCTGTCGGGCCCGGGCCGGCGTCCGCATGGCGCTGGGCGCAGCTCCTGGCGACCTTGCTGGTTGCCGTCGTCGGCCTCGGGGCGTGCCGGATCGGCGGGCCCACGAGCGGAGGCCTCGCCCTCGTGGGCCTGTGCAGCCTGCCCGGGTTCCTCTCCGAGTCCCAGAATCCGATGCTCGAGACGCCGCTGGCCTTCGGGCTGGCCGTGGCCGCGGTCGGCGCCGGGCTCCTCCGGGAGACCCCGCGGACAGGCTCGCTGCTCTTCGTCGCCGGCACCGCCTTCGCCGCCTGGGTGAAGGGCCCCCCGGCGCTCGCCACCTTCGCGGTGCTGGCCTGGGTGGCCTGGCGGCAGCGGCTCCCCTCGCGGTGGGCTGCAGTCACCGCCCTCTCCGCGCTGGCGGTGGTCGCCGCGGGATTCGGCGTGCTCGAGCTGTGGCGCGCCGGAGCGGGCGAGCCCGCGTTCCTCCCGAGGTACGTGCACGACCAGCTCCTGGCCTCCGCCCTCCACGGGCGCGGGCGACCGGTGCACGATCCGCTGTACTTCCTGAGCGTGCTCGGCCGCTGGTACCTTCCGGTCCTGCTCGTCGCTCCGCTGGCGCTCTGGCCCGGATGGTGGCGGCGCGCCGCGGATGGCGACCGGCGCCTGCTCGCGCTGGGGGCAGTCTTGCTGGTGACGGTGGTGGTGGGCTTCTCCGTGCCGGTCCAGAAGAACCCCTGGTACGTCCACGCAGCGATGGCCGGGTGTGCCTGGGTGCTCGGGGCGCTCGGGGCGGGACTGCTCGGAGAGCGGCTCGTGCGCTGGCTCCGGCCGGAGCGGGTGCTCGTCGCGGCGGCGTTGGCCGTCGCCTGGGTGTTCTTCCCGGTGCCGAAGCACGGGGACCAGGACGCGCTGTACTGGCTCTACGCGGGCGAGCGGCCCGCCTTCACCGCCGACGCGCCGCGGGTCGTGGCCAACTGCAGCCCGCTCGGAGCGTGGATGGCCGACCAGAGCTTCTCGCTGGTTTGGGGGGCGCGCTCGGTCCCCTGCAGCGCCTCGGCCGAGCTCGAGTTCGACGGCCGGGAGGTGCGGCGCGCGCGCTAAGGTCGGCGGACCTACGCCGGTCCGCCGGCAGCGGTCGCGGTCTCCTCGTCCTTGAAGAACAGGTCCTTGAGCACCAGCTTGGTGACGTCCCGGTTCATCGCCGCGATCGACGTGGTGAGGGGAATCTCCTTCGGGCAGACCTGGACGCAGTTCTGCGCCTTGCCGCAGTCCTGGATGCCGCCCGGGCCCATGAGCCCGTGGAGGCGATCGTCGGCGTGCATCGCGCCGGTCGGGTGGAGGTTGAAGAGCCGGGCCTGGCTGATGGGCGCCGCACCCATGAAGTCGTTGTCCTGGGTGACCTGTGGACAGGCCTCGAGGCAGCTTCCACAGGTGATGCAGGTGGAGAGCACGTAGCGCTGGGCCTGCTCGCTCTGGCTCTGGCGCGGGCCCGGGCCGAGGTTGTGGGTGCCGTCGAGCTCGATCCAGGCCTTCACCCTCTTGAGCGACTCGAACATCCGGCTCCGGTCGACCGCGAGGTCCCGCACCATCGGGAACTTGCGCATCGGCTCGAGGGTGATGGGCCACTCGAGCTTGTCCACCAGCGCCGAGCAGGCCATCCGCACCCGCCCGTTGATGTTCATCGCGCAGCTGCCGCAGACCTCCTCCAGGCAGGCCGCGTCCCAGGTGACCGGGGTGGTGGTCTGGCCGGCCGCGTTCACCGGGTTGCGCTGGATCTCCATCAGGCAGGAGATGACGTTGGCGCCCTTGCGGTAGGGAACGCGGAACTCCTCGAAGCCGCCCGGTTTCCCGGCGCTCTCCTGCCGCCAGACGCGGAGGTCGACCCACTTCCCCTCGCCCTTCGCCTGGCTCTCGGCGGTCCGTCCAGCCTGTGTGGCTTCGTCCATGGCGGTCCTTCGATTCCTCAGGCGTACCAGCGCGGCTCGGGATCGAGCACGGGCGTGGGAATGGGCTGGTAGGAGATTTCCGACCCGTGCGGCGTCCATCGGGCGATGGTGGTTTTGGCCCACTTCTGGTGGCGCTCCTTCCAGGCGCGCATCCAGTCGGGATCCTGGGTCGGGTCCTTGGTCTTGGGCTCGGGGAGCTGGAACTCGGGCTTGTAGTGAGCCCCCCGCGACTCGTCGCGGAGCAGCGCGGACTTGGTGATCACCTCGCCCAGGGCGAGCATGTTCCACAGCTGGTTGACGAAGCTCAGCGGGCGGTTGCTGCTGTGCCCGTGGTCGAGCACGTTGATCCGCTTCCATCGGTCCTTCAGCTCGTCGAGCTTCTCCAGCGTCTTCCGGAGCCGGTCGTTCCGGCGGACCACGGTGACGTTCTCGGTCATCACCTCGCCGAGCTCGCGGGCCAGCACGTACGGGTTCTCGGTGCCGTTCATCTTGTCGATGTCGGTAAAACGCTCGGTCCATTGCTTCCGGGTGTCCTCGAAGACCTTCGAGGGCACCGCGGTGGAACTCCGGGGGTTGTTCCTGGCGTAGCTGGCCATCGCCGGACCGCCGATCATCCCGCCGTAGATGCACGAGAGGAGCGAGTTGGCGCCCAGGCGGTTCGCGCCGTGGTACGCGTAGTCCACCTCGCCCGAGGCGTAGAGGCCGGGGATGTTGGTGGCCTGGTTCTTCGGGCTCCCCGCCAGCGGCTCGAGGTTGGGCCCGGGCTCGAAGGTCACGTACAGCCCGCCCATCGAGTAGTGCATGCCGGGGAAGATGACCATCGGATGGCGGCGGGGGTCGTCGCCCACGAACTTCTCGTAGATCTCCATCACGCCCTTGATCTTCGCGTCGAGCGTGGAGGCCGGGATGTGCGTGACGTCGAGGTACACGCCGTCGCGCCCACCGATGCCCATGCCCAGCTCGCGACAGACGTGGAAGATCTCCCGGGTGGCGACGTCGCGGGGGACCAGGTTCTTGTACTTGGGGTACTTCTCCTCGAGGAAGTACCAGCGCTCCTCCTCGGGGATGCTGAGCGGATCGCGGGTGTCGCCCTTCTTCTTCGGCACCCAGACCCGGCCACCCTCGCCGCGCACCGACTCGGACATCAGCCGGAGCTTGTCCTCCCCGGGGATGGAGGTGGGGTGCACCTGGATGAACTCGCCGTTGGCGTAGATCGCGCCCTCGATGTAGGCGCGGCCGGCGGCGGTGCCGGTGTTGATGATCGAGTTGGTCGAGCGGCCGAAGACGATGCCCGGGCCCCCGGTGGCGAGCATCACCGCCTCGGCGGGGAGCGCGCGGATCTCCATCGTCCGGAGGTCCATCGCCACGCTGCCCACCGCGCGGCCGGACTCGTCCTTCACCATCCCCAGCCACTCCCAGTGCTCGTACTTGGTCACCATGCCTTCCGCCTCGTAGCGGCGGACCTGCTCGTCGAGCGCGTAGAGCAGCTGCTGCCCGGTGGTGGCCCCGGCGAACGCCGTCCGGTGGTGGAGCGTCCCGCCGAAGCGACGGAAGTCGAGGAGGCCTTCCGGGGTGCGGTTGAACGGCACGCCCATCCGGTCGAGCAGGTAGATGATGCCCGGCGCCGCGTAGCACATGCCGCGCACGCTGGTCTGCTCGGCCAGGAAGTCGCCGCCGCGGAGCGTGTCCTTGACGTGGATGTCGGGGTGGTCGCCCTCACCCTTGGTGTTCACCGCCCCGTTGATGCCGCCCTGGGCACAGACCGAGTGCGAGCGCTTCACCGGGACGATCGACAGGAGGTCCACCTTGTGACCGGCCTCGCAGAGCTTGATGACCGTCATCAGCCCGGCCAGCCCGCCTCCCACGACCGTGAATCGAGATTCCGCCATAGGACGTGCTCCCTGATCAGCCGACGGCGCCGAGGCGCATCTGGAGGAGGATGCTCGAGGTCCCCACCGAGAGGAGCAGCAAGAGCATCCAGGCCACCTGGGTGACGCGCCGCTGGGCGAGCCTCCCCACCGCGAGACCCCAGGTCCAGCAGAATCCCTTCCGGCCGTCGGTGAATTGCCAGATCGTGCAGAGCGGCCCGACGAGGTACCCGGTGAGGCGCTGGGCGAGATAGCCCCAGTTCCCCCCGTACGCGTGCTTGCCGTTGCTGGGGTGGCCGGTCGAGCGAGTGCAGCCGGCGCCAGAGGAAGGAGTGGTCGTCGCGGTTGCCGGTGTCCGCGCGGGCGGCTCGGCGGTGGTGGCGGCGTCGGCCATGGTCGAGCCTTCTGATTACTTCCCGGGGCGTGTCCTGACCATGGGCGGAGCTCCCGGAAAATCAGGGGCTTTCATGGCGGACAGGAGGTGCCCTGTCTTCCAGCACCCGGAGCAAGAGGCAAGCGGAATCCGGAGGGGAGCGCCATGCGGTCGCGCGCCGACAGACCGGCGGTCTGACCCGCGGCGGAGACGGGCGGCCGGTCGAGGCCAACGGCCCGGGCGAGCATCGTCGAGCCATGGGTTCAGCTCGGCGAAGACCAGGAGCGGATGGCGCCCCGAGTTCGCTCCGCCTCTGACCGCGCAGCTGGCCCGCGCCCTGACCAGGCGGTGCCCGCAGCCAGCGCTCGCCGTGAGCACCGCAACCAAGCAGCGCGGTGCCCGGGCGGTCCACCTCTACAGCTTGACCTCGTCCACCGTCTTCTTCACCGAGGTGAACGACTTCTGCAGCTCGGCCTTCTCGGCCGCATCCAGCTCGAGCTCGATGATCTTCTCCACCCCGCCCGCGCCGATCTGCAGTGGCACGCCCATGAAGAAGCCGTTGATCCCGTACTGGCCCTCGAGAAACGCCGCGCCCGGAAGCACCCGCTTGCGGTCGAACACGAAGCTCTCCGCCATGGCGATGGCCGAGGCCGCCGGGCCGAAGTAGGCCGAGCCGGTCTTGTACAGCGCCACCAGCTCTCCCCCGCCCTTGCGGGTCCGCTCGACGATGGCGTCGAGCTTGTCCTTCGGCAGCATCTGAGTGAGCGGGACGCCGCCCACCGTCGCGTGCCGGAGCAGCGGCACCATGTCGTCCCCGTGCCCGCCGAGCACCAGCGCCTCGATGTCCCGCATCGACACGTTGAGCGCCTCGGCGACGAAGAACTTGAAGCGCGCGGTGTCCAGCACCCCCGCCATCCCGACCACCTGGGTCTTCTTGAAGCCGGTGATCTTGAAGAGTGCGTACACCATCGCGTCCAGCGGGTTGGCCACGTTGATCACGAAGGCGTTCGGGCAGTGGGTCTTGATGTTCCCCGCCACGTCCTTCATGATTTTTAGGTTGACCTCCAGCAGGTCCTCCCGGGTCATCCCCGGCTTCCGGGGCATGCCCGCGGTGATGATCACCACGTCGCTGCCGGCCACGTCCTTCCAGTCGGTGGTGCCGGTGACACGGCAGTCGTAGCCGTCCACCGCCGCCAGCTGGTTGATGTCCAGCGCCTTCCCCTTCACCAGACCCTCGGCCGCCGGGATGTCGTAGAGCATCACCTCCCCGAGCTGCTTCTGCACCGAGAGGAGCGCGAGGTTGCCGCCGATCTGCCCGCCGCCGATGAGTCCGATCTTCCGCTTGCCGCCCATGATTCCCTAGCCGCCTTTCACATGTGCTGGATGATGGCCTGGCCAAACTCCGAGCACTTCAGTTCCTTCACCTCACCGCGACCGTCACTCTTCATCAGCCGGGCGAAGTCGTAGGTGACCGTCCGGGCCGCGATGGCGCCGTTCATCCCCTTGACGATCAGATCCGCCGCCTCGTTCCAGCCGAGGTGGCGGAACATCATGTCGCCGGAGAGGATCACGCTGCCGGGGTTCACCTTGTCCAGGTCGGCGTACTTCGGCGCCGTGCCGTGCGTCGCCTCGAACACCGCGTGGCCGGTCACGTAGTTGATGTTCCCGCCCGGCGCGATCCCGATGCCGCCCACCTGCGCGGCGAGCGCGTCGCTCAGGTAGTCGCCATTGAGGTTCAGGGTGGCGATGACGTCGAACTCGTCGGGCCGGGTGAGTACTTGCTGGAGGGTGATGTCGGCGATGGCGTCCTTGATCAGGAGCTTCCCCGAGGCGAGCGCCGCCTTCTGTTCGGCGTTGGCCGCCTCCTCACCCTTCTTCGCCTTGGTCTCCTCCCACTGCTCCCAGGTGTAGACCTCCGCCCCGAACTCGCGTTCGGCCAGCGCGTAGCCCCAGCCGCGGAAGGCGCCCTCGGTGAACTTCATGATGTTGCCCTTGTGCACGAAGGTGACGCTCTTGCGCCGGTGCTCCAGGGCGTAGCGGATGGCGGCGCGGATGAGCCGCTCGCTCCCCTCGCGCGACACCGCCTTGATCCCGATCCCGCACTCCTGGGGGAAGCGAATCTTCTTGAACTCCTTCGGGAAGCGCTCGCGGAACAGGGCGAGGAACGCCGTGGCCGACTCCGAGCCGGCCTCGAACTCGATGCCCGCGTAGATGTCCTCGGTGTTCTCCCGGAAGATGACCATGTCCACCTTCTCCGGGGCCTTCACCGGGCTGGGCACGCCCTTGAAGTAGCGGACCGGGCGGAGGCAGACGTAGAGGTCGAGCAGCTGGCGAAGCGCCACGTTGAGGCTGCGGATGCCGCCGCCCACCGGCGTGGTCAGCGGGCCCTTGATGCCCACCAGGTAGGTGCGAAACGCCTCGATCGTCTCGTCGGGGAGCCAGTTCTTGGTCTGCTTGAACGCCTTCTCGCCGGCGAGCACCTCCATCCAGGAGATGCGCCGCTTGCCGCCGTAGGCCTTGGCCACCGCGGCGTCGAACACCGCCTGCGAGGCGCGCCAGATGTCGCGGCCCGTTCCGTCCCCCTCGATGAAGGGGATGATCGGCCGGTCCGGGACCGACAGTGATTCCCCGGACAACGTGATTCGCTCACCTGCCGGAACGGGGTTGCTCATGGCGGTCTCCCGGGTCGAATTTCCCTTGGCGGTCGGGGGTATACGGGACGCGACAACGGCTCCGCAACCTGGAACAAGGGCGTACTCTTTTTGGTTGAATCGAGCCTCTCCCAGGTGAAATGACGCCTTACGCCATGGCCAAAGACACGCTGAGCATCACCGACAACCGCACCGGTAAGTCCTACGAGCTCCCCATCAAGGACGGGTGCATCAAGACGGCGGATCTCCGGCAGATCCGCTTAGACGACCACGACTTCGGGCTCATGGGTTACGACCCGGCGTTCCTCAACACCGCGAACTGCCGGAGCGCCATCACCTTCATCGACGGCGACAAGGGCATCCTCGAGTACCGCGGGTACCCCATCGAGCAGCTGGCCGAGAAGTCCAGCTACCTCGAGGTCGCTTACCTGCTACTGAACGGAGAGCTCCCCAGCCGCAAGCAGCTCGACGACTTCGTCTACACGGTCACCCACCACACCTACGTCCACGAGAACATCAAGTCATACATGGATGGGTTCCGCTACGACGCCCACCCCATGTCGATGCTGGCTGCCACCGTGGCCGCGCTCTCGTCCTTCTATCCCGAGGCGAAGAACATCAAGGACGCGAGGAACCGTCGGATCCAGCAGATCCGCATGGTGGCCAAGATGCCGACCATCGCCGCGTTCAGCTTCCGGCACTCGATGGGTCTGCCGTACGTCTATCCGAACAACGACCTGAGCTTCGTCGGGAACTTCCTGGCGATGATCAAGAAGATCGGGACCGACATCTACAAGGTGAACCCGGTGCTCGAGCACGCGCTGGAGGTGCTGTTCATCCTCCACGCCGACCACGAGCAGAACTGCAGCACCACCGCGGTCCGGTTGGTGGGCAGCAGCCAGGTGGATCCGTTCTCCGCCGTTGCCGCGGGGATCACCGCGCTCTACGGGCCGCTGCACGGCGGCGCGAACGAGGCGGTGCTGACGATGCTCCGCAGCATCGGCAGCGTGGACAAGGTCTCCGAGTTCATCAAGGAGGTGAAGGGCGGCGAGGGCGAGACCAAGCTGATGGGCTTCGGGCACCGCGTCTACAAGAGCTACGACCCGCGGGCGAAGGTCATCAAGCGCGTCGCCGACGAGGTGTTCGAGGTCACCGGGAAGAGCCCGCTCCTGGACATCGCCCTGGAGCTGGAGCGGATCGCGCTCCAGGACGACTACTTCGTGAAGCGGAAGCTCTACCCGAACGTCGACTTCTACTCCGGTCTGATCTACGAGGCCCTGGGCTTCCCCTCGACCTTCTTCCCGGTGCTCTTCGCCATCCCGCGCACCGCGGGCTGGGCGGCCCAGTGGGAGGAGATGGTGCAGGACCCCGAGCAGAAGATCGCCCGTCCCCGGCAGATCTACACCGGCGCCAAGCGCCGGGACTACGTTCCCTTCGACAAGCGCTGATCAGCGACCATGACGCTCGATTTCACCTGCCAGAAGTGCGAGGGCACCTTCGAGATCGACGCCCAGGATCTCGTCGACGGGAGCGAGAAGCTCGAGTGCCCGCACTGCAATACCCGCGCTCCGGCGGCCGCGGTCGATGACTTCGTCGCCGCGCTCACCGAGATGCGGGCGCAGGTGGCGGCGCTGAGCAAGCGGTTCACCGTCTCCACCACCCTGGAGAGCGAGGACCTGGCCGAGCTCGACGCCGATGACGACGACGACGAGGACGACGACGACGACGTGGATGAGGACGACGACGACGACGACGACGACGAGGACCTCGATGAGGACGACGAGGACCTCGACGACGAGGACGAGGAGAAGTAGCCGACGTCCGGCTGTCGCCCAGCGTTCGCTTGAGTGGCGGAACGCCCGGTGGGTGAGAAGCGTCCCGGCAGTGCCGGCTCCGAGCGAGGCCCCGAGGTCACCGGCGACGCGGCCCGTGGAGCTCTGAAGACTGGAAAGCCCGGCCCCCCCTCCCAAGGGAAGCCGGGCTTTCGCGAGGCAAACTCCAATGGGGCATCGCCACCGCGGACGTCCTGGTGGGGTGACGAGTCAGGTGGAACAGCGTCGGCCCTGCTCCAACGTGGGACCTCGTTCGTATTCCGCCCGGTGACAGAGTGTCAAGAAGCGCGCGCCGTATCAGAATTCGTGCCGTGACGCGTCGCTCGAAGATCGTTTGCACCCTTGGCCCGGCGTCCGATGCTCCGCGGGTGCTGGCCGGCATGGTCGCCGCCGGGATGGACGTGGCCCGCCTCAACTTCTCCCACGGGAGCGCCGCCGATCACCGTGCCCGTGCGAAGGCGGTGCGTCTGGAAGCGCGCCGGGCGGGGCGCAACGTGGCGATCCTGCAGGATCTCCAGGGGCCCAAGCTGCGGGTCGGGAGATTCGCCGAGGGCCGGGTCGAGCTGGTGCCCGGCGACGCGGTGCTCCTCGTGACCCGGGGCGGTGTGGTGGGCAGCCCACGCATCATCCCTGTTCCACTCGCCTCGCTCGCGCGTGACTGCCGGCCCGGAGACCTGGTGCTCCTCGACGACGGGCGGCTGCAACTCCGGGTCCGCCGGGCACGGGGCCAGGACCTCGAGGCCGAAGTGGAGATCGGCGGCCCCATCTCGGACCACAAGGGGGTGAGTCTTCCGGGCTCGGCGGTGTCGATCCCGGCGTTCACTCCGAAGGACCGGCGCGACGCGGCGCTGGGCCGGGCACTCGGGGTGGACCTGGTGGCGATGTCGTTCGTGCGGACGGCGCGCGACGTGGAGCGGGCGCGACGGCACCTCGCCCCGGGCACTCCGCTCATCGCGAAGATGGAGAAGCCCCAGGCGATCGAGAACCTCGAGGCCATCCTCCGCACCGCGGATGGGGTGATGGTGGCCCGCGGGGACCTCGGCGTGGAGCTGCCGCTGGAGAAGGTCCCGGGCATCCAGAAGCGGCTGGTGCGGCAGGCCAACCTCCTGGGCCGGCCGTGCATCGTCGCCACCGAGATGCTGGAGAGCATGGTCCAATCTTCCCGTCCCACCCGCGCCGAGGTCTCCGACGTGGCGAACGCGGTGCTCGACGGCGCGGACGCGGTGATGCTCTCGGCGGAGACCGCCGTCGGCCACGATCCGGTTGCAGCGGTGGCGACGATGGCCCGCATCGTCGAGGAGGCGGAGCGCTCGCAGCCGGCGCCTGTCCGGCCGGAGCTCGACGGCAGCAGCATCTCACCGGGCATCGCCGCCGCGGCGGTCGAGGCGGCGCGCAGCGTGGGGGCGAAGGTCATCGTGGCGTACACCGAGAGCGGCTACACCGCACGGCTGGTCGCAGCGTTCCGCCCGCCGATGCCCATCCTCGCGCTCACCCCGAACGAGCCGGTGGTGCACCAGCTCGCCCTCGCCTGGGGGATCGAGGCGCACCGGGTGCCACGGCTGCGCTCGACGGACGCGGTGATGGCCCGGGCCCGGGCCGAGGTGCGCCGGCGCGGCCTCGCGGCTCCATCCGAGCGCATGGCCATCGTCGCCGGCGTCCCGCTAAACGAGCCCGGTAACACCAACCTCCTCACCGTTCAGCGGGTGTGAGCTCGGGACAGGAGAGCCAGATGCCCCCGACCAAGGCGCCCTCGCCACAGCAGCAGCTCGCGGGCTTCATCGAGAAGTTCGAGCCCGGGATGCAAGCTCTCATCCGGGCCGCCCGGAAGCGGATGCGCGCGCTCCTCCCCACCGCGACCGAGATGCTCTACGACAACTACAACTTCTTCGTGATCGGCTACGGCCCGGGCGACAGACCCTCCGAGGCGATCTTCTCGCTCGCGGCCCAGGCGAAGGGGCTGAGCCTCTGCTTTCTCCAGGGCGCAGGGCTGCCCGACCCGGCAGGCCTGCTCCGGGGAAGCGGCACGCGCGTCCGATCGATCCGTCTGGGGAGGGTCGAGGATCTCGACCAGGCCGAGGTCCGGAGGCTCATCGACGCGGCACTGGCGCGGGCCAAGGTTCCGATGCGGCCGGACGGTGACGGGCGTCTGATCATCAGGTCGGTCTCCGCCAAACAGCGGCCCAGGCGACCGGTCTCCCCGAAGAGATAGCCTCCTGCCCGACCTCGCCGCGAGCCCGCGTCCAGCCCAAGCCGCCGCGCCGCCTCGGGGAGCCCCTCACGGACGCTCGGGCAGCACGGGGTCGCCCGCGCCCCCTTGGTCAACGCGCCGTGCCGAGCACAAGGCCGGGACCGAGCACGCCCACGAAGACCGCGAGCACGACCGTCGCGAGCAGGAGCCAGGGCACACTGCGGGGAACGCCGAGCAGCGGCTGCTCCGGACCGGCACCAGGATGGCGAGCCCAGACCGCCGGGTACCAGGCGAGGAGCGAGGTCCCGCCGAACGAGGCCGCCGCCGCAGAGATCAGCACCAGCCTCAGTCCATGCGGGTTCAGCAGACCGGCGACGATGAAGGTCACCCCTCCGACCAGGTAAGGAAGCAGGGTGAGCGTCCGGGTCCGCCGTTCCCGCTCCTTGGCGTCGGTCCCCACGAAGGGCTCCAGCGGGGGCATGAGCACATGGGGCGCCCACCAGAAGTAGAGGACCGCTCCGAGCGCTGTCAGGACCAGCCGCCAGACCACCGCGGGCCGAAGCCCGGAGACGACGACCGCCCAGTCGCCGATGCCCCCGAGGCCCGAGAACAGCAGATACCCGAACGGCTGGAGCAGGTTGACGGCGAGCATCAGCCAGGCGACGTCGCGCGCCCGCCCCCAGCCGGCGGGGAGCGTCCGCGAGGCGCCGTACGCGAGCGCAGCAGCCCCGAGGTTCGCGATGCTGCCCCCGGCCGCGAGCCATCGAGCCGCCGAGGACGGGAGGCCGTCCACCGAGCACTCGAAGAACACCGCGTTCAGCGCCTCGGGACGGCCGCCGACGAGGAGACACGCACCGCCGTGCCCGAGGCCCTCGTGCACCACGTTGGAGAGCGCGTAGGCAACGACGGCGATGGCCCCCACCGTCCAGACATCGAGCAGGGATTCCGGTCGCCCGGGTTCAACCGTCATCGATGGAGAAGCCCAGCGTGAAGGAACCATGTCAGGGCACTTCCGGATGCTCGTGCCATCCATGCAGCAGGTGGATGTAGTTCGCCCTCTCGTAGGCCGACGGGTCCGGGCAGGCCTTGAGGTTCATGCTCCCCCGCAGCTGCCTGACCGAGACGTACTCGCGTTCGACGAGCCAGCGCTCCAGCGAGGCCCGGAGGGAGAGCAGCCGCGACGGACCATTGCGGAGCAAGGTCGAGACGAGCTGCACCGCTGTCGCGCCCGCCATCAGCGCCCGGACCACGTCCACCGTCTCGTGCACCCCGCCGCTGACCGCCAGGGGGATCTTCCGCTGCGCGGACAGGATGGCCAGCCAGCGGAGCCGGAGCGGAAGCTCGGAGCTGTCCGAGAGGTGGAGGACCCGCTTCACCTCCAGCGCCTCTACGTCGATCTCCGGCTCGAACAGGCGGTTGAAGAGCACCAGCGCGTCCGCGCCCGCCTCCTCGAGCCCCCGGGCGATACTGGACACCGAGGTGTAGAAGGGCGAGAGCTTCACCGCGACCGGGATCTTCACCCTCCCCTTCAGCGTCCGGACCAGCTCCAGCATGTCCTTCTCCACCGCTCCACCGTCGCGCGCCGGGTCGGTGGGGACGGAGTACAGGTTCAGCTCCACCGCGGAGGCCCCCGCCTGTTCGATGAGCCGGGCAAAGTCGATCCACCCTCCGAGCGTGGTCCCGTTCAGCGAGGCGATGACCGGCACCTTCACCGCCGCGCGGATCTTCCGGAGCTGCTCGAGGTACCGGTCCGGGCCCATCCGGTAGTCCGCATCGGGGAGCACACTGGAGGCTTCGGCCGAGAGCTCGCGGTGCTGCTCGGTGGCCATGAACGTGGACAGCTGCTCCTGGGTGAGCTGCTCCTCGAAGAGCGAGCGCATCACGATGGCCGGCGCTCCGGCGTCCTCCAGCGCCCGCACCGTCCCCACCTCGTCCGCGAGCGGCGAGGCCCCCGGCAGGAGCGGGTGTGCCAGCTTGAGTCCCAGGTACTCGACCGAGAGATCCATGTGCGCGCTCACTCCAGCGCGGCCGCGGGCGGCGGCCGGACATCGGGGATGGAGGTGGCCTGTGGAACGACCACCTTGGCGAGCTGCTCGTAGACGCCGTAGCGCTGGGTCACGTTCTGCTGCGCCCAGGCGAGGAGCTGCCTGTACCGCTCGGGGTCCAGCGACTCGGTGATCCGGAACCGGGCCTCTTCCCGCATGTACTCGCGCAGCGGGAGCTTCGCCGGCCCCGAGTCCAGCACCAGCGGTGGCTGCCCGGCGGCGATGCGCCGCGGGTCGAAGCGGTACAGCGGCCAGCTCGCCGAGTCCACCGCCCGCTTCTGCTGCTCGAGCCCGTGCACCAGGTCGTACCCGTGCGCGATGCAGTGACTGTAGGCGATGACCAGCGCGGGGCCGCGGTAGCTCTCGGCCTCGAGCAGCGCCCTGACCACTTGCGCGTCCTTCGCCCCGAAGGCGACCTGGGCCACGTAGGCGGTCCGGTAACCCATGGCCAGGAGCCCGAGGTCCTTCTTCGGGGTGGACTTGCCGGCAGCGGCGAACTTGGCCGCTGCGCCGAGCGGCGTGGCCTTCGACTGCTGGCCACCGGTGTTCGAGTACACCTCGGTGTCGAGCACCAGGATGTTCAAGTCCACGTCGGTGGAGAGCACGTGGTCGAGGCCCCCGTAGCCGATGTCGTAGGCCCAGCCGTCACCACCGACGATCCACACGCTCTTCTTCACCAAGTGGTCGGCGAGGGCGAGGAGGTTGCGGGCGTCGGGGGTCTCTCGCTTCAGGCGGGTCTTCAGCTCCGCCACCCGCTCCCGCTGTGCGGCGATCCCCGCCTCCGTGGACTGGTCGGCCTCGAGCAGCGCGGTGACCAGGGCGTCCCCCAGCGCGGGGGCCTGGCGCATCAGCAACGTCTCGGCCAGGTGCCGGAGGGCGTCCGTTCCCAGGCGGATGCCGTAGCCGAACTCGGCGTTGTCCTCGAAGAGCGAGTTCGCCCAGGCAGGGCCCCGGCCCTCGCGGTTCACCGTGTACGGGGTCGTGGGGAGGTTCCCGCCGTAGATCGACGAGCAGCCGGTGGCGTTGGCGATGATCATCCGGTCGCCGAAGAGCTGGGTGATCAGCTTGATGTACGGCGTCTCGCCGCACCCGGCGCAGGCGCCCGAGAACTCGAACAGCGGCTGGAGGAACTGTGAGCCCTTCACGTCCATGCGCAACGTGGTCCGGTCCACCTCCGGCAGCCCGAGGAAGAAGTCGAAGGATCTCTTCTCCTGTTCCCGGAGCGGGGGCTGGGACGAGAGCTCGAGCGCCTTGTGGCGAGGGTTCGCCTTGTCCTTGGCCGGGCACACCTCGATGCACAGCCCGCAGCCGGTGCAGTCCTCGGGCGCGACCTGGACCGTGTAGGCGCTCCCCGCCTGGCCCTTGAAGGCCATGTGCTTGAAGCCGCTCGGCGCGGTGGCCACCGCCCCCTCGCCGTACACCTTGGTGCGGATGGCGGCGTGCGGGCACACCAGCGCGCACTTGTTGCACTGGATGCAGATCGGTCCGTCCCAGACGGGGATTTCCAGCGCCAGGTTGCGCTTCTCCCACTGTGCCGTCGCGGTGGGCCACGTCCCGTCGATGGGGAACGCGCTGACCGGGAGCAGGTCGCCCTTGTTCTCCAGCATCACGGCGGTGACCCGGCGCACGAAGTCCGGCGCCGCGGGAGCGACGACCGGCGGCCGGCTGCGGGTCGCGGTCATCTTCGTCGGCGTCTTCACCGGGAAGAGCGCGGCAAGCGAGGCGTCCACCGCGGCGTGGTTCCGCCGCACCACCTCGGCGCCCTTCTTCTTGTAGGTCTTCTCGATGGACTTCTTGATCTCGGCGATGGCCTCGTCGCGGGGGAGCACCCCGGACAGCGCGAAGAAGCAGGCCTGCATCACCGCGTTGATGCGGCCGCCCATCCCTGCCGTTTGCGCCACCTTCACCGCATCGATGACCTGGAGCTGCAGCTTCTTCTCCAGCACCGTCTCCTGGAACTCGCGGGGCAGCCGATCCCAGAGCTGGTCCGGGGGGTACGGCGCGTTGATCAGCACCACCGCTCCGGGCGCGGCGAGCTCGAGCACGTCCAGCCGGTCGATGAGCTGGAACTGGTGCACGCCCACGAAGCCAGCCTGCTTGACCAGGTAGGACGAGCGGATCGGCCCGGGCCCGAAGCGGAGGTGGCTGATGGTCATCGCCCCCGACTTCTTCGAGTCGTAGACGAAGTAGCCCTGGGCTGCGTGCTCGGTCTCCTCGCCGATGATCTTGATCGACGCCTTGTTCGCCCCGACGGTCCCGTCCGAGCCGAGCCCGTAGAACACCGCCTGGGTACGGCCCGGCGCTGCGATCTCGAAGTCGCGCCTCCACTCGAGCGAGGTCCTGCTGACGTCGTCGACGATGCCCACGGTGAAGTGGTTCTTCGGCTCCGGTCGGGCGAGGTTCTCGAAGACAGCGCGCACCATCCCCGGATCGAACTCCTTCGAGGAGAGGCCGTACCTGCCGCCCACCACCGTCGGCATCGGCCGTTCCGCACGCGCCTCGGCGAGCGTGGTGAGCACGTCGAGGTAGAGGGGCTCGCCGGGGGCACCGGGTTCCTTGGTGCGATCGAGCACCGAGACCGCGCGGACCGTTCGCGGCAGCGCAGCGAGGAACACCTCCGCCGGGAACGGACGGTAGAGACGAACCTTGAGGACCCCGACCCGCTCGCCCTTTGCCAGCATCCAGTCGACGGTCTCGTGCGTCACCTCGGCGCCCGAGCCCATCACCACCACCACCCGCTCGGCCTCGGGGTGACCGTGGTAGTCCACCAGGTGGTAGCGGCGGCCGGTGAGCTTCGCCAGCCGGTCCATCTCCTGCTGCACCACCTCGGGACAGGCGGAGTAGAACGGGTTGCACGCTTCGCGCGCCTGGAAGAACGCGTCCGGGTTCTGTGCGGTGCCGCGGAGCACCGGGTGCTCCGGGTCCAGCGCACGGGCGCGGTGCGCGACGATGGCCTGCTCGTCCACCATCGCCCGCAGCTGCTCGTCGGAGAGCTCGGCGATCTTCGCCACCTCGTGCGAGGTGCGGAAGCCGTCGAAGAAGTGAATGAACGGCACCCGGGCCCGCAGCGTCGCCGCGTGGGCCACCGCCGCGAGGTCGTGCGCCTCCTGCACCGACCCCGAGGCCAGGAGCCCGAGCCCGATCTGCCGGCAGGCCATCACGTCCGAGTGGTCCCCGAAGATGCTCAGCGCGTGGGTGGCCAGTGTCCGCGCCGCCACGTGCATGCAGAAGGCGGTGAGCTCCCCGGCGATCTTGTAGAGGTTGGGGATCATCAGCAGCAGGCCCTGCGACGCGGTGAAGGTCGTGGTCAGCGCCCCGGCCTGCAGCGCCCCGTGAACCGCCCCCGCGACGCCGGCCTCCGACTGGAGCTGCACCACCCGCGGGACCACGCCCCAGATGTTCTGCTGGCCGTGGGCCGACCACTCGTCGGCGAGCTCGGCCATCGGCGAGGACGGGGTGATCGGGTAGATGGCGATGGTCTCGGACAGCCGGTGGGCAACGGAGGCCACCGCCTCGTTTCCGTCGACGGTGAGGAGGCGAGGCGTGCTCATGCGCCCTGACGAAAGCAGGACCCGTGCCCTTCGCTCGCGACGCAGCGCATGGTGCGGGAGCCGGGTGGGTTGGCCTGCACCCGTTGCGGGCCGTGCGGAACGAACGGGCGTTCTGTGCGCACGCTTCTCGCAGGCTCCCCGTGCGCCCACCGGTGGTCATCATCCGGGGGCGCAGGGAGTGCGCGGGCCGCCCCTCGCACCGGGGAACCGCGAAACATTTGCGGTCCGGAGGACCGACCATGGAGCTCAGCGCGAGTCAGGTCCGCAGCCTCATCCTCGACGAGCACGCCGTCCTCCGGGACGTCCTCCAGGAGATCGAGGAGACACTGGGCGAGATGACGCGGCGAGTCCCCGGCGCCATCAGGCGGCTCCGGGCGAGCCTCCGCACGCTCCAGGACGCGTTTCTCCGTCACCTCGCCCACGAGGAGTCGGTGCTCCGTCCACTGCTGGCCGACGTCGATGCCTGGGGCCCGGCACGGGTCGAGGCGATGGACGAGGAGCACAAGGGCCAGCGCGCGGCCCTGGCCGAGCTGAGCCGACTGGCCCTGGATGAGGACGTGGACGGCACGGTCCAGCAGGTCGAGGAGTTCGTCCGCCGGCTGCGCGGGGACATGGACGGCGAGGAGCACCACGCGCTGAGCGAGGAAGTGCTCCGCGACGACATCATCGTGATCGACACCTTCATGGGATGACGGCCGCAGGGCAGACGACGCCGTGCGCCGGGGGGAGCGCGAGCCCTCGTCCCTGAGCCGATGCTCCCGGGTCCTTCCTGCCCCAGGCTTCGACACCGAAACGTTCAACTTTTTGCGTGGCTCCGATCGGTCCTTCGCGCAGAGAATCGGGCCGGGGCTGGGGAAGTCCAGGGCCGAGCTGGGTCCTAGGGGGCGCGCATGACGTCACGCTTTCAGGCCGCCGTCGCGGTCATCGCTGCTCTTCTTGCGTTCGCGCCCGGCGCACGGGCCGGGAACGAGGGCCACGGATCCGGTGGCTCGGGTGGCCATGGGTCCGAGGACCACGACAAGGACGGCAAGGGGGGCGACGAGTGCCGGGATGACGATCGCATCCTGCGGGCCGACGCGGAGGACACGAACCTCTTCATCCATGGGAGGGGCTTCGGCACGAAGGCCGGAACCGTCACCCTGGCCGGTCAGCGGCTGACCATCGCCTCGTGGTCGCCCACGGACATCGTCGCGGTTCTGCCGTCAGGGCTCCTGCCGGCGAGCTATCTCCTGACCGTCGCGCCGACACGCGGCAAGTGCGCGACGTCGACGTTCGAGGTCGCCATCGGCACCGGGACGCAGGGGCCGCGGGGCCCGACCGGGCCGGCCGGGCCTCCAGGTCCCGCGGGCGCCACGGGCCCTGCCGGGGGCGCCGGCCCGGCCGGTCCACAGGGGCCAGCCGGACCTCCCGGGCCCGCCGGAGGCCCGCCCGGCCCACAGGGTCCGCCTGGTCCCCAGGGGCCAGCCGGAACTCCTGGGCCCGCGGGCGTTGCCGGTCCCACCGGTCCAGCCGGGCCCGCGGGCCCCACCGGTGCGACGGGTCCTGCCGGTCCCATCGGCCTCACCGGTCCCACCGGGCCAGCAGGCCCCATCGGCCTGACCGGAGCCACGGGAGCGACCGGAGCCACCGGTCCGGCCGGGCCAGCGGGCCCCATCGGCCTCACCGGCCCCGCCGGCCCGCCCGGAGCCACTGGAGCGACCGGAGCCAGCGGTCCTCCCGGCCCCGTGGGCCTCACTGGTCCCGCCGGGCCAGCGGGCCCCATGGGCCTCACCGGTCCCGCCGGCCCGACCGGAGCCACCGGAGCCACCGGAGCGACCGGAGCGACCGGAGCCACTGGTCCTGCCGGCCCTGCCGGTCCGAAGGGTGATCCCGGCCCCGCTGGTCCCCAGGGGCCTCCGGGTGTCCCCGGTGCGGGCTCGACGGTCGCCTTCACTGCGAGCTTCGGACGCCCGGGCACCGCACCCGTGTTCGTCGGCCCGAGCTATGCGGACGTGGCGAGGATCCTCGTCCCGCCGGGCTGGTACCTGATCACCGCCAAGGTCATCCTGGCGAACACCACCGTCGCCCTTCCGAGCCTCACGCGCTGCGTCCTGACCAGGGACGGGAGCCTGCTCGACCTGTCCGAGGGCACGCTGCTGGATACGTCCGGGAAAGCGACGCTCACCCTGCATGCAGCCGCACAGCTCACCGGAACCCCAGGCGAGCACGTGGCGCTCTCCTGCCAGGCCGACTATCCGGGCACGGCGAACGCCACCGACGGGCAACTCACGGCGATCCAGGTCAGCACCATCACCGCACCGGGACCCTGAGCGGCGCGCTCACTGCCGGAGCGACAGGGCGACCGGCTCGCCGAGGAGGTCGGCCGCGGCGACGTCGGCCGCCTCGAGCAGCGGCCTCGGCCAGAGCCCGAGGCCCACCACCGCCACCAGGCACACGCCGATCGCCAGGCGCAGCGGGAGCCGGGTCGGCACCGGCGCGCTCCTCTCCCCCTCGGCCATGAACGTCGAGCGGGCCACGCTCAGGTAATAGAAGAGCCCGAGCACGGCGAGCGCGACCCCGAGCACCACCAGCCAGCCGAGGCCCGCCCGGTAGCCCGCGAGCAGCACGAAGAGCTTCGCCCAGAACCCGGCCACGAACGGGATGCCGGCGAGCGAGAGCAGGAAGATGAGCATCGCTGCACCGAGCACGGGCGCCCGGCGCGAGAGTCCGGCAAGATTCGGGATGCTGTGCCCGCCCGACGCCTCGGCACCGGCGTGGAGCACGAGGAACGCGCCGAGGTTGGTGAAGACGTAGGTGGCCATGAAGAACAGCGCCATGGCCAGCCCGGCCCGCGTCCGTGCGGCAATCCCGATGAGCACGTAACCCATCTGGGCGATGCCGGAGAAGCCCAGGAGCCGGCGCACGTCCCCCTGGTTCAGGGCGAAGAAGTTCCCTACCACCATGCTCGCCGCCGAGAGCAGCACCACCGCCGGGGCCCACAGCCCACCCTGCCCCGCCCAGCCGTGCAGCAGGATCACCGCCAGCGCGGCGATGCCGCCCAGCTTCGGGGCCACCGAGAGGAACGCCACGAACGGGGTGGGCGCACCCTGGTAGGTGTCCGGGATCCAGAAGTGGAACGGCACTGCGCCGATCTTGAACCCGAAGCCGGCGACGATGAGGAGCATCCCCGCCGCGGCCAGCGGCGCCCGGCCCGGATCCGCCGTCACGTCGATCTGGGTGGTCCCGCTCAACCCCACCACCAGCGCGAGCCCGAAGAAGGTCAGCGCCGAGCTGGCGGTTCCGGTGACGAACAGCTTGAGACCCGCCTCCGCGCCGAGGCGGGGACGCTCGGGCGGTCCGTCGTTCTTCGCCCAGGCGGCGAGCGCGTACAGCGGAATCCCCATCAGCTCGAACGAGACGACCAGCAGCGCCCAGTCCCGCGCGCCGGGGATCATCATCATCCCCGAGGTGCTGAAGAGGATCAGGGCCAGATACTCGGCCTGCCGGCCTCCCGCGCTCGACTCGAGCCAGTCCATCGACCCGAGCACGGCGAGCAGCGCGGCGCAGACGAACAGCCGCTGGAGGAACAGGCTCCACGGCCCGGCGACGTAGGCCCGATGGGGAGCGACCCCGGCCGAGTTCATGCTCAGCGACAGCCCGAGCAGCGCGAGCAGCAGAGCCACCGCCACCCAGCCCCAGAGGCGGCCGCGGCCGGGGAGCAGGGTGTCACCGCCGAGCACCACCGCACCGAGCGCAGCCACCGCCATCGCCGGCCCGAGCAGCTGGAACCAGGGATTCATCGGCGGAGCGCCTCCGCCACCAGGGCCACCCGGTTGAGGTAGCCCGAGGTGGTGGCGTCGATGGCGTCGAGGAGGAGCCGCGGCCAGAAGCCGAACACCACCAGGCAGGCGCAGAGGACCACCGGCGCCGCCCACTCGGTTCGGTGCGGGTCGGACAGGTGCGAGGTGTCCCCCGCGGGACGCGGCCCCCAGAAGATGATCTTCGAGGCCCGGAGCACGTACACCGCGGTCACGAAGGCGCCCAGGACGGCCGGCACGGTCCACCAGGAGCTCCGGCCGGTCGCCGCGCCGAGGAAGACCAGGAACTCGGCCACGAAGCCCGCGGTTCCGGGCAGGCCCAGCGAGGACAGCGCGCCCAGGGTGAAGAACGCGGCGATGGCCGGCATGGCGTGGGCGAAGCCGCCCATCCTCGCGAGATCGCGGGTGTGGGCCCGGTCGTAGACCAGGCCCACCAGGGCGAAGAACAGCCCGGTCATGATGCCGTGGGCGAACATCTGGAACACCGCCCCGTTCCAGCCCACCGGGGTGAGGGTGGCCGCCCCGAGCATCACCACGCCCATGTGGCTCACCGACGAGTAGGCCACGATGTACTTGAGGTCGTCCTGGGCCGCGGCGCAGAGCGCGCCGTAGAGCACGTTCACCACCGCCACCCCCCCGACGATCGGCGCCCAGGCGACCGCGGCCTCCGGCGCCAGCACCATCCCCACCCGCATCACCCCGAACGCGCCCAGCTTCATCAGCACGCCCGCGTGCAGCATGCTGACCGCCGTCGGCGCCGAGGCATGGCCGTCCGGGCTCCAGGTGTGGAACGGGAAGACGCCCGCCAGTGTCCCGAAACCGAGCCAGAGCAAGGGGAAGACCCACATCTGTGTCGAGCGCGGGAGTTGCATCGCCGCGAGTTGGCCCAGGTCGAAGGTCCGCGCGCCGGCGCGCGACCAGAGGCCGAAGATGGCCACCAGGATGGCCGCCGAGCCCACCAGGAGCATCAGGGTGAGCTTCATCGCCGCATACTCCCGGCTTCCGACCGCGAACCGCCGCCACGCGCCCCTGAACGGTCCGGCCGGGGGCACCTGGTGGCTGCTCCCCCAGATGCCGATGAGCAGATACATCGGGAGGACCGCGATCTCGTAGAACAGGAAGAAGACGAAGAGGTCCTGACTGACGAAGACCCCGAAGACGCCGGTCACCAGCGTGAGCAGGAGGACGAAGAACTCCTTGTCCCGCCGCTGCACGGTCCAGCTCGCGAGCACGCCGGTCACGATGATGATCCCCGTCAGGAGCACCAGCGCGATGCTCCAGCCGTCGGCGGCAAGCGACAGCGAGATGCCCATCGAGGGCACCAGGGGATAACGCTCGGCGAGCTGGAACCCTCCCACCGCCTTGTCCCAGGCCAGCGCGGCGGCCACCGCGCCGACCAGCCCACCGCTCGCCCCGGCTAGCGACACCCACCGGACGAGCTGCCGCATCCGGCCGGGGACGACCAGGAGCACCGCCGCGGCGATCGCCGGCGAGGCCACCATCGCCAGCAGGAGGTGCCCGCTCATCGCCACACTCCGAACATCAAGAGCACCAGCGCTCCCACCACCACCGCCAGCGCGTAGTCGCGGGTGCGGCCGGTCTGCACCGGGCGGAGCGCCTGACCTGCCTCGAGCGTCCCCCAGCCGAGGCCGTTCATCAGCCCGTCGACCAGGTAGCGGTCCACCCAGCGGAGCGCCCCCCCGAGCGGGAGCAGGAGCCCGCGGTAGCCGAAGGCCCAGGTCCGGTCGATGATCGAGCCCCGGTCCAGGGCAGCGATCGTGCCGGCCAGCGGCGGCTCACCCCCGCGCGCGTAGATGACGAGGGACAGGGCGAGCCCGCCGAGCGCCGCGACCGCTGCCAGCACCGGCGTCAGGCCGAAGTGGAGGTGCATCTCCCCACCCAGGCCGTGGGCGAGCCAGGGGCCGAGCAGCCCTCCGGCCACGGTGGGCATGGCGAGCGCGAGCAGCGGACCGGTCATCACCGGGGGCGACTCGTGCGCGTGCGCGGCCGCGCCGGAGGGCTTGCCCAGGAAGGTCAGCACCAGCACCCGCCCCATGTAGAACGCGGTCAGGAACGCGGTGGCCAGCAGGAGCGCCCAGGGCACCCACCCTGCCCTGCCCTCCACCGCGGTGAGGATGGCGTCCTTGGAGGCGAATCCGGCGAACGGCGGAACCCCGGCCAGCGAGAGCGCTCCGGCGGCGAAGGTGATGGCGGTCACCGGCATCTTCCGGCCGAGGCCGCCCATGTCGGTCAAGGAGTTCGAGTGGACGGCGTGGATGACGCTCCCCGCGCCGAGGAAGAGCAGCGCCTTGAAGAAGGCGTGCGTCCCGAGGTGGAAGTACCCGGCGAAGGCCGAGCCCGCGCCCAGCGCTGCGATCATGAAGCCGAGCTGCGAGCAGGTGGAATAGGCCAGCACGCGCTTGATGTCGTTCTGCACCAGCCCCAGGAGGGCGGCGAAGACGGCAGTGATGGTCCCCACCCAGAGCATCCCGCCCTGGACCCAGTGCGCCTGGGCAAAGAGCGGATCCGCCCGGACCACGAGATAGACGCCGGCGGCGACCATCGTCGCCGCGTGGAGCAGGGCGGAGACCGGGGTCGGGCCCTCCATCGCGTCGGGGAGCCACACGTGCAGCGGGAACTGGGCCGACTTGCCCATCACCGCGAGGAAGATCAGCGCCGCGGTCGCCTCGGCCACCTCGGGGCGCAGCGCCACGTCCCAGGAGAACGCCCCGGTTCGTGCGTACAGCAGGAGCAGCGCGAACAGGAAGCCCATGTCCGCGAGCTTCGTCATCCAGAACGCCTTCACCGCCGCCCGCGCCGCGCTCGGGCGGTCGAAGTAGAAGCCGATGAGGAGGTAGCTGACCAGGCCGACCAGCTCCCACCCGGCGAACGCCTGGAGCAGGTCCGGTGCCAGCACCAGGGTGTTCATGCTGAAGAGGAACAGGGCGTGGTAGGCGAAGTAGCGCCCGTAGGAGCGCGGCGTCTCCTCGTGCATGTAGGCGATCGAGTAGACCTGCACCGCCAGCGCGACCAGGCACACCACCGCCAGCATCGGGATGGAGACCGCGTCGAGGCGGACCCCGATCTGGCCGAGTCCCCGGCCCTGCACCACCATCCAGGGCACGGTGGCGCGGATCGCCCGGCCGGCCAGGTCCTGCGTCAGGAGAACCCCCGCCGCGCCCGTCGCCAGCAGGCTTCCGAGGATGGTGAGCGTCGCTGCGGGAGCGCCGCGGTGGCGCAGCGCGGGAATGAGCACCGAGAGGAGCGCCGCGGCCAGAGGAGCGGCGAGCGTCACCAGCGCAAGGACGACGGAGGGGCTCATCCCTTGGCCTCGCTCGCCATCTCGAGCAGTGTGTCCCCGTGCCGGCGGTAGAAGAGCAGCACCAGGGCGAGGCCGACCGCGACCTCGGCCACGGTGATGGCCAGGGCGAAGAGGACCAGCGGGTGCCCCGGCGCACCGCCGTACCGGGCGAAGGCGACGAAGACCAGGTTCGCGGCGTTGGCCATCACCTCGATGGAGAGCAGGAGTGCCACCGCCTGGCGCCGGGTGACCAGACCGTAGATGCCCAGGCTGAACAGCGCGGTGGCCACCAGGAGGAGCGCGCGGAGGGTCACGGCACGCTCCCTTCCCGGAGATTGACTCCATCCGCGGGCTCGGCCGCGTCGGGCGACGGGTCGCGGCGGCGGGCGAGCACCACCGCGCTGATGATGGCGGCGAGGAGAAGGACCGAGGCCACCTCGAAGGCGATCAGGTAGCGGTCCAGCAGCGCCATCGCCAGGTCCTGGGTGGACGGCGTCTCGACCGGGGTGAAGGACGAGAGGTCGGTCCGGACGATGGCGGAGGCGACCACTCCGAAGAAGGCCAGGGCCAGCACGGCACCGCGGACCCGGTTGGCACCGTCGATGGCGACGGTCGTCCCTTCGTGCTTCCGGGTGACCATCACCCCGAACACCATCAGCGTCACCACCCCACCCACGTAGGTGAGCACCTGGACACCTGCGAGGAAGGGCGCGTGGAGCAGCGCGTACAGCACCGCAGTCCCGAGCAGCGTCACCGCGAGCCAGAGGACTGCCCGGACCAGGTCCTTGCTGGTCACCACCCGGAGAGCCGGAAAGCCCACCAGGAAGAATGCGAGGATCCCGAAGCCCAGCTCGGCCGTCACGGAGTGCCCTCCCCGGTCGAGCCGGGCGGTGTCGAGCCACGCTCGGCGGCCGAGGCCGCCGGGGCGGTCGCGCCGGTCTCACCGGACGCACTCTGGCCGGACGCGGACGCCGGGACCGACGCGGCCGGGCTCGCTGTCCCGACCGGGGCGGGAGCAGTGACCGGGGGAGTCGATGAGCCCGATGCGGTGGTTGACGACCCCGACGCGAGAGGACTCGCCACCACCGGTGCTGCGGCGCGAGCGCTCGCTTCAGCCGCCGTCGGGGCGCCTGCTGCCGGCGCTCCCGCGGGGGCCGCGGCCTTCGGAGGCTTCGGCGGCGTCTGCATCGCGTTCAGCCGGGTGGCATCGCCCCACGCCCGGTGCTTCGCCTTCTCGTTGGCGTAGAGCTTCGCCATGGTGAGCACCAGGTCCTCCCGTCCGAAGGCGGGCAGCTCGGGCTCACGGGTCATCACGATGGCGTCGGTCGGACAGACCTGGACGCAGAGCTCGCAGTAGATGCAGGCGTTCAGGTCGAGCACGAAGTCGTCGGCGTAGCCGCGCTTCTTCCCGGTGATGGGCGACTCGCGCTTGCCGCCCGCCTTGATGGAGATGACCTCCGAGGGGCAGATGCGCTCGCACTGCAGGCACCCGATGCACGCCTCGTCCCCGTCCTCCTCGTGGAGCAGGGCAAAGCTCGCCCGGTAGCGCTCGGCGCGGGGCCGGATGACGTCCGGGAATTCCACCGTCACGGGCCTGCGAAAGACGTTGCTGAAGGTCACGGCCAGCGCGCGGGCGGCGGTGACGAAGTAGCTCTTCACCGAGACACCACCCAGGCGGCGGAGGCGCCCACCAGGAGCACGCTCGCGGGCACCAGGTACTTCCAGCACAGCCCCATCAGCTGGTCCGACCGGAACCGGAGCAGCGACCAGCGAATCCAGTACACCGCCGTGAAGAGGAGCAGCGTCTTCAGCACCATCCAGTGCAGACCCGGCCAGAAGGGGCCATCCCAGCCGCCGAGGAAGAGCGCCGCGCCCACCGCCGAGGCGACGATGGTGTGGATGTACTCGGCCATGTAGAAGAGCGCGAACTTCATCCCGGTGTACTCGGTGGTCACGCCGGCCACCAGCTCGCTCTCCGCCTCGGGGATGTCGAAGGGGATCCGGTTGGCCTCGGCGAGCATCGCCAGGAGGAAGATGCCGAACGCCGGGATGCCGATGAAGAAGGGCCACACCACGAACCAGTGATGGTCGGCCTGCTCCTGCACGATGGCCCCGAACCGCATCGAGCCGGAGAGGATGATCGGCACCATCGCCGAGAGCAGCAGCGGCACCTCGTAGGAGATGGACTGGGCCACGGCGCGCATCCCGCCGAGGAGGGCCAGCTTGTTGTTGCTCGACCACCCTGCCCCGAAGATCGGCAGCACGGTCACCGCGCCGATGGCCAGGATGTAGAGCACGCCCACGTCCAGGTCGGAGGCGACCACCGTCGGCGAGAACGGGACCACCGCCGCGGCGCCCAGGGCGGCCAGGGCGGCAAGCGGCGGCACCAGGTTGAAGATGGCCGCGTCGGCCTTCTCCGGGACGATGTCCTCCTTCTGGAGGAGCTTGAGGAGGTCGGCCACCGGCTGGAGCAGGCCCGAGGGCCCCACCATCGTCGGACCGAGCCGGGTCTGGAGCCGGGCGGCGAACTTTCGCTCGAACCACAGCGCCATCGCCGTCGCGGTGAGCACCACGGTCACGATGAGCACCGAGTACACCGCCCCGTGGACGAGGCCCTCGCTCACCGATCCACCTCGCCCATGATCGGGTCCACCGAGCCGAGGATCGCCACCGCGTCGCTCACCGTGCCTCCGGGAATGATGTACGGAAGGGCCGAGAGCGCGTGCAGGCTCGGTGGCCGGATCTTCAATCGGTACGGGAACTGGGTGCCGTCGGAGACGAGGTACGTCCCGAGCTCGCCGCGCGGCGTCTCGATCGCCACGTAGACCTGGCCCGGGGGAATCTTGGTCTGCACCGGGAGCTTCACCGGCTTGCCCGAGTTGATACTGCCCTCCGGAACCGCATCCACCATCTCCCTCACCAGGCGCACGCTCTCGCGCAGCTCGCCGAGCCGCACCTGCGCCCGGGCCAGGCAGTCTCCGCCCGGCGCGGTGACCACGTTCACCTTCACCTCGTCGTAGGCGTGGAACGGAGCATCGCGCCGGAGGTCATGGTCCACGCCGCAGGCCCGGAGGACGGGACCGGTGATGCCCAGCTCGAGCGCGAGGTCCGCGTCCAGCTTCCCCACTCCGATGGTCCGGTCGAGGAAGATGCGGTTCTCCAGCGTCATCGCCTCGTACTCGTCGATGCGGGGGCCGATGATGTCGAGCGCCGCGTGGACCTTGGCGCTCCAGCCCCCGGGCAGGTCGTGCCGGTTCCCGCCCAGGGTGTGGGTGTTGTAGTGGAAGCGCGCCCCGGTGACCTCCTCGAAGAGGTCCAGCACCAGCTCCCGCTCGCGAAAGCAATGGAGGAACACCGTCGACCCGCCGCCCAGCGCTCCGCCGAGGTCGAGGGCGAAGGTTCCGAGCCATAGGAGATGTGAGGCGATCCGCTGCAGCTCGGCGAAGAGGGTCCGCATCCACCGCGCCCGGCGCGGGACCTCGAGCTTGAGGGCAGCCTCGAAGGCCATGTTCAGCGCCTGCTCGTTGGTCATCGGCGCGACGTAGTCGTTCTTGTCGACGATGGGGGTGATCTGCACGTAGGCCAGCGTCTCGCAGAGCTTCTCCACCGCCCGGTGCAGGTAACCCACGTGGGGGACGACCTTCACCACCCTCTCCCCGTCCAGGTAGAGGTCCATCCGGAAGACGCCGTGCGTGGATGGGTGCTGCGGCCCGAAGTGGAGGAGCATCAGCTCCCCCTCGGGGTCGTAGGTGTCGATCGAGAGGTGCGGATCGACGCGCCGGGTGATCTGCACCGTCCTCAATGCGGTCATCGCCAGGGCGCGTACGGGAGGTTGGCCGGCAGATCCCGCCGGAGCGGGTGGCGGTCGTAGTTCTCGGGCATCATCAACCGGCGCAGGTCCGGGTGGTCGGCGAACACCACGCCCACCAGGTCGAACTGCTCGCGCTCCTGCCAGTCCGCGCCGGCGAAGAGCGGCACCAGCGACGCGACCGGCTCACCCGGCGCGAGCCGGACGGCCCAGGTGGCCACCCGCGAGCCGGCGCCCACAGTGCGGAGGAGGTAGCTCACCTCGAAGTGCTCGAGCTCGTCCGGGGCCTTGCCCTTGCGCCCGGTGCCCGGGATCCAGTGGGTGGCGACGATGGAGACCAGCTGGCGGTACCCGCGCGTCTTGAGTCGGCCCGCGACCTCCAGGTGCCGGGACCCGGGGACGAGCGGAGGTCCGAGCTCCAAGGTCGCCGGGATGCCCAGCTCGCCGAGGACCGCCGGCAAGTCGGGTCCGGCGACGTTGGACGCGCGCTCCGCCGGGTCGGGCGCAAGCGAGGCGCGCACAGCGGGCGTCACCTCCACCTCAGTGGCGATGTCGGACGAGGCAATCTGCGCCTGGTCCATCTCCGCCGTCCGCTCGTGGTCGACCAGCCGCGGGATGGACGGCCGCGTGACGCGGAGCAGCTCGGGGTTGGGCTCGGGAACGACGCTCTCGCCCTTCCGGCTCTTGCGGATCTTCTCTTGCAGCCGGAGGAACCCGTGCATCAGCGCCTCCGGGTTCGGCGGGCAGCCCGGGACGTACACATCGACCGGGAGGAACGTGTCCACCCCCGGCACCACCGAATACAGGTTCCGGTAGAAGTCGCCGGAGATCGCGCACGACCCCATGGCGATGCACCACTTGGGCTCGGGCATCTGGTCCCAGAGCTTCTTCACCCGGGGCGCCATCTTCACGGTGATGGTCCCGGCCACCACCATCACGTCCGCCTGGCGCGGCGTGGCCCGGACGATGGTCCCCATCCGGTCGATGTCCACCCGGCTCGCGGCGGTGGCCATGAACTCGATGCCGCAGCAGCTGGTGGCCATCGGGAACACCCAGAGCGCGTTGCTCATCCCCCAGGTGAGCACCTGATCCAGCGCGGTGGTGGCCACGCTCAGGCCGGGCACGCTGAGGAGCGTCCGGTAGAGCGGATGCTCGAACGCCGCACCGTCGTCGACCGTCTTCACACCCACTCCAGCGCTCCCTTCCGGATCGCCCAGGCCCAGCCGAGCATCAGAACCCCGACGAACGTCCCCACCGCGACCAGGCCAGGGGTCCCCACCTCCCGGACGATGGTGCTCCAGGGGAGAATGAGCGCGGCCTCGATGTCGAAGAGGACGAAGAACAGGGCAACCACGTAGTAGCGGGCGTGGAAGCGCACCCAGGCCATGCCCCGGGGCGTCTCGCCGCACTCGTAGGTCTCGCGCTTGAGCGGGCTGTCGACGCGGGCGCGCACCCGGAGCAGCCGCGCCCCGACGAGCAGGCTGCCCACGGCGAGGAAGGAGACGGCGAGGAAGGCGAGGAGGGCGAGGCCCTGGGTCATGCATGAGCTCCCGAGGGGAACGTCCTACTGCGCGTTCGGGTCGTCCGCATAGGCCTCCGAATCGTCCGCCTTCTCCGGGCAGCGCGCCAGCTCGGCCTTCACCAACGACTGGTGGTGCACCTCCTCGTCCCGGAGCTCCTGGAACAGCGCCTTCAACTCGGGGTCCTTGACGCGAGGCACCGCCTCGCTGAAGAAGGCGTAAGCCTTGACCTCCGCGGCGAGCACCGTCTCCAGCGCCTGGCGCACCCCCATGAAGGCCCGTGCGTCGTCGTAGGCGGGAGCCTCCACGTCGAAGACCATCCGCCGCTCGACCGAGGAGGGGGCGTCCCCGAACATCGTCCGCCTCCGCTCGAGGAGCTCCCCGCGGTGACGCTCCTCGATGCGGGCCATGCGGGAGAAGAAGTCGGCCACCTCCGGAGTGTCGTGTGTCGCCAGCTGCTCGGCGAACTCCCAGTAGCGGTCCCGGGCCTCCTCCTCGATGAGGACCGCCAGGTCGAGCGCGTCCCGGAGCGTCATGCGCTCGAAGTCAAAGCCGGCGATGGGACCCATGGCGGTGCCCTCCTCTAGGTCTGCAGATATCGCTCGAGCACCCGTGCCCGGGGCCGCGGCTCGCCCCGCTGGAGCTCGGCCTGGCGGTGGCGGATCAACGCATCGTACGTCGGGGGCGGATCGGGGTTCCGGTAGAACACGCCGGTGTACAGCTCGGTTCCATAGGCCCGGGCAAGGTCGAGGGCCGCGAGCTGGTTCGCCGGGTCGTGCCCCAGGCTGCTCAGCGGCTTCATCCGCGCCTTGTGCGCCCGGAGCTGCTGCTCCTCCTCGCCGAACGTCACGCAGGGCGACTGGATGTTGACGAAGGAGAAGCCGGGGTAGCGGAGGGCCTCCTCGATGAGGGTGGTCATGCCCGGCATGTCGGCCGGGGTGGCCTGGGCCACGAAACCCGCGCCGTAGGCGAGCACGGTGAGCAGCGGGTTGATGGGCTGCTCGAGGCTCCCCATCGGGGAGGTCACCGTCTTCAGGCCGCGCGGCGACGTCGGCGACAGCTGCCCCTTGGTGAGCCCGTAGACCTGGTTGTCCATCACGAGATACGTCAGGTCCACGTTACGGCGGATGGCGTGCGGGACATGGCCCCCGCCGATGGAGAAGCCGTCTCCGTCCCCGCCGGCCACCACGACCAGGAGGTCGGGGTTGGCCAGCTTCACTCCCTGGGCAATGGGGAGCGCGCGGCCGTGCACGCTGTTGAAGCCGTAGGCGGTGGTGTAGCCGGGGATCCGGCTCGAGCAGCCGATGCCAGAGATGAAGGCGATCTCGTGCGGTGGCCGGCCGACCGCGCTCAGCGCCCGGTAGAGCGCCTGGAGGACGCCGTAGTCCCCGCAGCCGGGGCACCAGATGGGCTTGAGTGGGCTCTTGTAGTCGTTTGGGGCGAGGAACGAGTCCATCACGAGGCCTCCGCCAGGCCCTGGAGACGTTCCAGCACCTCGTCGGCGCGGAACGGCTGCGCACCGCTCCGGGCGAACGACGTCACGTCCCGGGGCACGTCGAGGTACATCCGGAGCACCCGGTAGAGCTGCCCCTGGTGCGACAGCTCGAGCACCAGCCCGCGCCGGACCGAGGCGAAGAACTCCCGGTACACCGGCTCGGCCACCGGGTAAAGGAGGAACGGGACCAGCAGCTTCACCCGCATCCCGCGCGCCCGCGCCAGCCCGAAGGCCTCGCGGGCCACCCCGGCCGAGCTCCCCCAGCTCACCAGGGCGAGCGGCGCGTCGGGGTCGCCCTGTCGCTCGAAGAAGTCGTCCCGGCTCTGGAGCGGATCGAGCTTCCGGAAGCGCTTGGCGTTCATCGCCGCGTGCACCGCTCCGCTGGCGGTGGGCGCTCCCTTGGCGTCGTGCTCGATGCCTGCAGCGAGGTAGTTCCCGCCCTTCATCCCGGGGTGGCTGAGGGGGCTCACCCCGGACGGGGTGTCCGCGAAGCGCTGGTAGCCGCGGGCGAGCTCCTCGGCTGTGGGTCGGAGCCGCTCCAGCACCTCGAACCGGGACACGTCGATGGGGTCCACCGTCTCCTTGCGCTGGGCGATCTCCTGGTCGGAGAGGATGACCACCGGCGTCTGGTACTTCTCGGCGAGGTTGAACGCCTCGACGGTGAGCCGGAAGGTGTCCTCGACGCTGGTGGGAGCCAGCACCGGGCGGAGCACGTCGCCGTGGGCGCTGAACGCCGCCTGCAAGAGGTCCGCCTGCTCGGGCTTGGTGGGGAGGCCAGTGGACGGTCCGCCGCGCTGCACGTTGAGCAGCACCAGCGGGAGCTCGGCAATGGAGGCCAGGCCGAGGATCTCGGTCTTCAGCGACATGCCGGGACCGGAGGTGGCGGTCATCGCCTTCTTCCCTGCGAACGACGCGCCCACCGAGGCGCCGACTCCGCTGATCTCGTCCTCCGCCTGCAGCACCACCCCGCCGTGGCGGGGCAGCTCCCGGGAGAGGATCTGCATCACCTCGGTGGACGGGGTGATGGGATAGCCGCCGAAGAACTGGCAGCCGCTGAAGATGGCCGCCGAGGCGCACATCTCGTTCCCGTCGCACAGGAGCTTGGACGAAGGCGCCTGGGGCCGGGCCAGGGAACGCGGCGTGGCCAGGGGACGCTGGGTGGCGTGGGCGAGCCCAGCGGCGAGCGCCTTCCGGTTCGCCTCGAGGAGGCCCTCGCCCTTCTGCGAGAACTTCTTCTGGAGCCCGCGGTCCAGCGCCTCGAGCGGCACCCCGAACCAGCCGGAGATGAGGCCGAGCACCACGGAGGTCTTCGCTCGGTCCGTCCCCGCGGCGGTCTTGGCCAGCTCCGCCAGCGGGACGGCCAGCGTCTCGCGGGGTCGCTGCCCGGGTGGCGTGAGGTCCTCGGGAGGGGGACCGGCCTTGGCCTCGTGAATGAGGACGGTGTCCGGCCCCACCGGCAGCTCGGCCCCGAATCGCCGGAAGTCTTCCCAGTTCAGCGCCACGGCCACGTCCAGCACGCCGCCCGGGTTGAGGACCTTCCGTGTGGAGAGCCGCACGCGGCAGGACGACTCACCCCCGCGAATCTGAGAGCCGAAGCTCTTGGTCATCAGGGCGTAGAAGCCCTGCGACGACGCCGCGCCGAGGAGCGACTCGCCCGCGCTCACCACGCCATCTCCGCCCGATCCGGCCAGGCCGACAACGAGATCCTCCCGCATCCTGAGGCCTCGCAATGTTGGATGTTGAACTGTTGACGCGCAGGTTCCCGCCTCGCCCCTGACGATGCAAGCCACCGGCCTCGCCGGGACGGCATATGGGGCATGCACCAAGGGCTCCGGCGCGCAGAGCCTGCGCGCAGCGGACGGCGAGACGCGAGGGCTGCAGCCGCAGCGCGGCGATGCCGGAAACCGGTCGCCTCGTGAGGCCGCGGGGGCTCCCTGGCCTGCGGGGCCGTCAGCTCCGGGGGCGGAGCTTGCCCTCGCCCAGCGCCGCCAGCAGCGACGAGAGGTCCACCCGGGCGGTGCGCAGGAAGATCCGCAGCGCCCGCTCGGCGCCCGAGGCGAGCGCCGCCAGCTTTTCCAGCCGGGCGAGCCGGTCCCGCCCCACCCCGCTGGCCGAGGCGAGCCGCTTGGCCTCCTCGAGGTCCTTGCGGATGCCGGAGATGAAGACGCTCTCGCGCTCCTGGATGACCCGGCTCACCATCTGTACCAGGTTCGTCTCGGCGCGGAAGTGCCAGGCGCCGGTGCCGGGCTGGCGGATGCGCACCACCACGCCCCAGCGCTCCAGGTCGCGGACCAGCATCGAGACTGCGCCCTTGCTGAGGCCCAGCTCCTCCTCGAGCTGGGTGGCGGTCATGGACGTGCCCCGGAGGTAGAGCACCGCCCAGACCCGGCCCTGGTTGTGCTTGAAACCCCAGAACTCGATGACGTTGCCCACCGCATCGATGGCCAGCGCCTCCCAGCGAGGGAGCCCCGGGGCGGGATCGGGCGCCGCCAGGCGGGGCGCGTCGGACCAGCTGTAACCCTTGGACGGCATCGGTCGTCTTCTCGCTAGCGGAAGGCCGCCCCGAGGCGCCGGGCCCAGTCCATCAGCTCGTCGGCGCCGGGTGAGTCGCGGAGGGGACCGAGCGCGTCGAGCGCCGCCTCGATCTCCCGGTCCATGAGGTGGAGCGCGGCGCGTGGGGCGTCGGTGGCGAGGACCGCGACGCCCAGCTCGCGCACCCGCTCGTCGGCCATCGAGCCGAACGCCCAGAGGTCCTTGATCCGGCGCCGGAGCGGCTCGTCCATCTGCGCCGCGAGGAGGATGGGCAGCGACGGCGTCCTCGACTTGAAGTCGGCGAACACCGGCTTCCCCGGGTCGCCGCCGTTGAGGTCCTTGAGGTCGTCGGCGATTTGGAAGGCGACGCCGAGATGCCGGCCGAAGGTCTCGAACCTCCGCGCGACCTCGTCCTTGCCCGCGAGCCGGCCGGCGGCGGCGCCGCAGAAGCCGAAGAGGGCGCCGGTCTTCCCTTCCATGATGCTCCGGAAGCGCTCCACGGAGAGCGAGAGGTCCCCGCGGGCCTCCACCTCGCCGATGGTCGCCCGGGTCATCTCGGCCACCGTCCGCACCGCGGCGAAGGTGATCTCCCGGTCGAGCACGGCCAGCTCGTCGAGGGCGAGCGTGAGGAGGAGGTCCCCGCCCATCACCGCGACCACGTTGCCCCAGAGCGCGTTCACCGTGGGCCGGCCCCGGCGGTACATCCCGGCGTCCACCACGTCGTCGTGGAGCAGGCTGGCCGAGTGCACCAGCTCCGCAGCCACCGCCACGTGCATGAGCCCCGGCTCCGGCGCCGCCGCGGCGAGGCCGAACAGATGCACCATCGTCGGCCGGACGCGCTTTCCGCCGCTGCCGACGCACAGGTGCCGGCCGGCGTTGAGCAGCGTGTCCGACTGGGCCACGTCGCCCGAGCCCTGCGAGAGCACGGACGCGAGGCGCGCCTCGGCGCATTCCAGGAACCGTGCTGCCGCGGGCGTGGTCTCCATCTGGTTCACCCTGTTCAAGACTACTTGAACTCCCTCCGCCCCGCCGCGCTTTCTGCGCGCCGTGGCTTCTCGAAAGAACAAGGCCCACTTGGGCCCGTCACCGCGGCCTGCACCGCCGCGCGATCGACCTTCCCCGACGCCGTGCGCGGGAGCGCGGTGGCCGGGACCACCTCGGCCGGAACCTTGAAGGCGGCGAGCCGGGCGCGCGCCCAGGGCCGCAGGTCGTCGAGTGAGCCCGCCGCCTGCCGGGGCACCACCACCGCCACCGGCACCTGTCCCCAGCGCGGGTCGGGTCGGCCGACGACCGCCACCTCCGCCACCGCGGGGTGGGTGGCGAGCACCGCCTCCACCTCGGCCGGGTAGACGTTCTCCCCCCCGGAGAGGATGAGGTCGGTCCTGCGGGCGAGGACGGTGAGGCGGCCCGCCCGGTCCAGCTGGCCGACGTCCCCGGTGCGGAGCCACCCATCGCGGAGGACCTCGGCGGTGGCGGCGTCGTCGTCGAGGTAGCCCCGCATGAGCGTGGGCCCGCGGACCGCGATGGTGCCCTCCTCGCCCGCCGGGACCGAACGGCCGTCGGCGCCGACGATCTGGACCTCGAGGCCCGGGAGCGGCACGCCCGCCGTGCGACCGTCGGCCTGGCCCGGGCGCTCGGTGGTGACCTGCGAGCAAGCCTCGGTGAGCCCGTAGGTGAGGAGCACGGGGATGGCTGCGGCGCGCGCCCGCTCCACCAGCGCCGGCGGGACCGGGCCACCACCCACGAGCACTCCGCGGAGCCGGCCCGCGCCGAGGCCGGCGTCGAGGCACTGCTCGAGCGTCCGGGCGACGAGGCTGAGGTGGGTGATGCCGTCCTCCCGCACCGTCCGCACCACCGCCCCGGCGTCGAAGCGGGGATGAAGCACCAGCGTCGCCCCGTCGTGTGCGCAGCGGATGGCCGTGCCAAGGCCACCGACGTGGAACAGCGGGAGGTTGCAGAGCCAGCGGTCGCCGGGGCGGGGCCCGAGGTTCGTGGCCGAGGCTCGCGCGAGCGCATCCAGGGCCCCGACGGACAGCCGCGCAGCCTTGGGCTGCCCGGTGGTGCCGGAGGTGAAGAGCAGCGCCCAGTCGGCGGAGGCCTGGGAGTCGTCGCCGCGCCAGGGCACGGTGGCGAGGTCCGGCCAGTCCTCGAGCGGCACGGCTCCGGGGAGCACAGCGAGCCGGTCGGCATCGGCGAGCAGCACCCGGGGACGGACCCGGTCCAGCTGGGCGCGGAGCTCGGTCGGAGCGAGCCGGACGTTGAGGGGCACCAGCGCGGCACCCACCCGGCGGACGGCAAAGAGGAGTACGACCGTCGAGGGGTGGTTGGCGGCGAGGACGGCCACCCGCTCGCCCGGGCACACCTTCCCTGCGCGCAGGAAGCCGGCGACGCAGGCCACCTCCCGGTCGAGCGCAGCCCACGTCCATCGCCGGTCGCCGGCCACGACGGCGAGCCCCTCGGGGTCCTGGCGCATCTGGGCGCGGACGGGGCAGCCGGGGATCACCATCCGAGCACCTCCGGATCGATGCCCAGGCCTGGCGCGTCGGGGAGATGGCACAGGCCGTGCGAGATGGCGTACCCACCCCCGTCCGACTCGAGCAGGTGTCCGGTGGCGAGCCCGTGGGCCGGTCCCTCGAGCGGGAGCGTGCAGGCGAGGTGGGCGGCGCCAGCGCGGGACACTGCCCCGTCGAGCGCGCTGGTGACCACGACCTCGATGCCCATCTCCCAGGCCAGCGCCGCGTACCGGCGTGACCGGAGCACGCCCCCCATGACCGGGAGCTTGAACACCAGCACGTCCACCGCGGGCCGCTTGCCGCCGAAGATGCCCTCGCGCGCGCCGGGAACGCCGAGCGACTCGTCGGCGGCGATGCGGGCCAGCGAGCGGAGCTTGCGGAGGCTCTCGAAGTCCGCTGCCGGCACCGGCTGCTCCACGTACTCGAGCCGCGCGGAGGCGAGGGCGGTCAGCCGTTCCCGGGCCTCGGCTTCCGACCAGGCGCCGTTGCCGTCGACACGGATGCGGACGTTGGGGCCCACCGCCGCGCGCACGGCCGCCAGCCGGACGGCGTCCTGCCCCGCGGGCTGCACCCCGACCTTGATCTTCAGGGTGTCGAAGTTCTCATGGGCCCGCGCCCGGGCTTCCGAGGCGAGGGCGTCGACCTCGTCGTCGGTCAGGAGCGCGTTGACCCGGACCGAGCGGAGCTCGGCGCCAAGCCACGCGGCGAGCGGGGTGCCGGCGTGGCGGGCCCCGGCGTCGAGCAGGGCAAGCTCCACTCCCGCCCGGGTGGCGGGTGTCTCGCGGAGGATGGAGATGCCCTTGATGCGCGAGGCGACCTCGTCGGGACTCCCCGGGGGAGCTGCGCCGCGCAGTGCCGAGGCGGCCTCCCCGAGCGCGGCGCGGGCCCGGTCCACCGGCTCGGTCCCGAACCCGGGGAGCAGCGTCACCTCGCCGAGTCCGTCGCCCAGCCGCACCCAGAACCCATCCACGCCGACGCGCATCCCGGCGCCGGTGGAGAGGCCCGAGCGGAACCGGAGCGCCCGCGGGCGGATGAGGAGCTCGGTGGTCACCCGTGTCCCAGCCATGCTCCGAAGGCGAGCAGCAATCCGAACGCCGCCTGGAACCTGGCCGTCGTCCCGAGCGCCGGATTCAGCGCCGCGCTGGTCCTCCCGAGGACGCGCGACAGCGGCGGCCAGGCCAGGGGCGTCGCCAGGAGCGCGAGGAGCACCGGCCAGCGTGCCCAGCCCATCGCCACCATCAGGACGGGCATGGCCAGGGCAAGAACGAGCAAGCTCACGTACTCGGCCCGCCCGAAACCGCGGCCGAAGCGGACGACCAGGGTGTGCTTCCCCGCGCGCGCGTCGGTCTCCATGTCCCGCAGGTTGTTGACCACCAGGATCATCGTCCCGGTGGCGCCCACGGCCACGGCGGCCGGCCAGACGGCAGGAACCAGCTGGAGCGCCTGGGCGTAGAAGGTGCCCGGCACGGCGATCAGCCCGAAGAAGACCAGCACGAAGAGATCCCCGAGGCCGTTGTAGCCCAGTGGGTACGGTCCACCGGTGTAGGCCCAGCCGGCGAGCACCGAGGCGAGGCCGATGCCCACGAACGGCCAGCCGCCCCGCGCCACGAGGTACACTCCCACCACCACCGCCAGGGCAAAGCAGGCGGCGCCGGCGGAGAGCACGGCCTGTGGCGCGATGAGACCGCTCTGGGTGACCCGGGTGGGGCCGACCCGCTCGTGCGTGTCCGCGCCCTTGCGGAAGTCGTAGTAGTCGTTGGTGAGGTTGGTGCCGATCTGGATGAGCACCGCCCCGGCGAGCGCGGCCAGTGCCGGCCACGGCGATGCCATCCCCCGGCCCAGCGCGAGCCCGGTCCCCACTACCACCGGCACCACCGCGGCGGTGAGCGTCTTGGGCCGGGCGGCGAGCAGCCAGGTCCGGAGCGACGGCGAGGCGGTCGGGGCGGCGGCGGTCACGGGCGGCGCGGGAACTTCGAGAAGTCGGGCTTGCGCCGCTCGACGTACGCGTTGCGGCCCTCCTGGGCCTCCGCGGACATGTAGTAGAGCAAGGTGGCGTTGCCGGCGAGCTCCTGGATGCCGGCCTGACCATCCAGGTCGGCGTTGAAGCTCGACTTGAGCAGCCGGAGCGCAAGCGGACTGAGCTGCAGCATCTCCTCGCACCAGCGGAGCGTCTCCGCCTCGAGCTCGGCGAGGGGCACGACGGTGTTGACCAGGCCCATCTGCAACGCCTGCTGCGCGTCGTACTGCCGGCAGAGGAACCAGATCTCCCGCGCCTTCTTCTGGCCGACGATGGCGGCCAGGTAGCTCGCGCCGAAGCCACCGTCGAAGCTGCCCACCCGTGGGCCGGTCTGGCCGAAGCGGGCGTTGTCCGCGGCGATGGTCAGGTCGCAGACCACGTGGAGCACATGACCGCCGCCGATGGCGTACCCGGCCACCATCGCCAGCACCGGCTTGGGCAGCGAGCGGATCTGCTTCTGGAGATCCAGCACGTTCAGCCGCGGCACGCCGTCCTTCCCGACGTAGCCCTCGCTGCCGCGTACGCGCTGGTCACCGCCGGAGCAGAAGGCCTGGTCGCCGGCGCCGGTGAGGATGACCACGCCCACCGAGGGATCCTCGCGGGCGTCGTTGAACGCGGAGCTCATCTCGAACAGGGTCTGGGGCCGGAACGCATTCCGGACCTCGGGCCGATTGATGGTGATCTTCGCGATGCCGTTCCACTTCTCGTAGACGATGTCCTTGTCGTCCCGGACCTTCTTCCAGTCTGCCGTCATCCGCCTTGCTCCCCTCGCTCGCTGTCCACGAGCGGCCGTTCGATCCACGGAGCCGTGAGGAAGGAGGTCACCTCGCGGGCCCACTCCTCCGGCGACTCCAGGTGTGGCGCGTGCCCCGCGCCGGGGAAGACGTGCCCCCAGACCAGCGGCATCTCCGCCGCCATGGCCCGGGCGATCTGGGTGAACTTCGGGTCGCGGCTGCCGGTGAGCAGCAAGGTCGGCGCGCGCACCGTCCAGAGCCGCGTCCAGTAGCTGGGCTGGGCGCCGAGCGAGAGCGCGCGCAGCGAGCCCGCCAGCGCCTCGGGCCGGTGGGAGAGCCGGCGCTCGTGCAGCCGTCGGCGCAGGTCCTCGGGAATGCTCCGCAGGCCGTCGAACAGCGGCAGCGCCTCCCAGCGCCGTACGAATGCCTCGAGCCCGTCCCGCTCGATGACCTGGGCCAGCACCGCGTCGTCCCGCCGGCGCTCGCCCCGCTCGCGCCGGCGGCGAAGGCCCGGGCTTCCGGACTCGAGGACCAGGCGGCCCACCCGGTCCGGCGCGCGGAGGGACAGCCCCAGCGCGACGCGGGCGCCGAGCGAGTACCCCGCGACGTCCACCCGCTCGAGCCGGTGCGAGTCGAGGAGGGTCAGCAGCGCTTCGAGCGTCCGGTCGAAGGTGGTGTCCGCGGCGATGGGGCTCTCGCCGTGCCCCGGGAGATCCGGGGCGAGCACGCCGAAGCGCGGCCCGAGCAGCGGTCGCAGGTGGGTCCAGGCGTCCCGGTTCCCGGTGAACCCGTGAAGCAGCAGCAGGGGCGAACCTTGCCCCCAGGTGACATGGGTGAGCAGGCTCATGGGCCGCCCTCCTCGAGCGCACGGGCCACGGCCGCTCCGAGCGCCTGGTGAACCTCGACGTTGGTCGTGCGGTCGACGACGCGCGCCTCGATGATGCGGAGACCCGGGCCTCCGGCGTCCTCGAGCGCGGCGGCGAGCCCGGCCGGCGTCTCCACCCGGACGAACCGGGCCGCGCCCAGCGCTGCGGCGGCCGAGAGGTCGGTTCCATGCGGAGTGCCGAACAGCGCCTCGAAGCGCGGCGTGCTCCGGGCGATGGGGAGGAAGGAGAAGATGCCGCCGCCGTCGTTGTTCACCACCACCACGGTCAGCGAAACACCGGTGCGGCGGGCGTGGACCAGAGCGCCCAGGTCGTGGAGGAACGCCAGGTCGCCGACCAGGGCCACCGTCGGTGCGCCGGACGCGACGGCGACGCCGAGGGCGGTGCTCAGGTTGCCGTCGATGCCGTTGAGTCCCCGGTTGGCGAGGACCCGCACCGGCCCCGCGGGGGCGGAGGCGAAGGCGTCCACGTCACGGATGGGCATGCTGCTCCCGAGCACCAGGCGCGCGCTGGCCGGCAGCGCGGAGACGACCGCCCGCGCCACGCCGGGCTCGGTCAGCCGGGCCTCGGAGGCCAGAGCGGAGGCGAGCGTGGACCCGGCACGGGCGTCCGCCCGGGAGAAGCCGTCGGCCCAGGCCGCGCGCCTCGGCGCCGTCGCAGCGGTGAGCGCCTCGCAGATGGCGACGGCGTCGCCTTCGAGCACCAGCGCGGCGCGGTGCGCTGGGTCCACGGGCTCGGCGCCCTCGGAGATCAGCACCACCTCGGCGCCCGAGGCGTCGAGCCACTCGGAGACCCGGCGCGAGCAGAGCCCCCCGCCGAGGCGGACTACCAGATCTGGCCGTGCCGCCAGCGCCCAGCCCTCGTTCCGCAGCAGGAGGTCGAGGTGGGAGATGGCGGGCTGGCCCGGCGCCCAGCGGACGTTGCTGGCAGCCTCGGCCAGCACCGGGTAGCCGTGCGAGGCCGCGAGCGCGCGTACCGCGGTGGCGAGCCGGTCGGCACGGGCGCGAGGGCCGACCACGACCACGCCTCGCTCCGCGGCCGCCAGCCGACGCCGCACCGCTTCCAGCTCGGTCTCGGGCGGGAGCGGGGCCGGGGCGACGGTGCGGACGAAGGGTGCCCCGGCCCTGCCCTCCAGCGCCTCGCCGTCGAGCCCGGCCGGAGTGGGGGCGTCGGGCACCGGGGCGAGGGGCTCGCGGAACGGCACGTCGAGGTGCACCGGTCCCGAGGGGCGGGCCAGCGCGGCGGAGAGGGCGCGGGAGACGACGGCGCGCAGATGGCGGAACGCGGAGGAGCTGGCCTCGGGCGAAGGAAGGGCCTCGGAGGTCCGGACGAAGCGGCCGAAGAGCCCACCCTGGGGCATGGTCTGCGAGGCGCCGAACCCGTGCAGCTCCCAGGGTCGGTCCGCGGTGAGCGCCACCAGGGGAATGCCCGAGGCCCATGCCTCCACCACCGCGGGAAGCAGGTTCGCTCCGGCGCTCCCGGAGGTGACCAGCACGGAGGCGGGCCGGCCGGACTCGAGCGCGAGGCCGAGGGCGAAGAAGCCGGCCACCCGCTCGTCGAGCGCCACCTGGACCCGCACCCCGGGGCTCGCCTCGGCGGCCGCGAGGGCCAGCGGCGCGCTGCGTGAGCCCGGGCAGACGACGACGTCGCGCACGCCGCCGCGGTGCAGCTCCTGCATCAAGGCCCCGGCCCACAGCGTGTTGAGCGAGGGCATGCCGCTCAGCCCTCCACCCCGAACGCGCGAAGCATGAAGCGCGCCTTCACCGCGGTCTCGGCCCACTCGCCCTCGGCGGTCGAGCCCGGCACGCACCCCGCGCCGGAGAAGAGCCGGGCGCCGTTGCCGCGGATGAGCGCGCAGCGGAGCGCCACCCGGAGATCGGCGCGGTCGGGACCGAGCCAGCCGATGCCCCCTGCGTACCAGCCCCGCGCGAGCCGCTCGTGGCTGCGGAGGAAGGCCAGCGCCTCGTGGCGTGGCGTCCCGCCCACCGCGGCCGTGGGGTGGAGCGCGCGGGCGACGTCGGCGGGCGTCACCCCGGGGCGGAGCCTGGCCCGGACCGGGGTGCGGAGGTGGGTGACGTACCCCAGCGCGAGCGGCTCGGGGGCCGCGCCGATCTCCACCTCGGACGAGAGCGGGAGCAGTGCGGTGCGGATGCTCTCCACCACCGCCGCATGCTCCCGGGCCTCCTTGCGGCCCCCGGTGAGCCGGTCCATCTCGTCCGGCGCGGCGCTGCTGGCCAGCGCCTGGGTCTCGAGGCGTCCGGCGTCCAGGGTGAAGAGCCGCTCGGGGCTCGCCCCGAGGAGGGTGGTGCCGTCGTCGGCTCGCAGCTCGTACCCCACCGCTGGACCGGCGATGGCCCGCATGCGCGCCCGCACCGCCGGGACGTCCAGCGTGGCGTCGGCCTCCAGCTCGAGGGCCCGGGCGAGGACCACCTTGCGCAGATGACCGGACTCGAGGGCGGCGAGGGCCTCGGACACCAGCGCGTCCCAGGCGGCGCGGTCCTGGGGACGCACCTGCGGCGGGCGCCCCGCTGCGCGAGTGGAGTCCGGGACGGGCGGCTCGAGCAGGGTTCGCCGGGCCTGCCGGAGCAAGGCGCCTGCCCGCTCGCGCGCCCCGGTCAGCCCGTCCTCCTCGACACGCGCAAAGGCCACCAGCTCGGCGTCGCGCCCGTCGGTGCCGAGGAGCAGCCGGGGCACCAGCGCCCAGGCCACGGGGAACGCCTCCCACCAGCGGTCGATGGCAGCCGCGGCATCGAAGGCGAAGCCGCCGAACCACGGGGCGGAAGGAGCGATCGAGCCTCCCTCCACGACGACCTCCGAGCGAGCCACCGCGTCCAGGAGCGGGCCGTGCCCCGGAGCGCGCAGGGAGGCCGACACGCCGGTTCCGGCCCAGCTCCACGCACCGTCGGACCAGGAGAGAGTCCAGGGCTCGGGCAGCCGCGCGGTCGGCGAGACCGGGGCCGAGATGCCGAGGACCTGCACGCGACCGGGGGTGATTCCTTGCATGAGGTGACGCATCGAGTGCTGGACGCGGATGCAGTTGAGGTTCTACGTCCCGCGGGCTATCCCTGCACGGAAGTTCAAGAAGCCTTGAACCCCTTGAATTCCACAACTCGATGAGACCGACAAGTCCTGCCGCCGATGCCTCCATCCCGGCGAGAGTCTTGAGGTCCGCTCGCCCTTCCGGCACGCGGGTCGCCGTGGGACCGGTGGAGATCGGCGGGTCGGCCTTCGTGGTCGCGGCCGGCCCCTGCGCGGTGGAGAGCGCCGCCCAGACCGAGGAGGTGGCCGAGGCGGTGGCCGCTGCGGGCGCGCACCTGCTCCGCGGCGGGGTGTTCAAGCCGAGGACCAGCCCCTACGCCTTCCAGGGACTGGGCGAGCCGGGGCTGTCCATCCTCGGGCGCTCGGGCGGGCGCCACGGCCTGCCGGTGGTGGCGGAGGTGCTGGAGACGTCGCAGCTGGCGTCGATGATCGACCACGTGGATGTGCTCCAGGTGGGCGCCCGGAACATGCAGAACTTCGCCCTGCTCCGGGCGCTGGGAAAGGTCCGGCGGCCGGTGTTGCTGAAGCGGGGCTTCGCGGCGACGGTGGAGGAGTGGCTGCTGGCGGCCGAGTACCTTCTCGATGGCGGCAACACCCAGGTCATCCTCTGCGAGCGCGGCATCCGGACGTTCGAGACCGCGACCCGCAACACGCTCGATCTCGCGTCGGTGGCGCTGGTGAAGCAGCGGAGCCACCTCCCCGTCCTGGTGGACCCGTCGCACGCCACGGGCCTGCGCGAGCTGGTCATCCCGATGGCGCTGGCCTCCGCGGCCGCGGGGGCGGACGGGCTCCTGGTCGAGGTCCATGCGAAGCCGGAGGAGGCGCTCTGTGATGGGCGGCAGGCGCTGACCCCGGAGCTCTTCGCCGAGCTGATGCAGCGGCTGCCCGCGGTCCTGCAGTCGGTGGGCCGGTCGCTCCACCCCCCTGCCTCCAGCGCCCCGGCGGTGCGGGCCATCTCGCCATGAGCGAGCAGGTCCGGGAGATGTTCTCGTCGATCGCGACGAGGTACGACGTCACCAACATCGTCCTCAGCTTCGGGGTGGACCGCTGGTGGCGGCACGCCACGGTCAGGACCGCCCGGAGCGGCCGAGGCTCCCGGGTGCTCGACTGCGCGACCGGAACCGGCGACCTGGCGCTCGCCTTCCGGCGGACCGGTGCCGAGGTGGTGGGGACCGACTTCTGCGCCCCGATGCTCGGGCCCGCGCGGGAGAAGGCGCGGGCGGCGGGGCTGGACGTGACCTTCGAGGTGGCGGACGCGATGGCGCTCCCCTACCCCGACCGGAGCTTCGACGTGGCGTCCATCTCCTTCGGCATCCGGAACGTGGACGATCCGGTGACGTGCCTGCGCGAGATGGCGCGGGTGGTGAAACCCGGAGGGCAGGTGCTGGTGCTCGAGTTCGGGCAGCCGCGCGGGCCCTGGGGCGCGATGTATCGCTTTTACTCGCGGGTGGTGATGCCGGCGGTGGGCGGGCTGCTCACCGGCAACCGCGCCGCCTACCAGTACCTGCCACGGACCGCGGCGGCGTTCCCTGCCGGCGACCGCTTCCTCGAGCTGATGGACCGCTCGGGCGCTTTTCGCGAGCGCTCGGCACGGGCGTTCACCGGCGGCATCACCTGGCTGTACCGGGGCATCGTCGCCTGACGGGTTTGTCCGACCGCAACGGGGCGACGTGACCTGTGTCATCAGGCCGGGCGGCAGCCGATCCACCTTCCCGGTGCGGTCCGACTAGGGTGCGCCCTCCCACCTCCCAGGAGAGCTTTCGATGACCCCCATCAGATGGATTCTTCTTTGCCACGTACTGGTCGTGGTCGGATGCGCGACCAGCGAGTCGCCGGCCCCGAGCGCCGCGGCGGCGGCCGCCCCTGCTCGCCCGAGCGTGCCCGAGGCGGTCGCGGCACCGGCGAGCGCGACCCTGGTGATGCAGCTCGCGGCCAAGGGAACCCAGAACTACAAGTGCCAGGCGACGCCGGCCGGTGCCGCGGAGTGGAAGCTGGTCGCCCCCGAGGCGGACCTCTCCAGCCAGACCGGAGGAGAGGTTGTCGGGAAGCACGGCGCCGGTCCGTCCTGGACGTTGAACGACGGGAGCGGCGCCAAGGGTGACGCGCCGAACGCCAAACGCGCGCCGTCTCCCGAGGCAGGCGCGGTTCTCTGGCTGCTCATCCCCGCGACCTCGAATGGGCAGCCCGGCGGCCTCCAAGGCGTGACCCTCGTCCAGCGCATCGACACCCACGGCGGTGCCGCGCCCGCGACCGGCTGCGATGCCTCGAGCGTCGGCGCCGAGACGAAGGCGCCCTACACCGCGACGTACGTCTTCTACCGGTAGCGGGCGACTCTCGACAGGGTCGTGCGACCCGGCCTGGATGGGGCGCCCGACCCCCAACTGCTCCACTCTGCCACGGCACGGACCGGGGCCAGGGCGGTGCTTGCCCCTGAGAGCGGTTCCCTCGCCGTCCGGCTCGCCCCGGGGCAAGCCTCGAGCTCGGCCCGCGCCGCGGCGCTCCGACCCCTCCTTGAAGGGCCGGCGCGGCCTCAGAGCCTCGACGACTCGAAGTCGTAGATCTTGTCCACCGCGATCTGCCGGTACCGATCCGCCTTGAGGGCGCGCTTGGCCGCCTCCCACGTCAGCTGGACCGGCGGCGCCTCGGGCATGACCTTCTTCCGGCGCTTCACTTCCTTCTTGATCGCCTTCACCGCCTCCCGGGGGTGGAAGCAGAAGGCCGCGCTGAAGACCAGAGCCCCGTCGAAGGGAATCAGCCGGGCCTCGATGATGTCGCCCTTCTCCAGCCCCACCGTGTGCCGCCGCTCGGTGACATCGAACTCCTTGCCCCCGAAGAGCTCCCGCAGCCGCACGACGCCCGGCTTGATCTTCCGCACCTCGAAGAGCCCATGCACGGTCTCGGTGAAGGCGCGGAACGCCGCGACCTCCGCCGCGTCTCCCGCTGCCGACCTCGCGTCGAGGAACTCCTCCGCCGGCGTCCGCCCGCTCTCCGCCTGCCTCCGATCGAAGAGGTAGTAGTCGAGGAACGACGCCATCCTCATCTCGAACTGCTTGTCGTCCTCGAAGACCTCGCCGGTCCGCTGGAAGTACTCGGCCTTGGCGGAGAGGAGGTCGGGCTTCCGCTCCTCGGCGCTCGCGTGCGCGATGAGCTGGTCCAGGTACGGCTGATAGGGCAATGGATGCATCCGCGGGTGGAGCCGGCGATCCTAGCGTGCCATCGCCTGCGTGAAGCGGGCGAACAGATGCCGCGCGTCATGCGGCCCCGGACTCGACTCGGGGTGGTACTGGACACTGAAGGCCCGGGCGTCGGGGATCTCGAGGCCCTCCACGGTGTGGTCGTTCAGGTTGAGGTGGGTGACCTTCGCCTTCCCCTTGACCGAGGCCGCGTCGACCGCGAACCCGTGGTTCTGGGCGGTGATCTCCACTTTCCCGGTCAAGAGATCCTTCACCGGCTGGTTCGCCCCGCGGTGGCCGAACTTCATCTTGTAAGTGGTCCCGCCGATGGCCCGGGCGAGGATCTGGTGTCCGAGACAGATGCCGAAGACCGGCACCCTCCCCAGGAGCGCCGCCACCGCGCGGTCCGCGTCCGGGACCGCCGCCGGGTCGCCGGGGCCGTTGGTCAGGAACACACCGTTCGGACGCTTCGCCAGGACCTCCTCGACGGGCGTCGCCGCCGGCACGACCGTCACCCGGCACCCGGCGTCCACCAGGAGCTGGATCATCGCCTTCTTCAGCCCGTAGTCGTATGCCACCACCTCGAACCGCAGCTGGGGCGCGGGCCGGGCGGGCGTGAACACGGAGGGGCTCGGCTCGGTGAAGAGGTAGGGCTTGGGGGTGCTGATGCCGGTGACGAGGTCCTGTCCCTCCATGCCCGGGGCCCGGCGGGCGCGCTCCACCAGGGCCGCCGCCGAGTGCCCCTCACTGGAGATGACCCCCATCTGGGCCCCGCGGGTGCGGATGTGACGGACGAGCTTCCGGGTGTCGATTCCGTGCAGGCCCACCACCCCGTGCCGGTGGAGATAGCGGTCCAGCGTCTCGGCAGCCCGCCAGTTGCTCGCGGCTTCGGAGAGCGAGCGAACGACCATCCCCACGGCGTGCGGCCGGGCGCTCTCGTCGTCCACCGGGTTCGTCCCGACGTTGCCCATCTCGGGCGCGGCCATGGTGACGATCTGGCCCACGTAGGACGGGTCGGTGAGGATCTCCTGGTAGCCGCTCATCGAGGTGTTGAAGACGACCTCGCCCACCGTCTCGCCGGTGGAGCCGAAGGCCTGCCCCTCGAACGTCGTCCCGTCTGCCAGAGCCAGGATGGCTCGCCTCATCGCTTCTCCTCGGGAGGCCACACCGTCCGGCCCCCCACCACCGTCCGCACCACCCGTCCAGTGACCTTTCGGCCCTCGTAGGGCGTGTTCCGGCTCTTCGACTGGAACCGCGCCGCCTCGACGGTCCACTCGGCGCCGGGGTCCAGTAACGTGATGTCGGCAGGCGCGCCGGGGGCGAGGTGCCCGCCGGGCAGCCCGAAGGTCGCCGCGGGCCCCGAGGTGAGCAACTCCACCGCCCGGACCGGCGTGAGCACCCCGGCGCGGACCAGCTCCAGGGTGAGCGGCAGCGCGGTCTCGAGCCCCACCACGCCGTTGGCCGCCTCGGCGAAGGGCACCTGCTTGTCCATGACCCCGTGAGGGGCGTGATCGGTGGCGATGGCGTCGATGGTCCCGTCGGCCAGCCCCTCGCGCACCGCCGCCACGTCCTCGGCGTGGCGGAGCGGGGGGTTCATCTTGGCGTGGGTGTTCCAGCCCTCCACCGCCTCGTCGGTGAGCGTGAAGTGGTGCGGCGCGGCCTCGGCGGAGACCCGGAGCCCCCGGCGCTTCGCCTCGCGGATCAGGGCCACGCTCGCCGCGCAGCTCAGATGGGCCACGTGCAGCCGCCCCCCGACCTCCTCGAGCAATACGAGATCTCGGGCCACCATCGCCACCTCGGCGGAGCGGGGAATCGGCAGGAGGCCCATCCGCGTGGCCCGCGGCCCCTCGGTGAGCGCACCACCGGCCGAGAGGGTCAGGTCCTCCTCGTGCACCATCACCGGGAGCCCGAGCGGCGCGGTGTAGATCAGCACCCGCCGCATGAGGCTGGCGCTCATCACCGGCCGCCCGTCGTCGGTCACCGCCACGCAGCCCGCGTCCCGGAGCGCGCCGATCTCCGCCATCTCCTCGCCCAGCAGGCCCTTGCTGATCGCACCCACCGGGTAGACCCGCGCCAGGTCCGCGTCGTGGGCGCGCTGCCGGATGAGCCGGGTCACCAGCGCCGAGTCGTTCACCGGCTGGGTGTTCGGCATCGCGGCGACCGAGGTGAAGCCGCCGGCCACCGCCGCCCTGGTCCCGGAGAGGATGGTCTCCTTCGCCTCCTCGCCTGGCTCGCGCAGGTGCACGTGCAGGTCGATGAAGCCGGGGGTGACCCACAGCCCCTGGGCCTGGATCTCATCCGCCCCCTCGAGCGGAAGCGGTTTCTCGGAGACCGCGGCCACCCTCCCGTCCTCCAGCCGCACGTCGCGCACGCCGTCCACGCGATTCCGGGGGTCGATGACCCGGCCGCCCCGGATGACCATCGGCTTCCTCATCCGCACGCCTCCAGGATGGCCATCCGCACCGCGACGCCGTTCGCCACCTGTTCGAGGATGACGTTTCCCGGACCGTCCGCGACCTCGGGCGCGAGCTCCACGCCCCGGTTCACCGGCCCCGGGTGCATCACCACCGCGTCGGGCTTGAGCGCCCGCGCCCGCCCGAGCGTCAACCCGAAGGCCTTGGCGTACTCACGCGAGCTGGGGAACATGGATTCCTTCTGCCGCTCCAGCTGCACCCGGAGCATCATCACCGCGTCCGCCTCCTCGAGCGCGGCGTCGATGGAGGGCAGCACCTGGGCGCCGAGCGCCTCGAGCCCGACTGGCACCAGCGTCGGCGGACCGGCCACCACCACCCGCGCGCCGAGCGTGGTGAGGCAGTAGAGGTTGCTCCGGGCCACCCGGCTGTGCAGGACGTCACCGACGATGGCCACCGTCTTGCCCTCCAGCGTGCCCCAGCGCTCGTGGAGGGTGAAGGCGTCGAGCAGCGCCTGCGAGGGGTGGGCATGGGTTCCGTCGCCGGCGTTCACCACCGAGCAGCGCACGTGCCGCGAGACCAGGTGTGCGGCCCCCGAGGCCGGGTGCCTCAGGACGATGATGTTCGCCCCGAGCGCCTCCACGTTCCGTACCGTGTCCACCAGCGACTCGCCCTTGGAGACGCTGGAGGTGGAGGCGTTGAAGTTGAGCACGTCGGCGCCGAGCGCCTTGGCCGCGCGCTCGAACGACAGCCGCGTCCGGGTGCTGTTCTCGAAGAAGAGGTTGGCCACCACCCGGCCGGCGAGCGAGCGGAGCGGGGTCCCGGCCCGGAGGCCGCGGGCATGGAGCCGGGCCCGGCCGAAGAGCAGCTCGACGTCGTGCCGGGACATCCCCTCGGTGGTCAGCAGGCTGCGGGGCGAGAGCGGATTCACGGCTTGAGCACTCCCTCGCGGGTGGTGTGGAAGCGGATCGTCCAGTAGCGCGCGAGCGGCTTCAGCTTCACCCTGCGGCCGTAGTCCACCGTCAGCCGGGCCGACCTCCCGTCCGCTCCCCGCTCGACCTGCACGTCGTCCGGGTCCAGCCCGAGTCCCGGCACCTCGACCTGCTGGCCGTCCTGCTCTTCCCAGTGCGAGCCCACCTTCCCGAGGCGCGCCGCGACCATCCTCTGGACGGCGGGTGCGTCCATTCCCGAATTCTCCGAGGTGAGCTGACCCACCCCCGCGGCGAGCGCCTCACGGACGTCGAGGTCATCGAGCCAGAGCGGGACATAGATCCAGGCCAGGTAGGCACTGGAGACGACGGCGAGGAACAGGGTCAGGTTGACCAGATTCACCGCGCCGCGGGGTCGTCGCACGAGCCCGTCGGATACGCTGCCTGTCCCCCGCCGTCAATGGCCGTGCTCTCAGCCCCCCCGCACCAGGGGGACGTCTGCGGGAGCGGGCCAGTGACCCTCGCTCAGCGCACCTGGCGGAAGAAGCGCTCTGCCCGGAGACCGGTGCCTCCGAAGAGGTCCGAGAACAGGCCGCCGTGGGAGAGCGAGAGCCAGATGATCATCGCCTTGCCCTTGATGTTGCCGTAGGGGACGAAGACCACCTTCCGCGGGCCTCCCAGGCCGAACCGGCTGTCGAGGCTGTTGTCGCGGTTGTCGCCCATGACGAACACCGATCGGGGAGGGACCCGGATCGGGTCGCGAGGCGGCGGCTCACGGCGAAGCTCCTCGTCGAGCAGGATGTCGTGCTCGCGCCCTCCGAGCGTTTCCTTCCACAGGTCGGGGTGCTGGAGGCGCCAGGGGCTCTCCTCGGGCTTGTCCCACACCTCGACGTGCCGCTGCACCAGCTGGGCCGGCACCACGTGCCCGTTGAGGTACACCCCGTCGTCCTTGAGCTCGATGACGTCGCCGGGGATACCCACCACCCGCTTGATGTAGTCCTGCCCGGTGATCGGGTTCTCGAAGACGATGACGTCTCCCCGCGCCGGGGGCCGGACGATGACGAAGGGCACCACGTTCGCCCAGGGGATGTGGACCCCGTAGATGAACTTGTTCACGAAGATCTGATCGCCGATCTGCAGGGTGGGGAGCATCGACCCGCTGGGGATCCGGAAGGGCTCGATGAGGATCGCCCGGATGAGCAGGGCCACCGCCAGCGCCTTGGCGATGCCGATTCCCACCCCGATCGCGTTCTGCTTCCGGAACCCGGGGATCAGACGGGTGGCCTGATCGGTGAGGGCGTGGATCTCCCGGTCGAGCGTGGCGGCGTCTCCGGCCGCGGCCGCGGCGTCCACCCGGGCAGCGTTGTCCACCAGCCGCTCGCGCATCGCCGCGTCGTGCACCGAGGACAGGCCGGCCGACAGCTCGCCGGTGAGCTCCCGGGCGTCGTGCCGGAGCCGGCGGAGCGTGGTCCGCTCCCGGTCCACCGACCGCCAGGCCACGAGCCCCACGAACCAGGCCACCATCAGGAGCCCGAACCCCTGCATGACAGGCAAGGCGGCCGGCGCGGTCGAGGGGAAGGACTCGATGAGGACGAGGTACGGGATGAGCGCCAGCGCGAGGACGGTGATCGGGCTCCACAGGCTGGTGGCGAGGTCGAACCAGTGCAGCCGGCGGCGGCGCGCGGCCTGCTCCGCGGTTCTCCGGGCCCCGAGCTCCGCCTCGAGCGGCGGGCGTTCCTGGACGCTGGTGGCCATGCCCTAACCTTCCGTCTTCAGCACGGCCAGGAAGGCCTCCTGCGGGATCTCCACCGAGCCCACCTGCTTCATCCGCTTCTTGCCCTCCTTCTGCTTCTCGAGGAGCTTGCGCTTCCGGCTGATGTCGCCACCGTAGCACTTGGCGAGCACGTTCTTGCGCATGGCGGAGATGGTCTCGCGGGCGATGACCCGGCTGCCGATCGCCGCCTGGATCGCCACCTCGTACATCTGCTTGGGGATGACTTCCTTGAGCCGGGCACACACGTCCCGCCCGCGCTGGTAGGCGCGATCGCGGTGCACGATGACGCTCAGGGCATCCACCGGGTCTCCGTTGATCAGCACGTCGAGCTTGACCAGATCCGAGGTCTGGTAGCCGGCGAGCTCGTAGTCGAGGCTGGCATAGCCTCGGCTGACGCTCTTCAGCTTGTCGAAGAAGTCGAACACCACCTCGGACAGCGGCATTCCGTAGGTGACCTGCACCCGCTTGCCGGAGCTGCCCAGGTACTTGATGTCCTTCTGCACCCCGCGGCGGTCCTGGCAGAGCTTGAGGATGGCGCCCAGGTACTCGTCGGGCACGTGGATGTGACAGGTGAGGACCGGCTCCTCCATGTGCTCGATGTGCTGCGAGGCGGGGAGCTTGGCCGGGTTGTCGATCAGGGTCTCCTCGCCCTTGACGGTGAAGACCTTGTAGACCACCGAGGGCGCGGTGGTGATGAGGCTGAGTCCGTACTCGCGCTCCAGCCGCTCCTGGACGATCTCCATGTGGAGCAGGCCGAGGTAGCCGCAGCGGAAGCCGAAACCGAGCGCGGTGGACGTCTCCGGCTCGTAGGTGAAGGCCGAGTCGTTCAGCTGGAGCTTCTCCAGCGCGTCGCGGAGGTTCTCGTAGTCCGCCGAGTCAATGGGGAAGACGCCGCTGAACACCATCGGCTTCACTTCCTGGAAGCCGGGGAACGGCTCGGCGGTCGGGCGCGCCGCCTCGGTGATGGTATCGCCCACCTTGGCGTCGTGGATCTCCTTGACGTTGGCGACCAGGACCCCCACCTCGCCAGCGATGAGCCGCGAGACCGGGCGGCTGAACGGAGCGTAGACCCCGAGCTCCTGCACCTCGAACCTCTTCCCGTTCGACATGAGGAGGATCTGCTGCTTCAGCTCCATCGTCCCCTCGAGCACCCGCACCAGCACCACCACCCCCCGGTAGCTGTCGTACCAGCTGTCGAAGATCAGGGCCTTCAGCGGGGCCGCCGGGTCACCCTTCGGCGGCGGGACGCGGGCCACCACCGCCTCGAGGACCTCCTCGATGCCGACGCCTTCCTTGGCCGAGGTAGGGACGGCGGTGGAGGCGTCGATGCCGATGACGTCCTCGATCTCGGCGCGGGTGCGCGCCACGTCCGCCGAGGGGAGATCGATCTTGTTGATGACCGGGATGACCTCGAGGTTCTGGTCCAGCGCCATGTACACGTTGGCCAGGGTCTGGGCCTCCACGCCCTGCGAGGCGTCGACGACCAGGAGCGCACCCTCGCACGCCGCCAGCGACCGGCTGACCTCGTAGGCGAAGTCGACGTGGCCCGGGGTGTCGATGAGGTTCAGGACGTAGTCCTTCCCGTCCTTCGCCCGGTAGTGCATCCGGACCGACTGGGCCTTGATGGTGATGCCCCGCTCGCGCTCCAGCTCCATGTTGTCCAGGAACTGGTCCTGCGCCTCGCGCTTGCTCACCGTTCCGGTCTTGTCGAGCAGGCGGTCGGCCAGCGTCGACTTGCCGTGATCGATGTGGGCGATGATGCAGAAGTTGCGGAGGTGGGCGTTCTCGGCCGGCATGCCAGGGGTCTCGTGACTCGCGGCGGCTCCCTAACACTCCGGGGAGCCAGGGCGCCACCGTCCCCGGCACCAGGGGGACGCCGGCGGAGCGGCGCAGCGGCGCCGCGCGTCCATGCTCACCAGCGAGGGGCGCTGCCCGTCCGGGCTCTGTCGCGGAACCAGCCGACGGTGCGCTGGAGCCCCTCCTCGAGCGCCACCGTGGGGCGCCAGCCGAGGACCTCCGCCGCGCGGGAGGGGTCCACCGAGCTGCGCATCTGCTCGCCCGGCTTGGCCGGGGCGTGCTGCGCCGGACGGTCCACCCCGGCGGCCTTGGCCAGGAGCGCGTAGAGCCGGTTCACGTCGGTCTCCACCCCGGTGCCGATGTTGATCGGCCCCTGCACGTCGCGCTGGGCGGCGAGGAGGTTGGCCCGCGCCACGTCCGGCACGAAGACGAAGTCGCGCGTCTGCTGGCCGGTGCCGTTGATGGTGCAGGCCTCTCCGCGGAGCAGCCGCTCGGAGAAGATGGCCACCACGCCCGCCTCGCCGTGCGGGTTCTGCCGCGGGCCGTAGACGTTCGCGTAGCGCAGCGCCACCGAGGCCAACCCGTCCTGCGCGCGGTAGTTCCCCAGGTACAGCTCCCCCGAGGCCTTGGAGACACCGTAGGGCGAGACCGGGCGCGTGGGGTGCGACTCGGGCGCGGGGAAGACGTCCTGCTCCCCATAGATGGCCCCGCCGGTCGAGCTGAACACCACTTTCCGCACCCCGGACTTCCGCGCCGCCTCGAGGAGGTTGAGGAAGCCCACGATGTTCACCTCGGCGTCGAACCGGGGGTCGGCCACCGAGCGGCGAACGTCCATCTGCGCCGCGAGGTGGCACATCACCTCGAAACGCCCGGACTCGACCAGCCGCGCCGCCTGGGGCGAGCGGATGTCGGCCACCACCAGCCGCACCTCGGGGCGGAGGTTCTCGCGGCGCCCGCTGGAGAGGTCGTCCAGGGCCCACACCTCGTGGCCGGCCTCGAGGAAGACGTCGGTGACGTGGCTGCCGATGAACCCCGCTCCTCCGGTGACCAGGACCTTCACCAGCTCGCTCTCTTGGCCTCTGCCGGGCGCGCCGGGACCCCCGGCACGCCACGGAAGTAGGCGATGGTCTGCCTCAGCCCATCGGTCAAGCTGGTGCGTGGCTCCCAGCCCAGCAACTGCCGGGCGCGCGTGATGTCCGGGCGCCGCCGCTGCGGGTCGTCCGTGGGCAGGGGCAAGTGAAGGATGCGCCCTCCCCCGCCGGCGGCCGCACGCACCGCCTCGGCAAACTCGAGGATGGTCATCTCCTCGGGGTTCCCGAGGTTCACCGGGTCCTGCTCCCCGGAGAGGGCGAGCCGGACGAAGCCGTCCACCAGGTCCGAGACGTAGCAGAAGCTCCGGGTCTGGCTGCCGTCGCCGAAGACGGTGAAGTCCTCGCCGGCGAGCGCCTGGGCGACGAAGGCCGGCACCACCCGTCCGTCGTCGAGCCGCATCCGCGGTCCGTAGGTATTGAAGATGCGGGCGATGCGTACCGAGAGCCCGTGGGTGCGGCGGTACGCTGCCACCAGCGCCTCGGCGTAGCGCTTCGACTCGTCGTACACCGAGCGCGGGCCGACGGGGTTCACGTTGCCCCAGTACGACTCCTTCTGCGGATGCTCGAGCGGATCCCCGTACACCTCGGAGGTGGAGGCCTGGAAGAAGACCGCTCCCTTCCGCCGCGCCAGCTCCAGGCCGTGCTCGGTGCCGCGCGCTCCGACCCGCAGCGTCTCCAGCGGCAGCTGCGCGTAGTCGATGGGCGAGGCCGGCGAGGCGAGGTTGAAGACGTAGTCGAGCGGGCCGTCCAGGTCGAAGGGCTCGCAGATGTCGTGCGTCAGGTGGCGGAAGCGCGGGTTGCTACGGAGCTCGCGCAGGTTCGCCTCCGAGCCGGTGACCAGGTTGTCCACCGACACCACCGAGGCCGCGCCGTCGTGGAGTAGCCGCTCACAGAGGTGAGACCCCAGGAACCCGGCGCCCCCCAGGACCGCCGCGTGCTTTCCGTCCATGCCGTCCAAGTGTCAGAGGTCCTCGAAGGTGGCCTGCCCCGGAAGATGGGACCGGTACTTCTCCAGCACGAGGTCGATGCCCTGCCGGATGTACTCCGCCACCGGGACCTTGGTCTTCTCGTTCAGCAGCTTGAGCTGCGTGTTCTGTTCCGGGGTGATGTAGATCGTGGTGGACAGCTTCTTCCTTGGCATGGCCAGCGGTGAAGGTACATGAAGGGTCACCCTGCGGCCACAGCGGGTCCCTCGCGTGTACCCCTGGTGCGCCGCCCACCCGTTCGGAGAGAATGCACGCCCATGAAAACGCTGGGATGCGTGCTGCTGACCGGAGGGCTCGCGCTCACCGCCGGGTGTGCCGGCCAGAAGGCGGCCGTGGCTCCGGCCTCCGGCGCGGCGAGCGCGGGGTCCGGCATCCACCAGCCGACCGGGGACGAGCACGTCCAGGCGTTCGACCTGCACCGCAGCGGAAAGCCGGACGTGTGGGTCTACTCGATCACCACCCAGGACGCCTCGGGCCGCCCGGTGGAGCGGCGGGTCCGCAAGGAGGCCGACCTGAACGGCGACGGGAGGGTGGACATCGTCTACTTCTTCGACGCCGACGGCCAGGTGACCAAGGAGACGATGGACCTCGACTACGACGGAAAGGTCGACGACACGCTCTTCTTCGAGAAGGGCAAGAAGGTCCGCTCGGAGAAGGACCTCGACGGCGACGGCCGCGTGGACACCTGGAGCTACTACGACGGAAACGAGAAGCTGGTCCGCAAGGAGCGAGACGTGAAGGGCTCCGGCAAGGTCGACTACTGGGAGTACTGGGAGAACGGAGTCATCGACCGGATCGGCGAGGACCTCGACGGCGACGGCCAGGTGGACCGCTGGACCAAGGGCGGCGACGCGGCGACGGCCGGGAAGTAGCCGGCGGGCTACGGCTTCGAGGTCCCGGCGCGCCCGTACGAGTCCTCGAGCCGGACCACGTCCTCCAGCTCGGGGGTGCTCACCTCGAGCACGTCGCAGTCGGTGAGCGCCACCATCCGGTGCTTCATCAGCGGCTTCACGTGGAAGCTCTCGCCGGGCTTGAGCTCGCGCTCGACCAGGCCGTTGCCCTCGTCCACCAGGAAGAGGAGCCGCCCGCTCTGGACGTGGATCGTCTCGTCCTTCCTCTGGTGGTACTGGAGCGAGAGCTTGTGGCCCTGGGCGATGTGCAGCAGCTTGCCCACGTAGCGGTCGGTGTGCGCCCAGATCAGCTCGTAGCCCCAGGGCTTCTCCACCCGTCGTGTCGTGGTCATCGCTTCCCTGCTCACCTGGTCGATGCGACGAACGCCTCGGCCTGCGTCTCGCGCTTGAAGTCCTGCAGGTAGCGGGTGGCTGCGTCCTTGGTGGGGAAGCTCCCCATCCGCACCCGGTACCACGTCCCCTTGCCGGGGACCTCGGCGGCCACGATGTACGGCGCGTAGCCCTTCTCGCGCAAGCGACTTGCCTGGCGCTCGGCGTCGTCCCGGCTGGGGCTCGCTCCGAGCTGGAGGGTGAAGGCCCCGGTGGGGCTGGTCGTCTCGGGCACCTTCGGCGCGGAGCTCGCCGCGGCGGGCGCAGAGCGGGTCGCCACGGACTCGGCGTGGGCAGGGCGTGCCGGCTCCTGCTTCTTCTCCGGCTCGGCCTTCTTCTCGGGCTTCGGGTCCGCCGCGCCGATGGTGGTCGTGGCCACTGCTGCGGCACGGCGCTGCGACGCGGCCTTCCCCCCCGGCCCAGAGGTGCCATCCGTTGCGCCGGCGTTGGTCGCCGCCGCCGGGGGAGCGGCCGCAGGCGCAGGCGCCGGAGCGCGCACGACGGCGGGCGTGGCGGCGGTCCCCGCGGAGGTCGGCGCGGGCGACGGGGCGGCGGTGCGGGGGACGGTCGGAGGGGCCGGCGTCGGCCGGGTCAGCTCCTCCTGGAAGGTGAGCGGCGGCGCGGCCCGGGCACGCTCCAGCGCGTCCGACTTGTGATCGAGCGCGGTGAGCAGGTCCGGCGCGCGGTCCGACCTCGGGGTCCCGGCGAGCTTCTTCCCCACCAGCACGCCCAGGACGAAGACGGCGCCGAGCACGACGATGCCGCCGATCAGCAGGCTGACGACCTGCCGGCTGTCCAGCGACAGGTCGTACTTCTCCCGCATCCGGTGGGCGTCGCGCATCAAGACATCGAGAGGATTACGCCCGGCTCCGGAGTGGGTCAAATTCCCCGGTGCTCGATCCGCGCTCCCGCGACAGCGCGTCCCAGGCGCCGCACCCTGGACAGCGGAAGTCGAACGTTCGAAAGCGCGCCCGGCAGCTTCCGCACCGGAACGCGAGGAGCGGGTCACCCAGGCGCCGCAGGACCTCGCGGTACTGGTCCCGCACCGAGTCGAGCCGGCCAGTGGACAGGAGCAGCTCCCCCAGGGCGCGACGGGCCTCCACCGAGCGCGGCGTCCGGCCCACCGCGGCCTCCAGCACTCCGACCGCGTCCTGCGTGCGGCCGGCCCGGATCAACGCCTCGGCCCGCACCAGCGACACCGGGAGCGCGCGCTCTCCGAGCGGCTCCTCCAGCTCGCCCAGCCACCGCGCGCACTCCTCGGGGGCGGCCCCGGCCTCGAGGACTAGCGCGTAGCCCTGGGCGGCGGTCTCCGGCTCGCGCGCGACTGCCTGCTCGGCCGCGGTCCGCGCTCCCGCCGGATCGCCGGAAGCGAGGCGCGCCTCCGCCAGCGCGAGGAGCCCGTGGGCCCCATCCGGCACCAGCGAGGTGGCGCGGCCGGCGAGCGCACGGGCCGAGCCGGAGTCCGACGGGGCGGTGACCAGCGACTGCTCGGCGAGCAGGTGCGCCAGGACGTCGTCCCCGCTGCCCTGCTCCTTCACCAGCAGCTCCTGGACCTCCACCGCCCGCGCCCAGTCGCGGCTCTCCTCGAGCAGCCTCCGGAACGCGACCAGCGCCTCGGCCTCGACCGGCGGGTCGGCGACCAGGGCCTCGAAGGTCTCCCGAGCCCGGTCCTGCATCCCGGCCCGGCGGTAGTCGAGCGCGAGCTCGAGCCGCGCCCGGCGCCGCACCTCGGGCTGGAGCTGGGGCTTGAGGAGCATGTTCTGTCCCAGCCGGATGGCCCAGGCCAGCTCACCCTTGCGCCGCATCAGCGCGGCCAGCGCGAAGTAGGTCTCGGTGGTGCCAGTGTTCAGCTGCGCTGCCCGCGACAGCTCGGCGATGGCCGCATCGGGCTCGTCCGAGAGCACGTAGCGCACCCCCGCCAGATATGCCCGGCTCGCGTCCTCGGTGCTCCGCTTGCGGGAGAGCGCCGCGAGCAGCGCCAGCACCGCCACCAACGCGGTGGCCGCGAGCACGGGAACGAGCAGTCCGGCGCCGTCCATTCCGGGGAGTCCTTCAGCGCCCGGAGAGCGCGGCCTCGAAGCGCGGCTGGAGCGCGTCCCAGGTCTGGCCGAGCGTCTCGATCATCACCTTGGCCGAAGCCACCACCGGCATGAAGTTGGTGTCCCCTCGCCACCGCGGGACGAGGTGCCAGTGCAGGTGGCCGTCGATGCCCGCGCCTGCGTCGCGGCCGATGTTCATCCCGAGATTCGCCCCGCCCGGCCGGTACACCTCCCCGACGATCTTCAGTGCGAGCTGGAGCAGGAGGCTCAGGTCATCCAGCTCCTCGCGGTCGAGCCCGCCGTAGTCTCCGGTGTGACGCTGCGGCACCACCATGAGGTGGCCGTTGTTGTAGGGGTACTTGTTGAGGATGGCGAAGCTGCGCGCGGTGCGGCCGAGGATGAGGTTCTTGCGGTCCGCCTCTCGCCCCGTCTCGGCGGGATAGCGGCAGAAGATGCACCCCTCCTCCCTGGGCGCGTCGATGAACTCGCGCCGCCAGGGAGCCCAGAGGTGGTCCATCAGGGCTGCCCCGCGCCGGGCGCCGGCATCAGCAGCTTCGGCCCCGGGGCGGACAGCACCTCGCCCATCCGGGTGGAGAGCGCGTGCACCAGCGACTGCGCCTCGTCGCCGAACATCGCCCGGAAGAGCGGACGGTCCTTGGTGGGGTACTCGATGCGTGGCTCGCCCCGCATGCCGGCCAGCTTCCCCGCCTCGCGCACCGCGTCCTGCAGTCCCCCGAGCTCATCCACCAGCTTCAGCTCCTTCGCCTTCCGCCCGGTGAAGACCCGACCGTCGGCGATCTTCCGCACCTCCTCCTCGGAGAGCTTCCGCGACTCGGCCACCGCGCCGATGAACTGGCCGTGCACGTCGTCCAGCATGGCCTGGAAGTACGAGCGCTCCTCCGAGCTCATCTCCCGGAACGGGCTGCCCGCGTCCTTGAGCTTCCCGGCGGTGATGGTGCGCATGTCGACGCCGGCCCACTTGAGGAGACCGGAGACGTTGGGGAACTCGGAGATGACCCCGATGCTCCCGGTGAGCGTCCCGGGGTTGGCGTAGATCTTCTCTCCACCCATCGCGATGTAGAAGCCGCCGGACGCGGCGACGGAGCCCATGCTGGCGAGCACGTGCTTCTTCGCCCGGAGCCGTTTCATCGCCTCGTAGATCTCCTGGGAGGGCCCCACCCCGCCGCCCGGGCTGTCGATGCGGACCACGATGGCGCGGATGCGCGGCTCCTCGGCGAACTCCCGCAATTCTCGAAGCGTCGTCTTCTCGTCGGCGATGACCCCGGCGACCTCGACGACTCCTACCCGGTCGCCGCCGGCGCGGGCCATGAGGTTCCCGCCCCGCCCGCCCTGGACGGCGATCCAGGCCAGGGCCATGAAGGCGAAGAGACAGAGGAAGAGGCCTCCGAAGACGAGGCCGAGGATCCAGGCGGCGCGGCGGTCCATTCTGCCGACCGCTTCTAGCCGATCCAGCCCCCGCCGAGCACCTCGTCACCTCGATAGAACACCGCAGCCTGTCCCGGGGTGACAGCGCGCACCGGCTCCGCGGTGCGCACGGTGATGCGCGCGCGATCGCCGGCGACGACCCGGGCGGAGGTGCCGGCGTGGCGGTGGCGGATCCGGACCTCCAGCGGCTGGTCGGGCGGGGGCGAACCCTGGACCCAGGACGGCTGCAGGACGGTGAACTCCGAGCGCTCGAGCCCGCTGGCCGGCCCGACGACCACCGCGCCCGCGCCGGCGTCGATGCGCTGGACGTAGAGCGGCTCGGCCGAGGCGACGCCCAGGCCCCGGCGCTGCCCCACGGTGAAGCGGTGAATTCCCGCGTGTCGCGCCAGGACCTGGCCCCGCCCGTCCACCACCGTGCCTGGTGGCTGCGGACCGGCGACGCGCTCGACGAAGCCGGCGTAGTCGCCATCCGGGACAAAGCAGATCTCCATGCTCTCCGGCTTCTCGCTGGTGGGCAGGCCGTGGCGCTGGGCGATGGCGCGGACCTCGGGCTTGCTGAGCCCGCCCACCGGGAACTCGAGCTGGGCGAGCGCCTCCTGGCCGAGGGTGAAGAGGAAGTAGCTCTGGTCCTTGGACCCGTCCGCGGCGCGGAGGAGCCGGTGGCCTCCGTCGGTCCGCTCGATGCGCGCGTAGTGACCGGTGGCCAGCCGCGCCCCGAGCGCACGGGCCCGGGCGAGGAGGAAGTCGAACTTCACGTCCCGGTTACAGGCCACGCAGGGAACCGGCGTCTTGCCGTCCAGGTACGACTGGACGAATGGCTGCACCACGCGGTGCTTGAAGAGCTCCTCGGCGTCGGCAACGTAGAACGGGATGCCGAGCCTGGCGGCGACGGCGCGGGCGTCGTCGATGTCGTCCGGGCTGCAGCAGCTGCCGCACCGCGCGGCGCCCTCGTAGGACCAGACGCGCAGGGTGATGCCCAGGACCTCGTGTCCCTGCTCGACCAGCAGCGCGGCGGCGGCCGACGAGTCGACCCCGCCGCTCATGGCGACCACCACGCGCATCGGAAGGTCTCCTGGTAACACAGGACAGCCATCGCGCGCCGGGCCGGGGTGGTGGCAGGCCCGAATGAGCGCTGTCCCGGGCGGTGAACGTCCCCACACTGCCGGACATGACCAGGCCCAGGAATCGGTGCTCGCCCCGGCGGGGCAGGGCTGCGGAAGGATCCGGTGGCCGTTCCTGGCGGCAGTCCGACCCCCTGGACTCCTACGACCCCGTTCGCGGCCGCTCTCGAAGAAGCCTCTCCAGCGCCTCCGGAGCGTTCAGCTCGGGCCGATCCAGGACGGCTTCGAGAAGGAACCGGGTGGCTTCGCCAACGGCCGGCGACGGGCCGACGCCCAGCGCCTTCATGATCGCAGCTCCGTTCAGCGCAAGGTCCTTCGCCGAGAGCGGCGGCCGGGCGGCGACGATGGCCGCGAGCCGTTCTCCGAGGGCACCGTCCGGATCGTCGCCCGTCGCTGCGGCGAGCGCCCGCCCGAGCTCCCATCGATCGGGCCCGAGACGGACGAGCCAGCGGCGCAGCTCGGCATCGGTCCACGCCGAGGCCTCGGCCTGGAGCGGGTGCTCGAGGAGCGCCCGCACCGTCTCCACGACCTTCCCCGGAAGCCGCAGCCGGTCCAGCGCGCTCTCCGACTCCTGCACGCCCACCAGCAGCGCTGCCAGCCGCACCTCGAGCACCGGCGCCGCGCGACCGACCCGTTCGTTCCGCTCGCCGTCGTCGGCCATGAACAGCTCCGGCAAGAGGCGCTCCATGAGCCCCGTCCGCCGGAGCAGCTCGAGCCCGCGCACCGCTGCCGGGGCGAGCAGCAGCTTCAGGAACTCGTCCCGCCGCCGCTCGAGGGCGACCTTGTCGAACACCGCGAGCGCGCCGGGAATTGCCGCCTCGGTCTCGCCCTCGAGCTCGAAGTCCAGCACCGTGGCGAACCGCACCGCACGCAGCGGCCGCAGCCCGTCCTCCCCGAAGCGCTCGGCAGCGACGCCGACGCAGCGCACGCGCCTGCCCGCGAGGTCCTCCTGCCCGCCGAACGGGTCCCGGAACCGGCGACCCACGGGGTCGAAGGCCAGCGCGTTGATGGTGAAATCCCGCCGCGCGAGGTCCTCGACCAGGTCCCGCCGGAACTCCACCGTGCCGGGCCGCCGCCCGTCGACATAGGCGCTCTCCACCCGGAAGGTCGTCACCTCCACGTGTCCCTCGGGCACCAGCACCGTCACCGTCCCGTGCGCGATGCCGGTGGGGACCACCCGCCGGAAGAGCTTCATCACCTCCTGGGGCAGCGCCTGGGTCGCGATGTCCCAGTCCTTCGGATGCTGGCCCCGGAGCAGGTCCCGCACCCCTCCCCCGACCAGCCAGGCCTCGTGCCCCGCCGACTGAAGGCGCTCGACCAGCGCCCGCACCCCCGCGGGGATGACCGCCTGCGCCAGGGCATCGGGAAGAGGCTGCATCGCCGCGCCAGCCTGCCACGATGGACGCGGACGCGCCGTCCACGGTCGAGTCCGGAGCATCGGCGGCGCCTCGCCCGCCGCCCGACCGAGGGGTGAGCGCTAGAGCTTGTAGGCGACGCCGACCATGGCGTTGAGCCCGAAGTCCGTCCCCCCGTTGATGTAGAAGATGGGCCCGGCGCCGAGGTCAGCCACCAGCGCGAGCCGCGGGTTGAACCGGTACTCGGTGCCCACCCCGAACATCAGCGGGACCACCGTTCCCCCGTAGTCGCCGAGGACGAAGGTCAGGGGCACCGAGAACCGCGCATTCAGCAGGAAGCCGGGCTGAACGGGGAACCCCGCCTCGAGCGCGACCGGGAGTGTGAGAGAGGTCGTCGTCCCGTAGTAGCCCGGGCCGTAGCTCGAGCTGTAGTCCGGGACCGTGACCTGGGCCGGCGTCCGCGCACGGAGCGCCGGCGGCGGACCGGACGGAACGGGCGCGAGCGCGCTCGCCCCGGAGTCCCCGAAGAAGAACGCCATGAACCCCGGCTCGAAACGGGCCGAGAAGATCACCTTCCCGGCGTCGAACACGTGCACCCTGATGATGCCGTGGAACTTGATCCCCGGACCCTTGGCGCGGGTGTCCCCGAGGAAGCTCCAATCGAACTCGAACCTGCCCCCGAGGTCGAGGAAGGGCTTGATGCCGACCATGTACTCGGTCTGGATGCCCGGCCAGCCGGCCTGGCCGGCCACCGCGCTCTGGCCCTCGCCCATCGTCTGACCGGACCGCATGCTCCAGTCCGCCCCACCACCGGTCGGCGTCGGCGCGGTCGCCGCGGCCTCCGTCGGACTCTGCGCCTCGGGAGCGGGGGGACTCTGCGACTGGGCCAGGCTCACCGCGGACAGACAGCACACCAGCGCGACGCTCGCGCGGACCATGCTCGGACCTCCCGGGTTTCGGACTCCGGGTTCAGAGACGCGGGTGGCCGGGGAGAATACTCACCGGCCGACCGAGGCAGCTAGCGCGAGCTGCCCTTGCTGCCGCCGGAGTCGACCACCTTGCCGGTCCCGTTGAGCCGGGCGATGAGCCCGTCCATCCCTTCCTTCTTGATGATGCGGTTGAAGCTGGACCGGTAGTTTTCCACCGTGGAGACGTCGTCCACGACGATGTCCTCGATCCGCCAGGTCCCGTTCTCCCGGCGCATCCGGTAGTCGACGTGCGTCGGCTCGCCCTTCACCGTCACCTCGGTGGGGACGATGGTGTCCTCGTCCTCTTTCCTCTCGGGGAAGTACTTCACCTCGGTGGAACGGTACTGATCGAGCTGCTCCCCGGTCGCCTTGCGGAACCGGCCCACGAAGGCATCGAGGAACTGCTTGCGCTTCGCCGGGGGCGTCTGGTTCCAGGTGTCGCCCAGCGCCGCCTTGGCCATCCCCTCCAGGTCCACCGCCTTGGTGACGATGGCCTCGAGCTTCTTGCGCTGCGCAGGTGTGGGTTCGGTCCCTGGCTCGGGAAGGGCGGCCCGGATCTCCGCGTCGCGCGCCTTCAGCGCCTCGGTGGCGGTCTCCGCCTGGGCGGTGGTGGCGAGCAGCAGGGAAAGGACGAGGGCGCGCACGGTGGTCTATCGGTCTCCGAAAGAAGGTAGTGAACTTCGGGGCGAGGGCCCCCGCCGTCCAGTCCGACGTCTGGGAGGCAAAGGAAATGCAACGAGGGTGGGACCGGAGGAATGGATCTCTCCAAGTATCCCGCTCCGCGCCGGGTTGCACGGGCACAATCGCCCGGGCGCGGTCCGGCGTGCAGCTAGGGCTGGTCCTCGTCGCAGTCCGAGCCGGGCTTCACACAGGCGCAGCGGCAGTCCATGAACGTCAGCGCCGCCAGCACGCCAGCGATTCCGAAGCAAACACCGACCCACACGGTGTGTGAAGCGACGCCGCCGAGCACACCGGCCACACCACCTGAACCGAGAACCTGCAAGCTCTTCAGGACGAATCCCGTCGGATGCAGCTTCTGTCCGGGCTCCGGCCTCTGAGCTGCTTCTGCAGCCACCGTCGTCCTCCCCGTCCTTCCGGGCCCGCGTCTGGGCCTCAACCCGGGGTTCTGGCGGATGTTATGCCCGGCCCGAAACCCGGTCCAACCGCACAGCGCCCGACATCAGCTGGGCATGCGAAGCACGTGCCGCAAGAGGGTGCCACAGATGCGAGACCCGATCGTCGGTGTGACAACGGTCCAGGCCAGGATCCAGGCCGTTGGCGACTCCTGACGCGTCGCATGGCCCGGAGGGCTGCGTCACGGCCCGCGCACGGATTGCCACCGGGGCTACGCGGCTGGACCCTGCTCAGTACCCCTGGATGTAGGACTGCATCTGCTCGATCAGGTACTGCTTGTCCGACAGCATCATCTGCATCACGTCCCGCATCGAGATGAGCCCGCTGGCCGCCCCCTCGTCACCCACCAGCAGGTGCCGCGTCTCGTGCTTCTTCATGAGCGTCGCGCACTCGACCTCGTTCAGGTCCGGGCCCACCACCGGAACATCGCGACGCATCGCCTCGAGGATAGGCGTCTGGCAGTCGAGCCCCCGCGAGAGGATGCGGGTCACCAGGTCTCGCTCGGTGATGAGGCCGACGATGCGCCCGCCCTGCTTCACCGCGACCGCGCCGATGTGTCTCCCCGACATCAGCTCGGCCGCCTCGCGGCAGGTGGCGTCTGCGTCGAGCCCGAGCACGTCCCGGACCACGTAACTGCTGATGCTGGCCATGGCGGAGTCCTCCTGTCGTCCTCGTCCCGCAATTACGCCTTTCCGTGCCGAGGCGCACGCCGCGGGAGGGCGAAAGGCCGATGGGGGAAAGGGGCCGGCGCGGCGCTGCCAGTTCACGCTCGACAGGCGGCGGACGACTTCCGGGCCCACCGTGCCGATGGAGCGCGCCACGGCATGCCGCCGTCGCTCGACTGGTCGGAGCCCCGAGCGACTCCGCGATGAGGGCGCGCTCGAGCGGCTGAGGTGAGGGCTGGGTGGCGCGGGGGGCGTCGGAGACGACCCCTTGCCGGGGAATGACCCGGGGGTTGCTCCGGCTCAGCTCCAGCGCATCGACAGCGAGCGCTGCCCGTCGCGCTCGACCAGCTCCCACCGCGCCCGCGGAGCACCGGCGGCACGACGGCTCCGGGACGACGCCGACACGACGGACAGCCCGACGCGCGGGGCCTCTCGCGAACGGGAGGCTGCACGGGCGCGCCCCTCGAGGACCGCGGCCACTGCCACGAAGGACACCGCGAGGAGGATGGCACCAGGGCCAGCGCGCGCGACGAGAAGCGCGGGCGTGGCGAGCAGCGCAGAAGCGACGGCGACTCCCCCGGTCCGTACATCGGAGGCGTTCGACACGAGGGCGGAGAACAGATTCACGGCGGCTCCTTTGTGTGACCGTCATGTGGCGATCACGTGCCTTGAACGTTGCATCCATCGAGCCATGGTCTTGGATCTAGTCAAATCAATCAGTTGCCCCTGACATCCGTGTCATTCGTGTTGCGTCCGAGGAGACGTCCGATCCGTGCTCCGCAGCTCTCCGGGTGTGACAAGAAGCGCTCGATGGACACACGTGCGATTGACGTCCTGCTCTATGGCGCGGGCGGCTTCACCGGCCGGCTGGCGGTCGCCGAGTTCGCCCGGCATGCTCCGCCAGGCCTCCGCTGGGCGCTGGCGGGCCGCCACCGCGGGAAGCTCGAGGCAGCGCGTGACGCGGCGGACGGACCGGGGCGGCCGGCCGAGATTCTCGAGGCGGACAGCGCTCGCCCGGAGACGGTCGACACAGCCGTTTCTCGTGCGCGGGTGGTACTCACCACCGCGGGGCCCTTCGCGGCGTACGGAAACCCGGTGGTGGACGCCTGCGTGCGGTACCGGGCGCACTACGTCGACATCACCGGCGAGACCCCCTGGGTCGCGGACCTCATCGAGCGCCACCACGCACAGGCGGCGGCGGACGGCACCCGCATCATCCCCTTCTGCGGGTTCGACTCGGTGCCGAGCGACCTCGGCACCCTGCTGGTCGTGGAGCACCTCCGGAGCCGGGGGACGGGCTGCGGCGAGGTGGTGGCGGCGTTCCGGCTTCGTGGGGGGCTGAACGGCGGAACCGCGGCGACGGCGGTGCAGCTCTTCGAGAGCGGACAGGCGCGCCGGTCCGGGCACCCGTTCCTCCTCGACGGCGCGGGACGCCGGCGGCTGACCCCCGAGGAGTTCCTCCGCGAGCGCGACCCGAGGGGCGTCCGCTGGAACTCCGACCTGCGGCGCTGGCTCGCCCCGTTCGTGATGGCGATGGTGAACACCAGGGTGGTTCGCCGGAGCGCGATGCTCTCCGCCGAAGCCGGCACCCCATACGGCGCCCACTTCGCGTACCGCGAATTCATGGCGGCGAGGAGCCGAACGCAGGCCACGGTGGTCGCGGTCGGGATCGCCGGGGCGCAGCTCGCGCTCGCCTCACCGCTCCGGACGGTGCTCAAGAAGATGTTGCCGGCGCCGGGCACCGGCCCGTCGGAGGAGGTGCGCCGGAGCGGATGGTTCCGGGTGGACCTGGTGGCCACGGGCGAGGACGGACGCCGAGCCTTCGGTCTGGTGAAGGACCAGGGGGACCCGGGGAACACGGTCACGGTGAAGTGCCTGTGCGAGGCAGCCCTGGCGCTGGCGGTGGACGGGGCGAGGCTGCCCGGTGGGCCGGCGTGGGGGGGTGTCCTCACGCCGGCCACCGGTCTGGGTCAGGTGCTGGTGGAGCGCCTCCGGTCGCGGGGGATGACGCTCGAGGCGGGGGATGCCCCTCTCGACGGGTCCACGGCGGGTTGAGCGCTACCGGCAGTAGGTCTTCCCTCCGAGGGATCCCGAGCAGGTTTGCCCGGTCGGGCAGTCGCTGTTCGTCGTGCAGGTCTTCGCGCAGCGGAGGTGACTGATGCAAAGGAAACCCTTCGGGCACGGGTCCTCGGCGTCGCAGACGATGTGCGCCGCGGGCTGGTGCGAGGCGAGGTCGACCGCCGGAGTCGCCGCCCCGTCCATCGAGCCTCCGCCGCAGGCGACTCCGAGCACCAGGAACGCGAGCACTCCCACACCGCGCAAGAGACGGGTCATCGGGATCCCTCCTCGGGGAGCGCCACCGGAACGATGGCGTCGGCGGATGACGCCCGAGAGCCGGGCGGATGACAAGGGAGTGGAAATCGACACGCCACCGGGTGTCGAGGCCGCCAGACCGAGCGCAGCCAGCCGGCGCGCCCATGCAGCAAGTGTCGGCCCTCGCGCGTCGGCTTCGGCAGCGAGCTGTCGCGACTTCGGGGCGGACCGTCCTCGCGACGAGGAGCACCGCTCGCTCCGTGCCAGGGTCAGGGTGCGCGGCCCACTTCCCTCCCCGCCGACACCCGGGGTATTGGAGGCGCTCCGGCCCCGTAGCTCAGTTGGATAGAGCGAGCGTTTCCTAAACGCTAGGTCACAGGTTCGATCCCTGTCGGGGTCATTCGCAGGCACGTCCCCGCAGTCACTGGCAGCGAGCGCCTCCTCTGCTCACGACGAGAGCGCCTTCCGTGCGGTTTGTCCCCGCTCTGGGGACATACGTGGGGACACGGCCCGAGCGAAGGACATCCGGCTGACCTCCCGGGGGTCGAGGCGATGGTCGCAGCACGCCGAAACTGCTCGGGTTTCCCGCGCCGGTGGGGGTGGCCCAGCCGCTATCTCCGAAGCGAACCTGCCGCCGCCGTGCCGCGAGCTCCAGGCTTCCGCGTCAGAAGGAGACGATCATGCGTACGCAATGGAGGTCCGGGGTAGCCCTGGCGGCCGTTCTGGTGCTGGGAGGATGTGGCGGTGGCGGTGGGGGAACGGGTCAGCCCGACGCCGGCAACACTCCCGTCTGCACGATCAGCGGAGTCTCGTTGACCGGTTCGGCGCCGAGCGTCGCTCCGAGCCAGGCGGTGAACCTGACCGCGACGGTCACCCAGGGAGCGGGTTCGTCGGGGTGCAACGGCGGGGTGGTCTGGAACGTGAACCCCAGCACCACGCCGCTCAACATCTCCGGCCTCACGGCGACGTTCACCACGGCAGTCCCGGGCGCCTACACGATCAACGTCACAAGCAAGGACGACACGACCAAGTCCGCATCGTTCCAGCTCACGGTCCGTGCCCCCGCCACCTGCGGAACTCCCAACGGCACCGTGGTGACCCACACGGGCAACATCACCGCCGACGAGAGCTGGGCCGGGAACGGGGTCACCCACTCCGTCACCTCGAGCGTCCGGATCAAGGCTCCGGCGACCGTCACCATCCAGGCCTGCGCCATCGTCTCCCTCGCCCAGACCGCGGAGATCGGCGTGGAAGGAGACCCCACCGGGGGCCGGCCAGCGAGGCTGGTGGCGGCGGGGACCGACGACCAGACCGGCTTCGTCAGCTTCCTGCCCGCGGTGACGGGTCAGTTCTGGGGCACGCTGCGCGGATACAACGAGCAGTCCTTCATCGAGCTGCACCACGCGGGCCTGGTCGGAGCCGGAGCCGGTCTGGTGGGGTACCGGAACTCGGCCATCGTGATGGAAGGGCCGGGCCTGAACGCACCTGGGCCGCTGCCACTCCTCACGGTCGACCACGTGGCAATCGATCACCCCCGCGGGGGCGGAGTCTACCTGGATGGGATGGCCGCCTTCACCGCGGGCTCGACCTGGCTCGGGATCGGGGGGGCGCAGGACTACCCGCTCTCGCTCTTCATCATGGCCGCGGGGAGCATCCCCCAGATGACGGTGCAGGACGACCCGGCCCAGGCAACCCACTTTCACGAGGCGTGGATCAACCCCTCGCGCCCGAACGTCATCGCCGACACGACGATCAACGGGAACATCCCGCTGTACCTCGAGGCCTCGGTCAACGTCGTGCAGACAGGGAGCGTCATCACCCCGCTCGGAGTGACGCTCACCGTCCTGCCCGGTGCCGAGCTGCGCTTCAAGCCGGGTGCCAATCTCCGGATGATGTTCGGCGGGAGGGGAAACACCTCCGGCAACGCCGTCGGCCGTCTGATCGCGCTGGGCACTGCGACGTCCCCCATCCGCTTCACCTCGGCGGCGGCGGTTCCGGCTGCGGGAGACTGGGCAGGGGTCCAGCTGCCTACCGCGCCCGGCTCTCAGATGGCGTTCAACATCATCGAGTACGCCGGCGGCTTCAGCGGGGTGGTCTCTAACAACTGCCGGCCATCCGGCTCGGCTGACAACGCAGCCCTGATCGTCGGCGGCCCGGACTTCACCCCGTCGGGTAGCATGATCGTGAGCAGCATCATCCAGTTCAGCGCCGGCCATGGCATCGACGCGACGTGGGAGGCAGGCACGCCGAACGATCCGAACCTCGCCGACTCGGCGAACTTCAACGTCTTCACCGCCATCGGCGGCTGCAAGCAAACCTTCAACGCGCTCGTCCCGGGGGTCGGTTCCTGCCCGACCGGCGGCGGCTGCACCGAGCAGTAGCCGTCGACTGGAACTCCGCCCGCGACCTCCGCGCCTCTCAGGCGACCGTCCGGGCGGAGATGCTGGTGAGAGCCGGTGCAAGAGCGGCCCCCCTTGCCGCGGACGATGAGGAGGCGATCGGTCGCGAGGTCTCGGCCAGCCTCTCCCGCTGCGCCCATGCCAGCATGACGCTCGGGTCGGTGAACTTTCCCCAGGTGGACCTCGGACGCCGGACACCTGGCGGCTGATCAACGTCCACCAGAACGTGCCCGGCGTGCTGCGCGACCTGGAGGTGGACCTCGTGGAGCACGTGCATCTGGAGAACAACATCCTGTTCCCGCGGGCGCTCGCCGGCTGAGAGACTAGCGCCCCCGGAAAGGCTTCACGGTCTGCGCGCCGGCGCTCGCGAGGGAAGACGCGCTCGCCCGCCCTCGAGGGCCGGCCCGGAGCTCAACGCCGGACCGTGAGCTCGCCGTCGTCCCCGAGGACCGACGCGCATGACCGACCGTCTGCGCGAAGAGCACCCGCTGCCTCCTCCCGAGCCCCAGCGCACGGGCGAGCGCGCTCCGCTGACAGTTGTGGAACCAGGCGGCCAGGCCGGTCGCGGCCGCGAACAGGTAGACGTTGGCTGCGATCATCCCGGTGTCCACGAAGTAGTACGAGCGCTGGACCGCGGGGTCGTGGAGACCGGGCTCCTCGAATCCCGAGGTGTGCTCCAGACGGTCGAGGTCGACCACGAAGACCAGACGCACCGGAGCCGTGGCGCCCAGCAGACCCTGCCCGGGGTTGAGTGCCAGGTGCCGCAGGTCGCGACTGACGACCGGCACGAGCCGGTGGCGATGGGCGTCGTAGAGGAAGGCGCCCTCGGCCCTCAGCACGTACAGGTCGATCTCCTGCGAGTTGCTCGCCGAGGCCGCCGTCCTCCCGGGCATCCCGAACGGCCCGTGACGACGGTTCACGCCCCACGCCGCCCAGAGCAGGTCGGCGAGGAGCGAGGGTGCGAGCGGACGGGCGGAGATCTCGCGGACCGTCCGCCGCGCTCGCAAGGCCCCGGCCAGCGGCCGGCTCCGCGCCAGGGACGGCCGCGAGAGCTGGGGTATCGGAGGGCGCGGAGACGCTCGCCTGATTCGTCCGGTCATGACCTTCCTCCCTGCCTCACGTCACCCGTTCGCCGATGCGGCTCGCCGTCATCCCCGCCGCCCGAGAGGTCGGCCTAGGGCTCGACGCGCGTCCAGCTCCTGTCGGGATCGAAGCGCTTCAATCCGGCAGCCGTCTTCGCAGTCTTCGGACCGAGGTTCTTCTCGTAGACGACCCCGGCCTGGTTCACGACGAAGGTCATCACCCCCGACTTGCCGTAGGACGCCGGGTACGCGACCAGGCCAAAACCGCGGGTGAGCTTCCCGCCCTCGCGGTAGTCCATCGCGCCGCCCTCGGCGCTCGGGCCCTGCGCGGTGAGGATCCGGTAGAGGTAGCCGCGGTACGGCGTGCGCTGGCCCTCCTTCGGCGCGTAGCCCTCGCGGATGGCTCCGCCCACCGCCGGCCCCATCGGGCTCTCCGGCTCGCCGCCGGACGTCTTCCAGTAGAGCCCGTCGCGCTTTCCGGGTGAGCTCATCAGCCGGTCCGCGTAGTGCGGCGCGCTCGCCCCCTCGGGATTCCGCGCCAGGTAGTCCTGCTGCGCGTTCACGTAGCCGAGGCAGACCTGGATCGCGTCGAGCTCGTTCTGCCCGACCCGGCGCGCGAGAAGCTCCACCTCGCCCGCCTTGGCATCGAACGTCCAGCCCGCCGGCCCCTGCACCAGCGGGATGGGGAAGGGCCAGCTGTCCTCGCCCACCAGCAGCGTCCGGATCCGCTCGTCCGGGGCAGAGAGGGCGTGGCTGCGATCGAAGAGGATGACGAACTCCTGGAGCGCCGCGCGGTCGGCGACGGCGTCACCCGAGACGAGGAACGACTTCGACCGGTCGCCCAGGACCCCGACCACGGCCTGCACCTCGCCCGAGCGGGCGGCGGCGACCAGCGCTTCGGTCGCAGCCGCCGGATCCGGGTAGGCCCTCGCGCCGGCCGCGAGGACCGGGAGCGAGAAGAGAGCGGCGATGCAGAGTGTCGCGCGTCGAAGGGTCATGATCGCTCAGCGTCTCCGTCCGCCACCGCGTCCACCGCCGCCTCCGGCGCTCGACGCGCCCCGGTTGCTCGCCGCTCGGGTCTGTGCGCCGCTGTTCATCCCACCGCCCCACGCAGGCCCGGACGGTGCGGGCTTGGCCGAAGGAGCGCCCCAGCCTCGGTCCCCACCGCCGCTGTATCCGCCTCCCGGCGGTGGCGAGGGCATTCCCGTCGAGGGGCGTGGTGCTCCCCCGCCGCCTCCGGGACCGGAGGGGGCCGTGCTCGGCATCCCCGTGGAGGGGCGTGGTGCTCCCCCACCGCCTCCCGGACCGGAGGGGACCGTGCTCGGCATCCCCGTGGAGGGACGTGGTGCTCCAGCACCCCCTCCGGGACCCGAGGGAAGCGTGCTCGGGCCTCCTGGCCGGCCTCCGGGACCGCCCGGACCACCGGGCCCGCCGGCACCCGGCGGTGGACGGCCCCAGCCTCCGGGCGGCGGCGGACGCGGCGGATACGGAGGACGCGGCGGGTACGGCGGATAGGGCGGGTAGCGCCAGTAGCTCGAGCCAATGGCGAAGCCGATGGTGAAGCTGATCGCCGCGCCACCGGCGACGTAGCCCGGGGGATAGACCGGCGGCGGCGGGTACATGGGGTACGCCCACGTGCCGTAGACGACCGTCGGGCTGTAGACCGGCACGTACACTACCTCGGGCTGCGCCGGCACGATGTAGATGACGCTGGTCGCGGTGCCGTCGCTCGCCGTCCCGCCCTTCTCCACCTTCACCGTCTGCTGCGACGAGGACTTGAGATTCCCGGCCTCCAGGGCCCGCGCACGCATCTGCTGCACGGCGAAGAGCACCGAGTCGCGCTGGGTCCGGTACGCCGTTGCGAGGTCGCGGGCCCAGTCCTGGTGCTCGCTCAGCATCTTGAGGACATCGGGCAGCGCGGCCAGCGCCTTCACGCTTCCGTCCCACGGCCGGTCCTTGAGCGCCGCGTCCAGATCCTTGCCCGAGAGGCTGGGGTGCGCCTTGAGGAACTCGGAGGCCTCGGCGACCTCCTGTGGCCGGAGCGACGCCTCGAACATCTGTCCGAGCAGCGGATCCGGGAACAGCGCGATGGGCGAGACGATGGCCTCGAGCGCCTCCGGCGCGAAGCCACCCTCGGTCGAGGCGGGCGGTTCGGCCTGGGCAGCAGGCGCCGTGGGTGCGATCGCCGGCACGGCCTGAGCGGCGGGCGCCGTGGGTGCGGCCGCCGGCACGGCCTGAGCGGCGGGCTGCTGGGGCGGAGGAGCCGGTGGCTGGGCCGGCTGTGGGGCCTGCTCCTTGGAGGAGCCCGCGCACGAGCAGGCCATCGCGGCGACGAGCAGGAACCGCCGGGCTGTCATGCGCGCACTCTGCCAGGAACGCCCGGCCCCCGCGGCTCGAAGGGAATGGGACCAAGGTGCAACATGCTCCCCGTGGCGGGGCTCTAGCGGGCGACCGCCACCCCCTGCGACGCGGACGCCTTCTCCTGGACACAGCCGCGGTCGGCGTTGGACCACTGCTTCTGCAGCTGCCAGCGGGTGCTGCCCAGCGCGACGCAGCTGCCGAACCGGAAGTTGCACTTGTCGGCGATCTCGTCCCCCGAGCGATCCAGCCAGCCGGTCCCATCCGGGTCGGTGAGCATCTCGATTGTCTCGTGCGCGGTCACGTTGGCCAGGGCGCGGGTGGGCTCGCTGAGGGAGTTGCAATGGAAGAGGTCGCCCGGGTCGCACTGGGGCGCGTTGGCCATGTTCGGCAGATAGGCGACGTGGATCCGCTTCCCGTCCGGACAGCGCCCACCGTCGTGCCAGGCGCAGAAGTCCGCCGGCTCGGGGAAGCCATCGGTGAACACCAGGTAGAGCGCGGTGGGGCTCGGTGTCTGGCGGGCGTCGGCCAGCACCTGACACACCTTGGCCACGATCTCCTCGCTCGAGGGCGAGTGCGTCGGAGACGGAGAGGTCTCCATCAGGTGCCCGGCGAAGATCGCCCGCGCCGGCTGCCGCACGTACTGGTCCACGACCGCCAGGTAGCGCGAGCCGTCCAGGCCCGAGAGGAAGGTGTCCATCCCGGACATGGCGTCGGCGGGGAACCGGGACGCCTCACCCCACCAGATGGCGTAGACCGTCGCCTCGGGGATGAGCGCACCGCCGAGGTCCTCCAGATCGTCCGCCGACCACCGCGCGGCCCCCGCCCGCCGGGTGGCCATGATGGAGGTGTGACCCGACGGGGCGACGGGCGTCTCGGCGACGAGCGGCTCGCGCGGGTCCCACCCGGCGGCGCCGAGGCAGCCGCCGAGCGCGAACGAGGCGATCGGGATGCAGATGGAAGCACGCACCGGACGGTCCTCCACGAGGTGCTCTCCCCGGCGCGCGATCTGGGCGCACCGGGGCGCCACCGTCAAGAAGCGGGCGACCGCTCCCATCGGCACCCCGGCCAGGTCAGGTCTTTGCGGCGAGGATGTCGTGCTTCTCGATGCGCGGCGGCTCGTCCCGATCTGACGCGTCGGCAGGGTTGCGCCGGAGCCCTGGGCTCAGCGGAAGCCGGCCGGGCACTCCCGGCGGACCAGCGACCTGGCCTGCTCCTGGGTCGCGGGCTTGAAGCCGCGGCGCTGGTGGCCTTCGAGCTCCTCCTGCGGGAACTTCACCACCATCCCCGAGGGGTCGACGGCGAAGTACATGGCGTCGTACTTCGTCTTGGAACACGGCTCGGCGCCCTGGGTCTGCCCCGAGGCTTCGGAGCAGCCGGACAGTGCCACCGCTGCCAGCGCGGCAAGAAGAACGAACAGACGACCGGGTCGGGACCTCATGATCGCCGGCAAGCGTACGGGGCCTCGCGCCTGTGCGTGCAACGGAGGGCCATGTCCTCCGCGGTCGTGGCGGCGCGCAGGTCTGCCCGGGGGGTCGAGAAAGCACCACGCCCTTCCACAGGCGTCGGATACAACGGACCGCTCCCTCGCTGGAGGTCCCCCCCGACGATGAAGCGCCACACCCACCGCCGTCCCGTCCTGCTGCTCCTGGCCCTGAGCCTCGCCGCCCGCGCCGAGCCGGTGCTGATCCGCGCCGGGCGGCTGGTCGACCCCGCCACCGGCACCGCGACGACGGGCCAGCAGATCCTGATCGAGGGAGGGATCATCCGCGCGGTGGGTGCGAGCGTAGCTGCTCCGCCGGGGGCGCAGGTGGTGGACCTCTCGGACCGGGCGGTGCTGCCCGGCCTCATGGACGCCCACACCCATCTGTGCCTGAGCACGGTGACCCAGGGCGGGAGGGGGCTGAACGAGCTGCTGCAGCGGCTGCTGGCCTCGACGGTGCTCGAGACCAACGCCCGGCGCGCGCTCATCGGCGCGATGAACGCCCGCGACATGCTCCAGTCCGGCTTCACCACCGTGCGTGACGTGGGCAACGCCGGCAACTACGCGGACACCGAGCTGCGCAGGGCGATCGAGGAGGGGATGATCCCCGGCCCGACCATCATCAACGCCGGGCGGATCATCACTCCGCTCGGAGGCCAGTTCCACGGCCTGCAGCCGGAGCGCCCCGACCTGGGCGAGCCCGAGTACCTCTACGCCGACACGCCCGACCAGATGCGCGAGGCAGTGCGCAAGAACACGCTGTTCGGGGCGAAGGTCATCAAGATCGTCGTCGACGACCAGCCATACCTCTACTCGGTCGAGGACGTGAAGGTGCTGATCGCCGAGGCGGCCCGCGCGGGACTCAAGGTGGCCGCCCACGCCGCGACCGAGGCGGGGGTGCGGAACGCGGCCGAGGCCGGGGTGGCGTCCATCGAGCACGCCTACACCGCGTCCACCGAGGCGCTGCAGCTGATGAAGAAGAAGAACGTCTACCTGGTGGGCACGGACTTCACGCGGTCGGCGGCCGAGGCAATGGGAATGGCCGACTACCACCAGAAGGTGGTCGAGCGGCTGAAGCGCGCGCGGGCCGTGGGAGTACCCATCGCCTTCGGGACGGACATCGTCTTCCCCGCCCCGGGCGAGACCCGCGGGACGCTGTCCATCGCCGGCATCGAGAGCTTCCAGGAGGCGGGCTTCGCCCCCGCGGAGATCCTCCGCACCATGACCACCAGCGCGGCGAAGCTGCTGGGCGTGGACGGACAGCGCGGGGCGATCCGGGCCGGGATGGCCGCCGACCTGGTGGCGGTGCCCGGAGACCCGCTGGCGGACGCCAGCGTGCTGCGGCGAGTGTCCTTCGTCATGAAGGACGGGAAGATCGTCAAGCGCTGAGGCTGGCCCTGCCCCCCCCCGGGAGCGGGGTCCAGCGTCCCGGGGGGGGCCCGGCGTGCCCGGCTGGGCCTGGCTGCCCCGAGGCGAACACCCCCTGGCCGCAGCGCTGCATCCGCTGTGCAACAGCGACGCGGCGACCACAACCGCATACTCCCGCCCCTCCCGCCGTCCATTGCCGCCACGCATCGCCCGACGCTTGGATCTCGGACGTGCACCCGGTCGCCCTGCTCGCGCTCTGCCCTGCCCTCGCGCTGGGCCAGGTCACCGTGTCGGTGGACGCGGCTGCGGACGTGCACCCCATCTCTCCGCTGATCTACGGGATCAACTTCGCGCCCAATGGCGACGTGACGGCGGGCAACCTGGCGCTCATCCGGTGGGGGGGCAACACCACCACCCGGTACAACTGGCAGATCGACACCGCCAACACCGGCGCGGACTACTACTTCGAGAACGTCCCGGGCTGCTGGAGCAGCGCGGGCGGGTACTGCAACCCGCAGCCCAGCGACCCGAAGACCAACAGCGGCGCCAACGCGTTCCTCGCCGCGGCCCGCAGCGCCGGCATCTCCGCCCTGTTCACCGTGCCGGTGATGGGCCACGTCGCCGCGTCGGCCAAGTACGCCCACCCCTTCGACTGCGGCTGCCCCAAGACGCTGGTCGCCTCACAGGACTCCTTCGACCCCTATGACACCAACTGCGGCAACGGGCTCTGGCAAGGAGCGCGGGTCCAGTGCGACGGGGCGGCGATCAGCTCCACGTTCGGTTCGAGCGACGCGCGCGCCTGGGCCGCCTACCTCGTCACCCGGTTCGGTGCCTCGAACGGAAAGCGCATCTACCAGCTCGACAACGAGCCTGCGCTCTGGAACAGCACCCACTACGACGTGCATCCGGCCGCCACGACGTACGACGAGCTGTGGAGCAAGTCGCGCGACACCGCCCTGGCCCTGCTCGACGCCGACCCGACGGCGCAGATCAGCGGCCCCGCCGAGTGGGGCTGGCCGAACTACTTCTGCTCGGCGGCTGACACCGCGGCCGGCGGCTGCTCGGCGATCTCGGCCGACCGGGCGGCGCACGGCGGGACCGAGCTCGTGGCCTGGTACCTCCAGCAGGCGAAGGTCCAGGAGACGTCGAGCGGGAAGCGCGTCCTCCACTGGCTCGACCTCCACTACTACCCCCAGGGCGGCTCGGCCCCGGAGAACCTCAGATCGCTCTGGGACCCGACCTACGTCGACCCGTCGTGGATCGGCGGCGCCGGCATCTCGGGCGGCATCGTCCGACTCCTCCCGCGCATGCGGGACTGGGTGGCCCAGAACTACCCGGGAACGCGCATCTCGGTGAGCGAGTACGCCTGGTTCTCGGACCTGAACGGACCGATGGGCCCGGTGGTGTACGCGGAGCTGCTGGGCATCTTCGGCCGGGAGCGGCTGGACGCGGCGACCGCCTGGGGCGGGCCCGGCGCCGCGGACACCGCGTTCGCCGCGTTCCGGCTGTTCCGGAACTACGACGGCGCAGGAAGCACGTTCGGGGACACCGGCGTCCGCGCCACCGTCACTTCGGGCACCGGCGCGGCGGCGTTCGCGGCCACGGCGCCGGGGAAGGTGACCGTCGTCCTCACCAACGAGCAGTCCGCGTCCCAGACGGTCTCGGTCCAGCTGGCTGGCGCGACTCCGTCGGGCGCCGCGCAGTGGTGGCGGACCAGCTCCAACGCCACCCTCACTCGCCAGCCGGACGTCACGCTCGGCGGCGCCACCGCGTCCGTCTCCCTCCCCGCCCGGAGCATCGGGATGCTGGTGATCCCGGTGGCCGGCGCCGCGGCCGACGGCGGGACCGACGGGGGACCGGTTCCTGCGCCCGATGGGGGCAGCGGCGCGCCCGACGCCGGCCAGGGTCCGGCGTCCGGAGGCGACGGTCCGTCGAACATCGAGGGAAGCTGCAGCACGGCCGGTGGCGCCCCGCTCGCGCTCCTCGCGCTGGTGATGACGACCCTGGCGTTCACCCGTCGGCGCTCCTGAGCCTGCGGGCACACCGACGGTCGGGCGGCGAGCAGCCCGAGCGTGGCGAGCGGCGTGGCGTCTGCAGCCAGCAGCGCGGCGCGATCGACCAGTCCAGCGAACGGTCCGGAGGATGCAGCGGCGCTCCGCCGCGCGTCCGCGGACGCGGCGTACAACGGCGCATCCCCGCCGTCGCGGCCCACACTGGCCGCGGGAGAGCCCGATGCGACGTCTGCTTCCCCCGCTGCTGCTCCTGCCGGCACTGGCCCTCGCGGCCGATCCGGCCACCCTCCCCATCACCACCTCCTCGCCGGAGGCGCGCAGGCTGTACCTCGAGGGACGTGACCTCGGGGAGCGTCTCAAGGGCACCGAGGCCCACCTCCGCACCGACCAGGCGGTGAAGAAGGACCCCCAGTTCGCGCTGGGGTGGCTGCAGTGGGCGCAGACCGCCGGAACGGCCAAGGAGTTCTTCGCCGGGCTGGAGAAGGCCCTGGCCAGCGCCGGCCACGCCACCGAGGCCGAGCAGAAGTTCATCCGCGCCGCCGAGGCGGGCGCCAAGTCGCGTCCGGAGCACCAGGATGCGCTGCTCGCCGAGCTGGCGAAGCAGTTCCCCTCGGACGCGCGAATCCACAACCAGATCGGCATCGTCGCCTTCGGCCGACAGGACTGGGACGCGGCGATCCAGGAGCTCTCCCGCGCCGTGGAGCTCGAGCCGAAGTTCACCCTCCCCTACAACCAGCTCGGCTACGCCTACCGCTTCCAGGGGAAGCTCGCCGAGGCGGAGAAGACGTTCCAGAAGTACGCCGAGCTGCTCCCGGACGATCCCAACCCGCTCGACTCCTACGCCGAGCTCCTGATGCGGATGGGCCGGTTCGACGAATCCATCGGCCGCTACCGGAAGGCGCTGCAGGTGGACCCGCTGTTCCTCAGCGCCTACGTGGGCATCGCCAACGACCAGATCTTCCTCGGCAAGGGCGACGAGGCGCGGGCCACGCTGAAGCAGATGCTCGCCAAGGCGCGGACCGACGGCGAGAAGCGTCAGGGGTGGTTCTGGACCGCCGAGACGTACATGCACGAGGAGCAGTGGGCCGACGCCATCCGGAGCCTCGAGGAGGAGAAGAAGGTCGCCGACGCCGCCGGCGACGTGGTCTCCGCGTCCCAGGACGTGAACTTCATCGGAAATCTGTCACTCCGCGCGGGGAAGCCCACCGAGGCGGCCCAGAGGTTCGAGGAGAGCGTGAAGCTGGTGGATCGCTCCAAGGCGTCGGACGCGGTGAAGGACGCCGCGCACCGCAACCACCTCTTCGACATGGCCCGGGTGGCGCTGCTCAAGGGAGACCTACCCGGGGCCCGGGCGTCGGCGGCGAAGTACTCGGCAGCGGTGGAGGCCAAGAAGGTCCCCTTCGAGGTGCGGCAATCGCACGAGCTGGCGGGGATGATCGCCGTCCAGGCCAAGGACTGGGACGGCGCGCTGGCCGAGCTGGGCAAGGCCGGCGGACAGAACCCCCGCGTCTCCTACCTGACCGGCCTGGCCTGGCAGGGCAAGGGAGATGCCGGCAAGGCCGCGGAGGCCTTCCGCGAGGCGGCGGACTACAACCAGCTCAACGGCATCTACGGATTCATCCGGCCGCAGGCGCGACGGCAGCTCGCGCGCAGCTGAGGCTCCGGGGCGACCCCGGGTCGACTCGAATGGGCGACCCGGGGCCTTCCGCCAGCAGCCAGCTCAGCCGCCCTTCTCGATGGGCGCGCCGATGAGGTTACCGTACTCGGTCCAGCTGCCGTCGTAGTTCTTCACGTCCTTGAAGCCAAGCAGGTACTTGAGGACGAACCAGGTGTGGCTGCTCCGCTCGCCGATGCGGCAGTAGGCGATGGTCGGCTTCTTCGGATCGAGCCGCTTCTGGTCCAGGTAGATGGCCCGGAGCTCGTCGGCGCTCTTGAAGGTGTTCTCGTTGGTGACCGCGGTGCTCCAGGGGATGCTGGTGGCGCCGGGGACGTGACCACCCCGCTGCGCGGTCTCGGTCATGCCTGGCGGGGCGATGACCTTCCCGGTGAACTCGTCGGGGCTTCGCACGTCGACCAGCGGTGCGCGCTTCTCGCTGGCGGCGAACACCTCGGAGACCTTGGCGCGCAGCGAGTTGTCGACCGAGGCCACCTTGTACTGGCTCAGCGGAAACTTCGGCACCTCGGTGGTGAGGGGCGCGCCCTCCTCGTTGAGCCACTTGGCCCGGCCGCCGTTGAGGAGCCGGACGTCCTTGTGCCCATAGATCTTGTAGAGCCAGAAGCCATAGGCGGCGAACCAGTTGCTCGCGTCGCCGTAGATGACCACGGTGTCGGAGTTCTTGATGCCGGCCTCCGAGTTGAGCTTCTCGAAATCTTCCTTGGAGATGATGTCGCGCTTCACCTGATCGTTGAGCTGGGTGGTCCAGTCCCAGCCCACCGCCCCGGGGACGTGGCCCGCGGCGTAGAGCTTCGGGTCCACGTCCACCTCGACGATGCGGACGTTGGGGGTCTTGAGGTTCTGCCTCAGCCAGTCGGTGGTGACGAGGACCTCGGGGTGTGCGTAGTCGGCCATGGCGGTGCTCCTTCTTTCTTTCGTGAGATGGGTGGGTGTCAGCTCCGGCCGTGGCCGCAACAGCAGATCGCCGCCCCGGACACGGGTGCAGATCCGGATTGCGGTCGGCCGGTCATCGTGGAGATCTCCTTCACGGCTCGGCTTTCAGGCCCGGCACGTGCTTGAGCATGTTCGATGCGTACTTGAAGACGTCGTCGCAGAAGATCATCACCCCACAGGGGACGGGGCCCTTCAGGGCGGTCCGCCGGGCGCCCTCGAAGATGAGCCCGGAGCTGGGGCCGGCGCGCAGGCCCTCGTGGCGGGCCAGCTCGGCGGCCACGGTGTAGGCGAGCTCGAAGTCGATCTCCAGGGTCTCGTCGACCAGCTTCGGGTCGTAGAGCTGCGAGACGTCGAGCTCGGAGACGTTGCGGATGCCGGGCACGTCATGGCCAGGGCTGGGCTGCACGGCGACCACCTTCACCGCCGGGTTCTTCGACTTGAGGAACTTGCTGAGGCCCATCACGGTGCCGCAGGTGCCGAGCGAGGTGAACACGTGGGTCACCTTGCCCTCCGTCTGCCGCCAGATCTCCGGGCCGGTGGTGCGGACGTGCGCCTCGACGTTCTGCTGGTTGGCGTACTGGTTGGGCATCACGTAGCGGTCGGCCGAGGCCTTGGCGTGCGTCTTGGCCAGCCCAATGGTGCCGTCCTCGCTCCCGGGCAGGGGGCAGAGCGCGTCGGGCACGACCTCGACCTTCGCCCCGAAGACCTGCAGGAGGACCTTCTTCTCCTCGGGGATCTTGGAGGGCACCACCGCCAGCATGCGGTAGCCGCGGATCCCGGCGAGCGCGGTCAGGCTGAGACCGGTGTTCCCGCTGGTGGGCTCGACGATGCCTCGGCCTGGCTTGCCCGGTCCCAGCTCCCCGCGCCTCTCGAGGTCCCGGATCATCGACCAGGCGGCCCGGTCCTTCACCGAACCGAAGGGGTTCATCCATTCGAGCTTGGCCCAGAGCTGCGAGCCCGCGGGCACCAGGCGGTTGAGCCGGACGATCGGAGAGGGGTTCTCCTCGTCGGGGAGCATCTGGGTGATGTCGTCGTAGACGCGTGCGGAGTGATCCATCGGGCAGGTCCTCTAACGGCGAGGGGGCGGGGGCGACAGCGCGGAGCCGAGAGCAGCACAGGGGGAACGCCCCCGGCCCGTCAGCAGCTCAACGACAACAACAGCGGAGCACCGCCACCCGGGGGGTGACCGGAGTGCTCCAGGCGCTGGCCGATGGACGCGGCACGAGGGCCGACCGTAACGCCCTCCTCCTGCCGGACGCCAGCGCCCCCGCGTCGTCCAGCGGGGGTGTTCTTCTCTGCTGCCTGCTTCTTGCAGAACCCCTCTGCGCCGAAGGGAGTGAGGCGAGGGATTTCGATGGGTTCAAGACCGGATCGGGTGGGTCAAATCGGGTGGCTGCTGTTGCTGGCGACCCTGCTCCAGGGGACCACCGCGTGGGGACAGGGCACCGTGTGTCACCGCGTCTGGGTGGAAGTGCGGGACAACGATCCGATGGGCAACTCGGAGATGACCGCCCCGCCGCGGACGCGGTACCCGGGGAAGTTTTGCTTCATCGTCTACGATCGGCAGAGGGCGCGCTTCTCGCTCGAGCCCGACGAGCCGTCGGGCAAGCCGTTCGCCTCGCTGGTGCTGCGGAGGAGCAAGCACGACGCGGGTCCGAACCTCGTGAGCTACGGGCGCTCGTCCCCGGACTACAGCGAGGACCAGCTCCGCGGCCGGAACGACTTCCTCTACCTGCGCACCTACTCCAGCGGCGAGCGGCACTACGGCGCGACAGTGACCGACCTGACCGGGCGCATCACGCTCAGCTGGAGCGCCACGCTGAGCCCCCGGGGCGCGCGGCTGGACGAGGTGCCTTCGGCGAGGAACGCGCAGACCGCGACCGCGCAGGCGGCACCGGGCCCGTCGAGGCGCCAGGCTCCCGGGCCGCAGTAGCGTTGCGGCGACGATGAACCGCGCTTCCGCCACGCTCCGGTCCGGCTGGGTGATCGCGCTCCTGATCCCGGTCGTGGGCTGTGTGAAACCCGATCCGGCCGAAATCGTCCGGCCGCTCGAGACCACGCTCGGCGCGGCGGTGCCGGCGTCGTACTTTGCTGCAGTGGCGATGGCGGCGCTCGACGGTCGCTCGTCCCCGTGCGCCCGGGTGGTCACCCCCACCGGCTCCGGAACCAACGTCCGCGTCGAGGTCAGCGTCGGTCCGGGCTGCCCGCCGATGCTCGGCCCCGACGAGCGCGGGACGGTGGTGGTCACCGGGAGCTGGACGCCCCAGCAGGCGACCTTCGTGATGGACTTCACCGGGATGTCCTATGGCGGTCGGCCGATGGTGGTCGTGGGAATGGCCACGATGACGGTCGTGCCGCCGGATGCCACCCACCTGGTCATCGCCTACGGCGAGGAGGACATCATGGTGGGGACCGGAACGGCCACCAGCGCCGGCGTCAAGCAGGTCGCCTGGGTGGTCGACGTCGACACGGCGGGGACCGACGACCCGTCCGACGACACCCTCCGCATCTCGGGCGGGGACCAGGCACTGCTCGCGGCGGTCGATCCCGCGCCCCAGGGCGGTCTCACCCAGGTGGCGGTGGGCAACGCGGTCTTCGAGGCCGGATGCCGCAAGAACCCCAGCTCGGGCGTGGCCGCCGTCCAGCGCGCCGGAACCTCGGGCGGCGGCTGGGTCCTGTTCAGGTTCCACGACACCTGCGACGGCACGGCCGACGTGTTCGCTGCGCTCGCGCCCTACGAGCTGCTGATCACCGACTCGCTGCCGCTCGCCTTCCTCCAGCCCTAGACCCGCGCCAGCCGCAGGCTGGGACTCCCACTCGCCGGTGTTCACGCCGTCTCAGTGGCGGCGGCCCTCTCCATGGCCCTCGTGCCCGACCCAGGCTCCGTCGCGGTGAGGCACCCCGTAGACATCGCGGTGTCCATACCAGCGCCCTCCGGACCAGTAGCCGCGCCCGGCCCAGTGCGCGTACTCCCCGGAGAAGCCGTACCAGTGGCCGTAGCCCCGGCCCCACCAGACGAAACGGGCGGGGCCCACGACCCCGAAGTATGGACCGGGCCCGAGCCCCCAGATCCATGGCGCCACCACCCAGGTCCAACCCACCGCCGGGTAGTAGACGTACATCTGCGGCACGGCGCCGGTGCTCGGCAGGTAGACGAACGACTCGGCGTAAGGCATCCAGATCCAGCCGTACTGATCGGTGTAGACCCACTGCCCCTGTTCCGATGACTCCGTCGCCCCGACCACGGCCGGCGTCGAAGCAGCGTCATCGTGCTCCGGCGGGGGTGATGGAGCCGCCGAGGGAGCCTCGGGAACTCTGCTCGGCGGAGGCACGGGCGGGGTTGCACTGTCGGTGGACGGAGCTGCCGCGGCCCCGCTCGGCTCCCCTCCGGCGTGCGCGCATCCGGCAGCGGCGGCGAGCAACGCCGCGATGACAGTGAGTGGCAAGGACGTGGTGGAGCGCATGGTCACGTTTCCTCCGCGGACGATTTGGCGTCGCGCCAGCATGGCCCTCGTGCAGCACGGGCGTCCGCCCGAGCCGGAATGGCGGAACGCGCACCGACAAAGCGAAGCAACTAACATGCCGTCACGGTCGAGAGAGGACGAGCGTGGGCCTCGAGCAGGAACGTTGCCGACGCTCAGACACTCCCGTCACGGGGGTGTCGAAAGTCCGGACGCCACCCGGAAACCGTGGGCTGCCCTCGGCGCGACACGGAACGGCTGGCGGACTGGCGAAAGCCGGGGGGACGTGACAAACGGCCATCCGGTACCTGAAGGCGGGCGGCTTCGACGGGCCAGCAGACCGTTTCAGCCGCGCCGAAGTATCTGCGGGAGAGTTGACGATGCCCCAAAAAACGGGACCGAAGCGGATGGGAAGCAAGCGGGTCACTGTCAAGCCATACCCGAACCCCACGGGGAGTGGCGTCGTGGTCGCCCACGAGGTCGCGCTCGACGGTTCTGGCACCGTGCTCGCACACGACATCGTGCCGCGCATCGGGGAGCCGGAACGCATGTACTTCCCGGGACCCGACGGGAGCTTCACGGTTCTGGCGCCGGAGGAATGAGATCCCCCGGGAAGGAAGGACCCCATGGCGAATCCCTCGAAGGACACTCCCACCAGCATCGTTCTCATCCACGGCCTCTGGCTGACCGCGCTCAGCTGGGAGCACTGGGTGGAGCGTTACCGGAAGCGGGGCTTCGACGTCGTGGCCCGCAGCTGGCCCGGCCTGGACGGCGACATCGACGCCCTCCGCCGTGACCCATCGCCGATGGTGAACGTCGGGCTCGAAGAGGTCGTCGAGCATTACGAGAAGATCATCGACGGCCTGGGAAGGCCAGTCATCATCATGGGCCACTCCTTCGGCGGCCTGGTGACCCAGCTCCTGCTCGATCGTGGCTTCGGCGCCGCGGGAGTGGGGATCGATTCGGCCGCACCCAAGGGCGTCCTCTCGCTCACCCTCTCGGAGATCAAGTCGGCCTTCCCGGTGCTGAAGAACCCCGCCAATGCGCATCGCGCGGTGGCCCTCACCAAGGAGGAGTTCCACTACAGCTTTGGCAACACTCTCAGCGAGGAGGAGTCGGCCAAGGTCTGGGCCCGCTACGCAGTGCCCGGGCCGGGGCGTGTCCTGTGGCAGGGGGCGACGGCCAATTTCAATCCCCGCGCCGTGTCGAAGATCGACTTCGCCGGGCCGCGGGCCCCGCTGCTGCTCATCTCCGGGAGCGAGGACCACGTCATTCCGCCCTCGGTGGTGAGAGAGAACGTGAAGCGCCAGGACAAGGCGACGGCGCTCACCGCGCTCAAGGAATTCGCCGGCCGCTCGCACTACATCTGCGGCCAGCCCGGCTGGGAGGAAGTGGCCGACTACGCCCTCGACTGGGCGCTCAAGCCTCGGGAAGTCTACGAGGGGCTATGAGTTGAGGTGGGGGGAAACCTTGGGCGCAGCAGGGTTTGAACCTGCGACCCCTGCCGTGTGAAGGCAGTGCTCTACCGCTGAGCTATACGCCCGGACTGCAAGGCGGGCATACGTGCCAGACCCCGCCCTCGGCTGTCAATCACTTGAGGGCGTGGACTTCAGCAGCCGGTCCAGGCGGTCCTCCAGCTCGCGGGTCCGCCGCTTCAGCGACGACAGCTGCTTTCCCACCTTCCCGAAGTCGCTCTTCGCCGCCAGCTGGAGCGCGTGCATCAGCTCCTCCTGGCCCCGGTCTAGCACCTTCTTCCCGCGCTGCACCCGCCCCACCGCCTGGGCCACCCACTGGGCCCGCTGCTCGTCGGCCATCAGCCGCTCGAACGCCTTGTGGGACATCCCCAGCGCCTGCGCACGCAGGCTTTGCTTGACCATGCCGTCCCTCACTCGTCGACGAACCGGGTCTCCAGCCTCGACAGCACCCGGGCCACGATGTCCTTGTAGCGCATCCGCTCGAGGATGGGCTGCACGTCCCCGTCCACCCGCAGCCGACGCTGGAGAATCGCCTGCACCGGGTCCACGCTGCCAAGCAGGAGGCCCTTCCACACCGAGTACGGCGCGCGGATCCGGTACGCCGGCTCGAACTCGTCCAGATCGTCCGGGTCCGCCAGCACGCGCAGCTCGGCGATGCGCCCGGCGCGCGGACGCACCCAGGCCACGAAGTGCGTCTCCAGCTTGCCCGGCTCGGCCTCGATCACCACCCCGAAGTCGCCCGTCCAGCCGCGACCCGCGGCCACGCTTTCCGGGTCGGCGTTCACCATGGCCATGGCCGCTTCGGCCCAGCCGCGGGAGGGAAAGACCGGCATGGCCCTCTCTACCTCAGTCGCGACCGAGGATGCGGCGGATGCTCCGGAAGAGCCCGCTGTCGGTCTGCGCCGTCGCACCCACTGGCCGCGCCCGCGCCGCCTTCTCCTCGGCGAGCAACCGCTTCAGCGTGTCCGGCGTGTCCCGGGTGGCCAGCGCCACGTGCCGCGGCCCGGTGCTCAGCTCCACCACCACCTCGAGCAGGCACTCCTCGTTCAGCCGGAAGTCGATCCGCCGCCCCGCGGCCGAGGCCGGCACCTTCACCGTGCCCAGGTACTCGTTGTCGACGATGAACTCCGAGTCGCCCTGGAAGATGTCCAGCTCGATGACCGGGCTGTCCTCCTTGGGCCCCGGCAGCCGGAAGCTGGTGGTGAGGGGAATCACCGAGTTCTTGTCGATGATCTTCCGGAAACGGCCGTTGGCCATCGCGAAGCCGATCGGCATGGACAAGGCGTCGAGCAGGGTGACCGCGTCGATGTTCCCCAGCGACTCGGCGAGCAGCGCCGCCCCCAGCGCCACCGACTCGTCCGGGTGCACGCCCTTGCGCGGCGGCTTGCCGAAGTGACGGGCGATCTCCTGCTGGACCAGCGGCATCCGCGACTGCCCGCCCACCAGGATGATCTCGTCGATGCTCGGCTTGGCGATGCCCTTGTCCAACAGCACCCGGTCGCAGAGGTCGAAGGTCCGGTCCACCAGGTCGCGGGTCAGCGCGTTCAGCTGTTCGCGCGACAGCGGGATGCGCAGGTCCAGCGGTTTGCCCTTCCGCTCCTCGATGTAGGGCAGCTCGATCACCACGTTGGGGATCAGCGTCAGGTCGATCTTCGCCGCCTCGGCAGCGTTCTTGATCCGCTGCATGGCGATGGGGCTCTGGCTCAGGTCTATCCGGGTCTGCTGCTGGAACGTCTCCAGCACGTAGTCGATGATCCGGTTGTCGAAGTCCACCCCGCCGAGGAAGGTGTCTCCGCCCGTGGCCAGCACCTCGAACACGTTGCCGGTGATCTGCAGCACCGAGACGTCGAACGTGCCACCGCCCAGGTCGTAGACCAGGACGTTCTGATCCAGCCCCCGGTTGAAGCCGTACGCCAGCGCCGCCGCGGTGGGCTCGTTGACGATGCGCTTCACCTCGAACCCCGCCAGCCGCCCGGCCTCCTTCACCGCCGCGCGCTGCAGGTCGTTGTAATAGGCCGGCACGGAGATGACCGCCTCGGGGCACGGGCCGCCGAGGAACTGCTCCGAGATGCGCTTGGCGTGGCCGAGGATGAACGCGCCGATCTGCTCCAGCGAGTAGGTGGTCCCGCCCAGGTTCACCGCCACGTCGCCCTTGCTGCCCTCGAGGATCTCGTAGGTGAAATACTCCTTGAGCTCCTGGACGACCCGGCTCGCGTACTGCCGGCCGATGAGCCGCTTGGTCCCGTAGATGGTGTTCTTGGGATTGACCACCATCTGGTCCTTGGCCATCTTGCCGACCAGGAGGTCGCCCTTGTCGCTCAGCGCGACCACCGACGGCAGCACCAGATTGCCCCGGTCGGTCGGCACCACCTTGGGGATGCGGTTGCGCACCGAGGCCACCAGGGTGTTGGTGGTCCCGAGGTCGATCCCGACGATGCGCGGCTTCTCGGACATGGGGGTCGAGCCCTCGACTTTACGCGGGGAGCCGTCACCCTCCAACAACCGCCCCGCGGGGGGTTTCTTGACGACCGTTCGGCCGAGGTCACGATGTGGCGCCTCCGTGCCCCGTCTCCTCGCCGCCTGTGCCGTCCTCGTGTGCGCCGCGTGCGCCACCACGCGCTCAGGTGTTCCGCCCACCCCTCTCGGCCAGGAGCCCTCGGTCCAGGGTGACCCGGCGTCCAGTGTCGAGACTCGGTGGCGGGTGGTGGCGTCCGCCCGTCGGCTCCTCGGGCAGACCGCGGTCCAGTGGCCTGGACAGCGCTTCCCGGACGACTGCAGCGGCCTGGTGCTCGGGGTGTACGCCAGCGTCGGATTGCCGCTCACCGGGTCCGCCCGCCCGGGCGACAACGGTGTCACGGCGGTGTGGCGGTGGACCTCGGCGCGAGGACGACTCTTCCGTACCGGCCGCCCCGACCCTGGCGATCTGGTCTTCTTCCACGACACCTACGACCGGGACCACGACGGCAAGCTCGACGACGGCCTGACCCACATCGCGCTGGTGGAGAGCGTGGACGCCGACGGGACCATCTCCATCATCCACCGCGTCAGCCGGGGCGTGATGCGCTACCGCATGAACCTCGAGCGACCCACGCTGCGCAGCGACCCCGGGTCCGGCCGCGTGCTCAACGACTGGCTGCGCGGCTCCTCCGGGACGGGGAAGCCGGTGCTCACCGGCCAGCTCTTCGCCGTCTTCGGCGCCGTGCTCCCCCCTGCGCCCGAGGGAGTCCGCTCGCCGCTCCCGGTCCTCTCGCCGCAACCGCAGGGCGGAGACATCTGACTCAGGATCCGGGGAGCGCCCCCTCGAGCACGTAGAAGTGCTCGCCGGCGGGTTCGATTCGGATGGTGAACGTTCCCTCGAGCCCCTCCAGCGCCTCCGTCCCGGAGTCCGGCACCACGGTGATCAAGAGCTCCTGCTTCCCGTTCGCCATCACCCCGCGGTGGACGAGGGCGAAGCTGCCGCGCCGGCCGAGCAGCGTTCCCGTCACCCGCTCCACCGCGACGTAGGCGCCGGAGCCCTTCCGGGCGCCCATCGCGGTCAGCATCTCGCCGCGCGAGGTCCCCTCGAGCTCGCCGTGGAGCACCTTCTCCAGCGACATCCGCCCCAGCCCGGTGCCGGCGTCGTCGGCCACCGGAGCGATCTTCACCTCGAAGCTGCCCGATGCACGCACCGTCTGCACGCGTTTCCCTCCGTCCGGCGTGGCAGCGCCCGCTCCGGCGACGGGCCCGAGCCAACCACCAGGGCGCCCACCAGCGCCAGCTCCCACTTCGTGGCTGCCCTCCGCGGCCCAGAACGCCACCGTCGACACCCTCCCCTGCGAGCAGAGGGCGGGCGGCCCCGTCCCGGAGGACGGCGGCTGTGACGATTACTTGCCGCGCTCCTGGTCGATGAGCGCCTGCGCCAGGACGTGCTTCGGGTTCAGCGCCACCGCGGCGTCGAGCTTTGACAGCGCCGCGTCCCGCTGACGCAGGTTGAGGAGCAGGCGCCCGGCCAGCACGTAGGGGCGGATGAACGTCGAGTCGCGGGCCAGGAGGTCGTTCATCGACTTCACCGCCTGCTCGACGCTGTCGGGGGGGGCGCTCTTCGCGCTCAGGACGTACTCGGCATACGCCACCTCGGCCCATCCGTCCTTCCCGCCGAGCTGCCGGTAGCGCTCGGCGTCGGAGATGGCGCGCTCGGCGCGGCCGGCCACTCCGGCGAACACCGCATCGGCGCGCAGCCGGGATCGCTCGTCGTCCACGGTGCCGGGCGGCAGCCGGTTGAGCGCATCGCGGGAGGCGTTCAGCCTGGACTCCAGCGCGTTCACCGCGTCCACCATCGGGTCGGTCTGCTTCCGGAGCTGTTCGAGCCGCGTTCGAGCCGCGTCCGCCTGGGCCTTCCAGTCCGCGGGTGTCCTCTCCGCCTCGAGCCGGGCGAGCTGCGTGGTCAGCGCCTCGGCGTCCGCGAGCCCCCGGCGGAGCAGCGCACGCTGATCATCGAGCTCCAGCGTCTGGGCCAGCGCCTGCGTGGCGCGGGCGCCCACCCAGTGGGGGTACCGCTCGACCAGCGCGTCGAGGACCTTGAGCGCGGCCGCCCGTGACTGCGGGTCGTCGCGACGGAGGCGCACGAAGGCGGCGTCCCGGTCGGCGCGGACCGACGCAGGGACGGCCGCCCGGCCGGTGAACCAGCTCCACCCCCCGTACCCGACTCCGCCGAGGACCAGGAGCCCCAGGAGCCCCCAGATGGCCCGGCGGTTGCGGCGGCGGAGCTGCGCGGCGAGCGCTCGTTCGGCCGGGTCCGGCCGCGTGGGCCGCGAGGGCCCCACCCCCGGTACGGGCAGCGGCTCGGGCCCAGTGCCCGGGAGATCCAGCGACGGCACACCACCTGCGAGGAGCTGGTCCTCGGGCATCGGCGGCAGGTCCAGTCCCTCGGGACCGGGCTGCGCGGCTGCGCCACCGAACACCGCCGTCCGCATCGCCGGGGAGGGCTCGGGCGGTGCGGGGGGGCGAGCCGGGGAACCACCAAAGACCTGCGTCCGGTTCGCAGGCGCGGCGCCCGCCCCGAAGACCTGCGTCCGGTTGGCTCCCGCCGACGGGCCCGGGCGAGCCGGAGGGGTCGCGCCCGAGCCGAACACCTGCGTGCGCGCCGGCTCGGCCGTGCCCGACCCGAAGACCTGCGTCCGCCCCGCACCCGGAGGTACAGCGGGGGCCGGGGCATCGGCGGAGCCCGAGCCGAACACCTGAGTGGACGCGGACGGCGGCGGCCTCTGGCCGTAGGCCTCGGTGCGGATCGGCCCCGCGGTCCGGGCAGCGCTCCCGAAGGGCAGCGTCCCCGACGGCGGGCCCTGCTGCCCCTGGCCCGTCGGTGCGTCGCCGCCCCGCTGGGCGGTGAAGACCAGCCCGCAGCGCGTGCACTGCACCGGAGCCCCGCCCGTGGGGACCAGCCGGTCATCCAGGGCGTAGCGGGTGTGGCAGTTGGGACAGGCGATCTGCACGGAGGGCGGACGGAAGCGTTAGCAGGAAAGGTTTCAGGGATCGAGTTCGGTGGCCTGCTGCAACGTCCTGAGCCGGGCGGGACCCACACCCTTGACCGCGTCGACGTCGCCCCAGCTGCGGAAGGGTCGCGCCTGCACCAGTTCGTGCGCCGCCACCGCTCCCACACCGGGGAGCCGCGCCAGCTCGGCCTCCCCCGCCCGGTTCAGCGGGAGCCGGAGCCCCAGCGCGACCCGGACCGCGGCCGGCGGTGCCCCGCCCTGGTCGCAGCGGGCAACCCCGAGCGCGCCCTCACCCGACCAGCGGACTCGTTCCGGAGGACAGTCCAGCGCCGCGGCCGCGTCCGGCCAGCGGGCCTGGGCCCACCACCCGGCCCCCAGCGCCGCGAGCAGGGCGAGGGCCAGCGCCGCGGTGCGCCCGTGCCTCACGGGGCCGGTGCCGCCGCCGGGCGGTCCAGCCCGAACGCGCTGTGCAGCCCCCGCACCGCGAGCTCGGTATACTTCGCCGCGACCACGCACGAGACCTTGATCTCCGAGGTGGAGATCATCTGGATGTTGATGCCCTCCTTGCCGAGGACCTCGAACATCCGCGCCGCCACGCCGGAATGGTTTCGCATCCCGACGCCCACGATGGAGATCTTGGCGATCTGATCGTCGCTCTCCACCGCCCGGAGCCCGAGCTCCGGCACCAGCCGGTCCATCACCTCCCGGGCCGCCGCGAAGTCCGCCCGGCCGACGGTGAAGCTCAGGTCGGCCCGTCCGTCCTGCTGCGCGGTCTGGACGATGATGTCCACCACGATGTGCCGTTCGTCGAGCGCCCCGAAGATTCGCGCCGCCACCCCGGGTCTGTCCGGCACCCCGCGGAGCACCAGCCGGGCCTCGTTCCGGTCGTAGGTGATGCCGCTGACCAGCACGTCCTCCATCGCCGCGTCCTCCTCGCACACCAGCGTTCCCGGGTCGTCGCTGAAGGACGACTTCACCCACAACGGGACCCGGTACTTCATCGCGAACTCCACCGAGCGGATCTGCAGCACCTTCGCCCCGAGCGACGCCTCCTCCAGCATCTCCTCGTAGCTGATGCGGTCGAGCTTCCGCGCCGCGGGGCAGACGTTGGGGTCGGCGGTGTAGACTCCGTCCACGTCGGTGTAGATCTCGCACCGCTCGGCGTGCAGCGCCGCCGCCAGCGCCACCGCGGTGGTGTCCGAGCCGCCGCGGCCGAGCGTGGTGACGTTGCCCGCCTCGTCGATGCCCTGGAACCCGGCAACCACCGCCACGTCGCCGCGGGCGAGCGCGGCGCGCAGCGGCTCCTCGTCGATGCGCTTGATGCGCGCCTTGCTGAACGTGCTGTCGGTCACGATGCGGCACTGGTGCGCGAGGAAGCTGCTGGCTCGCCCGCCCGCGGCCTGGATCGCCAGCGAGAGGAGCCCGATGGTCACCTGCTCCCCCGTGGCGATCACCACGTCCTGTTCGCGCTCGCTCGGCCGCTCGTTCACCGCCTGCACCAGCTTCAAGAGGCGGTTGGTCTCCCCGGACATGGCCGAAACGACGACCACCAGGTCATGCCCCGCCGCCCGCGTCCGGAGACACCGCCGTGCCACGGCCCGGATGCGCTCCGGGTCCGCGACCGACGTGCCCCCGTATTTCTGAACCCACAGTGCCACGCTACAGTCGCTCCTCCATGCCCTGCGTGCAGAAGGCGCGCCACCTTAGACGCAGAACCGCGCCTCGGGGTACCTTGCGCCGCCCATGACGGACCGGCGATTGCTCCTGGACGGCGAGACGCTGACCCTGGAGGGGATCCGCGAGGTGAGCCGCGGCGGCTGCCACGTTGCGCTCGCCCCCGAGGCCCTGGCGCGGGTGGAGCGGGCGCGCGCCCTGGTGGACCGCGTCGCCGCGGGTGAGGCCGCGGCGTACGGCATCAACACCGGCTTCGGCACCCTTGCCGAGGTCCGCATCGACCGGAAGGACCTCCGGACGCTCCAGCGAAACCTCCTTCTGTCCCACGCCGCCGGGGTCGGGACGCCGCTGCCCATCCCCGAGGCGCGGGCGCTCCTGCTCCTCCGCTGCAACGTGCTGGCAAAGGGCCACTCCGGCATCCGACCCAGCACGCTTCAGCTCGCGCTCGACATGCTGAACCGCGGCGTCATCCCGGTCGTCCCCGAGCGCGGCAGCGTCGGCGCCTCGGGCGACCTCGCGCCGCTCGCCCACCTGGCCCTGGTGCTCATCGGCGAGGGCGAGGCCTTCGTCGGCGGCGAGCGGCTCCCGGGCCGCGCCGCGCTGGCCCGCGCCAGGCTCGAGCCGGTGGTGCTGGAGGCGAAGGAGGGCCTGGCCCTGGTCAATGGCACCCAGGCGATGTGCGCCGTGGGCGCGCTGGCGCTGCTCCGCGGCGAGTCGCTGGCCGAGACGGCGGACCTCGCCGGGGCGATGACCCTCGAGGGCCTGCTCGGGAGCCACCGGCCGTTCAGCGCCCAGATCCAGGCAGCGCGGCCCCACCCGGGCCAGGTCGCGGTCGCCGAGCACCTGCGCGCCCTGCTGCGCGACTCGGAGATCGTCGAGAGCCACGCCGATTGTTCCAAGGTTCAGGACCCCTACTCGCTCCGCTGCATGCCCCAGGTGCACGGGGCGGTGCGCGACGGACTCCAGCACGCCCGCCGCGTCCTCTCCATCGAGGTGAACTCGGCCACCGACAACCCGCTGGTCTTCCCGGGCGAGGACCTCATCGTCTCCGGCGGCAACTTCCATGGCCAGCCGGTGTCGCTCGCCCTGGACGTGCTGGCCATCGCCTGCACCCAGCTCTCGGCCATCAGCGAGCGGCGGGTGGAGCAGCTGGTCAACCCCGCGCTGAGCGGGCTCCCGCCGTTCCTCGCCAAGAACTCGGGCCTCAACTCCGGCTTCATGATCGCCCAGGTCACCTCTGCCGCGCTGGTCGCCGAGTCGCGCGTGCTGAGCCACCCCGCCTCGGTGGACTCCATCCCCTCCTCGGCCGGGCGCGAGGACCACGTGAGCATGGGGATGACCGCGGCGCTCAAGGCCCGGCAGGTCGTGGACTTCGCCCGGACCTGTCTCGCGGTCGAGGTGCTGGTCGCCGCCCAGGCGCTCGACCTCCGCAGGCCGCTCCGTGCCGGGCGAGGCGTGGCCGCAGCCCACGCGGCCGTCCGTGAGGTCGTCCCCACGATGGAGGAGGACCGGGAGATCCACCGCGACATCGAGGCGGTCTCGGCGCTCATCGACTCGGGGGCGCTCCTGGCCGCGGCCCACGCCGCATGACCGCTCCCCCCGAGCGGGAGGCGCCGGCCCCGCGCCCCACCGGTCCAGGCGAGACCGAGGTCGCCGAGGTGCGCGCCCGCATCGCCGCGCTCGAGCGCGAGGCGAGGTCGCTGGAGCCGGACCCGCGGAGCGCGCGCCTCTACCACGAGCTCGGACTGCTCTGGGAACGTCCGCTCGGAAACCTCCGCGCCGCCGCCGCCGCCTTCCAGGCCGCGTACCGGCTGGCGCCCCGCTTCGTGGAGAACCTCCGCTCGGCCCGGCGGATCTTCTCCGACGTCGGGAACTGGCCCATGGTGCTCCAGCTCCTCGACGCCGAGCTGGCCGCGACCGAGGGCCCCCGGATGCGCGCCGCCCTGCTGTTCGAGAAGGCGGAGGTGCTCGCCGACCGGCTCGACCGGTGGGACGACGCCACCCAGGTGCTCGCTGCCGCGCTCGAGCTCGAGCCGGCGGACCTGGGCCTCCTGGTCCAGGCCGAGGGGATGCTCGCTGCGCACGGCGACGTGGCGGGCCTGCTCCGGGTCCAGGTCCTCCTCGCCCGCGCGCTGCCCGACCCGCGCCTGGCCTCGCACGCGCTCCAGACCGCCGCCACCCTGCACGCCCGACTCGGCCAGCACCAGGACGCGCTGGGCCGCTGGCGCGAGGCTTTCGTGCTCGACCGGAGGGACCCGGTCACCCTCGGCGCGCTCCGGCGGGCCGCCGAGACCTCGGGAGACGACGAGGCGCTCATCGCCGTGCTCGCCGCGGAGGCCGAGCTGGGTGGCCCCACCTCGGTTCCGGCGTACACCGCGCTCGCCCGCGCCTACGTCCGCCAGGAGCGGTCCGAGGACGCCGTCGCCGCGCTCAACGCCGCCCGCCACCAGAACCCCGAGGACACCGCCGTCCTCACCGCGCTCGCCACTCTCCACGAGTCGCTGAACCGGCCCGAGGAGCTGGCCGACGTGCTCGCCTCGCTCACCGCCTCGGTGCGCGACGAGCGCGAGTGGCTCACCATCCAGCTGCGGCTCGCCGCGCTCCTCGAGGATACGCTCCACCGCGACCCTCAGGCAGTGCAGCGCTACGAGGCGGTGCTGGCACGGGTGCCGGGCCATCCGGCGGCGCTCGCCGGGCTGGGGCGGCTCCACGCCAAGACACAGGACTGGCCGGCCCTGGTCGCGGTGTACGACGCCGAGCTGGCCGGGGTGGGTGACCCAAGGACGCGCGCCGAGCTGCACTTCCGCTCCGCCGAGATCCTCGACGCCCGCCTGCACCGCACCGACGAGGCGCTGGCCCGTTTCCGCGAGGCGCTCCAGCTCGTCCCCGGGTACCTCCCCGCGCGCCAGGGGCTCGAGCGGGTGCTCCGGCGCGAGCAGCGCTGGCCCGAGCTCATCGCGCTCCACGAGGAGGAGCTCCTCTCCGTCACCTCCCCGTCGGACGGGGTCCCCGCCCTGGGCCGCATCGCCCAGGAGGCCGAGGAGCACCTCGGAAACCTGGACCTCGCCGCCGACGCGCTCCGCCGCGCGCTGGACCTGATGCCGGACCACCTCCCCTCCCTGGTCCACCTGGCCCGACTCGCCGAGCGCCGCGAGGTCTGGCACGAGCTGGTCCCCCTCCTCGAACGACAGGCCGAGCTGTCCACCGACCCCGCTCACGCCATTGCGCTCCGGCACCGCGCAGCCCAGGTGCTCGAGGAGCGGCTGAACGACGTGGGAGCGGCCATCGCCGTCCTCGAGCGGCTCCTCGGCGCCGACCGGACCTACCTCCCCGCGCTCCAGGCCCTGGGGCGGCTCTATGCCCGGGAGGGACGCTGGAGGGAGCTCGGGCAGATGTACCGCCGGGAGGCCGAGCTCGCCGGGCCGGCCCGCGCCGCCCAGCTCTGGGCCCGGATCGCCGACCTCGAGGAGAGCCGCCTCCTGGACCTCGACGGCGCCCGGGCTGCCTGGGACGAGGTGCTCCGGCGTGACCCCGACCACGGCGCCGCGCTCCGGGCGCTCTCGCGCATCCAGCGTGGACAGGGGGACTGGGCCGGGCTGGTGACCACGCTCGAGCGCATGGCCCGGACCCGCACCGACCCGCGGGCCCGCGCCGACGCCCTGTTCGAGGTCGCCACGCTCCAGCTGGACGCGCTCGCCGACCGCGAGGCCGCCGCCACCACGCTCGAGGCGGTCCTCCGGCTGGCCCCGGACCACATCCCGGCACTGCGCGAGCTGGAGGCGCTCTCGAGCCTCGAGGGAGGACCGGACGGGCTGCAGTCGCTCGAGCGGGCCACCGTCGCCGGGAGCCCGTCCGAGCGCCTGGCGGCGCGGCTCCGGCTGGCCCATGCGCTGCTCGCCGCCGGGCACCTCGACCGCGCCGCGGCGGTGGCCGAGTCCGCGCTCGAGTTGCAGCCGGACGACGTGGGGGCGCTCCTCCTCCTCGAGCACACCAGGGCGGCGGACCGGGCCCGGCGCGCCGAGGTGCGGCAGCGGCTCGCGGCGCGGGTGAGCGACCCGGGCCTGGCCGCGGCGCTGAGGCTCTCGGCCGAGTTGGAGCAGGGCCGGCCCCGCCTCGAGGAGCGGCTGGAGCACCTCCGTCGCGCCTTCTCGGTGGACCCCGAGGACCCGCGCACCGCCTTCCAGCTCGAGCGGACGCTACGCCAGGCCGGCGACGTCCGTGGGCTCCGCGAGCTCTACGAGCGTCGCCTGGCCGTCACCGAGGCGCCTGCGGCGCGACTCGAGCTGCATCTCCGCCTGGGCCAGCTCGGCGAGGGCTCGACCGAGACGCTCGCGCTCGCGCTCTCGGCTTACCAGGCTGCGCTGGCGCTCGAGCCCGCCGAGCTGGTGGCGCTCCAGGGCGTCCGCCGTGTCCGGCTCCGGATGGGCGAGATGGAGCCCGCCGCGCTCGCCTGGGAGGCGGAGGCAGCCGCCACCCGGGGACGGGAGGGCGCGGTGCAGGCCTGGCTCGAGGCCGGGCGGCTGTGGATGGACGTGCTCCAGGAGCCCGAGCGCGCCATCGACGCGTTCGAGCGCGTGCTGGACCTGGACCCGCTGGAGGTCGAGGCCTCCGAGGCGGTGGAGTCGCTCCTCGCACGCAAGGGCGGCGCCGCCGAGCTCGCCTCCCTCAACGAGCGGCGCGGGCAGACCCGGCTCGCGTCCGGGGACCGGCCCGGGGCGGCGGAGGAGTTCTTCAAGGCCGCCCAGGGCTGGCTGGACGGGGTGGGCGACCGCGGCCGGGCGCTGACCGCGCTCGGGCGCGCGCTCGAGGCCGAGCCAGAGCACGCCGATGCGCTCGAGCTGCGCGCGGTGCTGGCCGGCGAGCAGGGCCACTGGTCCGAGGCCGCCGAGGCGCTCGAGGCCCGCCTCCGGATCGGCGGGGACGCCGAGACCCTCGCCGCGCTCCAGCTCCGGCTCGGCATGCTCTACCAGGAGCACCTGGACCAGCCAGCCCGCGCGGTGGCGGCCTACAACGCCGCGCTGGCGTCGGTGCGTTCGGCCGAGCCGCTGGACCGGCTCGCCACTCTCCACCGTGCCTCGCGCAACTGGACCGGCGTGGTGGACTGCCTCCAGCAGCTCCGGGTGATGGAGACCCGGCCGGTGGACCGGGCCCGCACCTCGCTCCGCCTGGCCGAGGCGCTGAGCGAGGGCTTCGACGACGCCGAGCGCTCGGTCGCCGAGGCGAAGGAGGCGCTCCCGCTCCTCCTGGAGGAGCCCGAGGCGCTCGACCGCATCGTCCCGCTGTTCGAGGGGCGCGGGCGACTGGCGATCCTCCTGCAATTGCTCGACGAGCGCGCCCAGCCGCCCTGCCCTCCCGCAGCCGCGGCGCGCATCCGGGTCCGGCTCGCCGAGCTCTACCTGCGCACGCTGGGCGACCTCTCCCGGGCGGTGGCCGCCTGTCGCGTCGCGGTGGAGCTGGACCCCGGCAGCGTGGAGGCCCGAACCGCGCTGGCGGACATGCTGAGCAAGGACCCGGGCTCGGCCGATCTCGCCGTCGACGCCCACCGGGAGGTCCTCGCGCTCGACCCCGTCCGGCTCCTCAGCCTGGAGACGCTCTACGAGATCTGGGACTCGCAGCGGCTTCTCGACCGGAGCTTCTGCTGCGCCGCGGCCAGCGCCTTTCTGAACGCGGGTCCGCCGAGGGCGATGCACCTGCACCTGGACTGGCGAGGCCGGCTTCCCTCGGAGCCCCACGCGCGCTTCGACCGGACGTCGCTGGATCTCCTGTTGCACCCCGATGCGCGAAATTCGCTGACCGACGTGCTCCGGGCCGTCGGCGATCAGGTGTCGAAGCTGTACCCACCGGACTTCGAGACCCTGGGGGTGGACCCGCGCGCCGACCGGCTGCGCTCGGACCACCCGGTGGTGCGGGCCATCCGCCTGGTCGCCGAGGGATTCGGCGTGGACCACTTCGACGTCTACCAGGCCAGGCGTGGCCTGATGGTGGCCGAGACCAGCGACCCGCCGAGCATCTGCGTGGGGCAGGACGTGGTGCGGCGGTTCAACTCGCGGGAGCAGAAGTTCCTCATCGGCCGGGCGGTGCTCGCCCTGCTCGAGCGGACGGCGCTGGCCGCCAAGCTTCCCGAGTCGGAGCTCGCGGACCTCCTCGGGGACTGCATCCGTCTGGAGGTGCCCGACTTCGACGGGCTCGGGAAGCGGGACGAGAGCCGGATCCGGACGCTCCGGAAGCTGCTGCCGAGGAAGGCGCTCCGGGCGCTCGAGGAGCCGGCGCGCGCTGTGGCCCGGGGACCGGTGCCGGACCTCGGGAAGACGCTCCAGGGACTGTTCGCCTCGGGGAACCGGGCGGGGTTGCTCGTCTGCGGCGACCCGGCGGTGGCGATGACCATGGTGCTCCGCGAGGACCCGGCCTTCGCCACGTCGAAGGCGCCGGAGTCGCCGGAGAGCGTGATCCGCGCGGTGCGGGAGCGGCCGGATCTGCGGGCGCTGCTCACGTTCTCGGTCTCGGAGGAGCTGTTCACCTTGCGGGACCGAGTGGGGCCGACGTTGCCCGAGCGGGCGGTGTGAGCCGGGCGGCTCCGCGGGCGTCGGGTCGTCGGACGGTCGCGTTCTCCGACGGCTCGGCATGAGTGCAGCACCTCTGAGTGGAGGAGACGCGGGCCGGGCGCGGTACGGCCTGGGGCGTCTTGACGACCCTGGCCTCGATCACCTGCCGTGGCGGGTTGTCCCTACTCCACGCGCAGCACCACGCCCTCGGGCAGCTCGCTCCGCAGCCGTGCAACGACCAGCTCGACGCGCTCGGGCTCGGAGCCCTCCACCGTCACCCGAACGCGGTGGTCGGCGCCGGAGGTCACTGCCGGGTAGCTGCCAATGCCCACGTCGGGCATCCCGAGCGCCACCCGGTCCAGCGTCGCCGCGATCTCCGCCTCGCCCTGCGAGAGGTACAGAGACCGGACGTGCACCGCGCTCCTGGGCAACGACGAGAGCACCGTCTCCAGCTGCACCCTGAAGAGTGACGGCACGCCCGGGAGCAGGAACATCCCCTCGACCGCAAGCACGGGGTAGACCGTGCCCTCGGGCGCGAGCAGCTCCGTTCCCTCCGGCGCCTCGGCCAGGCGCAGCGCCTCCGCGGGCATCGAGCCCGAGTGCGCGCGGGAGAGCAGCTCGACGATGCGCGGCAGCCGCACCACCTCGCGGCCCAGTGCCAGCGCCACCGCGCGCACCGTCACGTCGTCGTGCGTCGGACCGATGCCCCCGCTGGTCACGACCCACCGGGCGGTGGCGCGCGCGTTCACCACCGCGCCGACGATCGCCTCGATCTCGTCCGGCACGACGAGGATCGCCCGGAGCGGGACGCCGTGCTCGCGAAACCGGCGCACGAGGTGCGGGCCGTTGACGTCCTCCACCTTCGCCGAGAGGACCTCGTTGCCGATGATGATCGCCGCCGCGCCCGTCCGTGCCATCCGGCCGGACACTCTACTTCCGGCCGCGCCGCGACAGCAGATCTCGCACCCGGGTCAGGATCTCCCGGGCCACGTCGTCCGGCGCTCCCCGTCCGTCCACCCGCACCACCCGCTGCGTCCGGGCGTGCTTCCGCACCACCCGCCCGTAGGCACGCGCCACCGCCCGCTGCACGTCGTCGGCGTCGAACAGCTCCACCACTCCACCCCGCCCGTGGCGACGCCGCGCGGCGGTCCGGGGGTCGACCTCGAGGTACAGCGTCAGGTCCGCCGGACGCGCCGCGGCGTTCAGCGCCTCCACCCACCCGAGCGGGAGCCGCATCCCCTGGTAGGCGAGCGACGACAGCAGGTAGCGGTCCGACACCACCACCTTCCCCTCGGCGAGCGCCGGCTCCACCACCGAGGCGAGGTGGTCCAGCCGGTCCGCCGCGAACAGCAGCGCCAGCGCGCGGTCCGACAGACCCACCAGCCGGCGGGTCAGGGCCTGCCGGAGCACCATGCCGATGGGACCGTCCGACGGCTCGCGGGTGCTCACCACCGCCAGCCCGGCGTCGCGGAGCGCCGCGGCCAACCGCGCGGCCTGGGTGGTGGTCCCGGAGCCGTCGATGCCCTCCAGGACGATGAACCGCCCGGCCCCGGCGCTCATCGGGGCAGCAGCGCCGCCGGGTCGTCCAGGTGGAGCGCCCGGTGCACCGCCTGCAACGAGGAGAACAGCTCCATCTCCCGTCGATGGTGGGCCATCCCGCGCCGGTACTGGATCCACGCGAACACCACCAGCGCGCTCGCCACCGCCACCGACACCGCCCCCAGCACCGGGAACCGGATCGAGTCCCAGAACAGCTTCGCCGCCGCCCCGGTGAAGATGGCGCAGGCCACCAGCGCCACGCCCGCCCTTGCGAAGCAAGTCGTGCTCTGGCGCACCGCCAGCTGGGCCTGAAGCTCGGGAAGCCGCGCCCGGGCCACCTCGGGCGACAGCTCGGTCGAAGAGTCGGTCTGCAAGCGGGGGCGGACCCTACGGCAGCCGGGCTCAGAATGGCTAGCTGGATGCGGCCGCCCTGACCTAGGGCTCGATCCCCAGCAGCGCGCCGCACGCGCCGCACCGCTTCATCAACCCGGGGCTGCGCTCTCCGCAGCGCTTGCACACCCGGAGCTCGGTCGACGCGGCCTCGATTCCGGCCTTCGACGCCGGCGCCGCCCAGGGCAGCCGCATCCCGCAGCGGTCACAGAACAGCCCCGACGTCTGCACATTCCGGCAGTACCGGCAGGTCACCACCGAGGGCGCCACCGCCGGCGGGCCCTCGGGCGCCGCCCGCCCAGGATCCAGGTCCGGTAGCCCCCCTGCCCGGACGTCCGGGCCGAGGCCCGCGTGGGTCATCTCCCAGCCGAGCAGCGGCTCGCCGGGCACCTCCGGCACCGGGCTCGTCGCCGTCGACTCGAGCCCGGGGGCCGGCTCGATGTCCAGGCCCAGCCCGTCCGGGGGCAGCTGCGTCGACTCGAGCCCCTCCAGCGGCGCCGTCAGGTTCGCCGAGGCCGGGGAGGGCCCCACCTGCTTCCCACACACCTCGCACATCCACCCGGTGACCGGTGCCTCGCAGACGGGACAGGGGCGCACGCGGGGTCGGGCCTCAGGTGGGAAGGGCAGGGGTCATCGGGACGAACCGGACCGAGAGCAGCCGCTCGCTCTGCAGCTGCCCATCGTCGCCCTTCCGCAGCCGCACCAGCTCCTGGCCCTCGTGCTGGCTGCCGATGGGCCCCACCAGCCGGCCACCCGGCGCGAGCTGCTCCACCAGCATGACTGGTAATTGCTCGGGCGCCGCCGTCAACACGATGGCGTCGAATGGCGCCGCCTCCGGCCAGCCGTCGAACCCGTCTCCGACCCGGAGGTGGAGCCGGGGCCCCGCCAACGGCTGGAGGTGCTCGGCCGCCGTCCGGGCCAGTCCCTCCCGGACCTCGATGCTGTACACGTCGGCCCCCAGCAGATGCAGGACTGCAGTCTGGTAGCCCGACCCGGTGCCGATCTCGAGAATCCGGTCGCCCGGCCGGACCTCCAGCGCCTCGCTCATCAGCGCCACCACGTATGGCTGGCTGATGGTCTGCGCCTCCCCGATGGGCAGCGCCTCGTCCTGGGCGGCGATGTCGCGGAGCCGGTCCGGCACGAAGTCCGCGCGCGACAGCAGGGTCATCGCGGCGAGCACGCGCTCGTCACGGATGCCACTCCGGCGCAACCCCAGGATGAGACGGGCGTCCTCCATGCCAGTACCAACGTAAAACGCCGCCGCGTGCCTGGCTACCCCACCCGTGCCAGGGACAGCTTCCCCTCCCACCGCTCCTCCAGGGACCCCAGCAAGCCCCGGTGCTCGGGCCGGGTGAGGCGGGGGTCTGCCGCGGCAATGGCCTTCGCCTCCTCGGCCGCCACCGCCGAGAGCGCCTGGTCCCGGGCCAGGTTGGCCACGCTCAGCTCGGGCAGCCCGCTCTGCCGCGTTCCCAGGAACTCGCCCGGTCCGCGCAATTCGAGGTCCTTCTCGGCGATGACGAACCCGTCGGTGCTCTGCTCCAGCACCTCCAGGCGCGTCCGGGCGTCGGGCCCGCCGGCCGGGGACGGCAAGAGGTAGCAGAACGACGCCGCCGCCCCGCGCCCCACCCGGCCCCGAAGCTGGTGCAGCTGCGACAGCCCGAACCGCTCGGCGTTCTGGATGACCATCACCGACGCGTTCGCCACGTCCACCCCCACCTCCACCACCGTGGTGCAGACCAGCACCTCCACCTGCCCGCTCCGGAACGCGTCCATGACCGCGTCCTTCTCCTCCTGCTTGAGCCGCCCATGCAGCAGCTGGACCCGGCGGTGCGGCCATCGCGCCTGCAGCTCGTCGGCGCCCCGGGTCGCGTCGGCGAGGTCGATCTTCTCCGAGGCCTCCACCAGCGGGTACAGCACGTAGGCCTGCCGGCCCTTCCGCAGCTCGAGCTCCACCGCCTCCCACACCTCGGGCTGGCGCGACGGCGTCGCCACACGGGTGGTGACCGGGGTCCGTCCCGGCGGCAGCTCGTCCAGCACCGAGAGGTCGAGGTCCCCGTAGAGCGTCATCGCCAGGGTGCGAGGAATCGGGGTGGCGGTCATCACCAGGACGTCCGGCCGCCGGCCCTTGTGCCCCAGCGCCTGCCGCTGCAGCACTCCGAACCGGTGCTGCTCGTCGATGAGCACCAGCCCCAGCCGCTGGAAGGCGATGCCCTCCTGGATGAGCGCCTGCGTGCCCACCGCGATGCGCGCCCGGCCGGATTCCACCGCCTCGCGCGCCCGCCGCCGCTCGCTCCCGGTTCCGCTCCCGGTGACCAGCGCCACCTCGATCGCTGCGGGGCCGAACACCCGGGCGAGGGTCGTGTGGTGCTGGGCGGCGAGGATCTCCGTCGGGGCCATCAGCGCCACCTGCCAGCCGTCCTCCACCGCCAGCGCCGCCGCGACCGCCGCCACCGCCGTCTTCCCCGAGCCGACGTCCCCCTGGAGCAGCCGGTGCATCGGCTCGGGACGTGCCATGTCGCGGCCGATCTCCGCCACCGCGCGGGCCTGGGCGCGGGTCAGGCTGAACGGGAGGAGTTCCCGCGCCCGGGCCAGCCGCTCGCCGTCGACGTGGAAGGCGATGCCCGGCTCGTGCTTCACCGCCTGGCGGCGCAGCGCCAGGCCGAGGTGCAGCAGAAACAGCTCGTCGAACGCGAGCCGCCGGTGCGCGGGGCTGCGATGCTGCTCCAGTGCTCCGAGGTCGTCGTCCGCCGCGGGCTGGTGGATGCGGGCCAGCGCCTCGGCCAGCCCGGGCAGCGCGAGGCGCTGACGGAGGTCGGCCGAAAGCGGGTCCTCCACAGCCCCGAGGTGGGCCGCGGCCACCCGCGCCACCAGCTCGCGGACCTGCCGCTGCTCGTGGCGCTCGAACCCCGGGTAGACCGGGACGACGCGCCCCATGTGGAGCGAGGGGCCCCTCCCCTCGTCCGCCGGCTCGATCTCCGGGTGCACCATCTCCCGTCCGCCTGGCGTCGCCCGGAGCTCTCCCGAGACGATGAGGCGCTTGCCGACGGGAACCCGTGACTTCATCCACGGGCCGCTCTGGAACCAGGTGAGCGCGATGCTGCCGGTCTCGTCGGCCAGCACCGCCTGGAACCCACGCTTTCCCGGGCGAATCATCAGCTCCCGCGCCATCCGCACCGTGCCCACCGCCACCCCGCGCTCCCCCGGACGCAGCTCCCGGAGGGTCGAGAGCCGCCGGCGGTCCTCGTACGTCCGGGGGAGCAGGAAGAGGAGGTCGCCCACGCGGTGGAGGCCCTTCTTGTTCAATGCCTCGACCAGACGGGGCGGGACCCGGATGCCGGTGCCGCCGATGGGCTGGGCCAGCGGGCCCCGGCTCGGCGGGGCGGCGATGGGCCTGGCCACCTCCTCGGCCTCAGGCTTCCCCGGACGGGAGCGGACCGGGCGGCGGGTCGGACGCCCCGGGGAGGGCGCCTCGTCCGGGACCGCCGGCGATGCCCGCCGCTTGGTGCGCTTCCCCGGGGGGGCGACGCTCGCCGGAGTCCCGGGAGCCGCGACGGGCCCTCCGCTCCTCGCCTGAACCGAGGCGGCCGGCTCCGGTGGCGCCGACGACGACGTCCTCGGGGCACCGCTCGGTCGCCCACCGTGCCGCGCCGGAGGCCCAGAGCTGGCTGCTCCCGGGGCGACCTGGACCGTCGCCGGCCCGCTCGGGGCCGAGGGAGGGCCCGGGTCGCGGACGCGAGGCGCGAGGGCACGCAGCGCGTCTTGCTGTGACTCGGGGCTGCCGGACTCCAGCGCCCGCGATAGGCGCTCGAGGAGCTGCACGTCGGTGCCGGACCCGGCGGCACGGGCTCCGGCGAGCGCCGCGCGGACCAGCCTGTCGAGCCCCTTCACGTTCAACAGCCGTGCGAAGTCGCTCTGCGCGAGGAAGCGCAAGGGGGCGACCAGCGGCTGGAGGTAGGACGCGGCGGGCATCGACCAGGAACCGGCGCGAGGAGCCTACTCCCCGGGTCCCCCGCCCTACTCCTCGGTGTCGAACTCCTCGAAGAGGACCTCGACCACCTCGTACTCGCGCGGACCGCCCGGGCTCTGTACGGTCGCCAGGTCGCCCACCGCCTTCCCGATGAGGCCGCGGGCCAGCGGAGAGGTCACCGAGATGAGCCGGCGCTTGATGTCCGCCTCGAGCTCACCGACCAGCGTGTACGTCACTTCCCTGTCGCTCTCGACGTCGAGCAGCTTCACCGTCGCCCCGAAGACCACCCTGTCGCCCGAGAGCTTCGAGACGTCGATGACCTCGGCGCGGGCGATCCAGTCGTTCAGGTCGAGGATGCGGCCCTCGATGTGCGACTGCTTCTCCTTGGCGGCGTGATACTCGGCGTTCTCACGGAGATCTCCGTGCGCACGGGCGACCTCGATCTCCCGGGAGATCTTCGTCCGCTCCACGGTCTGGAGCAGCTTCAGCTCCTCCTTGAGGCGCCGGAGCCCGGCCGCGGTGATGGGGATGCGTGCGCCGCTCATACAGGGCGGCGGACCCTAGACGAGCCCGGGTCAGCGCTTCAAGTCCAGGGCATCCTGGAGCGCCATGACCGGAATTCTCCCGCGCACCAGCGCCTCGATCGCCCCCACCGCCATCCGGGCCGCCTGCACCGTCGTGTAGTAGGGCACGGAGTGCATCAGCGACTCGCGGCGGATGCTGAAGCTGTCCGCGATCTCCTTCTTCCCGAAGGTGGTGTTGATGACCAGGTCCACCTCACCATCGACGATCTTGTCCACCACGTGCGGCCGGCCCTCGGTGACCTTCAGCACGTGCTCGGTGGGGATGCCCTTGTTCACCAGGTAGCGGTGCGTGCCGCCGGTGGCCACGATGCGGAACCCGAGTGCCCTGAGCCGCTTGGCCAGGTCCACCATCGCCGGCTTGTCCTCGTCCTTCACCGAGATGAACACCGTGCCCGAGGTCGGGAGCGCCGACCCGGCCGCCAGCTCGCTCTTGGCGAAGGCCGAGTAGTAGTCGTCGGCGATGCCCATCACCTCGCCGGTCGACTTCATCTCCGGGCCAAGGATGACGTCCACCCCCGGGAAGCGGGCGAAGGGAAACACCGACTCCTTCACCGCCACGTGCTTCATCTCGACCTCTCGCGGTGCGTCGAGCTCGCGGAGCGTCTTCCCCACCATGCAGAGCGCGGCGATCTTCGCCAGCTCCACGCCGGTGGCCTTGGAGATGAAGGGCACCGTGCGCGAGGCGCGGGGGTTCACCTCCAGGACGTAGATGGTCTTCCCCTGGATGGCGAACTGCACGTTCATCAGCCCCACCACGTTCAGCTCGCGGGCCAGCGCCGTGGCCTGGTCCTTCATCCGCTCCACCAGCTCCGGCGAGAGCGAGTGCGGCGGCAAGGTCGCCGACGCGTCACCGGAGTGGATGCCCGCCTCTTCGATGTGCTCGAGGACGCCGCCCACCAGCACCTCCCCGGTCCGGTCGGCGACCAGGTCCAGGTCCACCTCGATGGCATCCTTCAGGAAGCGGTCGATGAGCACCGGATGCTCGGGCGAGGCCTTCACCGCCTCGCGCATGTACCGGTCGAGGCTCTCGGAGTCGTAGACCACCTCCATCGCCCGTCCGCCGAGCACGTACGACGGCCGCACCATGACCGGGTAGCCGATCTTCTGCGCGGTGACGTGCGCCTCCTCGGGGCTCCTGGCGACGCCGTTCTCCGGCTGCCGGAGGCCGAGCTTCTCGATGAGCTTGGAGAAGCGCTCGCGGTCCTCGGCCCGGTCGATGGCGTCCGGCGTGGTCCCGAGGATGGGCAGCCCCGCCTTCTCCAGCGGCAGCGAGAGCCGGAGCGGCGTCTGCCCGCCGAACTGGACGATGGCCCCCAGCGGCTTCTCGCGGTGGGCGATCTCCAGCACGTCCTCGAGCGTGAGCGGTTCGAAGTACAGCCGGTCCGAGGTGTCGTAGTCGGTGGACACCGTCTCCGGGTTGCAGTTCACCATCACCGTCTCGTAGCCCGCGGCGCGCAGGGCGAAGACGGCGTGGACGCAGCAGTAGTCGAACTCGATGCCCTGGCCGATGCGGATGGGCCCGCTGCCGAGGATCATCACTTTCTTCCGCTCGGTCGGCGGCGCCTCGTCCTCCTCCTCGTACGAGGAGTAGAGGTACGGCGTGTAGGCCTCGAACTCGGCTGCGCAGGTGTCCACCCGCTTGTAGACCGGTCGGATGTTGCGGCGGTGCCGGTGCGCCCGCACCTCGGCCTCGGTCGTCCCCAGCAGGAAGGCAAGCAGCCGGTCCGAGAAGCCGTCCGCCTTCAGCCGGCGGAGGCGCGCATCGTCCAGATCGCCGAGCTTCACCCCCGACAGCGACTTCGCCTCCAGGGCCAGGTCGCGGATGTTGCGGAGGAACCAGGGGTCGATCGCCGAGAGCTGGAACGCCTCCTCCACGCTCATCCCTTCGCGGAAGGCGTGGAACAGCGCCTGCGGCCGCTCGGGCCGTGCCACCCGGAGCAGGTCCCGCACCCTCTCGGTCCGGGCCACCGGGTCGGCCGGCAGCTCGAGCGCCTCGAACGAGGACAGCGCGCCGGACTCGGTGCTCCGCAGCGCCTTCATGTACGCCTCGCGGAACGTCCGCCCGATGGCCATCACCTCGCCCACGCTCCGCATCGACGTGGTGAGGGTGCGGGCGGCGCGCGGGAACTTCTCAAAGTTGAAGCGGGGAACCTTCACCACCACGTAGTCGAGCGTCGGCTCGAACGAGGCCGGCGTGTCGCGGGTGATGTCATTCTTCAGCTCGTCGAGCCGGTAGCCCATCGCCAGCTTGGCGGCGATCTTCGCGATGGGGTACCCGGTGGCCTTCGAGGCCAGCGCGCTGGAGCGGCTCACCCGAGGGTTCATCTCGATGACCACCATCCGGCCATCCTTGGGGTCGATGCCGAACTGGATGTTGGACCCCCCGGTGTCGACGCCGATCTCCCGGATGATGGCCAGCGACGCCTGCCGGAGCCGCTGGTACTCCTTGTCGGTGAGCGTCTGCGCCGGGGCGACGGTGATGCTGTCCCCGGTGTGGACGCCCATCGGGTCCAGGTTCTCGATGGAGCAGATGATGATGACGTTGTCCGCCGTGTCGCGGACCACCTCGAGCTCGAACTCCTTCCACCCCAGCACGCTCTCCTCGACCAGGAGCGTGGAGGTGGGGCTGGCCTTCAGGCCGGCGAGGCAGATTGCCTCGAACTCTTCCGAGTTGAACGCGACGCCGCCGCCGGTGCCACCGAGGGTGAAGCTGGGGCGGATGATGGCCGGAAACCCGATGTCCTTGACGATGGCCTTCGCCTCGTCGAGCGAGGTGGCGTAGCCGCTCCTGGGCAGGGGCACGCCGATCTTCTGCATCGCCGACTTGAAGAGCTGCCGGTCCTCGGCCTTGTTGATGGCCTGGAGCGAGGCGCCGATCAGCTTGACGCCGTAGCGCTCGAGGATGCCCTTCTCGGCCAGCGCCTTGGCGAGGTTGAGCGCGGTCTGCCCACCCATGGTGGGGAGCAGCGCGTCAGGGCGCTCCTTCTCGATGATCTGCTCGGCGACCTCGACGGTGATCGGCTCGATGTACGTCCGGTGGGCGAACTCCGGATCGGTCATCACCGTGGCCGGGTTGCTGTTGAGGAGGACCACCTGCACGCCCTCCTCGCGCAGGGCCTTGATGGCCTGGGTACCGGAGTAGTCGAACTCGGAGGCCTGGCCGATGACGATTGGCCCGGATCCGATGACCAGGACCTTGTGGATATCGGTTCGCTTGGGCATCGGAGGCGTGCCTGTACCACGTCCGGCAGACGGATCCACCGGGCCCGCGGGACGGCGACCGCCCAGCGCTGACGGGCTCAGGTCACCGCGGCGGCGAAGTCCCGCAGGCGCTGGAGCCCCTTCTCCAGCGTGGCCCGCGACGCGGCGAAGGAGAACCGGAGGTGGCCGGGCGCCCCGAACGGCTCGCCCGGCACGGCCGCGACCAGGAGGTCCTCGAGAAGCCGCTCGGAGATGTCGTGGGCCGAGCCGAGCCGCTGGCCCTTCCAGCTCTTGCCGACCCAGGCGCTCACGTCAGGGAAGGCGTAGAACGCCCCCTCCGGCTTCACGCAGCGGACCCCGGGGATCTGGGTGAGCCCGGCGAAGAGGAGGTCTCGCCGCTGGTGGAACTCCCTGACCATCGCCTGGACGGGCTCCTGCGGCCCCGTGAGCGCGGCCAGCGCGGCCTTCTGGGTGATGCTGTTCACGTTCGAGGTGGCCTGGTCCTGGACCAGCTGCATCCCCTTGATGACGTCCCTCGGTCCCGCGGCGTAGCCCACCCGCCATCCGGTCATCGCATAGGCCTTGCTCATCCCGTTCACCACCAGGGTCCGGCTCCGCAGCGCCGGCGCGACGTCGGCGATGTTGGCGAACGGGTGCCCCGTGTAGAGCAGCTTCTCGTAGATGTCGTCGGTGACGACCAGGACGTCCGGGTGGACGGCCATGACCGCGGCCAGCTCGAGGAGATTCGCCTTAGGGAGCACCGCTCCTGTCGGGTTGCTCGGGCTGTTGAAGATGACCGCCCTCGTCCTCGAGGTGATGGCGCGGGCGAGCGCGTCCGGGTCGGGCCGGAAGCCGTCCTCGACGCGCGTCGGCACCACCACCGGCCTCCCGCCGGCGAGCAGCACCTGCTCCGGGTAGCTGACCCAGTAGGGCGAGAACATCACCACCTCGTCCCCGTCCGAGAGCAGCGCCTGGAAGCAGTTGTAGAGCGCCTGCTTTCCGCCATTGGTGACGATGACCTGGTCGGCGGCGAAGTCGAGCCCGTTCTCGTCCCTGAGCTTCTTCACGATGGCCGCGCGCAGCTCGGGGATGCCGGCGGTGGCGGTGTACTTGGTGAAGCCCTCCCGGAGCGCCTGGATTGCCGCCTCCTTCACGTGCTCGGGCGTGTCGAAGTCCGGCTCACCGGCCGACAGCCCGGCCACGTCCTTGCCCGCGGCGGCGAGGGCCTTGGCCCGGGCGTTCAGGGCGAGGGTGGGCGACGGCTGGATCTCGGCGAGGCGGCGGGCGAGCTTCATCACGCACCCGTACCAGCACCGGCCGACGTCACTCAAGCCCGGCTGAGCAGACCCGGCCCGAGGCCCCCCGAACGTCTACCGCAACTTGCGCACCGGCGAGAAAGTCCCTGGCGTCGTCGCGCTCTGTGACAGCACGCTCGGTCCCTCGTTGACGACCAGGTCGATGCGCCCGTCCCCGTTCAGGTCGGCCGCCGCGATGAAACTGGCGCCGAACAGCCCATCGTGGACCCTGCCGGGTGCGAAGCTGCCGCGGCTGGTGGCGGACTGCATCAGCACGGGGACTCGACGAGTGACACCACGGCCAGGTCGGGCACGCCGTCGGCGTTCAGGTCGGCGATCGCCAGGCGGCGCGCTCCATCCGGCACCGCCAGCTCGCTTGCGGCGAAGACGCCGGGAGTCGTCTGCCGCAGCAGGGTCACGCTGGCGGGGGCGTTGCCGGCATTGGCCACGGCGATGTCGATGCGGCCGGCGGCGGCCACCCTCCCCGGGGAGGCGCAGGTGGTCACGAGCGACGCGCCCACCGGGGGGCGAGCAACGTCCTTGCGACGCGCGGCAAGGTTACCCGCCGTTCTTCGAGGGGAACTTCTTCTGGAGCGCCCGGAACACGTTCGGCGGCACGAGCTCGGAGACGTCCCCACCCAGCGACGCCACCTCCCGGACCAGCTGCGACGAGATGTAGAAGCTGTCCTGGCCGGTCATCATGAACACCGTGTCGAACTCCGGGTCGAGCTTCCGGTTCATGTTCGCCAGCTGGAACTCGTACTCGAAATCGGACACCGCGCGGAGCCCGCGCAGGATGGTGTGGACCTTCTTCTTCCGCGTGTAGTGGACCAGCAGCCCTTGGAACGAGTCCACCTCCACGCGCGGGTCCGGCATCGCCTCGCGGATGAGCGCCTTGCGTTCCTCCACGGTGAACATCGCCTGCTTCCGCGGGTTGTTCAGCACGGCGACGATCAGCCGGTCGAACATGGTGAGCCCGCGCTGGATGATGCTCAGGTGCCCGTTGGTCAGCGGGTCGAACGACCCGGGGTAGATGGCGATGGCCACGCGGCCCGGAAGCATCATCGGACGGTCGCGCGACCGTCAAGGAACCGTTGCCGACCGGTACAGGCTCACCACCGTGTCGCCGAACCGCCGGGAGTCCACCCGCTGCAGGCCAGGGGCCGTGTCCGGCGCGACCTCCCGGCGTCCGTGCTCGACCAGCAGCGTTCCGCCGTCGGCCAGGAGCCTTCCCTTGCCGACCGCCCCCACCACCTCGGCCACCGCCTCCTCGGCGTAGGGCGGGTCGGCGAAGATGAGCGCGAAGCGCCGGCCCTCCGCCGCGAGTCGGGGCACCGCCCTCGCCACCGGCATCCGATGGAAGTCGACGAGGCCGTCCATGCCCAGCGCACGGGCGTTCTCCGCCACCAGCCGCTCCGACTCGGCCCCCAGGTCCACCAGCACGGCCCGGCTCGCCCCGCGCGACAGCGCCTCGAAGGCCAGCGCTCCCGTTCCGGCGTAGAGGTCCAGGACCTCGCCGCCCTCGAAGAACTGCCCGAGCAGGTTGAACAGCGACTCGCGCACCCGATCCGAGGTGGGCCGGAGCCCCGGCCCCTTCGGCCCGAGCAGCGGACGGCCACGGTGGGTTCCGGCGACGATGCGCACGGCCGGGGGGCGGCTACCCGGCTCCCGAGCCGGCGTAGCCCTGACTCTCGATCTGCAGGGTGCTGTGGTCGATCCCGAACCGTTCCACCAGCGCCCTCTTCGCCGCGACCAGGATGGTGTCGTTCTCGCAGGCGCTCGGCTCGTCCACCACCAGGTGCGCGGAGAGGGCCACCATCCCGCTCCCCACCGTCCAGATGTGGAGGTCGTGCACCGCGGTGACCTTGGGAATGGACCCGAGCGCGCTCTCCACCCCTTCCACGTCCACGTGCGGCGGGACGGTTTCCAGGAGGACGTCCACCGCCTCCCGGAGCACCCGCCAGCCTCCGACGACCACCACTCCCGAGATGCCGATGGAGATGACCGGGTCCACCCAGGTCCAGCCGGTGAAGGCCATCACCCCGGCGCCGATCAGCACCCCCACGCTGGAGAGCGCGTCCCCGAGCACGTGCAGGAACGCCGACCGGGTGTTCAGCGAGTGGCCCGAGCGCAGGAAGCCCATCGCCAGGAGGTTCGCCCCGAGGCCGATGGTCGCCACCAGCGCCATCGGGCCGAGGATGACCGTCGCCGGGTGCCTCAGCCGCTCCAGCGCCTCCACCACGATGAAGATGGTGATGGCGAGCAGCAGCACCCCGTTCACCAGCGCGCTCAGGATCTCCAGCCGCACGTACCCGTAAGTCCGCTTGCGGTTGGCCGGGCGGCCAGCGAACCAGGCGGCGAGCAGCGCAAGCCCGAGCGCCGAGACGTCGGTCCACATGTGACCGGCGTCCGAGAGCAGGGCCAGCGAGTGGGTGAGCCAGCCCCCGATCGCCTCCACCACCGCGATCAGGCAGGTGAGCAGCAACGCTGCCGTCATCCGCCGGGTGTCGCGCGCGCGGCCCACGTCCCCAGTCCGGACCCCCGGGCTGTCACACGGCTGGGCGTGGTCCGCGGCGTGGGAATGGTCGAAGGACGGAGGATGGGAATGGACGTGGGTCACGTGGGAGCGCTCGATGCTCCTGGTTACACTATGGTTCGGTGAGTCGCGACGCCATGCCCCCGCCGCCCTCCCCGGGCGCGCCTGAGCCTGATCGGCGGCGCGCCACGCGCGGTTCCTCGGGCGTCCCCCTGGGGCGGGGGGCGGCCAGGACCTTCCGGGTCGCGCGACCCGATGGCGCCGAGGTGCACGTCGAGGTCGAGGGAAGCGGCCGGTCGACCCTGGTCCTCTGCGACGGCCTGGCCTGCGACGGGTTCGCCTGGAAGTACCTTCGCCCGGCGCTCGCCGAGCATCACCGCGTCGCCCACTGGCAGTACCGCGGCCACGGCGAGTCACCGCTGCCGCCCCCCGGCGTCGCCCCGTCCATCCCTCAGTTCGCCGACGATCTGGCGGCAGTGCTCGACGCCGTGCGCATCCGGAGCGCGGTCATCGTGGGACACAGCATGGGGGTGCAGCTGGCGCTCGAGTTCCACCGGATGCACCCCGCCCGCACCCGGGCGCTGGTGCTGGTCTCCGGCAGCCCCGGCCACCCGCTGGACACGTTTCACGACACCACCCTGCTCCGCCGCGCGCTGCCCTCGCTCCGGAGGACCACCGAACGGTTCCCCCGCATGGCCGCGGCGCTCACCCGAATGAGCGTCAGGAGCGGGCTGGCGATGGAGCTTGCGATGTCGACCGAGGTCAACGCCAGCCTCCTCCGTCGCGCCGACCTCCAGCCCTACTTCGAGCACATCGAACGGATGGACCCGCGCTTCTTCCTCCGCGCCATGCAGGCCGCCGCCGAGCACGGCGCCGAGGACCACCTGTCCGCCGTCGACGTCCCCACCCTGGTCGTCGCCGGGGACCGCGACCGCTTCACCCCCACCTGGCTCTCGCGGCGGATGGCCCTGGAGATCCCATCTGCCGAGCTATTCCTGGTTCGAGGTGGGAGTCACACCGCCCTTCTGGAACGACCGGAGGAAGTGAACCGCGCTGTGCTCGACTTCCTCCACCGCCGCGTCGCGCCTGCTCGGCGGGCTGCCAGGTCTTGACCCCTCGCAGTGGCGGGCGTCACGCTTCGGGCCTGACGAGGCTCGCCGCACCCTCTTGAGCAACGACACCACCACCCTCCATCCCATTCCCACCACCCAGCCGCAGCCGGTGACGGCGTGGCTGGTGGTCACCGCCGCCGGGGTTCCCGGCACGGTGGGGCGCAGCTTCAAGATCAACGGCGAGGAGTCGATCATCGGCCGGAGCCCCGAGGCCCAGGTCCGCCTGATGGAGGAGGGGGTCTCCCGGAAGCACGCCCGCATCGTCCGCTCCGCCGAGGGCAAGTTCGAGCTCACCGACCTCGGCTCCACCAACGGCACCTATCTCAACGGCACCCGGCTGGCGGACCCGGGGCGGCTGGACGAGGGTGATCGCGTCCAGCTCGGCGGGCAGTGCAGCCTGCGCTTCACCTTCAAGGAGACCTCCGACGGCGACGAGAACCTGCGCGAGGCGCTCGCCGCCGCGCAGGTGGCCACCTTCAGCCTGGACCTCCGCAACCAGATCATCACCTGGAACGAGACGGTGGAGCGGGTGGTGGGTGCGCCGGCCGGCACGCTGTCGCGCACCGCGCTGCCGATGATGGACTTCGTCCACGGCGACGATCGCGACCGCGTCCACGGCGCGGTGGAGGCCGCGGCCCAGGGGCGCCGCCAGTTCGACGCCGAGTTCCGCTTCATCCGTCCGGGCGCCGAGGGCTCGCTGTGGGTCGCGACCAAGGGCAACGTGATGCGCGACGCGGACGACACGCCGCTGCGCATCGTCGGGACGCTGATGGACGTCAGCGCGCGCAAGCAGACCGAGCAGGAGCTCCGGCGCGAAGCGCTCCTCTTCGAGAGCCTGAACGACGGCGTCATCTTCCTCGACCTGCAGGGCAACGTGGTCGACTGGAACAGCTCCGCCGAGCGGCTCTTCGGCTACTCCAAGGGCGAGGTGCTGGGTCGGGCCTGGTCCGACGTGCTGAAGCTGTCCGAGACCAACCTCCAGGCGACGGTGCTCGCCGCGCTCAGGCGCTACGGGCGCTGGAGCCGCGAGGTGGTGGCGCTCCGGAAGGACGGCTCGGAGACCTTCTGCGAGGTGACGGTGGTCCCGCTCCGCGACGCCGAGGGGCGCCACATCGCGACCATCGCCGTGCACCGGGACATCGGCGAGCGGCGGGCGATGCAGGCCCAGCTCCTGGTGGCCAGCCGCCTGGCGTCGGTGGGGACTCTGGCCGCCGGCGTGGCGCACGAGATCAACAACCCGCTGGCCTTCGTCAACGCCAACGTCCTCTACCTGGCCGACGAGCTGGAGCGCCTCCGGAGCGCGCTCGGGCCGGCCACCGACGAGATCCTCCAGCTGGTGGTCGAGACCCGCCAGGGCGTGGAGCGGATCGGCCTCATCGTCCGCGACCTCAAGGCGTTCAGCCGGGTCGACTCGGAGGACGTCTCGGCGGTGGTCGACGTGCGGAAGGTGCTCGCCTTCGCCGAGAAGATGGCCGGCAAGGAGATGCGTCAGCGGGCGCGGGTGCTCCGCGACGTCCAGCCAGTCCCGATGGTGAAGGCCAACGAGTCCCGGCTGGGCCAGGTATTCCTCAACCTCCTGCTCAACGCTGCCCAGGCCATCCCCGACGGCGCCGCTGCCGAGAACGAGATCCGGATCCGCACCCGGACCGACGGGCTGGGCCGCGCGGTGGTCGAGGTCTCCGACACCGGCCGCGGCATCCCCGAGGACCTGCGCGCCCGGGTGTTCGACCCGTTCTTCACCACCAAGCCGGTGGGCGAGGGCACGGGGCTCGGGCTGTCCATCTGCCTGGGCATCGTGCGGTCGCTCGGAGGGGAGATCCTCCTCGAGTCCGAGGTGGGCAAGGGCAGCACCTTCCGGGTGGCGCTCCCGGCGCACCAGCCCGAGCGCGCCACCGCGATCTTCCCCGCGCCCGAGCTCCCACTCCCGTCGCGGGTGAAGCTCCTGGTGGTGGACGACGAGCCGTACATCTGCACCGCCATTCAGCGGCTCCTCCGCCGCGAGCACCGGGTGACGGCGCTGACCACGGTCCGCGAGGCCCTGGCGCTCCTCGAGACCGGGGAGCGATTCGACGTCATCCTCTCCGACCTCATGATGCCGGAGCAGAACGGCGAGGACTTCTACAAGGAGCTCAACCGGGTCGCGCCGGACCAGGCCAAGCGGATGATCTTCATGACCGGTGGGGCGTTCACTCCCCGCAGCGAGGAGTTCCTCCGCAGCTCTCCGGTGCCCCAGGTCGCCAAGCCCATCAGCCTGGAGATGCTCCAGGGGGCAATCCGGCAGGTCGTCGAGACCGCGTCACGCAACTGACGCGAGCCGCCCGCCGCGCACGAAGTTGCGCACTGACGAGGGCGCACGCTATGAGCACGCCGCGCCGCGGCAGTGCCCGGCCAGCCCCCACATGATTCCTCGCGAGAACATCCGGAACGTGGCCATCGTGGCCCACGTCGACCACGGCAAGACCACCCTGGTCGACCACATGCTGCGCCAGGCGGGCGTGTTCCGCTCCAACGAGGCACTGGTCGAGCGGGTGATGGACTCGAACGACCTCGAGCGCGAGAAGGGGATCACCATCCTCGCCAAGAACACCGCGGTGCAGTACCGCGGGTACCAGATCAACATCATCGACACGCCGGGCCACGCCGACTTCGGCGGCGAGGTCGAGCGCGGGCTCCGGCTGGTGGACGGCGTCCTCCTTCTGGTCGACGCGGCCGAGGGACCGCTGCCCCAGACCCGGTTCGTGCTCTCCAAGGCGCTGGCGATGGGGCTCAAGACGGTGCTGGTCATCAACAAGATCGACCGGCAGGACGCGCGCCCTCGCGAGGTGCTGGACCAGGTGTACTCGCTGTACATCGACCTCGGCGCGGACGAGTCGCAGATCGACTTCCCGGTGCTCTATGCCGTCGCCCGCCAGGGCCAGGCCTCTCCCTCGCTCGCCCAGCCGGGGACGGACCTGCGGCCGCTCTTCGACTCCATCCTCTCCCACATCCCGGCTCCCCCGGCGCCTCCGGAGGGCGAGGACCGGCTCCGGCTTCTGGTCGCCAACCTGGACTACGACGACTACGTGGGCCGCCTCGTCATCGGGCGGGTCCACTCGGGCCGAATCACTTCGGGGTCGACGCTGGCGGTGTTGCGCGAGGGCAACAAGGTCGAGCCGGGCAAGGTGCTCAAGCTCTACGGCTTCTCCGGCCTCAAGCGGGTGGAGATCGAGGACGCCGGCCCGGGCGAGCTGGTCAGCGTCGCCGGCATCGAGGGCGTGAGCATCGGGGACACCCTGGCCGACCCGGAGTCGCCGGTCGCCCTGCCTCGTATCAAGGTGGACGAACCCACCATGATGATGGTCTTCCGGGTCAACGACGGTCCGCTGGCCGGGCGCGAGGGCAAGTACGTCACCTCGCGGAACCTCCGCGAGCGGCTGTACCGCGAGGCCTACCGGAACGTGTCCATCCGGGTAGAGGACACCGAGACCCCGGACTCCTTCCGGGTCGTCGGACGGGGCGAGCTCCAGCTCGCGGTCATCATCGAGACCATGCGCCGCGAGGGCTACGAGCTCACCGCGAGCAACCCCGAGCCCCTCACCCGCGAGGTGGATGGCCAGGTCCACGAGCCGATGGAGCTGATGGTCTGCGACGTGCCCGAGGCGTCGGTGGGCGCGGTGACCGAGCGGCTCGGCCCGCGCAAGGGCCGGATGACCGACATGAACGCGCTCGGCAGCGGGCGCACCCGGCTCACCTTCCGCATCCCGGCGCGCGGCCTGGTGGGCTTCCGGAGCGAATTCCTCACCATCACCCGGGGCGAGGGCATCATGTCCTCGCAGTTCGATGGCTACGAGCCCTGGCTCGGCTACATCCCCAAGCGGAGCAACGGGGCCATCGTCTCCGACCGTCAGGGCGACACCGTGCCCTATGCGCTGTTCTCCATCCAGGAGCGCGGGACGCTCTTCGTCGGCCCGGGCGTCCAGGTCTACGAGGGGATGATCATCGGCGAGAACGCCCACCCCTCCGACCTCAACGTCAACGCCTGCCGGGAGAAGAAGCTGACCAACATCCGCGCCGCGGGCCGTGACGAGAACGTCATCCTCACTCCGCCCCGGGAGATGTCGCTCGAGCGGGCGCTGGAGTGGATCGCGCCGGACGAGCTGGTCGAGGTCACCCCGAAGTCGGTGCGGATGCGCAAGCGCGTGCTGGCCACCGGCGAGCGTTACAAGGCGGACCGGGACCGGAAGCGCGACCAGCTCGCGTCCGGCTGAGGCCGCCCCGCCTCCGGGCTCCGCCAAGGGCATGCACGAGCGGGTGCTGGTCCAGTCGGTGCTTGCCGCGGTCCGCCCCTGAGCGTCACTCGATGCCGGCGTCGCCCGCGCCCCGGACATTCGGGGCTCGCCCGGGCGGCGGCTACTTCCTCGCGTGCGTGGTGCGAAGCGCGACCTTCACCGATGGCCGAACGAAGACGATGCCGTCGCTGTGGCCCGGGACGGCGCCCTTGACCAGGAGGAGGTTCTTCTCGGCGTCCACGTCCACCACGGTGAGGTTCTGGGTGGTGACCTGCTCCACCCCATAGTGCCCCGGCATCTTCTTGTTCGGGTACACGCGGCCCGGCGTCTTGCGCTGGCCGATGGCACCGGGGTGGCGGCGGTACTCGTGGGTGCCGTGAGTCTGGCCGAAGCCCCGGAAGCTCCAGCGCTTCATCACGCCCTGAAAGCCTCGGCCCTTGGTGATGCCGGTGACGTCGACCAGCTGGCCCTTCTCGAAGAGGCCCACGCTCACCGCGTCGCCGATGTTGAAGCCTGCGGCCTCGTCCGGGCTGATGCGGAACTCCTTGAGGACGCGGCGCGGCTCGACCCCGGCCTTCTTGAAGGAGCCCTTCTGCGCGGCGGCCAGACGCTTCTCCTTGGCCTGGCCGAAGCCGAGGGTCACCGCCGAGTACTCGTCGCGCTCCGGGGTCCGCTTGCCCACGACCATGCAGGTGGAGGCGTCGATGACCGTGACCGGGACGAGGTTGCCGTCCGCGTCGAACACCTGGGTCATCCCGATTTTCTTGCCGATCAAGCCCTTCACGGTCGCTGCTCCTCGCTCGTACGCCTACCCGCGCCAGGCGCCGCCCTCTCTCCCGGGAGGGGGGGTGGCCGGGAAGCGGGGCTACATAACAGCTTGCCCGGGGGCGTCAAGACGGGAGGAACCGCCGGAGCGCCGCGTCCAGTCCGGCGGCACTGTCGGTGGGAAGTGCAGATCCCTGGAGCCACGCCTCGGGGCGCCCCGAACGGTCGAGGCGAACGAGCACGGGCACGGTGTGCACCGACCGGCCGAGGACGGGTCCGGGCGGCAGATCATCGACGTCCACCTCGACCAGCCACCAGCGCGCGAGGACGCTGCGGTTGCTCTCCCGGACAAAGGCGGCGTCGAGCGCGCGGCACGGCTCGCACCACGGCGCGCCGAGCTCCACCAGCACCCGCACGCCGGAGCGCGCCGCCTCCTGCGCCAGCGCCTGGAGCTCTGGGCCGAGCCGGCGCGGGTCGACCTTGACGCGGCGGATGACCGGCGCTCGCGGCGCCGCCTCCGGCCCGGCCGGGGCACCCGGCGGCAGCTCCTCGGTGAGCGGGGCCGGGCCGGCATCGGCGGCGACCGTCAGGAAGAGGGCGAGGAGCCGGGCCATCGCCCCGAGGAGAACACGGCAGGACCTGCTCCGGCGAGTTCGATGCGTCCCTGGCCAGCCCGCGCGGGTGCACGGCAGTTGCCGGCCTGCCTTCCGAGGAGCGCGAGGGCGAAGTGCAGGAGGCACTGTTGCGGGCGGAACAGGTGCGCACCTTCGTCGACCTCTCGGTCGACGCACTCACCCGGGCGCTCCGGGACCGACCGGTCTCCCTGAAGGGGCTCGGACGACACCAGGCACGGATGTTCCGGTATTTCGGTCTCCGGACCGACGACCTCGAGCAGTCCGCCAAGGCGAGAGCGAGACGGCCCCGGTAGACTCTGCCAGGCCAACGTGACCGCTCCTGCACTCCCCCGCTCCCCCCTCGCGGCCTCCGCCGCCCACGCGCTCCTCACCCGGGCCAGCGAGGCGCTGGGCCGCGTCGTCCGCGGCAAGCGCGCCGCCGTCGAGCTGGCGCTCACCACCCTGGTCGCCGGAGGGCACCTGCTGCTCGAGGACGCGCCCGGCGTGGGCAAGACGACCCTCGCCGAGGGCCTGGCGCGGGTGTGCGGCCTGCGCCTGGCCCGCATCCAGTTCACCGCAGACCTCATGCCGGCGGACGTGACCGGCGTCCAGGTGTTCTCGCCGTCAAGCGGCGAGTTCCAGTTCCGCCCCGGGCCGCTCTTCCACGAGCTGGTGCTGGCCGACGAGCTGAACCGCGCCCCGCCCCGCACCCAGTCGGCGCTCCTCGAGGCGATGGCCCACGCCCACGTGACGGTGGACGGGACCACCCATCTGCTGCCGCGGCCGTTCATCGTCGTGGCCACCCAGAACCCCCTCGACCTCGCCGGGACCTACCCGCTGCCGGACGCGCAGCTGGACCGCTTCCTGGTGCGCCTCACGCTCGGGCACCCCTCGCCCGAGGTGGAGGCGGAGCTGGTGACCACCCGGGGGCTCGGCGAGCCGGTCTCCTCGCTCGGGGCGGTGCTGGACCCCGAGCAGGTGCGCTCGCTCCAGGCGCGGGCGGCGAGCATCCACGTCGCGCCAGAGGTGGCCCACTACCTGGTGACGCTCGCCCGGGCCACCCGCGAGCACCCGGGGCTGGAGCGTGGGGCGTCGACCCGTGCGGTGCTCTCGCTCACCGCCGCGGCGCGCGCCCGCGCCCTCTGGGAGGCGCGCGACTTCGTCATCCCCCGGGATGTGGCGGACCTCTTCGTGCCCACGCTCGCCCACCGCGTGGTGCCCCGCGGCGCGACCCAGGGGCTCGCCGCCCGCGAGGAGTCTAGCGCGCTGCTCGAGTCGGTGCTGGCGTCGGTCCCCGCGCCCCGATGACCTCGCGACGGGAGCGCTTCGAACGCGCCTGGCGGCGGTTCTGGAGACCGCCCCGGCGCCTGCGGACCACCCCGGCGGGGCGGACCTACCTGGTGCTCACCTTCGGGGTGGGACTCGGCGCGCTGAACACCGGGAACAACCTGCTCTACCTGGTGCTCGGGCTGCAGCTGTCGATCGTGGTGGTGTCCGGCATCCTCTCCGAGCGCTGCGTGCGGCGGGTACGGGTCCGCAGGCTGCTCCCGGCGGCGCCACGCGCCCGGAGCCCCTTCTACCTCGCCTGGGGGCTCCGGCTGGAGAAGGGTCAGGCCTTCGCGCTCTCGGTGGCCGAGGTGCACCCGATCCTCGGAACCGCGGTGGGCCGGCTGACCTGGCTTCCCTCGGGCGACGAGGTGGTGGTGCGCGCGGTGGCCACGGCGCCGCGGCGCGGCCCCCTGTCGCTGCAGGCCATCCGGATCTCCACCAGCTTCCCCTTCGGACTCTTCGTGAAGAGCCGAGACCTGGACCTCCCCGGTGAGCTGCTGGTGCTCCCCGGCCGGGTGCCGCCCCCGCCCGAGCCGCCGTCGCCGGGCAGCGGGCTCGGGCTCGAGCAGCGTTCGCTCCGCGGGCTCGACGGCGGCGGCGACCTCGCGCAGCTCCGCGAGCTGCGCGAGGGCGAGGACGCCCGACGCATCCACTGGCGGAAGAGCGCGCAGCTCGGGACGCTGCTCCGGGTGGAACGCGATGCCCAGCCCCAGCCGCGCATCGTGCTGCAGCTAGATGACCGCGCCCCGGCCGAGGCGCTGGACGGCGCGTGCGAGGAGCTCGCGGCACGTGCCGAGCTCCTGCTCGCACGGGGTGCCGAGGTGGGGCTGGAGAGCACCGGCGGGCTGCGGGTGAAGCCGTCCGCGGGGGCGTTCCATTCGCAGGTCATCCTCCGTGCGCTGGCCCGCGCTGGCCACGACGAGGCGCCCCGATGAATCCCCAGCGGTTGCGGCTCGTGCTCCGGGACCTCGCCGCGGGCGCAGCCTTCGGGGGGATGGCCATCTCGGGCCAGGTGCCTCTCTGGACGATGGCCCTGTTCATCGTCGCCCTCGCGGTGGCCGTCACCGGGCGCCGCCCGCTGGCCGACGGCCGGCTGAGCGCGGTGGCGCTCCTGGTGGCGGTGGTCGTCCTCTACGCCGCGGTGATGGTGGAACAGATGGACCTGGTGGTGGCGGCGTGCACCACCGCCTCCTTGCTCACCGCCCAGCGGATGCTGTCGCGCCCCACCGGGCGGACGACGGACCAGGTCCACCTCGCGTCCCTGCTGATGATCGCCGGCGGCGCGGTGCTCAGCGCAGATCTCCTCTTCGCCCTCTGCCTCTTCCTCTACGCGGTGCTCGCCGTACTCTCGCAGGGCCTGTCGGTGATGGCCGAGGCGGGCGGCGGCGCCTTCCCGCCGCTGGGCCGCGTGCTCCGGCCGCTCGCCGTCGGAGTGGCGCTCTCGATGGTGGGAGCGCTCGCCTTCTTCGTTCTCTTCCCCCGTCTGTCGTGGAACGTGGCCGCGCGCCGCAGTGGCCCGTCGCTCGGGCCCGCCACCACCGGCTTCGCCGATGGGCTCCGGCTGGGCGGCACGGGGCTCCTCAAGTCCAACCCACGGGTGGTGTTCCGGGCGCGCATCGACCCGGACCCGGGGACGGAGCAGCTCGACGCGTACTGGGTGGGGAGGCGGTTCGATGTCTTCGACGGCGTCCAGTGGTCGTCGGCCGGCCGCTCGGGGGCACCGGTGCGGCAGGTGGTCCTCGGCCCGGGGGAGCCGGACCTCCTGCGCCAGCAGATCGACCTGCTCCCGGCCTACGGGAGCCGCACGCTGGTGGCGCTCGACACTCCGGTCATCTTCGGCGACGCCGAGTCGCACCAGTCCACCTTCAGCGGGCGGACCGAGCTCGTGCCCTCGGGCGATCGCGAGGTGCGGCTGGTCGGTCCCTCCGAGCACCTCACCTACCGGGCGTTCAGCGCCCCGGATCGCGGCGCGGCCCGGGCAGCAGACGAAGCCGAGCGCACGCGACGGCTCCAGCTGCCCCCCCGGCTCGACCGGCGCATCCCCGCCCTGGCAAAGACGCTGAGCGAGGGCGCAGTCGGAGATCGGGCCATCGCCCGGCAGCTCGAGCGGGCCCTCCAGTCCGGGTATGCGTACACGCTCGAGCTGCCCGGCCGGGCGAAGGACCCGCTCGCCGACTTCCTCTTCGACCGCCGCGCGGGACACTGCGAGGACTTCGCCACCGCCCTCGCGGTGCTGCTACGGGCCCGGCAGATCCCCGCGCGGGTGGTGGTGGGATTCCATGGCGGAGAGCGCGCCGCGGGCGAGTACCTGGTCCGGGCCGGGGACGCCCACGCCTGGGTGGAGGCGGAGGTGGACGGACACGTCCTCCGGCTGGACGCGACGCCGCCGCAGCACCGGTCCGCGGCCGGGTCTGGCGTCACCGGCTGGCTCCTCGCACGCTGGGAGGCGCTGCAGATCCGCTGGCTCGACCGGGTGGTGGAGTACTCGCTCTCGGACCAGGCGCGGCTGGCCCGGCGCATCCACTGGGAGACCGGCGAGAGCCGTCCGAGCCCGGCCGCCCGGAAGCCCGACGGGAGCGTGGCCGTGGCCCTGGGCATCCTCGGCACAGCGCTGGTGATCGCCGCCCTGCTCGGCCGCCGCGCGGCCGCCGGAGAAGCCCGGGAGCTGGGCCGTACGCTGCACCGGCTCCTGCGTCGGCGCGGCCGCCTCGGGCCCGACGGCTGGCTCGATGGGGCGCGGGTGGAGGAGGCGGAGCTCGCCCCGGTGCGCGAGGGCATCGCGCGGTACCGGGAGGCGCGGTTCGGTCGCCGTCCGCTCGGACCGGGCGAGGGGCGGCGGCTGGTGCGGCAAGCCAGGCAGGCGCTCCGGGCCGCGCCCTCCCCTTCCGTTCCGGGGACGTCACCCCCAACGTCCAGGGCGTGACCACACCCCCCGAACTTCCGCATCCGGCCGACCCGCCCACCCACCTCCCCTCCGGCCCGGCGCCGGAGATCCGTCCCTACACCGGCGTGGAGGATCGTCCGGGCCAGAGCTCGCCGGAGGTCCAGCCCGTGTGTCCGCAGGCCGAGGAGCCGGAGCCTCCCCGACCGCCGCGCGTTCCCCCGCCCCCGGGGGCGGGAGGTCGAGCCGCCGGGCCCCCGAAGCCTGGCGTTTCTACAGAGTCGCGGCGCGCAGTCGGACGGGGAGCCCGTGATTTCACCAGCTTCCAGCCCCCGGGCGTGGCACCCACCTTGCTCATCGCGCTCCGGTCGTCGCAACCCGGAACCCAATGGAGACGTCCAGAATGCAGCTCGCCTCCGAGCACTCCGTCACGCCCGGTTCGCTCTCGCTCTATCTCACCGAGATCAACCGTCACTCGCTGCTGAAGGTCGAGGAGGAGCAGAAGCTGGCCCGCCGGTACGCCAAGGGCGATCTGCAGGCCGGTCACCGTCTGGTCACCGCAAATCTCAGATTCGTGGTGAAGGTCGCCTACGAGTACCGCTCCTACGGCATCCGGATGTCCGACCTCATCCAGGAGGGGAACATCGGGCTGATGAAGGCGGTGCAGAAGTTCGACGCCGACAAGGGCATTCGCCTCATCTCGTACGCGGTCTGGTGGATCCGCGCGTACATCCAGAACTACATCCTCAAGTCGTGGTCGCTGGTGAAGCTGGGGACCACCCAGGCCCAGCGAAAGCTGTTCTTCAGCCTGACCCGCACCCGTCGCGAGCTCGAGAAGTACAACGCCGGGGACGGCGCCATCCCGGTGGAGGAGATCGCCCGCCGGCTGCGGGTGAAGCCCACCGAGGTCCGGGAGATGGAGCAGCGGATGGGCGGGCGTGACCTGTCGCTCGACGCGCCGATCGGCGAGGACGGCAGCAGCACCCACGTGGACTTCGTGGCCTCGTCCGCCGCGTGGCAGGACGAGGAGGTGGCGAACAGGGAGGAGGCGGGGATGATCAACGCCCGCGTCCGCACCGCGCTGAACCGGCTCGACCCCCGCGAGCGCTTCATCATCGAGCAGCGGGTGATGAACGAGCGGCCGATGACCCTCAAGGAGCTGGGGGAGCACTTCGGCTTCAGCCGCGAGCGGGCCCGCCAGCTGGAGATCCGCGCCAAGGACAAGCTCAAGAGCGAGCTGGCGGCCCTCATGGCGGAGGTGGAGCCCGAGGCGGCGGCGTAGCCGGTCGGCCCTCGAGGTGACGCGGCGGGCCCGGGGCGGCAGGCGCCACCCGGGCCCGTTGTCTTTCCGCGCTCGTCGGGTAGAAGGGGCGGCTCGCCCTCTGATGAACGACTCCGCCCCCCGAGCAACGCCGGCGCCCGAGCCCTCCGCGTCGCGTGCCCCGATGCCGCGGGAGCTCACCGTCCGCGGGCTCGTCCTGGGGAGCGTGCTCGGGGTGCTGTTCGCCGCGAGCTCGGTGTACCTCTCGGTGAAGGTCGGGCTCACCGTGTCGGCTTCCATCCCGGTGGCGGTGCTGTCGATCGCGCTCTTCCGGGTGCTTGGCCGCTCGTCGGTGCTCGAGAACTGCATGGTGCAGACCACGGGCTCGGCGGGCGAATCGCTGGCCTTCGGCATCGCCACCGCGCTCCCGGCGCTCCTGTTCATGGGGTACGACCTGGATCTGGTGCACGCCTTCCTGGTGGCCCTCCTCGGCGGGGTGCTGGGGGTGCTGATGATGATCCCGCTCCGCCACGGGCTGGTGGTCCAGGAGCACGCGACGCTCAGCTTCCCCGAGGGAACGGCCTGCGCCGAGGTGCTCGAGGCCGGCGAGCGCGGGGGGACCACCGCGCGGCTGGTGGTCTCCGGGTTCCTCATCGGCGCGGTCTACAAGGTCGCCTACGCCGCGTTCCGCCTCTGGCGGGAGATCGTCGGCGGGCTGCTGGGCTGGGTGCAGCGGATGGCCGACGGGAGCGTGGTCCGGCACGGCTTCCCCGGCGCGTCGCTGTCGATGGAGATCAGCCCCGAGCTGCTGGGGGTGGGCTACATCATCGGGCCCCGGGTGGCGGGCATCACCTTCGCCGGCGGCGTGCTCAGCTTCCTGGTGCTGATCCCGATGATCCGCTTCTTCGGCGACGGGCTCACCACGCCCCTGCTCTCGCCGGAGGGGATGCTCATCCGGGACATGGGGCCGGACGAGATCCACCGGGCCTACGTGCTGTACATCGGCGCGGGGGCGGTGGCGACGGGCGGGCTCATCAGCCTGCTGCGCTCGATGCCGAGCATCGTCGAGGCGTTTCGGCGCGGCCTCCGCAACTTCCTCGCCACCCGGCGTGGGCAGACCGTGGCCGTCCCCCGGACCGAGCAGGACCTGCCGATCAGCATCGTGCTCGGGGGCTCGCTGCTGCTGGTGGTGCTGATCTGGCTCGCACCGCCGCTGCACGTGAACCTCGTCTCGGCGCTGCTGATCGTGCTGGCCGGCTTCTTCTTCGTCACGGTGAGCTCGCGGATCACCGGGGAGATCGGCAGCTCCTCCAACCCCATCTCGGGGATGACCGTCGCCACGCTGCTGGTGACCTGCTTGGTCTATCTGGTGGCCGGCTGGACCACGCCGGACGATCGCTTCATGGCGCTCACCACCGCGGCCATCGTCGGCATCGCGGCGAGCAACGGCGGAACCACGGCTCAGGACCTGAAGACCGCCCAGCTGGTGGGCGCCACCCCCAGCCGCCAGCAGATCGCGATCTTCGTGGGGGTGGTGACCTCGGCGGTGTTCATCGGGCCGGTGCTGGCGGCGGTGAACCGGGGCGAGACCGCGACCGTGCCGGAGAGCCATCCCGGCGTCCGGGTGACGCACCCCTCCGCCGAGCAGGTGACGCAGCGCGAGTTCCCCTTCCACCCGGGGACTGGCGCCTTCTCGGACTCGACGATCACCGGCGAGGAGCTGGCCCAGCAGCTCTGGGGACGGGGCCTGGAGGTCCGGCTCGATGCCGCTGGCGCGCCGGTCGCGATCCGGACCTTCCGGGGAGACGTGACGGCGGCCAGCCTCGCCGAAGAGGAGGTGCGGGCGCGCGAGGAGCATGTCCGCGAGCCGCTGGTGAACCGCACCGCTCTGGGCAGCCTGGGAGTGGTGGGCGAGCCCACGCAGCGTCTGCTCGAGGTTGGCTACGTCCGGAACGACGCGCCCATCCCCACCGGCAAGTACCTGAGCGACGGGTCGGGGAACATCGAGTACGTGGTGGACCCGGGCATCGGGGGCCGGGTGGCCGAGGTACACGGGGTGAAGCTCACCCGGTTCGAGGCGCCCAAGGCCCGGCTCTTCTCGTTGATCATCGACGGGATCCTCACCCGCAAGCTGCCGTGGGACCTGGTCCTGCTCGGGGTGGCGCTGGCGCTGATGCTGGAGATCTCGGGGATCTCCTCGCTGCCGTTCGCGGTGGGCGTGTACCTGCCGGTCTCCACCAGCGCACCGCTCTTCGTCGGCGGGGTGGTGCGGTGGTGGGTGGATCGCCGCCGGGCCCGCGCCGAGTCGGACGCGAGCCCGGGCACCCTCCTCGCCTCCGGGTACATCGCCGGCGGGTCGCTGGCCGGGGTGGTCATCAACCTGCTGCACATCCCGGCCGGTGGGTCGTGGACCGACGCGCTGGACGTGCCGGCTCGCCTGGCCGGACGCCCCGGCTGGATCGCGCGGGTGGTGGAGGCGGTGGGGGACTCCCCGCGGGCGCATCCCGCGGCGTCGATCGGCCTGGGGCTGCTGCTCTTCGGGCTGCTGGCCGTCCACCTCGGCCGGGTGGCGCTCCGGACCCGGGAGGCGGAAGTTCCTCGTTCGGTCTAGACTCGCGCTCCATTGACTGCCGCAACGGACGCCGCACCCGCACCCGATCCGCTCGCCGACCCGGAGAACCGGCAGCGTCTCGAGCTGGCGAAGGCTTTCGCCTTCCAGCTGCTCAAGGGCATCAAGCAGATCGGCATGTACCGGCACAACGAGGGGCGCTATCCCGAGTACCTGTCGAAGGCGCACGAGGCGATCAGGCAGTACATCGACCGCTTCGGTCCGCTGGTGTTCAAGGTGGAGCAGCAGAACTTCGCGCTCTTCGAGCAGCCGCTGTTCAGCGAGGACACCTCCCTCCCCTTCAAGTTCTGGCGGGACGGGATTCGTCAGTTCATCTTCCGGCCCGGCCTGAGGGCGGACGAGCTCCTGACCTTCACCCTGGTCGCGCTGAGCGACGTGGAGAAGCAGGGCGAGGACACGGTCGCCCAGCTGTGGCGCTCTCCGCTGGACCACCTCGAATACGTGGTGGTGGAGGGCTTCAAGGTCGACGGCTTCACCGACGACGAGGTGCAGATCGCGGTCGACAAGATCGTCGAGTACCTCTACTCGCGGCTGCGGAGCCACTCGGACGATTTCCTCCGCTTCGCGCGGGTGAGCGCCGAGGACCTGGAGCTGAAGCTGGAGGGCGTGGAGCAGGTGCGGGGCGCGGTCATCGCCGGGGTCACCGCGAGCGACGAGCTGAAGGCGAAGCTCCAGAAGGAGATCGCCGAGGAGGAGCATCGCCGGCTCTTTCCCAAGCTGGTCTCGTCCATCTTCCAGGTGGCCGAGGCGGGCGTGGACGACCCCGATCTCCTGGAGGAGATGTTCCTGCAGCTCCTGGACGCGCTGCTCCTCCAGGAGGACTTCGCGATCATCAACCAAATCGTCCTCAAGCTCCGGGCAATGGAAGACCGGCCCGGGATGAGCGGCATCCGCCGCCTGAAGGCCACCTTCGTGGAGAAGATGGGCGAGGAGCAGCGGCTGGTACGGGTGGCGGACGTGCTCCGCTCGGCGCGGCCCGGCGTGCTCTCCGACATCGGCCGGTACCTGGGCTCGCTCCAGCCGAGCACCATGCCCGTCCTGCTCGAGGTGCTGGAGACGCTCGATGCGCCGGAGCACCGGCTGGTGCTCTGCGACGTCATCGCCGAGTTCTGCAAGGTGAGCCCCAGCGAGGTCATCCAGCGGCTCTCGTCGGATCGGCCGATGACGGTGCGGGACATGGTCTACGTGCTCGAGCGCGCCCAGCACCCGGACCGGATGCAGTTCTTCGGGCGGGTGCTGAAGCACAAGAACCTGGCGGTGCGGCTGGACGTGATGGGAACCGTCGCCCGTGACCGGAGCGTCGAGTCACGCCGGCTGATCTCCGAGGCTCTGAAGGACGAGAACGCGCAGGTGCGGGTGCAGGCGGCGAGGCTCCTGCCGGAGTACGACCGCGAGCAGGCCTACCTCGAGCTGGTCAACGTGGTGAGGGGAAAGGACTTCAAGAAGCGGAGCGCCGAGGAGCAGGCGGCCTTTTACACCGCGCTGGGAAGCACCGGGCTGCCCACCGCCATCTCCCTGATGACGCAGCTGCTGGGGGCGAAGGCGCAGCTGTGGAACCGGGCACGGGTGCTGGAGGAGAAGCTGCTCGCGGTTCACGGGCTGGCGGGGGTGCAGTCGATCCAGTCGTACAAGGCGCTGCAGGCGGTGGTGGAGGACCGGAGCCAGCCTTCCGAGGTGCTGGTGGCGGCCCGGCGCGCCCTGGGTGAGACGCGGCGTCGGCTCTTCGGTGACGTCGCGCCGCCGGAGGCGAGCTAAGTGCCTCGACCGGGGGGTACTGATCGCTTCGACGGCCGATCCTCTCGCTGCGACGCGCGGACTCGGCCCTGTGCTGCTCGACGTGCCACGAGCCACGCCTCCGCTGCTCGTCCCTCGTGTGCGCCGTCTCGCTTCGGTCTCTGCCATCTCGCCATGCTCATGACCCCACGGTCGAGGCACTAGTGGCCGACAACCTCCGGATCAGCGGCACCGGCGACGAGGGGATCCTCGAGTTCGGCCGGGACCACTCCGAGAAGCTGCAGCAGCTCTCGCGCTCGGTGCTGTCCACGCTCTACATGCTGGTGCGCTCGGCGAAGATGTATGACCCGGACAACGCGGTGTTCGAGCGCCCGCTGATGTCGCTGCAGGACAACCTGAACCTCATCATCTCGCGCGAGGGACGGTTCGACCTGCTGGGGATCAAGAGCTCGTTCTACGTCAACAACATGCTGGTGAAGGTCGAGCTGAACGCGGTGGAGAACATCCGCTACCTGCTCGAGGAGATGCGGGCCAAGGACGTGGGCGGCTTCACCCTCGCCAAGCCGGTGCAGATCGCCGAGCTGAAGAACTTCGTGTGGATCTTCGCCAAGGACGTGGCCGAGACCCCGGACGACGACGGGCTGCGCAGCCGGAAGCTCCTGGCGATCAAGATCGCCCGCTGGAGCAAGCTGCGGGAGAAGCTGGAGAAGGAGAAGCTCGACGACGAGGAGAAGGTCGACCGCAAGAAGTACGCGATCACCGTCTACGCCCGTGCCGTGTTCTTCATCTCCAAGTACCTGGACTCGGTGCGCAAGGGGACGCCGATGATGGCGGCGCGGGCGCTGCGCATCGTCCAGGACCTGGTCGACATCTGCTACGACGCGAAGGTGCACTTCCTGGGCATGACCACCATGCGCCAGGAGTCCGAATATTTGATCTTCCACCAGGTGAACACCTGCCTGCTGTCGATCGTGTTCGGGGTGGAGCTGGGGCTGACCAAGGCCCAGCTCCGGGACCTGGGGTTCATCGCTCTCTTCCACGACGCGGGGATGGCCACCCTCCCCGACGATCTGGCCGGGAAGCGCGGGGGGCTGACCGCCGAGGAGCGGAGCCTGATCGCCCGCGCGCCGCTGATCTCGGTGCGGAACGTGCTGATGGAGAAGGGCTTCACCCGCACGACCCTGCACCGGGTGGTCACCACGCTCGAGTACAAGAGCGACTTCGGCACCGCGGTGCGCGATGCCCGGGGCAACATCCAGATGATCATCCCCAAGTCGTCACTCGGGCTCTACGCGAAGCTCATCGCCATCACCGCCGGGTTCGACGCGCTGACCAGCAAGCGTCCCTTCCGGGACGCCTACGGGCCGGAGGTGGCGATGATGCTGATGTGGAGCGAGCTCCGGCACAAGTTCGACCCGGAGCTGCTCAAGGTCTTCATGCGGGTGCTGGCCATCCCGCCGGTGAAGGTGCTCTCCCGGCGGCAGCAGGGGGCGCTGTCGGTCACCGGGCTGTGAGCCCACCGCTCCGCGCTCAGGTGCTCACCGAGAGCGCGTCGATCGCCCGGGCGAGGTCTCGAGGAACCTCCGCCTCGCACCGGACGGGTTTGCCCGTGCGCGGGTGGGGGAACACCAGCCGCCAAGCGTGCAGGGCCTGGCGGCCGAGTCGGTCCTGGACGGCCTTCACCCGCGCGTCGCCCTTGCGCGTGCCACCGTAGAGCGCGTCGCCGAGCAGCGGATGGCCTATCTCGGACAGATGCACCCGGATCTGATGGGTGCGGCCGGTCTCGAGGCCCACCTCGAGCAGCGCCGCGCCGTGTAGGTTCGCGCGGACGCGCCAGGTGGTGACCGCCGGCTTGCCGGTCCGGGCCTTGCCGGTGAAGCGCTTCCGGTCGCGCGGATGGCGCGCGTGGAGCGTGGCGAGCCGGCCGGTGGCGGGCGGATGCCCGTGCACGACGGCCAGGTAGGTCTTCTCCACCGTGCGCTCCTGGAAGGCGCGCTGGAGTGCCTGGAGCGCGGCATCGTTCTTCGCCACGACCAGGCAGCCCGAGGTCTCCTTGTCCAGCCGGTGGACGATGCCGGGGCGGAGGACGCCCCCGACCCCGGAGAGCCCCGAGACGTGGTGCAGGAGCGCGTTGACCAGCGTCCCGCGCGCGTGCCCGGCGGCGGGATGGACGACGATCCCGGAGGGCTTGTCGAGGACCAGGAGGTCGCGGTCCTGGTGGAGAATGGTGAGCGGGAGATCCTCGGGCTCGGGGAGGGCAGGCTCGGGAGTTGGAACGGAGACCTCGAGGCTCTCGCCCCCCTTGAGCCGGAGCGCCGCGCGGCCCGGGCGGCCGTCCACCCGCACCCGGCCGGCCTCGAGCAGGCTCTGGACCCGAGACCTGCTGAGCTCGGGAAGGCTCGAGGCGACGGCCCGATCCAGACGTTCGCCCCGGAGCGCCGGTCCGGCGGTGAAGCGATGGATCACCCCGCCGGACTCGTGCCTCTGTGGCTCGCTGCTCACGGTGTGGTGTCCAAAGTGTCGCCGCCGGGCGCCGGCCATCGGTCGGGGGGACTCGCGGAGGCGACCGGGATCAGGCGCCGAGAGGCTATAGCAACAACTGCAACGGGTTGTCCGAGGTGGCACCTCGTAAGCCACGGATTGCTGGTCCGAGCATTCGTCTGGGGGTGCGAGTTGTTGCTATAGCCTCTCGTGAGCCGAGGTCGCTCGGGCAGGCGCGCCTCCCCGGGCCCCCCCGCGGGCCCGAGGGGTGGCGCCGGCTGCTCCGAGCCTGCACCGGACGGGTTACGAGCGCCCGAAGTCGCGCAGGCCGCTGCTGCCCGGGTGCGGCGACCGGGCCGCTGCGAAACACCGTCGCATCGAGGCCGGATCGAACCCGTTGACCTGCCGGGCCCGGCGCGGCCCCGCAGCGCCGTCACCAGATCTTCGACCGCACGTGCGCTTTGCCGCGCACGATGATGTCCACCACCGCCCGGTCGAAGAAGTTGGTGCCGGTGTAGACCTCCTGGCTCACCCGGCTCCGGTACAGGTCCCTGCCCTCGTCGAGCTCCTCCTTGAGCACGTCGAAGAGGTTGTCCTGCTCGATCCCCTTGATGATCTTCTGCTCGTTGTAGAGCGAGATGTCGGAGGCGATCGCCCGGGCGAGCCGCAGCGCCTTGGTTCGCTCTTCGTCGGTCATCGGTCAGTCCTCCGTCGTCTCACGGGACCCGCGCGTGCGAGCGCTGGGCCGCGAGGAGATAGGTCTTGCTCACCCGCGCCGGATCCAGCCGGAGCTCGCGGGCCAGGTTCACCAGGATGCCCCGGAGGTACACCGTGGCGGGGAGCCGGTCGTACCGGTCGGCCTCCACGTTCTCCAGGTGGATGCGGGTGATGCGCGTGCGCTCGGCGACCTGCTGCAGCGACAGCCCGTAGGACTCGCGCACCCGCCGCAGCAGCTCTCCGTTGAACTCGGCATCCGAGGGGATGTCCAGTCTCGGCTTGCTCTCGCGGGGTCGGGCCGGAAGCTCGGAAGGGCGCTCGGCGGCAGCCGCCGGCACCGGCGAAGGTGCCAGGGGCTCGGGGGAGATGGCGACCGGCTCCGGCGACGGAGGCGGCGAGGCGGGCTTGACCCGCAGCCCGAGCGCGGGGGGAAGGCCCTTGCTCTCCGACGGCGTCGCCTCGTCCGTCGGCGCGCCTTCCCGGTCTCCGGGCTCGGGGCTCGCCTCGCGTTGCTGATCTGCCGGAACGGCCGCCGCCCAGTCTGCGCTCAAGAGCGGCGGCGCCTTCACCGCCTCCCCTGCCCCGTCCTCGGCAGCCTCCGCGGGCGGCTCGGGCGCCCGGCCAAAGGGACCTGGCCCCTCGGCGACGTCGAGTGCGAGCGCCTGCTGCCGGGGCCGCGGCTCCTCCTCGTTCTCCGGCTCCGCCTCCGGCTCGAGCTCCAGGTCCGCGGCACGGGACTGCGGACCAGGCTCGATCGGCGGGAGCGGCGCCTCGTCCTCCTCGTCGTCCTCGGCCCAGAGCGTGGCCGGGCCGATCCGGCCGATGGACCGGTCGTAGCTGGCGCGGCGCGCGGGGTCGAGGAGCACCGAGGCCGCCTCGTCCAGCCTCGCCCGGAGCTCCTCGATCTGGTCCTGGTCCACCAGCGCGTAGACCGCGAGGGACTCGGGCCCGAACGTCTCGCGGGCCCGCTCCACCGCCGCCCGCAGCTCGTCGAGCGAGGAGGCGGGGTCCACCTCCAGCACGTCGTACAGCGTGGGCTCCTCGGCGGCGGTCATCGGCCGGCGGACCTCGGACGGTCGAGCGCGGCCAGCGTCTCGGCCACAGTCACCAGATTCGCCGCCGCCGCCGAGCTGGCCGCGTCCACCAGCAGTGCCCGGCGCTTCCGCACCGTCTGCCAGGCCGCGTCGTCGTAGGCGATCGCCCCCAGGTAGTCCATGTCCAGCCCGAAGAACTTCTTCCACGCCGCCACCACCGCCCGCCCCACGCTCTGGTCCGCCCCCGAGCGGACCTGATTCACCACCAGCTTCACCCGGAACTCGCGGAGCGAACGCTCCAGCTGGGCCGCCGCCTCTGGATTGCTCTCGGCCACCGTCCTCACCACCTCGGCCGGAGTGCGGAACGCGCTGCCCTGGCTGCCGAGGGCCGCCTCGGCCAGGTGCGCCACCCCGAGCGCCTGGGCGGTCTGCTGCAGCCGCCGGAAGAGCGCTGCCTTCAGGAACCGGTAGGCGTTCTCCACCGAGGTCGGCTCGGGCAGGAGCACCAGCACGCCGTGGTCCGCGAGGAGGAAGAAGTCGATGGTGTGGAGCGAGGTGCCGGCGCCGAGGTCCAGGACCAAGTAGTCGGTGTCGAGCGTCTGCAGCTGCTCGACCAGGCGCGCCCGGGCCTGGGCCCGCGGGTTCGCCGCGTCGAGCGCATCCATCGCCCCCGAGACGAGGCTCAGGTTCTCGATGCCCGTCGGTGCCACCAGCGACTCGATGCGGGTGCCCTTGGTCACCACGTCGGACAGCGTGCCTTGGGGCTGGTTGATGCCGAGGCAGGTATGGAGGTTGGCCCCACCGAGGTCCACGTCGACCAGCGTCACCCGGTACCCGGCCCGGGCCAGCGCGATGCCCAGGTTGGCCGAGACGAGCGACTTGCCGATGCCGCCCTTGCCCCCGCCCACGGCCACGATGCGCCGCGCCCGACGGCCCGCAGACCGCTCGTCCGGGCGGGGCCGTTGCCGGGCCAGCTCCACCACGTTGTTCAGGCCGTAGCGCTTCACGTTCGGCGGCGTCGCCGGCCCGGATTCTAGTGGGGAGTCCGACCTACACGCCAGGAAGCGGCGTGCACGCTGCCGCCACCGCCGCGGCGAGCCGTCCCACGTCCCGGTCGTGGATGCACCGGACGTCCAGCAGCAGACGCCCCTCCTCGATGCGCCCCAGCACCGAGGGCTCACCGGTGCGCAGCCGGGTGGCGAGCGTCTCGGCCTCGCCCTCGATGACGCAGGCCCAGGACACCGGCCGGGCCAGAGGAAGCGTTCCTCCTCCCACCTGTCCCTCCACGTGGACCACACGGGCGGTCACCCCGGCGTCGGCCAGGTGTTGCCGGAGCACGTCGGCGCGGGCGCGGAGCACTTGCTCGGGGGCGAGCGCCAGCGCACGGGCCGGAATCTCGTCTCCCCGGCCGTCCTGGACCATCCGGAGGGTGGCCTCGAGCGCCGCCACGGTGAGCTTGTCCACCCGGAGCGCCCGGGCCAGCGGGTGCGCGCGGAGCCGCGAGATCCAGAACGCCCGCCCCACGACGATGCCCGCCTGCGGGCCGCCGAGCAGCTTGTCCCCGGAGAAGGCCACCAGGTCCGCCCCGGCCTCGACGTGGCTCCGCATCGTGGGCTCGCCCGTGGCCCCGGGCAGGTCCAGGTGGGCGAGGAGCCCGCTGCCGGCGTCGACGAAGAGCGGGACGCCGCGCGGCTGGCACAGCCGGGCCAGCTCCTCCACCGAGGTCTCCTCGGTGAAGCCCACCAGGGCGAAGTTCGAGCGGTGCACCTTGGTCACCAGCGCGGTGGCCGGCGAGAGCGCCCGCTCGTAGTCGGCGCGCCGGGTGCGGTTGGTGGTGCCGACCTCGACCAGGGTGGCGTGCGACTGGCGCATCACGTCCGGGATCCGGAACCCGCCGCCGATCTCCACCAGCTCGCCGCGCGAGACCACCACCTCCCGTCCCTCGGCGAGCGCGGTGAGGACCAGGAGCGTCGCCGCCGCGCAGTTGTTGACCACCAGCGCGTCCTCGGCCCCGGTCAGCGCCCGGAGCGGCTCGAGCAGCGGGGCGAAGCGCGAGCCCCGCTCGCCGGTCTCGAGGTCCAGCTCGAGGTTGGAGTAACCGAGGGCGACGGCCTCCACCCGGGCCAACGCCTCGGGCGCGAGCGGCGCCCGCCCGAGGTTGGTGTGCAGCACCACCCCGGTCGCGTTGAGCACCGGCCGGAGCCCCGGCGTCCCGAGCGCGACCAGGGCGGGCCCGAGCGCATCGGAGGAGAAGCTCGCCGCCTCCCCCTGGAGGATGCGGGTGCGCAGCACTCCGAGCACCCGGCGGATGGCCTCCACCACCCGTGGCCGGGGGTGGATCTGCAGCGCCGCCCGCCCGGCCTCGGACACCAGCACCGCCTCGACCGAGGGCAAGGCCCGCAGCCGCTCGCGGGTGGCGGCGGGAAGCCCGCCGTCGCTCACTGCACCCGCTCCGCCCGGGGCGCCACGGGCGCCGTGGTCTTCACCACGCCCGGGAGCGGCCGCCCGCCGAGGAGGCGGTAGGTGTTCCAGCTGCGGAGCACCCGCTTCACGTAGCTCCGGGTCTCGGTGAGGGGAATCTCCTCCACCCAGCGGTCGAGCTCGGACTCGGGGCGCGCCGACCGCCAGCGGCTCACCATGCCCTCCCCGGCGTTGTAGCTCGCCAGGGCCAGGGCCACGTTGCCGTCGAAGCGCTGGAGCAGGTGCCCGAGGTACGCCGCCCCGAGCTGGATGTTGGTGGAGGGGTTCTGGAGCTGCTCGGCGTTCGGCGCCCGGATGCGCAGGGCCCTCGCCATCTCGCGCGCGGTGGGGAGCATCAGCTGGGTGAGCCCGACTGCCCCGGCCCAGGACAGGGCGCGCGGGTCGAGCGCGCTCTCCTCGCGCATCAGCGCTTGGAGCAGCTCGGGCTCCACCCCCGACCCGCGGGTGTAGCGCACCACCAGGTCCCGGAAGGCGTCCGGATAGGCGATGGACCACAGATCTCGCGAGCCGGGGGCGACGGGCCCGCTGAGGTCGCGCCGGAGCGTCAGCCGCGCGACGCCGTGGGCCGAGCGGACGTCCCCGGTGCGGGAGAGCGCCTCCACCAGCAGCCGCTGGGCCTCGGGCGGCTGACCGGTGCGCCGCGCGGCGAGCAGCTCGGACGAGGCGGCGTCGTTGAAGCCCAGGCGCAGCAGCTCCACCCCGGCGAGGAAGTGCGGATCGTCGAGCAGCGTGCCCGTCTCGAAGTCGGCCGGAGTCGCCCCCGCGGGCAGCGTCGCCAGCTGGGTGCCCACCCGCGAGGCCCGCACCGGGTCGCGCTCGGCGAGCCGCTCGCGGGCCATCAGGCCGTAATAGGTGCCGGGGTGACCGAGGGCGAGCGCCTCCCACAGGCCCAGCGCCTCGTCGCTGCCCTTGCCCTGGTCGAGCACCCGCGCGCGCCAGTAACGCGCCCGTTCGAGGTCGTAGCTCTCCTCGGCCCCGGCGCGCGCCTTCTCCAGCGCCTGCAGCGCGGCGAGCGCCCCGGGCTGGTCACCGGCCCCGTGGCGGAGCCAGAACACCTTGAACAGCGCCTCGCCCAGCTGGTCACCCCCGGGGTAGCGCTCGGCGATGCGGTCCAGCCGGGACAGCGCGGCGTCGGTGTCGCCGTCCTGTGCCAGGAGATCTGCGGCGACGTAGAGCGCGTCGTCGGCGAGCGGGTTCTCCGGGAACTCCTTCGCCAGCGCGTCGAAGGTCTTCACCGCCTGGGCAGGGGCAACGACGGACTGGGAGGTGCCGAGCAGGTAGAGCGCTCGGACCCGGAGCTCCGGGTCGGTGCAGGCGCGCACCACCGGGGCGAGCACTTCCTGGACCTCGGCGTGGCGCCGCTCCTTGCGCAGCGCCCGTCCCTCCACCAGGCGCGCACGGCAGGCGAGCGGATCGGGCACCTTGAGCCGCGGGAGCACCGGCCGGAGCACCTCCAGGCCCTGGCGATTCCGGTGCAGCTCGACCAGCGACTCGGCGCGGGCCACCGTCGCGTCCACGGTGAGCGCGGCCTTGCCCAGCCGGCGCTCCGCCTGGGCGGCGAGCGGGGAGCGGGGATGGCCGCTCCAAAGCGCGAGCAGCGCCTGCCGCTCGGCACCGGCGTCGCGCCGGGCGCGGGCCAGATCCGCCTGCGTCACCAGCGCCTCTGCGGCCACGTCCCTCCCCCAGAGCGGGGAGTCGGCGCGGGCGAGTGGTTCGAGGGTCTCGGCAGCGGCGGAGAGGGCGCCTTGCCGCCGCAGGACGCGCGCCAGGCCGAAGCGCGCGTCCGGGTACACACGCGAGGTCGGTGAGATGGCGGCGAACAGACGCCCGGCCGCGTCGAGCTCACCCAGCTCCTCCCGGGCGAGCCCCGCCTGGAGCCGGCACCGGTCGGCGATGGCAGGGAGCTCCAGGGCGAGCGCCTCCAGCTCCGCCGCGGGCGTGGCGGCCGGGCGCACCCTCAGCTCGGCCAGGGCGCGGAGGTAGCGGACCTGGGGGGTGTCCTTCGCCTTCGCCAGCAGCAGGACCGCGTGCTCGTACCTGCCGGCCTCGAACTCGGCGCGCGGCGCGGCCAGCTCGCCGATGAACACCGGGTCGAGGGTCCGCAGGTCGACACGGCGGCCGGCGGGAGCTGGCACTGCCACCGGCGACGGCCCGGACGGAAAGGCCGGATTCCACACCTCGGCCACGTCGTCCGGAACCAGCCCCTGCTCCACGTCGGGAGCGGGGTCGGTCGCGGCGGCCGGGGAGGTCTCGGGGGATGCGGCGAGAAGCAGGGCGACGAGCGGGAGGAGCACGGCGGGGCAGGCGAGCCCCTGGAGTGTGAAGGGTCCGCCCACCGGGCGCAACCATTGGGGATTAGACTTCAGGCCAGGTTCACCTGGATGGACATCCGCACCCAGACCGCTCTGCTCGCCTGCATCGTGGCCACCGCCCTGGGCCTGTCCATGGTGCTGCGCACGAGCCGCGCGCGGGTACTGACCGCGTACTCGGTCTTCGCCTTCACCGCCGGAGCCTTCTACCTGGCGGACTTTCTCCGCAACGTCTTCCTCTCGGGGGGGCTCACCGGCTGGCCGGTCCGCATCGTGGTCGGGCTCCGCCTGTTCTCGGCGGCGGTGGTGCCGTCCGCCGCCCTGGCCTTCTTCCTCGAGTTCCTCGGCGGGCAGAGCCAGGGGCGGAGGACCAGCCGGCGGGTCGCGGCCTTCTCGGTCTTCCTCGGCCTCGCGGTGGCGGTGACGCCTCTGGCCACCTCGGCGTGGGGGCGGGCGGTGGTGGCGGTCTGGGGCTTCGGGACCATGCTCCTCTCGCTGTCGCTGCTGGTCCGGCGGGTGCGCCGGAGCGACTCGAAGACCGAGCGCGCCCGGCTCACCTACCTGGCCATCGGCGCCGCGGCGGCGCTGCTCTTCACCGCGCTGGACGGGCTCGTCACCCTGGGGCTCCCCTTCCCCACGCTCGGGCCGGTGGTGACCACGCTGTACCTCTTCTTCCTCGCCCAGACGCTGCTCCGGCTGCGGCTGATGGACCTGCACGAGCTCCTGGGGAAGGTGGCGAGCCAGACCGTCCTGGCGGTGATGCTGGCCGCGGTGTTCCTGGTGCTCACCGCCTGGGTGAAGGGGAACACCTCGCTCTACCTGTTCAACACCGTCCTCTCGGCGTTCGTCATCGGCATCCTGCTCGAGCCGCTCCGGGCGAAGGTCGAGGCACAGGTGGTGCACATCTTCTTCCGCGAGCGGAGCGAGCTGCTCAGGTCACTCGGCGCGCTCCGGACCCGACTGGCCAACGTCATCGACCCCGGAGAGGCCACCGAGGTCATCCTCGACGCGCTGGAGGAGACACGCCGGGTGACGCACGCCTCGGTGTACCTGCTCGCCGAGGACCGCCCGGGCTTCCAGCGGGCGAACTTCCGTGGCCCCGAGCCGGTGCCGTTCCTCGACGCCGCCGCGGCCCGTGGCCTCCTCTCGGCAGCGGCGAGCGGGCAGAAGGCGGTCCTCCTGGAGAATCTCGAGCGCCGGATCATCGAGATGCGCACCCGGACGGCCGAGGGGCGGCGCAGCCGCGAGGAGCTGAAGCGCACGCTCGACACCCGCAACGCGCTCCTCTCGCTCAAGTCTGCCTTCACCGTTCCGCTGGTGGGGGGCGACCGGGTGGTGGGCTTCCTGAACCTCTGGGACGAGCGGGTGCCCGAGGCCTTTGCCTCGGATGAGATCGCGATGGTGCTCGAGGTGGCCGAGCGGCTGGCGACCATCGTCGAGAACAGCAAGCTGTACGAGCGGATGCGCGAGCGCGACCGTCTCGCCGCGCTGGGCGAGATGGCGGCGGGCCTGGCGCACGAGATCAGGAACCCCCTGGGTGCCATCAAGGGGGCCGCCCAGTGCCTCGAGCCCCGGCCCCGTGAAGGCGAGGAAGGCGAGTTCCTGGACGTCATCGTCGAGGAGGTCAACCGGCTGAACGGCGTGGTGACCCAGTTCCTCGACTACGCGCGGCCCTTGAAGCAGAGCTTCGGGACGGTGGACATCAACGAGGTGGTGGGCCGCACCATCCGGCTCATCCAGAACGAGGTCCCCGGACGGCTGGCGCTGGTGGTGGAGCTCGGCGAGTCGCTCCCCGCCGTCGAGGGCGACCCGGAGCAACTCAAGCAGGTGCTCATCAACCTGGTGCAGAACGGGATCCAGGCGCTGGGGACCACGCCGGGCACCATCCGGATCCGGACCCGGGGGCCCGAGCGCTTCGCGGATCTCCGCACCGGCGGCGACTTCGTGGAGATCGACGTCACCGACGACGGCCCGGGCATCCCCCCGGAGCAGCAGCCCAACATCTTCGTCCCCTTCTTCACCACCAAGCAGAAGGGCACGGGCCTGGGGCTCGCCATCTGCCAGCGCATCGTGAAGAGCCACGGGGGCAGCATCTCGGTCCAGAGCAAGGTCAGCGAGGGCTCCACCTTCGTGGTCCGGCTGCCGGCGCTGGCCACCGCCGCCGCGCCGAGGGCCGTGGAGCCCCCCCGCGAGGGGACACCCACCCCGGGCGAGCTCGGGCTCAGGCAGAGCCGCCGCGAGCGGGCGCGGGAACGCCGCCGCCGCCGCTCCTCGGTGTAGGACAAATCCACACGTACTCGCAAAGTTTGCGAGGAAAAGTTTGCCGCTGACCTCCGCGCAGGCTCCTGGGTCGAAGCAACCGCGCGTGAGCACACCGAAAATAGAGCGGCCGGTCGTGGCGTGTGGCTTGCTGCCCCCTGCCCCGCGATGCGACAGGTCAAGCTCGTCTCCCAGTTCGGTGTGATGTGGATGCTGGTCTTCGTGATGGCGGCCGGTCCGCTGCCGCTCGGCATTCCGCGCGCCCAGGCGGCGGGACCGAGCATCACCGACCTGCCGGGCCTGCAGAACTTCTACAACCCGAAGGTCTTCATCATCTTCGACACCAGCAAGTCGATGGCCTACCGGCCCGCGGACCCGAACGACGATCCGACCGCGATCGCCGATGACTGGGACCCGAACATCCCCACGCCGGACACCGCGTGCCGCAACAAGTTCTGTATCGGCAAGCGCGCGCTGTACCGCACGCTGCCCAAGTACAGCCCGCGCATCGAGATGGGCCTGTCGGGCTACAGCCAGTACTACCAGCTCACCAGTCGGCCCTCGACGGTCGGCACGCAGTGCCGGTACGACCAGCTCTCTCTCGGCTACGCGCCCTGGGGCACCTACAGGTTCGGCCCGGTCCTCGACGACCTCGACAGCACCGGCCCGGGTGGGCCCACCGGGATGGCCGCCACCCCGTTCACCTACACGCCGCCCGGTCTCCCCGCCAGCCATCCGACCCGGAAGTGGGTCGTCCGGACCGGCGCGAGCGGCGACGTCCTCTCCAAGAACGTGGGAAACGGCCTCGGTGGCCCCGGCAGCCAGATCACCGTCACCCTCTCGCCGGGCCAGACCTCGCCGGGCGGGGCCCAGTCCCTGGGCGGCGGTACGTACACCTACGACTGGCACCACGCGGTGGGCTCGGCCGGTGTGGTCAGCCTGGTGAAGGGTGGCAGCTGCGCGACCCCGGTCCTCGGCTACACCGGCGGTGCCTGCGCGGGCGACCCGTGCGACCTGACGCTCACCGGTCAGCACACGACCCCGTTCCCGCCGTTCACCTCCGGCACCGACCTGGGCGACCCGTACACCTCCGGGACCACCACCTATTCCCGCTCCGGACCGACGACCGCCACGTTCACCGATCTCTGCGGCAAGACCAGCCCGTACGTGGGCGGCGGCGCCTCGTGCAATCTCGTCTTCGGCGGCTGCACCATCACGAAGATCAACGGGCCGTACAACATCTTCACCGGCGGAATCTCCAACTATTACGACGCCACCTACACGCCTCCTGGATCGTGGCAGCTGGTCGGGACCACCAGCAGCACCGTCGACGTGCTGATGACCACCTACGGGGTCGCCTGCCCGGCGCTGGGCACGGTGGTCACCTCCACCTCCGGCCCGGCCGGGTGGCAGTCGCTGGCCACCGGTGGTCCCGGCGCCGGGACGCCGACCACCTGGACAGGCTGTAGCGCCGCTGCCGGCATGAGCTGCAGCTGGACGATGACCAACGACTTCGTCGTGTCCGGCGAGGTCACGCAGCACTACTGCCGGTTCCAGCGGCCCATCTACCAGTGGCAGCCCACCGCGCAGCGCTGCGACTACAAGACGCAGCTCTGGACCTACAACACCGCCCAGGGCACCGACTACTGCGATTACAAGTTCGACCGCGATTACTACACCACCCCCAAGTACACGTACTCCTACGTGCCGAACGACGGTGACCTCCTCGGCACCACCGCCTGGTCGTACACCGGCAACGACGACGTCGGCGGGTACCCGAGTGCGGTCACGTACAGCGGGGGAAGCTTCAGCAACGGGGACTGCCCAAATCTGGTGATGAACAGTGCTGCACACCCCCAGTGCAACAGCGGTGTGCTCTGCAAGCTGACCTGGGCGAGCAACACCACGGTCGGCGCCACCAACTACCCGCTGGGCCGCTACACCGGCGTCCCGTACGGGCCGGGCGGGATGCCGTTCACGACCACCTACGTTCCGCCGTACCCCTCCGCCGAGCCGGCGGCGAGCCTGACCGATCCCCTCTTCCCGCCCAGCCCCCTGGGGTACTCGGGGGACTGGGTCGCGACCACCGGCGCCAGGGACAGCTACTGGGTCACCCTCATGGCGAACATCTACAACCCGGCGGACACCAACCCACCGAGCCCCCCGCTCTTCATTCCCGCGGCCTGCGGCGGCATCTGCACCTTCCAGTACGCGTACACCGAGCCTGCGGGGCTGGTCGTCAACGGCCCCCGGCCCGCAGCGCCCCCTGTCCCCGACCCGAACTACCAGGTGAACGCGGGGACCTCATCTCTGTCCCCGGGGGCGTTCAGCGCCGTCGCGGCGACGATGCCTCCCAACCGGAACAGCGGCTGGGCACAGCTGCCGGACAACGTGACCCCCGCAATCTCCTGGCAGGGCGTGGCGCTGAACAACGCCCTGAACGGAGCGACCCCCGCCACCGACGGGCCGCTGCTCAAGATGCTGTCCAAGTATGATCGGGTCAACAACCCCACCGGGGTCCAGATGCCGGACTTCGGCGACTACACGCCCCTGACCGGCTCGCTGAACGACGTCGCCGAGTACCTCCGGAGCTACGTCGACACCGACCCGTACTCTGGCTGCGGCCGGAAGTACTACGTGCTCCTGCTCACCGACGGCGAGGAGCAGCCGGTGCTGGCCGGCAACGACCCGGTCGCCGCGGTGACCGCGCTGCGGAACCTGGTTTCCAACGGCGGCATCAAGGTGGACGTGAAGACCTTCGTGATCGGCTTTGGCTTCATCGCCCCCTCGCCGCAGCTCAACGCCATGGCCCGCGCCGGCGGAACCGCCGTGTCCGCCAGCGACCCGAGCAAGCTCGACCTGGTCGGTGGCGTCGCGCTCGACGGAACGGACGAGGCCCGGCTCTTCGCCTCCCTGGACATCAGCTTCGGGAAGATCCTCTCCGGCTACTTCACTCGCTCCAAGCCGGTGGTCAACGTGCTGGGGACCGAGATGTACGTCGGCTACATGCGGATCCTGCAGGGTCTGGAGTGGCAGGGGAAGCTCGACTCCATCGACATCAAGAGCACCAGCCTGCCGAACCTGGCCAACACCCTCACCAGCGACGGGAACTACAACTACCTCTGGCGGTACGGGGACGCGATCGACGCGCAAGGCCCCCGGAGCGTGTACACCTCCTTGAACCCCTCCGCGGGGAACCGGATCTTCTTCGACTACTCCGGCTGCAGTGGCGGAACGCACACCTGTGTGAGCTCCGCCGGGTGGAACAGCAACGCCGCCGCGGACCAGACGTCACTGGAGACGCTGATCGACGGCAGCTCCCCGTCGGTCGCCAAGGAAACGATCGCCTTCCTGCTCAATCCCGGCGCACCGACCTCTCCGGAGCTCTTCGACGACGGAAAGACCCAGAAGACCTCCCGGGCCTCGGACATCTTCCATGCCACCCCGGCGATCGTGGAGGGGGCTTCCCAGAGCACCACCTGGCCCGATCTCACCGAGTCCGGCGCCTACGCCGCGTTCCGGACCGACCCGACCATCTCCAACCGCGACAAGACCGTCTACATCGGCGCGAACGACGGCATGCTGCATGCGGTGAAGGACAACGTGACCCTCGACTCCGGCGGCTTCCCGGTGACCCAGCCCGGGGCCGGGGAGGAGCGGTGGGGCTACGTGCCGCAGCAGCTCCTCCCGGCCTTGAAGGCCATGCGACAGGCCCATGCCTACGGGGTGGACGGCAGCGTTGCGGTGGCGGACGTGTGCGGCCCCGGCTTCAGCACCAGCCCCTGCACCGTCAAGGACGGATGGAAGACGCTCCTGGTCGGCGCCCTGGGCAAGGGCGGCGGCGGCCTCTACGCCCTGGACATCACCGATCCCGCGAACCCCCTGCCGATCTGGGAGGTCTCCTCGCCGCTGACCATGGTCCCCTCGCGGTCGTACACCCCGCGCCTGGGCGAGACCTGGGGCGCTCCGGTGATCGCCCGGACGGAGATCTCCACCGGGCACCCCTGGTCGGTCTTCGTCGGCGGCGGCGTGGTCCCCGCCGCGGACCCGGTGCAGCCGTGGGGCAGCCTGTTCTACGTGCTCGACGCCCGCACCGGCCAGGTGCTCACCGACGGAACCAACACCGCCGCCTTCTCCATCTGGGACGACCCTGCCGACCCGGCGCCCAACGGGGTCGCCACCCGTCCCACCCTGTTCCGTCCCGGCGACAACGCGCTCGCCCGCAAGGTCTTCTTCGCCGACACCGAGGGGAAGGTCTGGAGGATGGACCTGAGCAGCACGGACATCACCACCTGGAAGCCCGGCAACACCGCCGCGGATCCCTTCTTCGACCCGGCCAGCCCCGACCCGGTCTGCGCGCTGAACGTGAGCGGCGTGCCCACCCCGATTCTCAACGCCACCACCGGCGTACAGGTGGTGAGCGGAGTGCCGCTCACCCTGCCCATCACCACGGTTCCCCGGGCGAAGATCTACAATCGTCCGATGATCGCGGTGGACAGCACGGGGTCCCTCAACGTCTACGTGGGCACGGGCGACTCGGACAACCCTGGCACGCTCGGGACGTACGACTACTTCTACGCCCTGGCCGACATCGGGGGCACGTGCGGCGCGCCGCTGTTCGTCCTTCGCTTCGATCCCGGAGAGAAGGTGCTGTCCGACCCGGCATTCCTGAACAACACCATCTTCGTCACCACCTACGTCCCGGTCTCCACGCCCGGGCACATCTGCGAGGTGGGCCGAGGCTTCCTCTACTCCTTCGACGCCCGCAGCGGTCTGCCGGTGCTTGCCTTGATGGATCCCTTCAACGGCAACACGCCGACCTCCAAGCTCGACCTCGGCGATGTCCGCAACCCGCAGCTCGGGCAGGGCGGCATCCCCAGCGCGCCCATCGTCCGGGGCAACAAGCTCTACGTCGCCAACGAGACCGATCCCTCTCACCCCCGGCAGATCGACCTGGTGGGCTCGCCGCTCACGGTGAAGGTGCGAGGATGGCAGCGCGTCAAGTGACCCGGGCCGCCCGGGGCTTCACCCTCATCGAGCTCGCGGTGACGGTGGGGATCTGCGCCATCCTCGTCGCCCTCTCCGCCAGCGCGCTGACCAGCGCCCGGAAGGTCTCGCGGGTGGCCGGGCAGGCGAGGTTGATCCTCCAGCAGCTGCAGACCGTGCGGACCAACGCCGTCGGTCAGGGGGCGGCCCAGGGTTACTACTTCGGCCCGAACGGAGCCGGGGCAGCAGGCCCGGACGCCAACCAGGGCTTCGTCTTCTACAAGCAGGACCCGACCGCGACGGTCGTCAACTACGTCGTGGCCACCGACCGGCAGGATCCCTACCGGGACACCCTGCCCACCAGCGGAAACGAGTCCCTGGTGGTGGTCACCGGGGCGGGCGTGGTGCAGCCGGCCCCCTTTCAGATCGGCTTCGACATGAACGGACAGGTCACGGTCACCCCGGCCCCCCTCGGGTTCCCGTACTGCATCCGGATCTCCGACTTCACCGATCCGGCCATCGTCCGCTACGTCATCCTCTTCAACGATGGAACGTCCAAGGTTCAAGGTGATGAGACCTGGTGTCCATAACAGGCGAGGATTCACCCTCCTGGAGGCGCTCGTCGCGGGCGCCATCTTCTTCATCGCGGTGGTGGCGATCTCGTTGCTCTCGGTCCGAGGCGCGACCAACGCCTCGCACGGGCTCCGCTATGCGCAGACGGCGAGGCTGGCCACGCAGGAGATGGAGCGCTGGTCGATGCTCGGCTTCGGTGGGCTGCAGACCGCCACCGGCGGGGTGTCGCCCTTCGTCGTCCCCCCGTACCCCATCACCGAGCAGCCGGACGGCGGGGGCAAGCTCTACAACGTCGCGGTCACCATCGTGAACACCGCAGGGCCAGCGGGTCCGCCCGGGGCCCTCCCGCCGCCCGAGCTGGGGAGCGTCAGCGTCTCCATCCCCTCGTTCTTCGTCAGCGTCCAGGTCACCTCCCAGCCGCCGGAGGGAGGAACGCCCGTGACCGTGAGCCAGGCCACCTATGTCAGCCCCAACTGAGCGCCGGCGTGGCTTCACCCTGCTGGAGCTGATGGTCGCCGCGGCGGTGGGCCTGGTCATCCTCACCGCGGCGATGGCGGCGTTCGATCTGCAGAGCCAGTTCGCTCGAAACACCGAACGGCTCCTCTCCACCCAGGCCACCGCGGGCCTCGGGCTCACCATGATGCAGCGGGACCTGGAGAACGCCGGCCTGCGCTTCCGGGGCGGTGCACAGGTCGACGGCGGCGTCGCGTTCGCGACGGTGGTCCGCCCCTACGACAACCTGGGCTCGGGGGTGACCACCCTCAAGAACGATCCACTGGGGAGCACCACCGTGGTGGCCGTGGCCCCTCCGCTTCCGGGCTTCATCCCCGGGACGGACGCCTTCGAGGTTCTCCAGGGCGGACAGCAGGCCACGTCGCAGCGGGTCGCGGCGCAGGTCCAGAGCGTGACCAGCCCCGCCCTCAACCAGCGAACCGTGCGGATCGCCCCCAACCCGTTCATCGCCAACGAGCTCAGCGCGGTCGGGAGCTTCGCCCCGGTGCTCATGTTCTGGAGCGATGACCTCCACTGCATGGGCCGAGTGGTGCCGCCCATCACCGGAGGACTGGCCGCCCAGGCGACGGTGCAGACCGTCGACGCGGATCTGGCGCTCTCCGGCAACCCCTGGCCGGCGGGCTGCCCCGGGCCGCTGATGCAGGTGGAGGTGCTGCAGCAGCGGCACCGGTACCTCGTCTACCAGAGCGCGGACAACATCGCCCCGGGCGTGCGTCGGCCGGCGCGGATCGGCCTTTACCTCCAGAGCAATCCACCCTGCGACCCGGTCGGGACCGGGGTCCAGGTCTGCACCACCGACCTGCAGGCCCCGGTGATGGTCGCCGAGGGCGTGGACGACATGCAGATCGCCTGGCGCGTCCCCGACGCATTCGCGAGCGCGAGCGCCCCACCCGGCTGGTGCCAGAGGAACACCACGGACCCGAGCTGCGGCTTCGAGCTGGCGCCCTGGACCGCGACCATCACCCAGCGGGCCGCGGCCATCTACGGGGCGCAGATCATGCTGACCTCCCGGGGGCAGGAGATCTACCGGCGGCCCGGGGAGCCGATCCCCCCGCTCCTGAACCACGTCCCGGCCACCCCCGACGGCATCGTCCGGTCGATCATGCAGACCTCGGTCCTCTTCCGGAACTCGGTGACCCCATGAACGCCAGGCCTTCCCGGGGCTTCGTGCTCCTCATCGTCCTCGTCGCCGCCGCGGTCCTCTCGCTCATCGCGGCCTTCATCTACAGCCGCACCGAGAACCAGCTGCTCCTCAGCGTGGCCTCGCGCGGGCAGAGCATGGCCGCGGCACGGGCGACTCTCGCCGCGGAGCGGAAGCTGGCCATCTACCGCGCCAACTACCCCGGAGGCCTCACCACGCTGACCCCCACCACCAGCTATGCAACCGCCATCGCCAACGGATGGACCGGCGACCGTGAGATCCAGAACCTGGACAAGGTGACCTGGCCGGCGCTCGACGTCTCCAACGGGGGCGGGGCGAACTGGTGCACCGAGACCTGGCTGATGAGCCGCGGGGCTGGCGTCCCGCCCTGGACGGTGGTGGAGGCCTTCGGCTTCTACGGGTACACGGTGACCACGGCAGGCGTGGACTTCGTGAACTGCGTTCCCCAGGGCAACACTCGGATGGTCTCCTCCCGGGTGACGCTGTACCTCGAGACTCCCCCCGGAGCGGGGGGGGCTCCCCCTGGCGGTGGGCCCGGGGCCGGCACCGGCGCCGTCGGCGGCTCTTAGGGGCCGGACCTGGCCGCCATCCGCTCGCGGATGGTGCGCTCGAGGCGCTGCACCACCTCGGAGAGCGGGAGCGCCGAGCTGTCCACCCGGACCGCGTCGTCGGCCGGCTTCAAGGGCGCCACCGCGCGCGAGGCGTCGTCCCGGTCGCGCTTGGTCTGGTCGGACAGCACCGCCTCCAGGGTGCTCTCCGCGCCCTTCTGGAACAGCTCCTCGTAGCGGCGGCGGGCCCGGACGTCGGGGTTGGCCTCGAGGAAGAACTTGAGGTCCGCGTCGGGGAAGACCACCGTCCCGATGTCGCGACCCTCGAGCACCGCGCCCACCGGCGCCTCGAGCGCCAGCCGCCGCTGCAGCCCGAGGAGCCCGTCGCGTACCACCGGCCGGGCCGAGACAGCGCTGGCCAGGAGCGAGATCTCCGGGGTGCGGATCTCCCCGGAGACGTCCTCGCCGTCCAGGTAGACCCGGTTCTCCTCGCCCACCGCCCTGAAGGAGATGCGGATCCGCGCGATGAGCCCTGACAGCCCGGCGTCGTCCTCGGTGGCGATGCCCTCCCGCCGCGCCGAGAGCGCCACCGCCCGGTACAGCGCGCCGGTGTCCACGAAGGACAACCCCAGCCGGCGGGCCAGCAGCTTGGAGACGGTGCTCTTCCCCGCTCCGGCCGGCCCGTCGATGGCGACGATGAAGGGGCGCATCGGCTAGCCGGCGACGGCGAAGGGCCCCATCGCCCGGAACTTCCGGTAGCGGTCCTCGACCAGCGCCGGGCCGGTCAGGGCGAGCAGCGACTGGAGGTGCCGCCGCACCACCCGGCCCACGGCCTCCGCCGCCCGGCCCGGATCGCGGTGCGCGCCGCCCTCGGGCTCGGGGACCAGCTCGTCCACCACCTTCAATTCCAGCAGATCGCGCGCGGTGAGCTTGAGCGCGTCCGCCGCCTTCTCCGCCTTGGTGGTGTCCCGGTACAGGATGCTGGAGCAGGACTCGGGGCTGATGACGGAGTAGATGCTGTTCTCGAGCATCAGCACCCGGTTGGCCACCGCGATGGCCAGGGCGCCGCCCGAGCCGCCCTCGCCGATGACCACGCTGATGACCGGAACCTGCAGCCGGCTCATCACCTCGAGGTTCGCGGCGATGGCCTCGGCCTGCCCCCGCTCCTCGGCGCCGATGCCCGGGTAGGCGCCGGGCGTGTCGACGAAGGTGAGCACCGGACGCCCGAAGCGGTCGGCGAGCTCCATCAGCCGGCGCGCCTTCCGGTAGCCCTCGGGCCTGGGCATCCCGAAGTTCCGGAGCATGTTCTCCTTCGTGTTCCGGCCCTTCTGGTGCCCGAGGAGCATCACCGGCCGGCCATCCAGCCGGGCCCAGCCTCCGACGATGGAGGGGTCCTCGCCGTACGAGCGGTCTCCGGCGAGCTCGAAGAAGTCGGTGAAGAGCAGCTGGACGTAGTCCAGGAAGTAGGGCCGCTGGGGGTGACGCGACAGCTGCGTCACCTGCCAGCGGGACAGGTCGCTGAAGATCTCCGACTGCAGCCGGCGGGCCTTCCTCTCCAGCTTCTGGATCTCGGTGGTGAAGTCGCCCGGGGCCGTGCCCGAGAGCGACTTCAGCTCGTCGATCTTCCGCTCCAGCTCGAGCAGCGGCCGCTCGAAGTCGAGGGCGAATGCAGGGCCGGCCACGGCGCTCAGGCGGCCCGCGTCTTGGCCTGGGTGGCGGTGAGCGCGTACCAGGCGGTGCGGAACGACTTGAGCTCCCGCAGGCCAGCCGGGTAGCGGCCCAGCGCCGGGGCCACGGTGACCGTCAGGCCGATCTTCTTCTCCAGGGCCTTGGCCACGCTGTGCTCCTGCCGGCGGCGCTCCTCGGCGGCCGGATCGGTGGTCTTGGGGAGCACGCGGTTCACCAGCACCCGCTCCACGGCGAGCTTCTTGCCCTGGAGCTCCTCGACGATGCGCTCGGTGCGCGCCGCCGCCAGCTCCTCGCCCCGGGTGACCACCACGAAGCGGGCCTCGGCGGGGTTCACCACCGCCTCCTCGAAGCGCTTGACGTGCTTGAGCAGCGCGGCGGCCTCGTCGGCCAGCTCACCGAGCCCCTTGGCGCGGTACTTCACCAGGACGGCGAGGAGGTTGGTCAGCCAGTTCCGGGCCAGCTCCGGCACCTCGAGCAGCCGCACGCCGGTGGACGAGGCCACCGGGTCCACCACGATGCGCTTGAAGCGCTCCTGGACCAGCGCGTCGGTGAGGACGCTCACCGCCGCCAGGTCCTCGAGGCCGGCCGGGGCCACGTCGAGCAGGTTCCGCAGCACCTCGCGGTCCGCGCCCTCCTGCTTCCCGAAGGGCTCGAACACCCTCTCCGCCTTCTCCCGCCAGCGCTTGCGGAGGGCATTGAACCAGCCCGGCACGTCCAGCTCGCGGGCGTAGAGGCCCTTGGTGCCCTTCACCTGGGTCTCGGTGTCGGTCAGCCGGCTCTGCAGCACGTCCGACAGGCCGTGCGCCGGGTCGACGCTGATCAGCAGCACCGGCCCTTCCTTCTCGGTCAAGGTCACCGCGGCCGCGGCGGCACAGGAGGACTTTCCCACTCCGCCCTGGCCCACGAAGAAGATGAGGCGGGTCGGCGGCAGGGGCGGCGCGGCGATGGGCGGCATCGACGGCGCCCGGACCAGCGCCGGCGGTCCCTCCGCTGCGCTGAACTCGAGGCCCTTCGTCTCCCGGCCCCCTGCGATCTCCTTGGCGAACGGGCGCAGGCTCTCGAGGCCCTTCGGCGCCTCCACCCGACGCTGCACCAGGTGCACCGGGACGCTCTTGTCGAAGGTCTGGAACTTGCGGACGTGCGGCGCCTGGAGACCGCGCCGGCCGGCGAAGGCCGGGGAGCTGGCCCGCTCCTCCACCGCGTTCACCACGATCTCCGAGACCGGAATCCCCCGCTCGCGCAGGCCGGTGAAGAGCGCCTTGGCCTGGGCCTCGCCCACCGGCTCGGCCTGGGCCACCAGGTGGAACGCGGTGCGCGCCGGGTCCCTCACCAGCGCCCAGAAGCGATCCAGCTCGGACACCAGCTGGTCCAGCGGGGTGTCGCCGGGAGGCGCCGCGTCCTTCTTCTTCCCGCTGGGCTTCTCGCCGCGGGCAAGGGCCACCGCCCGGCGAAGGATGGTGGCGGTGTCGAAGGTGCGCAAGGTGGGGCCGGTCCCGGCCATGTCCATCACCGCGCGGTCGAGCCTGCCCGACTCGAGCTGGGCCACCACATCGAGCAGACCGAGCAGCGGCTCGAGCCCCGGCACCACGCCGGACACCAGCTTCCCGACATCCTCGTCGGTGAGGAGGAGGCCCTTGGCCGCGCCCGAGGCCAGCGCCGCCCGGATGGCCTCGGCGCGCGCCTGAACCGACTCGACCTCGAACTCGTAGGCCGACAGCCCTCCCTCCCCCTTGCCGGAGACCAGCCGGGTGGGCTTCGCCGTCAGCCGCTTCTTCCACACGTCCGAGAGGGCCTTGGTGGGCTCCGAGCTGGCTACCAGGATTGACTCCTTGGGAGCGGCGTCGGTCAGAGTCAGGGCGAAGGCAGAGGCCAGGGTGCTCTTGCCTGCGCCTCCCTTGCCTCCGAACAGGTGCAGAACGGGTCCGTCACGCATGGGTAATGTGGGTGTCCTTGCAGCAGCGAAGCCGTATTCCCGCTGCTGCCCGTACGACATGTAGCGGGAGGGCGGCGGCCGTTCAGGCAAACACGGGAGTGACCCCCAAGAATCCTCCGTCCAGGGGGAAAAAGTCAAGGTCGACCGGACGAGTCTGACGCAGCACGACAATGACGATGTTTCAACGATTCTGGACGCTTGCCGGTTGCGTGAGCGGGGGCTGGGAGGGCACGCCGGACTCCGCGGCAGCGGCCGCGGCGCGGGCCTCGGCGGTGTAGCGGTTGAGCTTGTTGTAGAGCGTCTTCTCGCTCACGCCCAGGATCTCAGCCGTCCGCGCCTTGTTGTTCGCGTTCCGCTGCAGGCTGCCGAGGATGTACTCCTTCTCCACGGCGTCCAGGGTCAGCCCGTAGGCGATCCGGAAGACATGCCGCTCGGGCCCCTTCCCCGCCATGTCCGGCGGGAGGTGGTCGCGGGTGATGAGCTCGCCGTCGCAGAGGATGACCGCACGCTCCACCGCGTTCTTCAGCTCGCGGATGTTCCCCGGCCAGTCGTACGCCCGGAGCAGCTCCATCGCCCGAGGGTGCACCCCGGTGAGGTGCTTGCCGGAGTCCTGGTTGAACTTCTCCACGAAGTGCTGGACCAGCATCGGCACGTCCTCGCGCCGCTCGCGCAGGGGAGGGAGCGCGATCTGGAACACGTTGAGCCGGAAGAAGAGGTCCTCGCGGAAGCGGCCGGCGCGGATCTCCGCCTTGAGGTCGCGGTTGGTGGCGCAGAGCACCCGGACGTCGACCTCGATCTCCGTCTTTCCGCCGAGCCGCCGCAGCCGGCCCTCCTCGAGCACCCGGAGCAGCTTGGCCTGGAGCTCGAAGGGGATCTCGCCCACCTCGTCGAGGAACAGCGTGCCGCCGTGGGCGAGCTCGAACACTCCCGGCCGCCGCTGGTCGGCGCCGGTGAATGCACCGCGCTCGTGCCCCAGCAGCTCGCTCTCCATCAGCGTCGCCGGGATCGAGGCGCAGTTGATGGCGATGAACGGCCTGTCCCGCCTGGGCGAGAGGTTGTGGATGCTCCGGGCCACCATCTCCTTGCCGGTGCCCGACTCCCCGGTGATCGCCACGCTGGCCTTCGCCGGGGCCACCTTCTCGATCAGCTCGAACACCCGCCGCATCGCGCTCGAGGCGCCGATGAAATCGGTGGCGCCCATCTGCTTCAGCTTCCGGCGGAGCACCTGCACCTCGCGCACGGTCTCCTTCTTCTCCAGCGCCCGGTCGATGCAGACCTTGAGCCGGGCGGGGTCCACCGGCTTCTCGATGAAGTCGTAGGCGCCCTCGCGGATGGCGGCCACCGCGGCGTCGATGGTGGCCCGGCCGGTGAGGAAGATGACCGGGCAGTCCGGCAGGTCGTCCTTCAGCGCTCGAAGGAGCCACAGGCCGTCCGTCTCGGGCATCGCCAGGTCGGAGAGCACCACGTCCGGCCGGAACTCCGCCGCCTTCTTCAGCGCGTCGGTCCCGTCAGTGGCGGTCTCCACCTTGTGCCCCCACAGCCCCAGCATCTCCGCCAGGGCCTGGGCGGTGCTGCGTTCGTCATCGACGGCCAGGATGCGTGCGCTGCTCACGTGGATGATGTCCCCAGGGTTCACGCCGGCGTCGGGCCGGCTGGGAAGGAGAGCCGCAGCTGCGGCCCTCGGACGTGCAACTCCGCGCCGGATTCCCTCGCCCCTGCACCCAGCGCCTCCTCCACCTCGGTCTTCTCCCCCTCCTCACGCCCCCCGTCCTGAACGTGCAGAACGACCCGGGCCCCCTCGTCTCGCACCGAGACCCGCACCTGCCCCTCCTCGGGTGTGCGCTCGATGGCCCGCTGCACCGAGACCATCACCAGGAAGGCGAGCCCAGACGGGTCCATCGCCGCCACCGCCGCCTGCCCCTCGGGCACGTCGACGGTGATCTTCACCCTCGCCCGGCGCCCAGCGTGCCCGAGCACCGCCAGCGCCTCCCCCAGCACCTGCGACAGGGAGGACACCGCCGGGGCTCCCGTTGGCGGGGTGAGGAAGCGAGCGAAGTCGCCAAGCATCCCGTTCACCCGGGCGATCTGCTCGCGCATCGCCTGGAGGTTTTTGGCCTGTGCCGGAGGAACCTCTCCCCCGGCCGCACGCCCCAGCTTCTCGTGGAGGATCTCCACGTTGATGGCCAGCGCGTTCAACGGGTTGCGCACATCGTGGACCAGGCTGTCCATCAGCCGCACCGCCGAGGACCAGCGGACGGAGCGGATCAGCGTCGAGGCACCCGCGCCGGCGGGCTGAGCGAGCGAGGGACGTGCGGTGGGGGACACGGGCCGACAGGTAGGGGTCGGCGCGGTGGGGCGTCAACGCGCGGCCCGTAACTTTTGCTGGTGGGGGGACACCTGGGGCGGTCCCGAGGGACCCCGGTGTTCTCGATTGGACGCTCGGTGTGGCCGGGCGACCGGGCCCCGGAGGTCCGGCGGCCGTCAGACAGGCTTCGGGGCGGTCTCGGCGGGGACCTCCAGACTGACCAGCTCGAGCTTCAGCTGCGCGGCGACCTCGAAGATGCGGGGGTCCCGGTAGAACTCGCCATAGACGATCCGCACGCACCCCGAGTTGGCGACCAGCTTGAAGCAGGGCCAGCACGGGCTCGCCGTGGTGTACAGCGTCGCCCCGTCGATCCGGACGCCATTCTTCGCCGCCTGGAGGATGGCGTTGGCCTCGGCGTGCACCGTCGCCACGCAGTGGCCGTTCTCCATCATGTGCCCCACCTCGTCGCAATGGGGCATCCCACGGATGCTGCCGTTGTAGCCGGTCGAGAGGATGGTGCGGTCACGCACCAGCACCGCGCCGACGTGCTTCCGGTCGCACGTCGCCCGGGTCGCGACCTGCCGGGCGATGTCCATGAAGTACTGGTCCCACGAGCTCCTGCCCATACGCTGGAGGACTTAACCACCGCGGACCCACACCGTCGCCCCCCCCGGGGGGCTCGGTCTCAGCCGGCGTAGCGCTTGCGGACCAGGAAGAGGATGGCCTCCTTGGCGCAGACGTCGCAGTACCCGTGGCGCTCACGCATCGCGGCAAGGGTCTGGTTCACCTGCTCCAGCTCGCGGCTGCTCAGCGAGCTCCGCTCGTCCGACAGCGCCTTGAGCACGTTCTCCGCTCCCCGGCTCAGCGCCCGCTTCCGCTCCTCGAAGAAGTGCGCCCGGAGACGCCGGAACAGGTCCGGGAAGATGCGCGCGTAGTCCATGGCACCCTCGGGGTTCTCCAGCCGGTGAGCGCCGATCTGCCCGATGAACCCTCGGCGGAACTCGCCGGGGTCGTCGCCCCGTGGCATGACGATGCCCTCCATCTCCGCCATCCGCTTCTCGTCCGGCCGCTCCATCTCCCCGGTGAGGCGGTTGCGCATCTTCTCGTTCTTCACCCAGTGGCGGACGTGTTGCACGTAGGTCTCGAAGAGCGAGGCGTACTGCTCGTCCGAGACCAGCTTCATCGACTCCCGCACTTCGGCGTCCACCGACTCGAGGTACTGCTGCTCCACCGTCCGGACGAACTCCTCGTGGTCGTGGTAGCCGTCCACCACCTCTTCCTGGAGGAACTCGTAGACGCTCTTGTCCCGGGTCAACGCGGTCAGCTCCTCGAGCACCGCCAGCGGGCTGAGACAGGGCCGGTCCGGATTCTGGGCCGCGTTGAACAGCGCAGTCTTGATCTCCCGGGCCGAGGCCCCGGTGCGACCCTCGTAGTTCGGGTAGGCGTCCGATTCCTGGTAGAGGGCCGGGAGCCACTTCTTCAGCTCGCGCGCCTGCGCCAGGCTCAGGCGGTCCGGCGCCGTCCCGTCCTCGTAGAGGGCCATCTTCTCCAGGGGGGTCAGCCCTTCGAGAATCTCCCGGACGTCGGCGGGGTAGCGCTCACGCACCGGCTTCTTCAGCCGGGTGAGCACCGCCCACTGCGCGGCCACCTCGGTGGCATGCGGGGCGACGTGCTTGCCCACCGTCCGGGTGGTGACCTGAGCGTCGTAGATCTCCTTCTCCGCCTTCCAGCGGCGGAGGTACGGCACCCGGACCAGCTCGATGCGCCCCTTGAAGCTGGCGAAATCCGGCAGCTCCTTGAACGCCGCCAGGTGCTTCTCGTTGCTCGAGGCGACCAGCACCTCGTCCAGTTGCAGCACGAAGTGCTCCATCGGCACCTCGCCGGTCTCGCTGAAGCCGAGCAGGTACTTGAATGCCTCGAGCGGGCGCTTGAGGAGATCTGCGTACTCCATGATGCCGCGGTTGGCGTTCACCAGCGGGCCGTGCGGCTCGAAGAGGACGACGTTCTGCAGCGCCGCAGGCAGGTTGGCCTGGCTCCGGTCCGCCGAGACCTGGTGGTACGCCGCGTCGACGCTCAGGTGCGGCTCGACGGTGACCGCTCCGACCAGGTAGCGCCGCGACAGGTAGAAGCGGCGGACCTGGACGTGCCGCAGGACGCGCAGCCAGTCGCCGTTCGCCGCGGCGAGGAGCGCGTTGTAGATGCGCCGGCACTTGTGACAGAGCTCACCGTCGACGATCCAGTCGGCGAGCACGGCCTCGCCGTCGGCCGGGCGGGCCGAGACCTTGAGGGCCCGCTCGAGGAGCTTCCGCCGCTCGTCGCGGGGCATGGCGAACAGCGGGTGGTCGCGCATCTCGCAGGTGACCCGCACCTCCACGCTCTCCTCGTCGAGGTGCGCAAAGGTGGTCAGCTCACCGCCCCCCACCCGGTCGCCGAACCCGATGCTCCCCTTCACCAGCTTCTCCGAGGGGAAGATCCACGCCAGCTCGTAGAGGGCGCCCTGCGGCTCGCGCGAGTAGAGCTCCATGCCCCGCTTGAGGGCGTCCACCAGCGTGGACTTGGCCGAACCGTTCGGGCCGTGGAGGAGGATGAGCTTGTTCACCGTGCCGGCGCGGACGAAGTTGCCCAGCAGCCGGTAGATCCCGTTCTGGACCTCCTCCTGGCCGGCCACCCGGCCCATCCGTTCGCCGTCGGTGAGGTCGAAGAGCTTGAAGCGGCGCATCGGCCCGGCGGGGTGGTGGTGGACCGGTGACGTCCCGAAGTGGTCCAGGACGTCTCGGGCGTACTGGGCGGAGTTGCGCACCTGGGCGTGTGGACCCTGGAGGAAGAGGTCCAGGTACTCCTCGAAGGAGAGGATGCTGCGGTCCTGGAGGAAGTCGCGGCTCACCACCGCGCCCACCTCCTTAAGGAAATCCTTCGCGCTCATGCGTCCGCCGCTCCTCCGAGGGCGGGCGCCCCGGCTCGCCCACCCACACTGACTCCCCGAGTCTCGCTCCAGTGGCGACCGGCACGCCAGAGCGTCCCCCGACGGCAGCCTGGCTTGCTAACCTGCATCGCGGACAAACATGCAGAAGCCGCCCATCATCGGCATCGACCTCGGGACGACCAACTCCTGCGCCGCCATCGTGACCGAGGACGGCTCGGTCAAGCTCATCCCCCACAAGGGCGGCGACTACACCGTGCCGTCGGTGTTCGCCATCGACGAGAAGGGCAACGAGCTCATTGGCCACGAGGCCAAGCGCCAGTGGCAGCTCAACCCCCGGAACACCGTCTACGGGAGCAAGCGGCTGGTAGGCCGAAGCTGGTCGAGCGAGATCGTCGAGACGATGCGCAAGACGGTGGGCTACGAGGTCCGCCCCGGCGACCGCAACGACGTGGTGATCGACGTCGCCCGCCGCGAGTTCCACCTCCAGGAGATCGCCGCCCGCATCCTGAACAAGATTCGCGACGTGGCCTCCAACCACCTCCGGGTGCCCATCAGCCGGGCGGTGGTCACCGTGCCCGCCTACTTCAACGACCGGCAGCGCCAGGCGGTCAAGGACGCCGGCAAGCTGGTGGGCATCGAGGTGGTGCGGATCATCAACGAGCCCACCGCGGCGGCGCTGGCCTATGGCATCGGCAAGAAGCTGAACGAGACGGTGCTGGTCTACGACCTCGGGGGCGGGACCTTCGACGTGAGCATCATCGAGATCCGCGACCGGGTCTTCGAGGTGAAGGCCACCGGGGGCGACATCTTCCTCGGCGGCCTGGACTTCGACAACACGATGATCCACCACGTCCTGACCGAGTTCGCGGGCAGGACCGGAATCGACCTGTCGACCGACCCGGTGGCGATGCAGCGAATCAAGGACCTGGCCGAGCGGACCAAGTGCGATCTCAGCACCCGCGAGCAGGCGCCCTTCAACATCCCCTTCATCACCATGACCGCGCAGGGCCAGCCGCTGAACATCGAGATGACCTTCACCCGGAAGAAGCTGGAGGAGCTCACCCAGCACCTGGTGGACCGGACGCTGCAGATGGTGGCCAGGGTGCTGGTGGACGCCGGGGTCAGCACCAAGCAGATCGACGAGGTGATGCTGGTGGGCGGGCAGACCCGCATGCCCATCATCCAGGAGCGGCTGACCAAGTTCTTCGGCAAGTCCCCGTCCAAGGGCGTGCACCCGGACGAGGCGGTGGCCATCGGCGCCGCACTCTACGCCCACTCGCTGGAGGACGACACCAACCTCCGGCTCCAGCTGCTCGACGTCATCCCCATGGCCATCGGGCTGGAGAGGGCCGGCGGCAATTTCCACATCGTCTTTCCCCGGAACGCGGCCATCCCCAACGCGAAGCAGATCCAGGCCACCACCAGCTTCGACGGGCAGACCGAGCTGGCGATGCGCATCTACCAGGGCGACAACGAGGCGGCGAACAAGAACGAGCTCCTCGGCGAGTTCGTCTTCTCCGGCATCAGCGCCGGGAAGGCGGGCGAGGCTCAGGTCGAGGTCATCTTCGACGTGAACGTGGAGGGCATCCTCACCATGAGCGCCCTGGACCCGGCGACCGGGCGGAAGATGAAGACCACCGTGCGAGTGACGCAGAGCTGAAGAAGAGAGGGGGGAGGCCATGTGGGGAGCCCCGGCACGGTGCGCACGCCTCCGGTGGGCGCTCGGCGCGGGGGTGGCCATGCTGGCTCTTCACGGCGCGATGCTGGCCGGCCTGGCCCACCACCGGGGCGTCCCGCTGAGGCGGATCCTCGGCGCGTGGGACGCCTCGCTCCATGCGGTCATCGCCGAGTCGGGCCGGACCGCCGCGCTCTGGGCCTTCTACCCGCTCTGGGCGGGGCTGCTCGAGGCGGCGCATGCCCTTCTTCCCGGGGTCCCGACGGTCCTCGCCGGCGCGGGGCTCGCCTCGGCGCTGTTCCTCGCCGCGCTGGGGGCTCTCGCCACGGCGGGGCCGAGGCGCGTCATCCCGGAATCGGGTCCGGCATTCGCGCTCGGCGCGGTGCTCCTCGCCTTCACCCCGGCGTCGTGGACCTTCCACACCGCGCATACCGAGTCGCTGTTCCTCCTGCTCTCGCTGCTCGCGCTCCTCGCGGCGGGACGGGGCCGCTGGCTCGCGGCCGGCCTCCTCGCCGGGCTGGCTTGCCTCACCCGGAACCAGGGCGTGCTGGTGGCCCTCGCCGCGGTGGCGCTGGTGGCCGAGCAGACGCGGAGCCGGCGCCGCGCTGCGCTGACCGGTCTCTTCCCGCTGCTCGCCGGCCTCGGGTTCCTCGCCTTCCAGTGGGTCCGGACCGGAGACCCGCTGGCGTTCCTCCACGCCCAGGCGAACTGGGCCCATGCCCGCTCTCCGCTGGACGTGCTCCGCTCCTTCTGGTTCGGGAACCTCTGGCAGAACACCAACGCCGGGTCGCTCGCCCGCCACGCGTTCTTCCTCGGCGCGGTGGCCGCCTCCGTCGCGCTCGCCCGCCACGACCACATCCTCGGCCTCTACTGCCTCACCTCGCTTGCGCTGCTGCCGCTGCAGGGAGAGCTGGTGAACGCCTTCCGCTTCACGGCGGTGCTGTTCCCGCTGCACCTCTGGGCCGGGGAGCAGCTCGCCCGCGCGCCGGTGCCGCTGCGGGCCCTGGGCGTCGCGGCGTGGCTCACCACGAACGTGTGGGTGACGCGCGAGCTTGCCTACGGGAAGTGGGCCTACTAGCGAGCCGGGACCTCACCGGGCACGAGGACGAAGCCGCCGGGAAGGAGGCGTGCGCCGGGACCGGCGGCGAACGCCTGGATCTCGGCCGCCGACTCTGGCCAGGGCGGCAGCGCCGGATGGAGCAGGAGGCGGCTCCCGGGGCGCGCGCGACAGGCGGGCCCGAGCAGCTCGAGCGCGTCGGGATAGCCGAGCTGAGGGTAGATGCTGGCCTGAACACAGAGCGGCCCCGCCAGCGCGTCCGCCCGCGCACGGAGCGAGGCCAGCCCGGACCGCACGACTTGGTCCGGCCGGTGCACCCGGAGATACCCGCCCCCGAAGAGCGGGAACGCCAGTAGCGCGACAGCGGCCAAGGACCGGCGCCGCGCCGCATCGCGGTGGGCGAAGGCGACCACGGCCACGAGCGCGATGGCGACGATCGGGACCGGGTAATACCCCTCCCATCTCCGCATCGCCGGATGCGATGCCAGTCCGAGCATGAGCACCCCTGGGGAGATGGAGATCACCGCCAGTGGCTCGGACAGGGGCAGGAGCAGGCATGGGAGAAGGACCGTCCACCACCCCGATCCGAGAACATCCCAGGTGGCGCGAAGCGGGTGGCGGAGCGCGGTGCTCACCACCTCCACCGGGCCATGGCCGTACCCGGACCAGAAGGCGGTGTAGCCGGGGAGCGTCGGCCCCAGCTGCCAGGGCCGGATCACCTCCAGGTCGACGAGAAGGATGGCCGAGCCGGCGAGGAAGAGGCCTGCGGCGGGCGCGGGAGGGAGCCGGCGGAGGAGGGCCGCTCCTGCGGCAAACGCGAGGACGTACAGCGGCGCGTCCTCCTTCACCAGGCAGAGCCCGATGCCCCAGGCCACCACCGCCCACGCCCGACGACGTTGGAGCGCGTCCGCAGCACCGATGATGAACAAGGGGAAGGCGCTCTCGGGCCGGAATCCGTCGTGGAGGAGGCGCCCGACCCAGGGACAGGTCAGGAGGGCGATCACGGCGAGAGGCGCGAGCCCGGGCGCGACCCGGTGCGCGAGGTGGGAGAGAAGCCCCGCGGCCCCGAGGAGGAGGACGACGTTGACCACCAGCAGGAGGTACGGGCTTCGCCAGAGCCAGTGAAGCGGGACCAGCGGGAGCATCCACCAGGTCTGGTGCACCCCGAAGTGGTTCACCCCGTACACGGGCGAGTAGAGGAAGCGCCCGCGCAGAGTGCTCTCCAGCATCCAGTCGAACACGCCGAAGTCGAAGGCGTTCACGCGAAAAGCCTGGAAGTTCAGCAGCTCGGACACGAGCATCCAGATCCCGAGCGCGAGGAGGATCAGGGGCGACTCTCCGAGACTCAGCAGCGCGCCGTCGACGGCGACGGGCAACGGCGCGAGCGCCACCAGCGCCGCCACCGCGAGCGCTCCCAGCTGCCAGTCACGGAGCGCGGTGCTCCCCGGGTCGGCTCCAACAATCAGCAGGAGCAGCGAGCAGCAGGAGGCCGCGGCCACCCCGACCGCGTACGCCCAGACGAACCGCCAGGCACGCCTGGCCTGTCCAGCGGAGACGCCGACGGCTCACCCCCCGTTCGTCAGGCGGTCTTCTTCTCCTTCTCCAGCACCAGCTGCGGCGGCTCGTGCTTGGTCACCACTTCCTGGGTGATCTTGCACTCCCGCACGCCTTCCCGGTACGGGACGTCGTACATGATGTCCAGCATCGCGTCCTCCATGATCGCGCGGAGGCCGCGGGCGCCGGAGCTGCGCCGCATCGCCTCGCGGGCGATGGCCCGGAGCGCTTCCTTGGTGAAGCTGAGCTTCACCTTCTCGATCTCGAAGAGCTTCTGGTACTGCTTCACCAGGGCGTTCTTCGGCTGGGTGAGGATGGTGACCAGGTCGTCCTCGCGCAGGTCGTTGAGGGTCGCCACCACCGGGAGCCGGCCCACGAACTCGGGGATCATCCCGAACTTCATGAGGTCCTCGGGCTCCACCAGCTTGAGGAGCTCGCCCACGGTGCGCTCGTCCTTGTGGACGATCTTCGCCCCGAAGCCGAGTCCCTTCTCCCCCACCCGGCGGCGGATGATCGAGTCGATGCCGTGGAAGGCGCCGCCACAGATGAAGAGGATGTTGCTGGTGTCGACCTGCACGTACTCCTGCTGGTTGTACTTCTTGCCGCCGCGCGGGGTGACGTTGGCCCGGGTGCCTTCGATGATCTTCAACAGAGCCTGCTGCACGCCCTCGCCGCCGACGTCGCGGGTGACCGACGGGGTGTCACCCTTCCGGGCAATCTTGTCGATCTCGTCGATGTAGACGATGCCCCGGGCGGCCTTCTCCACGTCGTAGTCGGCGTTGTGGAGCAGGTTCTGGATGATGTTCTCCACGTCCTCGCCCACGTAGCCCGCCTCGGTGAGGCTGGTGGCATCGGCGATGGTGAAGGGGACGTTGAGAAACCGGGCCAGACTCTGGGCGAGCAGCGTCTTGCCGCTGCCGGTGGGGCCGATGAGGAGGATGTTGCTCTTGCTGAGCTCGACATCCTCATGCCCCGCGGCCTTCACCCCAGGGCGCGGCCGGGCGGGGGGCTTCTTCTGGTAGATGCGCTTGTAGTGGTTGTAGACCGCGACCGCGAGGACCTTCTTCGCATGGTCCTGGCCGATGACGTAGTCGTCGAGGAAGGACTTGATCTCGGTCGGGGTGGGCAAGGAGACCTGCGGCTTGCCCTCCTCGCGATCGTGCTCCTCGGCGATGATGTCGTTGCAGAGCTTGATGCACTCGTCGCAGATGTAGACCGTCGGCCCGGCGATGAGCTTCCGCACCTCGCGCTGTGACTTCCCGCAGAACGAGCAGGACAGGTTGACGGTGTGCTCCTTCTTCACCCTCTGTTGACCTCCAGGGCACCGGCCCTGACCGACTCCGAGGACTCCAGCACAGACCCCGATGCCCGCGCCACCTCCGACGCTGCCGCGAGACTGGGCCCCTTGTCCAATATAAGTCCCGAGTTCCGAGCAGGGCAGACGAGCCATCCCCGACGTCCGCAGCAGGACTGCTCTGCGAGGTGCCGGGCTCAGCTCCCGACGCGGGCGACCGCCAGGGACTCCACCGCCGCGGCGAGGTCATCCGCCTGGGTCCGGACCGACGCCGGAACCCCGCGGCAAGCCCGCAGCTCCTCGGCCAGGCGCCGGGCGGTGCGTGCCAGCTGACCCAGGCGCACCTCCGTCGGCGGAGGCTCCGGGGCCGGACGGGGGAAGCGCTCACTCAGCTCTCGGCGCACCGCGGCGACGGGCCGCTCCGGGTCCCAGATGGAGTCGCGGATGCTCCGGTACTCCTCGGCGTCCAGGGCGCCGCGCTCCTCCGCCTCCGCGAGCACCTCCACCACCTCGAAGGCCGGGGCGGGACGGGCGTCGGGGGCGTCGGGCTTCCAGGCACGCTCGTGCCGGTCGAGGAAGCTCCAGGAGCGGGTCAGCTTCAGCGCGGTGGCCTTGCGGATGCGGAGCTCCTTGCTGCAGTAGGCCTCGAAGCTGGGGAAGCCCCACCCCTCCCAGAGCGCCTCGTCGCGGACCCGGGTCAGCACCTTCGCCAACCCGGTCCAGGAGGCCTTGAAGGTCCGCGCCGCGCGCAGCACCTCCTCCCGGAACGGGTCGCCGCTCGCCGAGACCTCGACCACCGGAGCGCGTCCCATCAGCCCGCTCCCCGTCCGATGGTGAAGGACAGACCCACCGTCGCCTGCTGCCCATCGTACGGGCGGAAGGGCCAGCGCTGCAGCTCCCTCATCAGGCAGTCCTGGAGCGCGCCCTCGGCGAACCGGGGGTGGTCCACCCAGAGCTTCTTCACCTGACCGTCGTTGCCGATGACGAACTCGATCGGGATCCGCTCGGCGAGGCCGGGGGAGCGCTTCGCCTCCTCGGCGAAGCAGGGGTACAGCGAGCGCTGCCGCTGGGCGATCACCGTCTGGATCGACCCGCGGTCGAACTTCGCCTCGATGCTCACGTCGTCCGGGTCGGTCTCCTGGGTCCCCGGGCCGGGCCGGGGGCCGGAGACCGCGGCACGCGTACCGGTCCCGCTCGTCCGTCGCCCGACCCTGTCCAGCGGGTAGTCGAGCATCTCGTCCTGCTGCCTCCGGGCCTTCGCCAGCCGGATGACCGGCGGCTCGACGGCGATGGCCGCCTCCTCGGTGCGGGTGTCGAACGTGCCGTGCACCGCCATGTACCGGGCCACCGCCCCGGCGGCGCCGGCCACCACCAGGGCCACCCCGGCGAGGAGGGCCAGCCGGACATTCCGCTGGCGGCGGGCCCGGTCGCGCACCCGTCGCTCGAGCGCGTCCACCCGCCACTTCGCCTCGGCCTTGGCCAGGTGCACCCGGAGCGCCTCCACCTGGGTGACGCGCTCGAAGTCCTCGCCGACCAGGGCCACCTCGGTCTGCCCGTTGATGTCCCCGGCGTAGAGCCGGTCGAGCAGCTGCGTGCCCAGGACTGGCCCGAGCACCAGCTCCCCCTTGCGGTACAGCCACTCTCCCCCGAGCGACTGCTCGGCGTGTTCGACGTCGCGCGAGTCCATGATGTGGGAGCGAAATAGTCTACCCTGCCCGCAGACACGTGAGGCGACGGCGTCTGGCGCTGTGGGTGTGGTACCGGGGCGATCGGTTCCAGGGCTGGCAGTCCCAGCGGACCGGTCTCTCGGTGCAGGAGACGCTCGAGGCGTCGCTCGCCGCGCACGGCGTCGAACGGCGACCCATGGCCGCGGGACGCACCGACCGCGGCGTCCACGCCCGCTGCCAGCCGGTGAGCGTGCGCGTCCCCGCCGCGACGCCGCCCGGGGCACTGCTCGGGCTCGGCGGCGAGGGCTGGGGTGTGGCGGCGGCGGTGGACGCACCCGGCGGCTTCCACGCGCAGTGGTCCAGCGCGTCCAGGGAGTATCGCTACCGCCTCGCGGTCGGCCCGGTGCCCGCGCGCTGGCGTGGCCTGGTGTGGGAGACGGCCGCCCATCCCCGGCTCGCCGGCCGCCCCGTCGACCTCGAGAGGGTGCGCCGGGCGCTGGAGCGCGCGGTCGGCACGCGCGACTTCTCGGCGCTGCACGCTGCCTCGAGCGTGCGCCGGCCGCGGACGGTCCTGGGCGTCTCGTGGTGGGAGCGCGAGGGGCTTGTGGAGCTGGCCGTCCGCGGCGACGCGTTCGGCCGGTACGGCGCGCGCCTGCTCGTCGGCGGCGCGGTGCTGGTCGGCGCGGGGCTGGTGGACGCGGGCACCTGGGACCGCGCACTCGAGACGGCGACCACGTTCGATGGGCTGCGCGCGCCGGCGGCCGGCCTCACGCTCTGGTCCGTCGGCTACCCCGAGCGGCTCGACCCGTTCGCGGACGTCACCCCGCGACTTCCGACCGAGCCCCCGTTCGTGCCGCTGGATCAGGCCTGAGGTGGTGGCACGCCGTACGGCACCATCGGCGCGCCGTGCTTGGCCAGCACGTCGGCGATGGCCTCACGCAGGTACTCGCTCTGGCGGATGCGGGTGGCGCGCGAGAGGGACTTCAGGGCCTCCAGCCGGTCCCGGGTGAGCCGGAACACGACGGAGGTGAGACGGGGCGTCGGGTGGGAGATGGTCATACCTTGATGCACATCGTCCTACGTCGGGGCCACCGGTCAACTTCTTCGCCGGCTTCACTCGAAGATGTAGGTCCGCATCTGGATCCCCCCGACGAGGGCACCGGCGATGCGGATGCCCTGCCCGGCCGTCACTTCGGCCGCGCCGCCCAGGTAGAGGCCGACGACGGGGAAGAGCTCGTACTGGATACCGACGCCGACCCGTGGTCCGGCGGTCACGTTGGGAGTGACGTGGAGCGCGAGCTCGGCGGTGAGATAGGTCTTGAAGCGGTCGTCGCCGAAGTACGCCCTGAGCCCGCCGGCGATGGCCACGTCCACCGACGCTCCGCCGAGGCCGGTACGCGCTCCGAGGCTCCACTCGTTCCCCGACACGCCGAGGGGGAACGTGAGCAGGGTCTCGAGCAGCGCGCGCCGGCCCTCCTCGGTCTCGCCGCCCGCCTTCACCTCGCGCTTGAAGTCGATGCCTCCGCCCACCAGGAGCCCGAGCGCGCCGCGGTGGTCCCACCGCTCCTCCTCTTCTGCCCCGGCGGCGAGCGGGAACAGGAGCAGCGCCAGGGTGAGCGCGGCGCACCAGGGGGACGCCTGCGGAGCCCCCCGCACCAGGGGGACGCCCGCGGAGCGTCGCAGAGGCGCCGCTCGTCCAGGCTCAGCCGCGCAGCGGCGCGGCGCGTCCGGGCTCAGCCCCCCGCACCAGGGGGACGCCTGCGGAGCCGCGCAGCGGCGCGGCGCGTCCGGGCTCAGGAGTGTGCTCCGGCGGGAGGCAGCCCCACCGCCTCGTTCAAGCGGCCCGACCGGAACGGTTCGAGGTCCAGCGCCACGTAGGCGAACCCACGGGCGCGGAGCGCCCGGTTGATCCGCTCGCGGAACTCGGGGTCGGCGAACCGGTGCTGCTCCTCGGCCGCCACCTCCAGCCGGGCGATATCGCCGTGGTAGCGGACCCGGAAGCTGCGCAGACCCGCGGCGCGGAGGTCCGACTCGGCGCTGCCGATCTGCACCAGCCGCTCGGGGGTGACCGCCGTCCCGTAGGGGATGCGTGAGGCCAGGCACGGCATCTGCGGCTTGTCCCAGGTCCGGAGGCCCAGCGCACGGGAGTGGGCGCGGATCTCCTCCTTGGTCAGTCCGACGTCGGCAAGGGGCGAGCGGATCGCCTGCTCGCGCGCCGCCCGGTGCCCGGGCCGGTGGTCGCGCAGGTCGTCGGCGTTGAACCCGTCGACGATGGCCGCGAGCCCGAGCTGCCCCGCCCACGCGCTGCACAGCGTGTACAGCGCGCTCTTGCAGAAGTAGCAGCGGTTGGTCGGATTGGCGGCATACCGCGGGTCGCTCACCTCGTCGGAGTCGACCGAGAGATGCCGGACGCCCAGCTCCCTGGCCATCGCCTCTGCCTCCCGCTTCTCCTCGGGGGCCACGCTCGCCGAGATGGCGGTCAGGGCCACCGCGCGCTCCCCCAGCTCGTCCCGCACGATGCGCAGGACGAAGGTGCTGTCCACCCCGCCCGAGAAGGCGACCAGCGCCGAGCCGAGCCCCCGCAACTCCTCGCGGAGCCGGGCGACCTTCGGCGCGCTGCGCTCGACCAGCGATTGCCACTGCGCGGACGTCAGCACGGCTGCCGGACTCCGCCCGCGGTCAGCGCTTGCCCTTGGCGGCCTTGCGCGGCTTGGCGACCCGGGCCGCCCGCGCAACCGGACGCGCCCGTGCGCCTTTCCTCGCCGGCCGGCTCGCCTTCATCCGTTTGCCAGTGATGACCTTCAGCTCCTCCGCCGTGACGAGGCCCATGTCGAGGAGCGCCTGGAAGATGCGGAGCGCTCCCGACTCGACCGTCTCGACGTCCGAGCGGATGGTGACCTCCGGCGAGGAGGGCGGCTCGTAGGGCTCGGTGATCCCGACGAAGTTGGGAATCTCCCCGGCGAGCGCCTTCTTGTACTTCCCGGTCGAGTCCCGCTGGATGAGCTTCTCGGTGGGGCAATCGACGTAGACCTCGAGGTAGCGGCCGATGAGACGCCGGTTCTCCTCGCGCGCACCCTTGTACGGACTGACCGAGGCCACCAGGGTCGCGACCTGGTTGCGGGTCAGGAGGTTGGCCACGAGGCCGACCCGCCGCACGCCGATGTTCCGCTCCTCCTTGGTGTCGGCCGTGCCGCCCCAGAGGTGCTCGGCGAGGTCGTTCTCGTCCAGCACCTCGACCGGACGGGCCACCTGGCGGAGCCGGGCAGCGATGTAGTCGACCAGGGTCGTCTTACCGGCGCCGGACATCCCGGTGAGCCAGAGCGTGAAGCCTTGGTTGGGGGCCATGAATACTCCGCGAGCGGCGAGCAAGTTTCGTACCAGCGCGTGAAAACCGAGGCGCTGCGCAGGCTTGTGTGTACACGAAGTCGCGGGCGCTGACAATTCGAACTGCGGAAGAAGGCGGCGGGTGTCCGTGCGAAAGAACCTGAAATCATTCAGGTTCCGCGCGGCAGCGGACAGTCGATCTCGAGGAACTCACCATCGGCCCACACGGCCCACCGGGCGCTCCGGGCCCGGCCATCCCGGAAGGCCACGACCAGGTGGGCCACGCCTGGCAGGAGCGGCTGGCCGTCGGCCGCCGCCCAGCGATGGTCCTCGGCGGAGAAGTGCTCCCCGCCATCGGGATGCGAGTGGGCGATGGCCAGCACGCGCTCCCCTGCGCGGTCGGCATCCTGAAGCAGCCTCAGCCAGGCCTTCGGCTCGAGGCTGAAGGCGTTCCGCGGCGAACGCGGAAACGTCGCCGGATCGCGGGCATGGTGGGTGGCCTGGGCGTTCTCCATCTGCACCAGGCGCACGCCCTCGTCACCACCGACCAGCACCGCGCACCCCTCGTCCGGCAGGGAGGCGGCGAGATGGGTGACGAGTTCGACGAGCACCGCCACGGGCACGAAGGGCGGCCGGTGCGCGCATGCGGGGGCAGCGAGCGAGTCGAGCGCACCGGCCCCCGACGCCTCCACGCCCTCGAGGCCGGGCGCCAGTCCCAGGACGCGCCGCTGCACCAGCAGGGCGACCAGGCTCCCCACCTGGACGCTGGCCGCCGTCGCCTCGCCGGCCGGGCCGAGGCCGCGCGTCACGCCACGGAGACAGCCCCGGCAGCCGTCCTCGCCGATCGACCACAGGACGTGCGCCCCACCGCGGGAGCCAAGCACCACCCCGGCTGGCTCCGGCGCGCCCGGAGCCGAGACGAGCTGGAGCCGGCGGGCTGGCGTGGACTCGAGGAGTGGCGGCGTCCGGGCCCAGGCGCTGGGCGCCTCCGAGGCGAGCCGGACCTCGCTTCCACCGGCGCGGAGATAGGCGGCCGCGGCGCCCGCCACGTCGCCAGCGAGCTCGACCTCGACGCGCACCGCCCCCAGCGCTTTCTGACCACGCTCGCCGACGTCGCGGAGCAGGATCTGCCGCGCGTACCGCTGGATCTGCGGCTCGCTCAGCACCGGGGTCTCCCGCGGCGAAGGAGGAGCCTCCAGGTCCCGTCCTCGAGCGGCTCGAGCCCGAGCACGGTGTGCCCCTGATCCCGCGCGCTGTCGGGCACGTTCCGGAGCGGCTCGTCTCCCTTGAGCCGGACCTCCAGGATGCCGCCGACCGGCAGCCGCTCGAGGGCGATCTTGGTGCGCACGAAGGTCATCGGGCAGACCTCGGCGGTGATGTCGATGCGCGCGTCCGGGGTCATGCGCCTGCTCCGCACCCAGGGCAGCCGGCCACGCGGTGGACGGTGAGCGTCCGAAAGCGCAGGCTCCGTCCGTCGACGACGTGCAGCGTGCTCCGTCCGGCGGGCGAGGGAGGCCCGAGGGCGAGCGACGCCTGGAGCGCGCCGAGCACGCCGGCGAGCGAGCCGAGCACCCCGGCCTGGGCGCAGGTGGGGACCTCGTCCTCGCGCGGGGCCGTGCCGTACAGACACCGGAGGCAGGCGCCACCGGGGTCGATGCGCATGGCCTGACCGCCCCACTGGACCACGCCCCCCGAGACCAGCGGTGTTCCGGTCCGGGCGACCGCGTCGGACAGCTGGAATTTGGCCTCCACCGAATCGGTGCCGTCGATGGCCAGCGCGTGGCGCGACAGGAGCGACTGCACCTCGCCCGGGCCCACGCGCTTCACCCAGGTCTCGATCTCCAGCCCGGGGTATGCGCGGGCGAGCCGCTCCCGCGCGACCTCGACCTTGCATCGTCCCACGTCGTCGGGTCCGTACAGCGGCTGCCGGTGGAGATTCGAGGTCTCCACCACGTCGCCGTCGACGAGCGTGAGCCGGCGCGCCCCGGCCCCGGCGAGCGCGACCGCTGCCGGACACCCGAGCCCCCCCATCCCGATGATCACCGTCGCCCCGAGCATCGGTCGGCTAGGGTACGTCACATGCGCCCTGCCCTGCTCCCGGTGCTGCTCCTCGCCGCGGGGGCGTGTCGTCCGTCCACGCCGCACGAAGCGAGCGCGCCGCCGCCTCCGCCCCAGGCCGCGCCCTCCGCAGCCCGCCCGTCACCCGCCGCCGAGCGGTCGGCCGCTCCTGCGCCTGCACCGCGCACCGCGCTGGACGTTCAGCAGACCGACTGCGTGGAGAAGTGGCTGAACGGGCACGGTCTCGACGCCTACGGGAACCCCCGGGGGACGATGTATGCCGGCGGGACGCCCACCTTCGACGAGGCGACCGGCAGGTCGGTGGATCGCTGGACCCTGGTGGCGAAGAACCGGCCCGAAGCGCTGCAGAGCTGTGCGGTTCCGGTCCCGCCCTGACGACGGCCAGGCGGGTCCCGAGCAGCGGGCGTGCCGGAGCCCCGCGACGATCAGAGGGTCGCCGGGCTGCCGGCCCGCCGCTCGAGCGCGGCGATGACGTCGTCGAGGTGCCGCCACACCTGGCGCTCGTGGTGGATGACCTCCTCGATCCGTCCCTCGGGCGAGACGATGAAGGTCACCCGCCGGTTGATCCGGACCAGGGGCCAGAGCACCCCGAACTTCTCGCTGATCTTCCGGTCGCTGTCACCGAGCAGCGGGTACTCGATCTTCTCGCTCCGGGCGAAGTCGCACTGCACCTCGGGCTTGTCGACCGAGACGCCGACCAGCTCGCCGCCGAGCCCGCGGATCCGGGTCTGGTTGTCCCGGAAGTGGCGGATCTCCTCGGTGCACCCCGCGGTGAAAGCCTTGGGAAAGAAGAAGAGCACCACCCGCCGGCCTCGGTAGTCGGCGAGGCGAACGGGCCGACCCTGACAGTCGCGCGCCTCGAACTCCGGCGCCGCGTCACCCACCCCGAGCATGGACAACCTCCGGATCGACCCATTTGCCACGAAACCAGGGCCCGTGGCACCCCGGCCACCGGTACAGCGTCGGTCAGTGGAACCCCGTGCCTTCCTGAAAACCGAAGACCGCCCCCGCCACGGTGACGGGGACGGCCTCGTTGACATCTCAGCCGGCGTGCCTGCTCAGCCGGCGGTGGTGCCGGTGCCGAGCGGCGGGAGCGCGGTCTCGGGCGGCAGCATCGGCCCGTCGTGGGCCCCCGCCAGCTCCGCCTCCACTTTGCTGATCTCGTCGGCCGGGCTCTCCACCTCGAGGTCGAGGTGCTTGTACTGCGGCAGGCCCGTGCCGGCAGGGATCAGCCGGCCCATGATCACGTTCTCCTTGAGGCCACGGAGGTAGTCCACCTTGCCGTTGATCGCGGCCTCGGTGAGCACCTTGGTGGTCTCCTGGAAGGACGACGCCGAGATGAACGACTCGGTGGAGAGCGAGGCCTTGGTGATGCCGAGGAGCAAGGGCTCCCCGGCGGCCGGCTTCTCGCCCCGGCCCATCACCTTCTCGTTCTCCTCCTCGAACACCCAGCGCTCCACCTGCTCGTCGACCAGGAAGCTGGTGTCGCCCACGTCGGTGACGCGCACCCGGCGCAACATCTGCCGGACGATCGTCTCGATGTGCTTGTCGTTGATCTTCACGCCCTGCAGTCGGTAGACCTCCTGCACCTCGTCCACCAGGTAGCGGGCCAGCTCCTTCTCGCCCAGCACCTTGAGGATGTCGTGCGGGTTGGCCGCGCCGTCCATCATCGGCTCGCCGGCCCGAACCCGGTCACCGGAGTGCACGCTGATGTGCTTGCCCTTGGAGATCAGGTACTCCTTGGCCAGGTCGGTCCGCTGCTCGCCGTTCACCTCGGGGGTGATGATCAGCTTCCGCTTCCCCTTGGTGTCCTTGCCGAACGAGACCACCCCGTCGATCTCCGCGATGATCGCGTGATCCTTCGGCTTGCGGGCCTCGAACAGCTCGGCCACCCGGGGGAGACCACCGGTGATGTCCTTGGTCTTGGTGGTCTCGCGCGGCGCCTTGGCGATCACCTCGCCCGCGGTGATGGTGTCACCGTCGTTCACGGTGATGATCGAGCCCTGCGACAGGTAGTAGCTGGCCGGCTGCCCGGAGCTGGGCAGGGTCAGCACCTCGCCGTCCTCGCCGCGCAGGGTGATGCGCGGACGGGCGTCGGGGTCCTTGGACTCGATGATCGTCTTCCGCGACAGGCCGGTGACCTCGTCGAGCGTCTCGGACATCGTGACGCCCTCGATGATGTCGTCGAACCGCACGACACCGCCGACCTCGGTGAGGAGCGGGACGGCGAACGGGTCCCACTCCGCGAGGAGCGTCGGCCCGTCCAGCTTCTGGCCGTCCTTCACCAGCAGCTTGGCGCCGTAGATGACCTGGTAGCGCTCGCGCTCACGGCCCGAGTCGTCGACCAGGAGCACCTCGCCGTTGCGGTTCATCACCACCGCGGTCCCGTCGGCCCGCTTCACCGTGTTGAGAGCGTTGAACTTCACCGTCCCGGCGTTGCGGTTCTCGAGGCTCGACTGCTCCGCCCGCCGGGTCGCCGCGCCGCCGATGTGGAAGGTCCGCATCGTCAGCTGGGTGCCGGGCTCGCCGATGGACTGGGCGGCGATGACGCCCACCGCCTCGCCGATGGAGACCTTCCGGCCGCGGGCGAGGTCACGCCCGTAGCACTCGACGCAGATGCCGCGCCGGGCCTGGCAGGTGAGCACCGAGCGGATCTTGACCTTGTCCAGGCCGGAGTTCTCGATCTTCCCGACCTTGCCCTCGTCGATCTCCTCGTTGGCCCGCACCAGCACCTCGCCGGTGACCGGGTCGTGGATGTCGTTCAGGGCCACCCGGCCCAGGATGCGCTCTCCAAGGGCCTCGATGATCTCCCCGCCCTCGACCAGGGCGCCGATGACCAGACCGTCCATCGTGCCGCAGTCGTACTCGGTGATGATCGCGTCCTGCGCCACGTCGACCAGACGGCGGGTCAGGTAGCCGGAGTTGGCGGTCTTCAGCGCGGTGTCGGCCAGACCCTTCCGGGCGCCGTGGGTGGAGATGAAGTACTGCAGCACCGAGAGACCCTCGCGGAAGTTGGCGGTGATCGGCGTCTCGATGATCTCGCCCGACGGCTTGGCCATCAGGCCGCGCATTCCGGCCAGCTGACGGATCTGCTGGGCGGAGCCGCGGGCTCCCGAGTCGGCCATGATGTAGATCGGGTTGAACGACGGCTGCTTGCGCGTCTCGCGCTTGCCGGCGGTGTTCTCGCCGGTGGCCTCTTCCTGGGAGATCTGCTGCATCATCTCCCCGGCCACCTTCTCGGTGACCTCGGCCCAGATGTCGATGACCTTGTTGTAGCGTTCGCCGTCGGTGATCAGGCCCTCGAGGTACTGGTTCTCGATCTCCGCCACTTCCTTCCGGGCGTAGTCGAGGAACTCCTGCTTCCGGGGCGGGATCTTCATGTCCTTGAGGGCAATGGAGATGCCGGCCTTGGTGGCGTGGGTGTACCCGAGGCTCCGGATGCGGTCGGCGAGGAGGACGGTCTCCTTCTCCCCGGTGAGGCGGTAGCAGGTATCGATCAGCGCCCCGAGCTGCTTCTTGTCCAGGACCTTGTTGATCGCGTCGAAGCCCACCTTCCGCGGCACGATGTCCCAGAGGAGGACCCGGCCCACGGTGGTCTCCTTGCGGGCCCCGTCGATCCGGCAGACCACCTTGGCCTGCAGCGCCACCTCACCGTGGTCGTACGCGGCCCGGACCTCTTCCGGCGACGCGAAGACCCGGCCCTCGCCCTTCGCGAACTCGCGCGGACGGGTCATGTAGTAGATGCCGAGCACCATGTCCTGGGTGGGGACGATGATCGGCTTGCCGTTCGCCGGGCTGAGGATGTTGTTGGTGGACATCATCAGCACCCGCGCCTCCATCTGAGCCTCGACGGAGAGGGGGACGTGGACCGCCATCTGGTCCCCGTCGAAGTCGGCGTTGAAGGCGGCGCAGACCAGGGGATGCAGCTGGATCGCCTTGCCCTCGATCAGCACCGGCTCGAAGGCCTGGATGCCGAGGCGGTGGAGGGTGGGGGCGCGGTTGAGGAGGACCGGATGCTCGCGGATGACCTCCTCCAGGATGTCCCAGACCTCGGGGCGCTCGCGCTCCACCATCTTCTTCGCGCTCTTGATGGTGGTGACGTACCCCTTCTCCTCGAGCTTGTTGTAGATGAACGGCTTGAACAGCTCGAGGGCCATGATCTTCGGAAGGCCGCACTGGTGGAGCTTGAGCTCCGGGCCGACGACGATGACCGAGCGGCCGGAGTAGTCCACGCGCTTTCCGAGCAGGTTCTGGCGGAACCGGCCCTGCTTGCCCTTCAGCATGTCGGAGAGCGACTTCAGCGGCCGCTTGTTCGGGCCGGTGATGGTCTTGCCGCGGCGGCCGTTGTCGAACAGCGCGTCCACCGCCTCCTGCAGCATCCGCTTCTCGTTGCGGATGATGATGTCCGGAGCGTTGAGCTCCTGAAGCCGCTTCAGCCGGTTGTTCCGGTTGATGACCCGGCGGTACAGGTCGTTCAGGTCGGACGTCGCGAACCGGCCGCCGTCGAGCGGGACCAGCGGGCGCAGGTCGGGCGGGATGACCGGGATGACGTCGAGCATCATCCACTCCGGTCGGTTGCCGGAGATGCGGAAGGCCTCCACCACCTTGAGCCGCTTGGCGATCTTCTTCCGCTTGGCCTCGGAGTTGGTCTCCCGCATCTCGCGGCGGAGCTCCTCCGAGAGCTTGTGCACCTCGATCCCGCGGAGCATCTCGCGGACCGCCTCGCCGCCCATCCCCGCCGAGAAGCTGTCCTCACCGTGCTCCTGGTAGAGCCGGTGCAGCTTCTCCTCGGAGACCAGCTCGCCCTTCACCAGCGGCGTCGCCTTGGGGTCGATGATGATGTAGCTCTCGCAGTACAGGACCTTCTCCAGATCCTTGAGCGTGATGTCGAGCAGGTTGCCGATGCGGCTCGGCAGGCTCTTCAGGAACCAGATGTGCGCCACCGGCGTGGCCAGGGTGATGTGCCCCAGCCGCTCCCGGCGGACCTTGGACTGGATGACCTCGACGCCGCACTTCTCGCAGACCACCCCCCGGTGCTTCATGCGCTTGTACTTGCCGCAGTTGCACTCGTAATCCTTCACCGGGCCGAAGATGCGGGCGCAGAAGAGCCCGTCCCGCTCCGGCTTGAAGGTGCGGTAGTTGATCGTCTCTGGCTTCTTCACCTCGCCGTGGGACCACTGGCGGATCTTGTCCGGGCTGGCCAGGGCGACGCGGATCGCCTGGAACGACAGCGGGTCCTTGGGCTTCTCGAAGAAGTTGAAGATGTCCTTCACGTTGCCTCCAAATCTTTCGTTCACTTCCCTGGCCGGAGTCGCGCCCCGCGCGGTCTGCCGGCCCTTCGAACTCGTAAGAGCGGCGCCCCCCATGCTGCGGGGCATCGCTCAGCTCTTCAGGCGCGCCGGTGCTCCTTCTCAGGCATCGGTCCCGGTCTTCCTGGGCTCGCCGTCGAAGCCGTCACCGAGGGAGCGCTGCCGCTCGGGTGGAGCGGTCTCGAGCAATTCCACGTCCATCGCCAGCGACTGGAGCTCCTTGAGGAGCACGTTGAACGACTCGGGCAGGCCCGACTCGAGCACGTTGTCGCCCTTGACGATCGCCTCGTACATCCGGGTCCGGCCCACCACGTCGTCGGACTTCACGGTCAGGAACTCCTGGAGCGTGTAGGCCGCGCCGTAGGCCTCCATCGCCCAGACCTCCATCTCCCCGAGCCGCTGTCCGCCGAACTGCGCCTTGCCGCCCAGCGGCTGCTGGGTGACCAGGCTGTAGGGCCCGATGCTCCGGGCGTGGATCTTCTCGTCCACCAGGTGGTGCAGCTTGAGCATGTACATCACGCCCACGGTGACGCTCTGGTCGAACGGTTCGCCGGTGCGCCCGTCGAAGAGCACCATCTGGCCCGAGCGCGGGAGCTCCGCCTCGTCGAGCAGCGCGTGGATCTCGTTCTCCCGCGCGCCATCGAACACCGGGGTGGAGACGTGGATGCCCTTGCGGAGCCGCTGGCAGAGGGTGACGACCTCCTTGTCCGGCAGGCCGTCGATGAACTCCCCGAAGGCCCGGTCGTCGTAGATGGTCTTCAGCTCCTTCTTCAGCTGCTCGCCGCTCCACTTCTCCTCGATGAACTTCTGCAGCCGCTCGCCGACGCCGCGGGCCGCCCAGCCCAGGTGGGTCTCGAGGATCTGCCCGATGTTCATCCGGCTCGGGACGCCGAGGGGGTTGAGCACGATGTCCACCGGACGGCCGTCCTCGAGGTACGGCATGTCCTCCTCGGGGAGGACGCGGCTCACCACGCCCTTGTTCCCGTGGCGGCCGGCCATCTTGTCGCCCACCGCGAGCTTGCGCTTGATGGCCACGTACACCTTGACCATCTTGATGACGCCCGGCGGGAGCTCGTCGCCCTTCTTGATACGGGCGATCTTCTCTCCGAAGACGAGCTTCACCGCCTCCTTCTGCTCCTCGAGGCTGCGGAGGATGTCTCGCACCTTCGAGTCGAGCGGCTCGCCGACGCTGATCTCGTTCCAGTACCGGTAGGGCACGGTGGAGAGCAGCGCGTCGTCGAGGACGTCGCCCTTCTTGAGGAGGACCTTGCCCTTATCGTCGATCAGCCGGCCCTCGACCTCCTTGCCGGTCAGCATCTTCCGCAGGCGGGCGAACGCCGAGTCCTGGATGACCTTGATCTCGTCGTTCTGGTCCTTGAGGAGCTTGGCCTCGTCGGCGGACTCGATCTGCTTGGCCCGCTCGTCCTTCTCCACTCCCTTCCGGCTGAACACCTTGGCCCCGATGATGGTGCCGGTGACGCCGGGGGGGACGCGGAGCGAGCTGTCACGGACGTCGCCCGCCTTCTCGCCGAAGATGGCCCGGAGGAGCTTCTCCTCGGGGCTGAGCTGGGTTTCGCCCTTGGGGGTGATCTTCCCCACCAGGACGTCGCCCGGCTTCACCTCGGCGCCGATGCGGATGATTCCCGACTCGTCGAGGTCCTTGAGGGCCTCCTCACCGACGTTGGGGATGTCGCGGGTGATCTCTTCCTTCCCCAGCTTGGTGTCCCGGGCGATGCACTCGAACTCCTCGATGTGGATCGAGGTGAAGATGTCGTCCTTGAGCAGGCGCTCGGAGAGCAGGATCGAGTCCTCGAAGTTGTAGCCCTGCCAGGGCATGAAGGCGACGACCACGTTCGCCCCCAGCGCCAGCTCACCGGTCTCGGTGGCGGGCCCGTCGGCGATGACGTCGCCCTTCCGCACCCGGTCGCCCTTCTTCACGATGGGCTTCTGGTTGAGGCAGGTGTTCTGGTTGCTCCGCTGGTACTTGAGCAGGTTGTAGATGTCGACCTCGGACCCGACGTCCGAGACGTTGCCCACGTCCGCCTTGACCACGATGCGGCTCGCGTCCACGGCCTCGACCACGCCGTCCCGCCGCGCCACGCAGGTGACGCCCGAGTCGCGGGCCACCACCGCCTCCATCCCCGTGCCCACCAACGGCGACTGGGTGCGGAGGAGCGGCACCGCCTGGCGCTGCATGTTGCTGCCCATCAGCGCGCGGTTGGCGTCGTCATTTTCCAGGAAGGGGATCAGCGAGGCGGCCACCGAGACCAGCTGGTTCGGTGACACGTCCATGAGATCGACGTCCTCGGGCTTTGCCTGGACGAACTCGCCCCCGCGCCGGCTGGACACCAGCTCGTTGATGAACTTGCCCTTCTTGTCGAACTCGGCGTTGGCCTGGGCGATGGTGTGCTTCTCCTCCTCCAGCGCCGAGTAGAAGGCGGTCTCGCCGGTGACCGCCCCACCCTCGACCTTCCGGTAGGGGGTCTCGACGAAGCCGAACTCGTTCACCCGGGCGAAGGTGGAGAGCGAGGCGATGAGGCCGATGTTCGGACCTTCCGGCGTCTCGATGGGGCAGATGCGGCCGTAGTGCGTGGGGTGCACGTCGCGCACCTCGAAGCCGGCGCGCTCGCGGGTCAGACCGCCCGGGCCCAGGGCCGAGAGGCGCCGCTTGTGCGTCACCTCGGACAGGGGGTTGGTCTGATCCATGAACTGGCTGAGCTGGCTACTGCCGAAGAACTCCTTGATCACCGCCGTCACTGGCTTGGCGTTGATCAGGTCGTGGGGCATGAGCGTCTCGATCTCTTGCAGACTCATCCGCTCCTTGATCGCCCGCTCCATGCGCACCAGGCCGATGCGGTACTGGTTCTCGAGCAGCTCGCCCACCGCGCGGACGCGCCGGTTGCCGAGGTGGTCGATGTCGTCGATGGTCCCGCGGCCGTTCTTCAGGTCGATCAGGTAGCGGATGACCTCGAGGATGTCGCGCTTGGTGAGGATCTGCCCGTCGAGCGGCTCCTCGAGGCCGAACTTGAAGTTCAGCTTGAGGCGGCCGACCTTGCTGAGGTCGTAGCGCTCGGGGTTGAAGAACAGGTTGGTGAAGAGGTTGATCGCCGTCTCCGGCGTCGGAGGATCGCCGGGGCGGAGGCGCCGGTAGATCTCCATGATCGCCTGCTCGGGCGAGTCGATCTTGTCCATCATCAACGTCTCACGCAGGTACGGACCCACGTTGAGGTTGTCGATGAAGAGGACCTTGAACTCCCTGATGCCACGCTTGAGGAGCTCGTCCACCTTCTCCTGGCTGACCTCCTCGTTGCACTCGAGGATCACCTCGCCGGTGGCCTCGTCCACCACGTCGTAGGCCGAGACCTTGGTGAACAGCTCGTCGGCGTCGATGGGCAGGGTGCGCATCTTCGCCGCCTCGAGCTTCTTGATTGCCCCGCGGGTGAACTTGCGGTTCTTCTTGACGATCACCTCGCCGGACTTGGTCTTGATGTCGCGGGTGGCGCGCTGGCCGGGGAGCAGCTCCAGCTCCACCGACTTCTCGTAGTCGGTCGCCGAGTTCAGGTAGATGGTCTCGGTGGCGTAGTAGTAGTTGAGGATCTCCTCGGTGGTGCCGCGGAACTCGATGGGGTTCTTCTTCGCGGTGTCGGGCACCGCGCCCAGGGCGCGGATCAGCACCGTGGCCGGCAGCTTTCGGCGGCGATCGATGCGAACGTAGAGCAGGTCCTTGTGGTCGAACTCGAAGTCGATCCACGAGCCGCGGTAGGGAATGATGCGGGCGTTGTAGAGCAGCTTGCCCGAGCTGTGGCTCTTGCCCTTGTCGTGGTCGAAGAAGGCGCCGGGGCTACGGTGCAGCTGGCTGACGACGACCCGCTCGGTCCCGTTGATGATGAAGGTCCCGTTCTGGGTCATCAGCGGGATCTCGCCGAAGTAGACCTCCTGCTCCTTGACGTCGCGGATGCTCTGCGCCCCGGTCTCCTCGTCCTTGTCCCAGACCACCAGGCGCACCACCACCTTGATCGGGGCGGAGTAGGTCATCCCCCGCTGGTGGCACTCGTCGACGTCGTACTTCGGCCGCTCGAGGTTGTAGCTCACGAACTCGAGCGAGCTGGTCTCGTTGAAGTCCCGGATGGGGAAGACCGACTTGAAGACGCCCTGCAGTCCAACGTCTTCGCGCTTGTCCGGTGCGACATCCGCCTGGAGGAACTTCTCGTACGACTGCTTCTGGATGTTGATGAGGTTGGGGATGTCGATGATCTTCTGGATCTTCGCGAAGCTCTTCCGGGTGCGGAAGTTGTTCTGGACGCTGGCGGGCATTCGGACTCCCTGACGGCGGGAAGCAGGTTTCTCAAAAGGGCGATGCCGGCATCCCTCCAGGGTGGAGGAGGACGCCGGCACGCCGAACGGAAAAGAGCGCGGAGCGAGGGCGCCGGGGGACGTGGGGCCCCGGCGCGCGCGCGAACAGCGCAGGCGACTACTTGATCTCGACGGTGGCGCCAGCGGCGGTGAGCTGGTCCTTGATCTTCTTGGCGTCGTCCTTGTTGACGCCTTCCTTCACCGTCTTGGGAGCACCCTCGACCAGGTCCTTGGCCTCCTTCAGGCCCAGACCGGTGATGGCGCGGATCTCCTTGATGACGTTGATCTTGTTGGCACCGGCGTTGGCGAGGACGACCGTGAACTCGGTCTTCTCCTCGGCCGGGGCAGCGGCAGCGGCACCCCCACCGGCGCCCGCCGCAGCGACGGCGACGGCGGCGGCGGACACACCCCACTTCTCCTCGAGCTTCTTCACGAGCTCGGCGGCCTCCATCACCGTGAGGGAGGACAGCGAGTCGACGATCTGATTCAGGTCTGCCATGGCGGAATTCAGCCTCTTAACGGGACTTGACTCTGCGCAGCAGAGCTGTCCCCAGTGAAAGGGTTAGAAATCTAATCGCTGCTATGAACCTTGCTTCTCCAATGCCTCTGCCCGGGCCTTGATCAGGCGGGCGAGGCGGCTTCCTGGCTCGGCCAGCGTCCGGGCGAGCTTCCCCGCCGGCTGGTTGAGCATCCCGAGGATTCTCGCCCGGAGCTCGGGCAGCCCCGGCATCTTCGCCAGTGCAGCCACGCCCGCGGCGGTGACCTTCTTGCCCTCGACGACGGCGCTCCGGACCTTGATGGTCTCGAGGTCCTTGATGAACTCCTGGAGGATCTTCGCCGGGAGGACCACGTCGTCGTACCCGATGGCGATCGCCACGGGACCGGTGAAGTCGTCGCTCACCACCTCGACCGGCGTGCCCTTCGCAGCGCGCTTGGCCAGGGTGTTCTTGAGGACCTTGTAGTCCACCCCCGAGTCACGGAGCTTCTTCCGGAGCCGGGTGACCGTCTCCACGTTGAGCTTCGAGAACTCCGCCACGATGGCCGTCCGGGCCCGGGCGAACTTCTCGTTCAGCTCCTTGATCATCACTTCCTTCTCGCTCTTCTCCACTCTGTCTCACCTCCCATCGTGCCGGCCGATGGCGGCCGGCGTGCTGCCCTGAGCCAGAGTGGCAAGAGCGAGAGGGACACCTTGCCGGTGCCCGTCTTGTGCGAGGCTGGACCTCGCGTCCCGGATCCCTGCGTCCAGGGCCCAGCGCTCCTCAGTCTCGGCAGGGCCGGAGGTCATGGCCGTCGCCAGCCTCCATTTCGACGGGGGTCACACCCGTCCCTGCGGTCTTGGACCAGGGGGTTTGCCGGGCCTGTCTTTCCCGGCGGAACCGGCGCATCTAGCAACGAGCGGGCCGAATGTCAAAGCCCGTCCGGACGGTCGGTTCGGAGGGAACCGTGACCTCGGGGGGGGCTGGCGCGTACTCCTCCTACCATGCGGTCAGTCCTCTTCGTTCTCTTCGGTGGAGTCCTTCTTCTTGCAGTTCTGTTGCGCGGAGCGCTTGCCGCCGGTTCCGACGGGCGGGTGGTCCCGCTCCCGGTGGGGACCAGGCCCGGAGGCGTCGGTGCCGGGACCCCGCTGAAGCCCGCCCCAGGGCATGCCCTGGCGGTCTTTGCCCAGGGCTGCTTCTGGGGAACGGAGTACCGGTTCCGCCAGGTCCCCGGGGTCGTCGCCACCGCCGTCGGCTACACCGGCGGAACGACCACCTCACCCACCTACGAGCAGGTGAGCGACCACGGCATGGGACACGCCGAGTCGGTGCTGATCGAGTTCGATCCGGCGAAGGTCAGCTACGCCCGGCTGCTGGAGATCTTCTGGAGCTCGCACGATTCGACCAGCGGCAATCGGCAGGGTCCGGACCTGGGCTCCCAGTACCGCTCGGCGATCTTCACCTTCGACGCCCAGCAGCAGGCGCAGGCGGGCGCCTCGCGCGATGCCGAGCAGAGGAAGCTGGTGGACCCAATCACCACGGAGATCGCACCGGTGGGCCGCTTCTGGATCGCCGAGGACTACCACCAGCAGTGGGACGAGAAGCACGAGCGCGAGTCGTGCCCCCTTCCCCGCCACGCCAAGACCCGGAGCGGCTCGTGAGCCTGTGCCGCCGAACGCTGCTCGGTGCGCTGGTGGCGGCGTTCACCCTGGGGTCTTCCCGGCGCGCACGGGCGGCGACACTAGCCAAGCGCTTCGAGGTGGAGAAGCCGGACGCCGAGTGGCGGGCGAGCCTCTCTCCCGCCGCGTACCAGGTGCTGAGGCACGAGGGCACGGAGCGGGCCTGGACGAGCCCGCTGCTGGAGGAGCACCGCCCCGGCACGTTCCTCTGCGCGGGCTGCGCCCTGCCGCTCTTCTCGTCCCAGGCCAAGTACGACAGCGGCACCGGCTGGCCGAGCTTCTACGCGCCGTTGCCCGACGCTGTGGAGACGACGGAGGACCGCATGTTCCTCATGGTCCGGACGGAGGTCCACTGCCGGCGCTGCGGCGGGCACCTGGGGCACGTGTTCGACGACGGGCCGAAGCCGACCGGTCTCCGGTACTGCATGAACGGGGTCGCGCTGACATTCCGGCCGGGGTGAGCGACGCGCCTGCGGGGATGGGCGCAGGTGCTCGGGTCGTCACGGCGGCCGCCGCCTGCCCGTCGAGAGCCGTCGAGGCTGTTTCTCGAAGGTGGTGGTCGCGAAGCATCTTGGAACGGTCCCCCCCGGGACCAAGGTCCGCGTCCCCCCGTCTTGCGTTCCGAAATGTTCCCCTCGCGAAGTTTGGGAAACCGGTCCTGAGAACGGCTTCCCAGGTCGTGTCCGCGAAACATTCTGGAACGCCGAACGGGACCTCGCGACGTCACCCCGGGAGGCGACCGTTCCAATTTGTCCCTCAGTCGCGTTCGGGGAGCAGCAGGAACGGCGCCGTGAGTCTGCTGGGCACGCGCGACAACCCGCCACGGTCCGGGGCCACGGCGAGCGCCGTCCCGGCACTGCGCCGACCGCCCGCCATCCCCCGGCTTCGACAGGGGCGCTTCTCATCTCCCCGGGACGACCACCCGCCCCGGTGCACCTGCCTCGAGGCCGCGCCAATCGGAATCCCAGCCGGACCTCCTGCATATCCGTGAGCGAAAACCTCCGCGCGCTTCCGCAAGCTCGAGACGAAGAGGACCCGCCCGTCCGTCTCCACCTCGGGCAGCGGGAAGGTTCTCCAGCAAATCAGCGCGAGGAGGAATCCCCCCAACAGCGGGAAGAAGAAGGGCACGGCAAGGAACAGCCCGGAGAGCACGAGCGCCGCTGCGACCGCGAGCACGAGCACCTTTCCGGACTGGCTCCAGCCGGACGATAGGGGCCAGCGATCGATGGTCGTTTGCTCGAGCGGGCCCACCTGCTCCCTCCCCTGACAGGCACCCCGCGTGGCAGCAGCTCCGCGAGCCCTCGGAGCGAGCAGGACGTGGTGCCCCGCCGAGGGCCCGCGGCTCAGCGTCTACCGGTACCGGGCACCGATCTCCTGCACATCCAGCTTGATACCCGGGGTCATCGTGGCGCTGATGGTAGCGGACTTGAGGTAGACGCCCTTCGCCGTCGACGGCTTGAGCTTCATCACCAGCTCCATGAGTGCGTTGAAGTTCTCGGTCAGCTTCTCCGCCGGGAACGACGCCTTGCCCACCGGGGCGTGGACGATGCCCGCCTTCTCGGCGCGGAACTCCACCTTGCCGCCCTTGGCCTCGCGGATCGCCTTGCCCACGTCGGCGGTCACCGTCCCCACCTTCGGGTTCGGCATCAGGCCGCGGGGGCCGAGCACCTTTCCGAGCCGGCCCACCACGCCCATCATGTCCGGCGTGGCGATGACCGTATCGAAGTCCATGAAGCCCTCCTCGATCCGCTTGGCGAGATCGGCCTCGCCCACCACGTCGGCGCCGGCGTCCTGCGCCTCGCGCTGCTTCTCCCCCTTGGCGAACACCGCCACCCGCACCGTCTTGCCGATGCCGTTGGGGAGAACGACGGCGCCACGCACCATCTGGTCGGCGTGCTTGGGGTCCACCCCGAGGTTGATCGCCACGTCCACCGTCTGATCGAACTTCACCCCACGCTTGGCCACCGTTTCCTTGAGGAGCTTGAACGCCTCGTCGACGGTGTAGCGCTTGTTGCGGTCCACCAGCTCGGCCGCCGCACGGAACTTCTTCGCAGTCCTGGTCGTCATGTCTGGAGTCTCCGGGCGCGCCGTCAGTCGACGATGTCGATGCCCATCGAGCGGGCGGTTCCGGCGATGGTGTTCATCGCCGCCTCGAGCGAGCCGGCGGTCATGTCCGGCATCTTCAGCCGGGCGATGTCCTCCAGCTGCTTCCTCTTCACCTGGCCCACCTTCTCCTTGCCCGGCTTGTGCGCCCCCGAGCCCTTCTTCTTCTCGGTGTGCAGGCCGGCCGCCTTCTTCAGCAGCACCGCGGCCGGAGGCGTCTTGAGCACGAAGGTGAACGAGCGGTCCTGATACACGGTGATGATCACCGGGATGATCAGACCCTCCTTCGCCTGCGCCTGCGTCTGGGCGTTGAACTGCTTGCAGAACTCCATGATGTTGACGCCCTGCTGGCCGAGCGCCGGCCCGATGGGCGGGGCCGGGTTGGCCTTGCCCGCAGGGATCTGCAGCTTCACCTGTCCGGTGACCTTCTTCATCTCTTCACCTCACCGTGGTGCATACGGGCGGGCTGCCCTCCCACGGCCGAACACGCTGTCCGGAGCAACGCGCTCCGTGCGGCCCACTTCACTCCTGACGAGCTAGGTGCTCGTCTTCTCCACCTGCATGAAGTCCAGCTCCACCGGGGTCGCCCGGCCGAAGATGGAGACCAGCACCTTCACCCGGCCCTTGTCCGGGTTCACCTCTTCCACCGTCCCGTTGAAGTTGCTGAACGGTCCGTCGATGACCCGGACGGTGTCGCCCTCCTCGAACTGCACCTTGGGCTTGGGCTTGAGCGTTCCCTCGGAGATCTGCGTCGTCAGACGCTCCATCTCCCGGTCGGGGATCGGCGGCGGCTGCTCGTTGGCTGCCGCCCCGATGAACCCGGTCACCTTGGGGGTGTTCTTCACCAGGTGCCAGGTCCGGTCGTTCATCTCCATCTGGACCAGGATGTAGCCAGGGAGGAACTTCCGCTTGGAGGTCTTCTTCTCCCCCTTCACCATCTCCACCACCTGCTCCACCGGGATCAGGATCTCGCCGAACGAGTCCTGGAGCCCCTCCATCCGGATCTTTTCCTCGAGGCTCTTCTTCGCCTTGTTCTCGAAGCCCGAGTAGGTGTGGACCGCGTACCAGCGCTTCTCGCCCATCACAGCTTCCCCCACAGCGCCGGCAGCCACTCCACCATCAGCTTGTAGCTCAGCGAGTCGATGAAGAAGAGCACCACACCCGCCACCACCGAGGCGATCACCACCGCCATCGTCGAGACCCGCGTCTCCTCGAGGCTGGGCCAGGTCACCCGCATCAGCTCCGACGCCGTCTCGAACGCCAGGTGCCGGATCCTGCTGCTCGACCACGCCCCACCCAGCAGCGCCACGGTCAGCGCCACCGCCACCAGCGAGCTGTAGGTCCACTCCTCCGCGCCCTCGATCAGCGGCCGGTCCGGCCACCCCACCGCCACCCACAGCGGGGCGATGACGTGCTTCAGGAACAGCACCAGCACGATGGCCAGGCAGAGCGTGAAGATGACCACCAGCCGCTCGGGCGTCATCGCGGAGCGGTTGGCTACGGTCGTTGCGTCGTTGGCTGCCATGATTACAGGCCAGGAGGGATTCGAACCCCCAACACGCGGTTTTGGAGACCGCTGCTCTACCGTTGGAGCTACTGGCCTAGAACTGCTCCTTCCCTGCGCTCAGACCTTCCCTTCCTTGTGGTCCGTGTGCTTCCGGCACCAGGGGCAGAACTTGCTCAGCTCGAGCTTGTCCTGACTCTTCCGCCGGTTCTTGGTCGTCGAGTAGTTCCGGCGCTTACACACCGGGCACTCGAGCGAGATGATGCTCCTGTTTCCCTTCGGCATGACTTCCTCGTTCTCCTGAACGGCACAGAGGGGAAAGCTGCTTGGCGAGGCAGCCCTCCCCTCCGCGACGCCGGCCCCGGGAGTCACCTCCCGGGGGCGATCATCCTACTCCTACTCCAGGACCTCGGCGACGACCCCGGCGCCCACCGTCCGGCCGCCCTCCCGGATGGCGAACCGGAGCTCCTTCTCCATGGCGATGGGGGTGATCAGCTCCACCTCGATCGCGATGTTGTCCCCCGGCATCACCATCTCCACGTTGTCCGGGAGCTTCACCGTCCCGGTCACGTCGGTGGT
>DATKKF010000005.1:0-10964 GCA_035543115.1 Myxococcaceae bacterium
GAACACCACCGCCCAGCGCCTCGGGTCGAACAGGCCCGCCCCGGTGAAGCGCAGCCGCTGCTGCGTCCGGAGCGCCCAGCCGATGTCCCAGCGGTCGACGTAGGCGTCGAAGGCCTGCGGTGAGTCCTCGGCCTGCTCGAGCGCGTGGAAGACCTCGGGCGGATAGGCCAGGAGTCGGGGATCCACCTGGACCTGTGCCTGCGGCAAGGCCCACTCCACGAGCCCGGTCGCGTCCCAGCCGGCGAAAACCCGGCCCGAGAGCCCCCAGCGCTCGGCCTGAGCGACCGCGCGCACCGGGTTCCGGTACGGGTCGAGCCCCGGCTGGATGCGCCGGAGGAGGTGCAGCGCCGGATACGGGAGGATGGCCAGCGAGCCGAGCGGCAGGAGCACCGGGACCAGCCTGGCCACCCCCACCCTCGCCCGTCCGGCGGCAAACCGCTGGAAGGCACGCTCCGCCGCCCAACCCAGCGACGGACCCACCACCAGGAAGAACTCGGGGATGAGCCGCATCGCCCGGCAGCCGAGCGCGCCGAAGGCCAGCCACCCGAGCCACTCGGCGAGGCGCGCCTCCCGGCGGCAGGCGAGGAGGAGCAGGGGCGTCGCGACGAGGACGACCCAGAACAGCGGCCGGTCGTGCAGGCTCGGGCTGTCGAACTCGCCGAGCCTCACCACCGAGCCGACCTCGGAGACGTGGAACAGCGCGTACTCGAGCAGAGCGGGGCCGCCGGGGTTGAGGAGCAGCGCCGCGAGACAGATGGCGCCGGCGGCGGCGGAGCCGAGGAGCAGCCGCTGGCGGCCCGCGGCCGGAAGTCCGGGGAGGCGCGCCCAGAGCTCGTCCGCCAGGTGGCAGCCCACCAGGACCAGCCCGAACACCACCCCCGCGTGGAGGTTCGCCCAGACGACGAGCAGGAGGGGCACCCAGGCGAGCGCGCGCCACGACCGTCGAGCGCGGTCGCGCACCAGGATCAGCGAGAGCAGCGAGAGCAAGAGGTAGCTGAACACCTGCGGCCGGGGGGTGAAGCGGGCCTCGGCCCCGAACGCCAGCGCCAGCACCGTGCCCAGGGCCCACCAGAGGCTCGCCCCGCGGCTCCGCACCGCCAGGAGCAGCACGGCGAACGCGGCGCCAACCACCAGGGCCGTGGCCAGGTGAACGGCGACCAGCCCCCCCCCCGCGTTCAGCCGGTCGAGGAGCAGGTCGAACAGCCAGGAGCTGGCGAGGAAGGAATGATCCGGCGCGGTGAAGGACCAGAGGTTGGTGGTGGGCAGCCGGTGATGCGCCGTCAGGTAGCGACCCACCGCCAGGTGCCAGAACACGTCCGGGTCGTTCATCGGCATCAGCGCCAGCAGCGCCGCCACCGCGCCGGCGACCAGCGAGGCGGCGAGCAGCGCGGCGCGCGCCCAGGCCGCCCTCCCCGCGGAGTCCACCGTTCCGGGCTCGGCCGCCTGGTGCCCGGGTCGTGCCTCGGTCACGTTCACTGCGGTACCCAGGGCTGTCCGGTCAGGACCGCGACCAGCGGCGAGGGGAAGGTCCTCGACAGCCAGGGCCCGGCGATCGCGATCTCAAGCGCGGCCAGCGCGATCCACGGCCCGAAGGGAAGCGCGGTGGCCTCGGGCGCCCACCCGTCCTCGGTGGCCGGCGAGCCCGGGGGCGGCGGCTCCGAGCCCGCCCGGCCGTGGAGGAGGAGCAAGGTCGTGCCCACCACCGCGCCCTGGAGCGCGCTGAGCAGGAAGACCCCGAACAGCGGCCGCCATCCGAGGAAGCTCCCCACCAGGAGCAGGAGCCACTTGTCCCCCGCGCCCAGCGCCTCGGTGGGGTCCGGCTCGGGCGCCGGGGGCTCGTGCCCGGACGCGCGGGCGAGCAGGACCCGGAGCGCCCGGAGCGGCGGTCGGATGAGCTTCACCACCATCAAGAGTGACACCCGCTCCAGCGCCCAGAAGACGACGAACCCGGCCGCGGCGCCGATCGCGCAGTCTCGCAGCGTGGGAAGCCCGAGCGGGATGGCGCTCAGGAGGCCCGCCGCCGTCCCCAGCACGGTGACACCCACCGGCACGATCCAGTGCTCGAGGTCGATGAGCGCAAGCGGGACCAGGAACCCGATGAGGAGCAGGGCCCGCACGAGCTCCCAGCTCGGACCGAAGGCCCAACCGGCCGCGAGGAAGAGCAGGGCCGTGAGCAGCTCGACCGCCGGATAGCGAGGGGGGATGGGCGCCGTGCAGGCCCGGCACCGGCCGCGGAGCACCGCCCACGACACCAAGGGCACGTTCTCGTAGAAGGCGAGCGCGTGGCCGCAGCGCGGGCAGCGGGAGCCCGGATGGACGATCGACTCGCCCTGGGGCACGCGGGCGATCACCACGTTCAGGAAGCTCCCCACGACCAGCCCGAGCACCCCGAGGCCCACCATCAGCAAGGGGGCCGTGTTCACGCCGGCACCGGGACCGCGCCGCGCCGCTGACGCTCGAGGGCGAGCAGGGCCAGCGCCAGGAGCAGCCCGCCGAGGGTGGCGAGCGCGCCCGGCACCAGGCGCGGCGTGCGGTACTCGAACCGCACGCTGTGCTCGCCCGGGGGTAGGTCCACGCCGCGCAGGGTGAGCAGGGTGGGCCGCACCGGAGCCGGCACGCCGTCCACCGCCGCTGTCCACCCGGGCGCCCACTCGTCGGCGAGCACCAGGGCCGTGGGCCCGTCAGTCCGGGTCCGGAGCACCGAGCGCTCGGGGGCGTCCTCGAGCCAGGTCACCTCGCCAGAGGCCATCGGGAGCGACGGGCCACCCTCCCAGACCAGGCTGCGCCCGGGCGAGCCGTGCTCGCCCACCCACCGCTCGGCCTCGGCGCGCGAGAGCGCGGCCACGGTCGCCGAGAGGAAGGCGCGCGGGCGCGTCTCGGCGCGGGAGAGCGTGAGGCCGAGCTCGGGCTCCCGGGCCAGCACCCGGGCTCCGGACGGCGGGCTCCCCACGTCGATCCGGAACGGTACCCCGAGGAGCGGGGCCAGCTCGGCCTGCCGCGCGGGGGATCCGAGCAGCAGCGCGTGCCGCACCGAGAGCGCCCCGAGGTTCGAGTCGAGGCTGGAGATGCCGTACAGCCCGGCGACGTCCGAGCGGAGCAGGTGCTGCATCCCGCGGATCCACCCCTGCCGCTCCGGCCCGCTCAGGCTCACCCGGAACCCCGGGTCTCCCGCGTGGAACACCCGGGGCAGGCCGGGCGACTCGCGGCGGATGGCCTCGACGAAGGGGTTGCTCGCGCCGACCAGGCGTGGGTCGGCGAGCGGGAAGTGACCGCCGTTGCCGTGCCAGAGCTCGACCAGGACCAGGAGCGGGAGCGCGTGGATGAGCCCGGGCCGCCGCCCCGCGGCGCGCAGCAGCGCCCCGGCGGCGAGCACCGAGCCTGCGCTCCAGGCCAGCCCCAGGCTCCAGGCGAGGTCCACCGTCTCCCGAAGCCGGTCTCCCTCGACGAGTGGATGCCCCTGCCAGCGCCAGAGCAGGCCGGCGACGCTGACGTTCGAGGCGACCGCCGTGAGCACCGCGCCGGCGAGGCCCGCGACGAGCAGCGCCTTCGCCCACCGCGCGGGCAGGCGGCGCGCCCGCTCCGCGCCCAGCGCGGCGGCCACCGCCAGCGCGAGCCAGGTCCAGACCAGGTAGCGCTCCGGGTAGCGGAACCGGGAGAGCAGCGGGAGCAGCCGCTGGAGCAGCGGAAGCAGCCGCCCGTGCTCCCCGAGCGACAGCCAGGCACCGAGCGCGCCCATCCCCAGGAAGGCTCGGCCGAGGCGCGGCATCGCCGGCAGCGCTCCGGCGGCGAGCGCCAGCACCACCGCTCCGGCGAACAGCGAGGTGCTGAAGGTGGCGGTCCCATCGTGGAAGAGGTCTGCCACCACCCGCGAGCGCGCGCCGTCCGGCAGGTACCCGGGAACGAGGAGCTCGGGGAGGCGGAGCGGGTGGAGCGCCCAGCGCAGGTTGAGCAGCGCCGAGGGCGCGCCCATCGCCCGCACCGAGTCCGCGGCGACCACCGTCGAGGGGAGCAGCTCGATGCCGGTGAGCAGCGCGGCGACGACGCCTCCCGCCGCCGAGAGCAGCACGCCCCGCGGCGAGGGCCGCGCGAAGAGGAGGAGCAGCACCAGGAGCCCGGAGAAGAGGAAGCTCACCGCATCGCCGGAGAGGAACACCAGCCCCCAGGAGACGCCGAGCATGCTCGCGTCCCGCCACCGCCCGCGCGTCACCACCTTCACCGCCCCGGTCGCCATCCAGGGCAGCGCCGACGCGCTGAGGGTGTAGGCGAGGATGGAGGAGACTCCCTGCAGGTACCCGCCGAAGCCGTAGGCCATCGCCCCGACGATGGCGGCGAGGCGCCCGGCGCCCAGCGCGCGGCAAAGGGCGTAGGCGCCGAGCAGCGCGAGCAGGAACGCGCCGAGGATGGACGCCTTCTCCGCGGCCGCGGGCTGGAGCGGCAGGAAGAGGAAGGTGAAGGGGTGGAAGGTCGCCAGGGCGATCTGTCCGATGACCGGGACCCCTAGCGACTCGTACGGGTACCACTGGGGCAGCTGCCCCGAGAGCAGCCGCTCGCGGACGTAGGCCCGGAGCGGGATGTTGGTGACCAGGTGGTCCCGGTAGAACGGCACCCCGCTGGAGACGAGCTGCGGAGCGAAGAACACCGCCCAGGCGCCGAGCAAGGTCAGAGGACCCGCCCAGGCCGTCACCCGGACGCGGAGGCGCTCCACCACGGTGGCGGCCACGCCCGCCGCCGCGGCCCGCTGCACGGGGATGCCGGGGCTCGTGCTCATGTGGAGCTCGGCGTGCCTTCCCACAGCGTGCGCTCGACGAACTCGAGGAGGACCAGGTCCGGCTTCTCGCGCTCGACCAGGGCCGGGTCCAGGGCGATGCTCAGGCGCCACACCGAGCGCTCGAACGCCGGGGCCAGCGCCGGGAGCATGCCGATCATCATCGAGTCGTGGAGGACGACGGCCCGCCGGATCGGCGCGCCCGGGCACTCCAGCGTCTTCTCGCTGAAGAGCGGCATCTCCACGCTCTGCGCCGTGGAAGCCGGGCCCAGCTGGAAGGTGCAGGGCCGGCCCTGCACCTGGACGCGCACCCGGGTGTCCGACAGCTGGCCCTGCATCCCCTGCAGGCGGGCGAGGTCCCCGGCCCCGGTGGTCTCGGTGGCCAGCGCCAGGTCGGTGTCGGCCGGCACGCGCAAGCCCGGGAAGCGCTCCTTCAGCTCGCCCAGCACCACCCGCGAGGCGAGCAGTGCCCCGAGCTCGTTCCAGTGGCTGTCGGTCCGGTAGTAGAGCGGCCAGCGGCGGAACGGCGAGGCCGGGCTCCGCGCCTCGTGCAGCGCCGGGCGCACGTCCACCACCTGCACCTTCCGGCCGGCGTGGAGCCGGCCCATCAGGACGTCGAGCCGCGAGCGCGGCCGCGGCGCCGGGGTCTCGCTGGGCAGGAGGTCCGGGTAGATGGTCTCCTTGTTCGGCGCCACCACCAGGACGAAGTCCACCCCGCGGCTGGCCAGCCAGCGCTGCCTCGATTCGAGCCAGCTCGCCCAGCGCTCCAGCTCCTCCGGGGAGAAGTCCACCTCGGGACGGGCTCCCTGGGAGCCGCGGTGCACGAGGTAGAAGAGCCAGCCGTCGCGTCCGAGCGTCACCGGCGAGCCCACGCTCGTTCTCAGCGCCAGGCTCATCTTCAGCCGCGCGTCCCAGCCGATCATCGTCTGACGAAGCCCGAACCCGACCCGCAGATATTCCTCGGTCTGCTGGAGCCACGGCCCGATCGCCCGGGCACTCCGGAGGGCGGGCGGCTTCACCGGCGCCTCGCCATTGCGAGCCGGGTCCGACCCGCCGATGCCGAGCGGCGTCAGGAGCCCGGGCAGCGCGACGCAGGCCAGGAAGCCGAGCACCAGGAAGGCGTCTCCCCTGCTCGGCGGCGGCACGGCGCGGGCGCTCTTCGGTGCAGGGCTCACGGGCGTCAGAACCGGAAGTAGATGAACGGGTTGTAGGTGCCCGAGGCGACCTGGAGCACCGAGAGGAGGAGGAGCGCCAGCACCGCGCCATTCCCCGCCCAGCCGAGCACCAGCTCCGCCCGGGCCCCGAGCCTCTTGCGCCAGTCCTGGGCGAGCTGCCCCACCGTGGGGGCCGAGCCGACGACGCCGGCGGTGAGCGCCAGGGCCACGCCTGGAGTCAACAGGGAGAGCGTCTCGAACGGCCCGTCGTTCGCCCCGAACCCGGCCAGCGCGCGGAGGTACCACCCCCCGTGCGCCAGCGTGTCGGCCCGGAAGAGCACCCAGCCCAGCATGACCAGCAGAAGCGTCTGCGCGTGCTGCAACCCCGCGGGCAGCCGCTGCAGCCGCGGGCCCCACCCGGCGCGCTCGAGGATGAGCAGCGCGCCGTGGAACGCGCCCCAGGCCACGAAGGTCCAGCTCGCGCCGTGCCACAGCCCGCAGAGCAAGAAGACCACCCCCAGGTTCAGGTACGTCCTGACCGGACCGCTCCGGTTCCCGCCCAGCGGCAGGTACAGGTAGTCCCGGAACCAGCGCGAGAGCGACAGGTGCCACCGACGCCAGAAGTCGGTGATCGATCGGGCGGTGTACGGGTAGTCGAAGTTCTCCAGGAAGCGGAACCCGAACATCCGCGCCAGGCCGATGGCCATGTCCGAGTACCCGGAGAAGTCGAAGTAGATCTGCAGCGTGTAGCAGACGATGCCCACCCAGGCCGCGGGGGTGGAGAGCCGGGCGGGCTCGAGCGCAAAGACCACGTCCGCCACGCCCGCCATGGTGTTGGCCACCAGCATCTTCTTGGCCAGGCCCACGCCAAACCGGCGCACTCCCTCGGCCACGTCGGCCAGCCGCGGGTGGCGGCGCACCAGGTCGTCGGCGATGTCGTGGTAGCGGACGATGGGTCCGGCGATGAGCTGCGGAAAGAAGAGGATGTACAGCAGGAGATCCAGCGGGTTCTTCCGGACCGCGGCCGTTCCCCGGTACACGTCGACCTTGTAGGAGATCTTGTGGAAGGTGAAGAAGCTGATGCCCAGCGGGAGCAGCACCGTGGGCACCGGCAAGAGTGGCGCTCCGAGCAGGCCGGTGAGCCCGTCCACCGCGCGGGCCAGGAACCCGGCGTACTTGAACCAGGCCAGGAGCCCCAGGTCGGTCACCACGCCCAGCGCGAGCAGCGCCCGGGTGACTGGTCTGCCCCGCCAGGCCTCGAGCCCGCGGGCGACGAGGTACGTCGCCATTGTGGAGCCGAGCAGCCAGGGGACGAACCGCCACTCCCCCACCGCGTAGAAGAGGAGGCTGGCCGCGGTCAGCAGGAGGTTGCGGGCCCGCTCCGGAAACAGGAAGTACGCCGCCAGGGTCGCGGGGAGGAAGAAGAAGAGGAATGCCGGCTCGGTGAACGGCATGCCCGGGCGCCTCGGGGCGTCAGCGGAAGTCCCGCCGGCTGAAGACCAGCACCGCCCCGAGCAGCGCCGCCGCGACGTACGCCAGCCCGAAGACCAGCACCGTCGCCAGCGCCCGCTCGCTGACCATCAGGTCGTAGGTGGCCTGGTACTTGAAGTTGAAGCGCTCGAGGTTGGGGAGCACGTAGTAGAGGATCTCCCCGACGACCCGGCGCACCGGCGTGGACTTCCGCACCGCCCGCAGGAACTCCGTCGACAGGTGGCCCGAGATGTAGACCGCCACGCAGATGAAGGCCGAGACGAACGAGGTGGTGAAGCTGGAGCAGAGAACGGCGATCGCCCCCAGCACCATCACCTCGAGCACGATGCCGAAGAACCCCAGGAAGATGCCGGCGTGGATCTCGGTCTTGTAGCCCTTCATCACCACCAGGAGCCCGATGAACATCGCGGTGGAGGTGATGAGGATGATCGCCAGGAGCCCCAGGTACTTCCCGAGGATGTAGCCGAAGCGGCTGATGGGCTTGGCGAGGATGGTGTAGATGCTCTTCCGGTCGATCTCCCGGTTGACGATTCCCACCCCGGTGAAGACGGTGAGCGCCAGGGCGAAGATGTTGATCGCCGCGAGGCCGGTGTCCTTGAGCACGCGGTCCACCGTGGTGGCGGTCACCTCGGTGAAGATGACTGAGTTCAGCACCACCACCAGGCCGAAGAGGAACACCGAGTAGAAAACGCGGTTCCGCCGGGCCTCGGTGAGGGTCTGTCCGGCGATGGCGAGGACGTAGCCCATCAGGCGGCCCTCTCCCGGCGATCCTGGTCCAGCATCCGGACCACCAGGTCCTCCAGCGACTCGCGGCGCGGAGTGACCGAGACGATCTTCGCCTGCTCGGCCATCGCCCGGTGCAGCAGCTGGGTGAGCTGGTCCTCCGAGTCGACCAAGAAGAGCCGCTGGCCGGATGCGGCGGCGGCCTCCTGGCCCTCGGGAAGGGCAAGAGACGCGGGCAACCCGGCGACCAGCACCTCGGTGGTCTTGCTTCGCGCAGCGTCGAGCAGCGCGTGCACGCTCCCCTCGGCCACCATCCGGCCGTGGTTCACCAGGCCGATGCGATCGCAGATCACCTCGACGTCCGGGATGATGTGGGTGGAGAAGAAGATGGTCTTCCCCGCCTTGCGCAGCTCGACGATGAGGTCGCGGATGTCCGCCCGGCCCATCGGGTCCAGCCCGCTCATCGGCTCGTCGAGGATGACCAGCTCGGGGTCGTGCAGCAGGGCCTGGGCGATGCCCAGCCGCTGGTTCATGCCCTTGGAGTAGCGCCTCACCTGGAGGTCCGCCGCGTGCCCGAGGCCCACGCGTTCGAGGAGCTCACCGCTGCGCCTTTTGATGGAGCCGCGGTCCATCCCGCACAGCTTGCCGCAGAGCCGGAGGAACTCCCGGCCGGTGAGGTGGTCGTAGAACACCGGCGACTCGGGGAGGAAGCCCAGCCGTCGCCGGGTGGTCTCTAGGAGTGGATCGCCCCCGAACACCCGCGCCTCCCCGGCGTCCTGCCGGAGCAGCGAGGCGAGGACCTTGATCGAGGTGGTCTTCCCCGCGCCATTCGGCCCGAGGAAGCCGTAGATCTCGCCGCGCTGCACGCTGAGGCTGAGCTGATCCAGCGCGCGGCGACGGCGGACACCCAGGTTGATGGTGAACTGCTTCTCGAGGTTCACCAGCTCGATGGCGAGATCGCTCATTGCACCGCTCTGACCCGGCTCTCCGTCGGATGTTCGTGAACCACCATGCGATCGAGCTCGGGGACCTTCGCCACCCCCTCCTTCAGCTCGACGTCGGCGGGGGGAAGGGGAAGGCCGTAGGCCACCGTGGCCTCGACCGGCGTGGGCCATCGTCCCCAGCGCTCGCGGAACCTTCGCGCGGCGTCCTCCAGGTCGCGCAGCCGCTGCTCGAGGTCGATCTCCTTGATCCGCCTCTCGAGCTGCGCACGCTCCGCGGGGTCGGTGCTGCCGGCGAGCATCGTCTCGGCGAACACCTTGGCCCGACCCAGCTCCCCGCCGACCGAGAACAGTCGCGCGGCGAAGAGCTTCAGGTAGGCGGGAGCGCCGGCGATGTTGGCCGCGGCGGCGAAATGCTCCGCGGCGCCCCGGGTATCGTCCCGGAAGTTCAGCAGATAGAAGCCGAGGTAGAAGTGCAGCTCCCAGTTGCCGGGAAACCTGCGCAGGCCTCGCTCCAGGAAGTCGATCGCCCGGTCGGTGTTGGCGAACTGGAACCTCCCGGTGTCGAAGGGAATCGAGACCCCGGCGAACTTGTAGGCGTACTCGAAGTCCGGATCGATGCCCACCACCACGTCGAGGAAATCGCCGAGGTTCCGGAAGCGGTTCAGCTCCTGCGCGGTGTCGGTGAAGTACTGGAGCCCCTGCACCCAGAACCAGTCCGCCACCACCTGCTCGAAGCCCAGCGACATCAGCTGCGCCTGCCGCGGGCTGGGCAGGTAGATCAGCGCCCGAGCGCTGGAGGTCGGGTCGCGCTCCAGGAGCAGATCCGCCCGGGCCCCGGCGGCGACGCCGATCCCCAGGAGCACCGAGACGAGCAGCACGCCGGCGAGGGTTGCAGTGGTCCGTCGCACCACGAGCCCGGAGAGTCTAGGCGAAGGACCCGGGGCCGGCCAGGAACCGGCCGGAGTGGGAGCGAGCGAGCCGGTCACGGGCAATCCACGTCGTTGTAGGTGTTCTTCGGTGCGCCGCCCGGGACGTTCTGGTCGGTGCCCACGAACGTCGGACAGACGCCGACGGTGGTCGAGGCGACGCTGGAGACGTACCAGATGTCGGCGCTGCTGTCGTTGTCGATGTCACCCCAGGCCGACGCGCCGAACGAGCCGTTGGAATCGTAGCTGGCGGTGATGCCCACCAGGTTGTTGGAGACGGTGATCGAGCTGCCGGCCGGCGCCACCGGGGTGTAGGTGACCGTCGCAGCGGCGGCCGCCACCGCGGTGATCCCCACGCCGGAGCCGTACTTGAAGGTGTCGGCGTTGATCTCGGCGTCGTTCGGCCCGGTGGTCCCGGTGGCAGTCGTCCGCGTCTCGACGGAATCGCAGCCCTCCGCGTCGCCGGCGGAGTTGATGCTGTAGTGGTACCGGTTGCCCCGCTCCGGGCTGAACCCCACCTTTCGCAGGCACTCCGAGTAGGCGTTCTTCTCCTGGTAGTAGGCGCGCTCGGCGGTGACCAGCGCCTTGAGGTTCAGCTTCACCTCCCCCTGCTTCGAACGCGCCTGGAAGCGTAGAAAATTGGGAATGGCCACGGCCGCGAGCAGCCCAATGATTGCGACGACGATCATCAGCTCGATGAGCGTGAACCCCCTGGGGCGAATCCGGGCGGGCACGGAGCGCTTCACGGGCACCCTCCTCGAACAGAAGAGGCCGCCCCGCGAAGTGAGCCTCGCGGAGCGGCTGGTCGACCGGGGAAGCCCAGGCCTTCAGCTTACGGGCAGTTCACGTCGTTGTAGGTGTTCTTCGGCTCGCCGCCCGGAGCGTTCTGGTCCACGCCGGTGAGCGCGGGGCAGATGCCGGCGGTGGTCGAGGCGACGCTCGAGACGTACCAGATGTCCGC
>DATKKF010000006.1:0-21009 GCA_035543115.1 Myxococcaceae bacterium
GGGGAGCGGAGGAGAGCCGGCCGCCATACGGCGTGTTCCGGGTGCGCGCGCCGCCCGGCATTCCGCTCCGTGATGCCCGGCCGTCAGCTTCGCCTGTCGAGAAACGGACGGACTCCGGGCCGGAGTGACGGTGGCCGCCGGTTCAAGCGCATCGGGACGCTCGGCTGGCGGCGCGCCGCGTCGAGCACCGGCGCCGGCCTGGAGCCATGGTGGTCGCACCGGTACGCTGCCTGGCCCGAGAAGGAGACGACCCGATGCCGATCATCCAGTGCGACATCCGCGAGGGACGCACGCCCGAGCAGAAGCGGGCCCTCGCCGAGGCCATCACCCGCGTGGTGCACGAGACCATCGACGCCCCCATCGAGTACATCTACGTCCTCATCCGCGAGACTCCGGGCAGCCACCACGTGAAGGCCGGCAAGCCGCTCCCGGACTGGACACCCGGGGCCAAGGGAGACCCCGGCCATGCGCGCTGAGGCTCCGCGGGAGAACGGGCGCCTCCGGCCCGCGCAGCTCTCCCACTGGATCGGTGGCCACGCCATCGCTGGGGAGGGCACCCGGTTCGGCGACGTGTTCGACCCGTCCACGGGCCAGCGCACCCGCCAGGTGCCCCTGGCGGGCGCGGCCGAGGTGGACGCCGCGGTCCGGGTAGCCGCGGCCGCCTTCCCCGCCTGGTCGCGGACGCCCCCGGTGATGCGCGCGCGGGTGCTCTTCCGGTTCCGCGAGCTGGCCGAGGCCCGCGCCGACGAGATCACCCGGCTGGTGACCTCGGAGCACGGGAAGATCCTCTCCGATGCCCGCGGCGAGCTGACCCGCGGCATGGAGGTGGTGGAGTTCGCCTGCGGCATCCCCCAGCTGCTGAAGGGCGAGATGACCGAGCAGGTCGGCCGGGGCATCGATTCGTGGTCCGTGCGGCAACCCCTCGGGGTCGTGGCCGGCATCACCCCGTTCAACTTCCCGGTGATGGTGCCCATGTGGATGTGGCCGGTGGCGCTCGCCTGCGGCAACACCTTCGTCCTCAAGCCGTCGGAGCGGGACCCGTCGCCCAGCCTCGAGGTGGCGCGGCTGCTCGCCGAGGCAGGGTGTCCCGAGGGGGTGTTCAACGTGGTGAACGGCGATCGCGAGGCCGTCGACGCGCTGCTTCGTCACCCCGACGTCTCGGCGGTGAGCTTCGTCGGCTCGACTCCGGTGGCCGAGGCGGTGTACCGGACGGCAACGGCGGCCGGGAAGCGGGTGCAGGCCCTGGGCGGGGCGAAGAACCACCTGGTGGTGATGCCCGACGCCGACCTCGAGCTGGCCACCGAGGCACTGATCGGCTCGGCATACGGGTCGGCCGGCGAGCGCTGCATGGCCATCTCGGTGGCGGTCGCGGTGGGCGAGGTGGCCGATCCACTGCTCGAGCGGCTCGCGCCGAGGGTGCGTTCCCTGCGGGTGGGCCCCGGAACGGACGCCTCGGTGGAGATGGGGCCGCTCGTCACCCGCGAGCACCTCGACCGCGTCCGCTCCTACCTCGACCTCGGGGTCGGGGAGGGCGCCACCCTGGTGGTGGACGGCCGCACCACGCGCGTGGCCGGCCTGGGAGACGGCTTCTTCCTCGGCGGCTGTCTCTTCGACGCCGTCCGCCCCGGGATGCGGATCTACCGGGAGGAGATCTTCGGCCCGGTGCTTGCCGTGGTCCGGGTGCGGACGCTCGACGAGGCCCTGGCGCTGGTGGACACCCACCCCTACGGAAACGGGACTGCCATCTTCACCCGCTCGGGGGCGGCGGCGCGCGAGTTCGCCACCCGCGTGCAATGCGGGATGGTGGGGGTCAACGTCCCCATCCCCGTGCCGATGGCCTTCCACAGCTTCGGCGGCTGGAAGCGGTCGATCTTCGGGGACCACGCGGTGCACGGCCCGGAGGGCGTGCGCTTCTACACCCGGCTGAAGACGGTCACCTCCCGGTGGCCCGAGGCCCCCGGGGTGGCCGAGTTTGTCATGCCAAGTAGCCGCAGTCATTGAGACAACACGGAGCAGCACCTCATGACAACCGAGGTTTGCCCCACCCCGCAACGGCCGCCATTCTGCGTGTCCTCCGAGCATGGGTGAGCCACTCTCCGGCTCGCCCGAGGAGACTCGATGAAGATCAAGAAGCTGTTCCAGGTGCTCGTGCTCGGCGGAACCACGCTGGGGCTCGGGATCGCCGCGTGCGGCGGTGACAACGGTGGCTCGAACAACAACGGCGGGCAGCAGCAGACCCTGCCGGACGGCGGAACGCCGAACCCCGGAGGAGGGCCCCCGGGTTGGTAGACGCCGCACACCGGCACGCCGACCGGGTCTGGGCAGCGCGGCACGGGGTCGAAACCGGCGCCGCGCTTCGCTTCGGGTCGCTTTCCCGCCGGATGTGGGAGGCAGGGGCGCCCGAGGCCCTGGTCGACCTGGCAGCGCGCGCCTCGGGGGACGAGACGCGCCACGCCCGCCGCTGCGAGGACATCCTTCGCACCCGGCAGGCGCCGGTGCCTCCTCCGGAGACGCGGCTGCTGGAGTACGCCCCGCTGGATCTCACCCCCGAGCAGCGCCTGACGTACGAGGTGGTGGCCCAGTCGTGCGTCTCCGAGACCGAGAGCATGGCCACCCTGGTCACCTTGCTCGATGCCGCGCGTGACGAGACGCTGAAGGCGGTCATCCACGAGCTGGCGCGGGACGAGGTGAACCACGCTCGCATCGGCTGGGGGTACTTGGCCTGGGCGCGTCAACGGGTGGACCTCGCCTTCCTCGCCCCGCTCCTGCCGGGCATGGTGGCCGGGAGCGCGGGTCCGGACCTGTTCCGCCCCGCGCTGCCGGGAACGGACGACCCCATGCTGCTGCACTCGGGCGTGGTTCCGCACTCGGAGCGACAGCGCATCTACCTCGAGACGCTGGAGTCGGTGGTCATCCCCGGGATGCAGGAGCACGGCGTGGACGCCGGTCCGCTCCACACCTGGGTGGACCGACAGCGCGCGGCGCTCGAGCCTGCGGCCCCCGGGGCCTGAGCACGGGCGGCCCATGCCTCGACGCGCCTCGCTCCTCGCTCTGCTGCTGGCGCTGCCTCTGCTCGCCGCGGCCACGCGCGTCACCGGCGAGCCCACCGCGGGGTTCCACGGCCGGGGCCCGGGCGGGTTCAGCCTGAACGGGACGACGCACCAGCTCCGGATCGACGACGACGGGACCACCCTCAAGGTCGTGGTCCCCCTGGCCGGGCTGGAGACCGGCATCTCGCTCCGCGACCGGCACATGCGCGAGCGCTACCTCGAGGTCGACAAGTACCCGGACGCCGTGCTCGAGCTGCCCTGGTCGGCGCTGAAGCTCCCCGGCGACGGACAGACCTCCGAGGGAACCGCGCCGGCGAAGATGTCCCTGCACGGCAAGAGTCACGAGGTGCAGGTGAGGTACCGCGTCGTCAGGACGGGCAACCGCTACCAGGTCACGGGGAACGTGCCGCTCACCATCACCGACTACGGGATCGACATCCCGAGCTACTTCGGGGTCACCGTGCAGCCCGACGTCGAGGCCAGCGCCTCCTTCACCGCGGAGCGGGCTTGAGCCTGAGCCTCGGCGCGCGGTCGGCCCACGGCCCGGCGCTCCTGCCGCTCGCGCTGCTCTTGGCACTCACCATGCCGGCGGCCCGGGCCCACGCCTACCCGTGGATGATCCAGCACGGCTACACCAACTGCAGCGCCTGCCACGTGGACCCGTCCGGGTTCGGGCTCCTCACCGAGTACGGCCGAGCCCAGGCGCAGATCGTCCTCCCGACACTCTGGGGAAAGAAGCCGGAGGACGTCGAGCCCACCACCGGCATCGTCTACGGCGCGGTGCCCCTTCCGAGCTGGCTCGACGTGGGCCTCTCGCTCCGCGGCGCGGTGCTGAGCACCACCACCTCTCAGGGCACGAGCTGGCGCGACATCCTGATGATCGCCGACCTGCGCGCCGGGGTGACCGCCGGGCCTTTCATCGCCTCGGCCAGCATCGGCTACGTGCCTACCGGGGCGACCCTCGCCGCGATCACCAACCAGCAGCGGGACAACATCGTCTCCCGCGAGCACTGGCTCGGCGTCCGGCTGGTGGACCAGAAGCTCTACATCCTCGGCGGGCGGATGAACCTGCCCTTCGGCCTGCGCAACGTGGAGCACAACGCCTTCGTGCGCAGCGCCACGCGCACCGACACCAACTCCGCCCAGCAGTACGGAGCGCAGGTCGTCTGGGACGGTCCAGGGGTCCGCGCCGGGCTCATGGGCATCGCCGGGAACTACCTGATCGACGACCCGGCTTACCGCGAGCAGGGCTACAGCGGCTACGTCGAGGGCGCGTTCAGCAACGCCTTCACCCTCGGTCTCAGCAGCCTGGTGACCCACGCCGACCTCGGCCTGAGCTCCATCGCCAACCCGTTCGTCCACGACCCGTTCTTCGGAGCAGCGGACGACTGGCGGCAGGCGCACGGGCTCTTCTCCCGCTGGCACGCGGGCGGCCCATGGGTGCTCCTCGCCGAGGCGGACCTCCTGGTGCAGAGCGCGTCGGGCGTTGCCCGAGACTGGGGCGGAACCGGGTTCCTCCAGGCCGACTTCGAGGCCCTGCAAGGGCTCCACTTCATCTTCACCGGGGAGGGGCTGCACCAGAACCAGGTCACCAGCTACGGGGCCTGGTTCAGCGTCTCCTGGTTCTTCTTCACCTACGCCGAGGCCCGCATCGACACCACCTTCACCGAGTTCGGGGTGCCGGGCGGTGGGCACGAGCCCAGCTTCAGCGTGCTGGGGCAGCTGCACTTCTCGATGTGACGCACGGGGAGGTGCCGGGGTGCCGCATTCCGGTACACTGCCCTCCGTGCTCGGCACGGCACCGCTGACACGGTGGTTGGCTGCCCTCGTCCTGCTCCTGGTGGCGCCTGCCCACGCCGCCCGGACGAACCACCTGTTCCTCGACGAGTCGCAGCTCATCCCCGAGGGCAGCATCGAGCTCGAGCAGTGGGTCTGGGCGTACGGGCGCATCCCCAACCGCATCGACCGGCCGGCGTCGATTTGGCTCTGGTGGGGCCCGGCGGTCTCGGTGTCGAACCACCTCGAGTTCGAGCTCCCGCTGCAGATCGTCGCCGTCCCGGACGACACCTACTTGCACTCGCTGGGTCTCGTCGTCCGCTACCGCATCTTTCCCCGCGAGCAGGACGACGGATGGCAGCCGCTCATCCGGGTGGCGTATTACCACCCGCTCGACCCGGCGGCCGGACCGCCCTCGGCCGAGACCACCTTCGTCCTCACCATCGGGAGTCTCCAGGGCGTCCGCGCCACCTTGAACGTCGGGGTGCTGATGGGCCTGCCGTTCCTCCAGGAGACCAGCCCGGGCGAGTTCTCGGTGCTGGGGCGGGGAGGCCTGGGGGTCTCGTTCCCCCTCGGTAACGAGTGGCGGATCGGCGGGGAGTTCTTCGGTCAGCTCCCCGTCCACGGTGCGACGCGGCCCAGCGTCGGGCAGATGTACCTCGGCCCCTCGGTCGCCTGGACCCGCGGTCCGTTCTGGATCACCTTCGGGTCGCTGTTCGGCCTCACCGGCGACTCCTCCCGGTACTATCCGCGGGTGCTGTGGGGCATCGCGCTCTGACCTCGATGGTGGTGCTGCTCTTCGCGGCCGCGGCCGCCGGGGGCGAGATCCGCGGCACGGTGACCCTCTCCGCGCCCGACGGCGGCGTCGAGGCGAGCCTGCCCCAACCCATCGTCGTCTACCTCACCGGGTTTCGGCAGGCGCCACTCCCCGACGAGCCGGTCATCAGCCAGAAGGACAAGACCTTCACCCCCGACCTCCGGGTGGTGGTGGCCGGGCAGTCGATCCAGTTCACCAATGACGACCCCTGGGTGCACAACGTCTTCTCCACCTCGGCGGCGCGCCTGTTCGACCTGGGGCAGCCGGGGCCCCACGAGACGCGCACGGTGAGCTTCCCCACCCCGGGCCTGGTCGACGTGTTCTGCAACATCCACGAGCAGATGTACGCCAACGTGCTGGTGCTCCCCAACCGGGCCTTCACCCGCGTCGCGCCCGACGGCACGTTCGTCATCCGCGACGTCCCGCCCGGACGGCATCCGCTCCACGCCTGGGGCCGGCAGATCGAGCCGTTCGAGACGGAGCTGGTGGTGAGCGAGGGACAGCTTGCTCACGTCGCGCTGGTGCTCAAGCCGCGGTTCTTCAACCCCGCGCACCTCGACAAGTTCGGGCGGGCCTACAAGAAGCGGCCCGGCTACGCGCCATGACCCTCTCGGTCGAGGAGGGCCACCTCGACGAGAACGTGCTCGCGCGCCACGTCGGGGGCGAGGCCACCGAGGCGGAGCGGGCCGGGGTGGCGGAGCACATCGATGCCTGTGACCGCTGCCGCGAGCTGGTCTCGGCGCTGGTGCGCACGCTGGTCACTCCGGAGGGCGACCGGCCCTCGTGGCGACTCCTGTCCCGCGGCACCAACCTCGGCCGCTACGTGCTGCTGGACCCGGTGGGCCGGGGCGGGATGGGCGTGGTGTACGGCGCGTTCGACCCCGAGCTGGACCGCAAGGTGGCGATCAAGTTCCTCCGCCCGGGGCGCGGGGCGAGCCCGGCCGCCGCCCGGCCCCAGCTGCTCGCCGAGGCACAGGCCATCGCCAGGCTCTCGCACCCGAACATCGTCACCGTGCACGACGTGGGCACCTTCGACGGCGAGGTGTTCTTCGCGATGGAGTACGTGAAGGGCGAGACGCTCCGCCGCGCGCAGCGGCCCGGACTGGCCGGGCTGCAGCACACCCTCGCGCTCTATACCGCCGCCGGGCAGGGGCTCGCCGCCGCGCACCAGGCAGGCATCGTGCACGGCGACTTCAAGCCGGAGAACGTTCTGGTGGGCGACGACGGGCGCGTCCGGGTGACCGACTTCGGGCTCGCCCGCGCAGTGCACGAGCACACGCCGCGCTTCGCCGGGACGCCGGCGTACATGGCGCCCGAGCACTGGCAGGGCCTCGCCTCCGACGTGCGGAGCGACCAGTACAGCTTCTGCCTCGCCCTGCTCGAAGCGGTGGAGGGTCAGCGGCCCGAGGAGGTCGAGGACGCCTCGCCCTCGCAACCTCCCGAGCCGGTGTCGCTGCGCCGCCGCACGCTCCCGGCGCGGCTGTCGCGGGTGCTGGGCCGCGGGCTGGCCACGGACCCGGCGCAGCGCTGGCCGTCGATGGACGCGCTGCTCGACGCGCTCCGCGAGGCGAGGCTCCCTTTCCGCCGCAGCACGGGGCTGCTCACCGCCGCCCTGCTGGTGGCCACCGCCACCGTCTGGGTCCAGCACGTCGTCTGGGAGCGGCGGGTGGACCACGAGCTCGCCGCCGCCGCCGCACGACTCCCGGAGCTGCTCCGGGCCCAGAGCGAGCGCACCGACCTGCTGGTGCAGGCCGGGCTGCGCGCCGAGGGCGTGCTGGGGGCGCTGGGGCAGGCAAGCAACATGGACGCGGCCCTGGGCCTGGCCGAGGACGAGAGCCGCGAGCACCAGCTCGCCGAGGCGCACGAGATCCTCCGCTCGGCGGACCTCCCCGGCCTGAAGAGCCGGGATGCGCTCCTGGTGGCCAACGCCTGGGGTCGGGTGGTGCTGAACCTCGCCGCTCCGGACTCCTTCGGTGCGCCGGCACCGGCGGTACCGCTGCTCATGGAGACGATGGAGGGGACTGCCACCGACGGGCTCTGGTCGTGGGCGACGCTGGACCGCCTCGGCCTTCCGCTGGTCAGCGGGCCGCGCACCGACGACCTGCTCCTGCTCTCGGGCCGACCGGTGGTCCGGGGCCGCTCCATCGTGGGCCTGGTCCTCACCGGGCGCTGGGTCGACACCGGCCTGCTCGAGGAGCTCGGCCGTGCCGTGGGGGCCCAGGTCGTCCTCCATGCGCCGGACGGCGGCTGGGCCGGGGCCCGGTGGCCGGTCGCGCCTCCCCTGGAACGGGTGGTCCAGATGCAGGTGGGAGGAACGACGATCCGCGTCCTTGGGTTCCGTCTCGGGGCCGAGGGGACGCGGACGCCGGCCGGTGAGGCCTATGTGCTCCGGATGCTCACTCCCGGTGAGATCGGCGGGCTCGGGTCCGCCTGGCTTCGCTGGGGGCTGCTCGTTATCAGCCTGGCCGTGCTGGCCTGGCTCGGGTGGTTGACCCGGCGATCTGGCTGGTACCTTCGCGCCGCGCCTCGGGCCTCGACCTCGTGACCGACTTTGCCTTCGCCGACGTGTTCTGGGACGCGCTGCCGGGAGCCCACCGCGGGGCGAACCGCCCGGATCTGGAGATGCGCCTGGCGGAGCAGCTCGCCGCGGCCGAGGAGCGCTGGCCGGGCGTGTCGGTGGACGGGCGCCGCTTCGTGACGCACTGGGCCGCGCAGCTCGCCCGTGCCGGCGACGTCGGGGCGGCCATCGGTCAGCTCCACCTCACGGACCTCTACCTGGCCTTCGCCTGTGCCGAGGGCGACACCGGCGCGCTGCGGGCGTTCGGGACGCTGCTCTCCTCCGTGGCCGGGGCGGTGCGGAGCGTCGACGGCTCGCCCTCGTTCGTCGACGAGATCCTCCAGCGGCTCCGGACACGGGTGCTGGTCCCCGAGGACGGACGCCCGGCCCGCATCCTCGACTACGCGGGGCGTGGCTCGCTGGAGAACTGGCTCCGGGCGGGAGCGCTCCGCCTGGCGCTCAATGCTCGGCGTGATGCCAAGCGCGGGCCCGAGCCGCTGCCCGATGCCTCGCTGTGGGAGCCCGCTGCACCCACCGCCGAGCGCACCCTGGAGCTGCTCCGGGGGAAGTACGCGGCCGAGTTCGGGCGCGCGCTCCGCGAGGCGTTCGGCTCGCTCGAGCCGGGCGAGCGCAACGTGCTGCGGATGCACTTCCTGGAGGGCATGAGCCTCAACCAGATCGCCGCGATGTACCAGGTGAACAAGTCCACCATCAGTCGGCGCATGGCGAAGGCGCGGGAGACGCTCCTCGAGCGCACCCGGTCCCAGCTGGAGCACGCCCTGGACCTGCCCGCCCCCGAGCTGGACAGCCTGCTCCAGCAGCTCGGACCGAGGCTGGACCTGAGCCTCACCTCGGTGCTGAACCCGAGCACCTGAGGCCCCGCGATCCGCGTCCCCCGGGTTCAGGCCCGGGCGGGTGCCCGGGTGATCCCTGTCGGAGCGCTCGGCTCTTCCTCCGCCGGCTCGGTGTGGACCATCACGTCGACGTCGGGCACCGCGCCGCGGATGGCGTCCTCGGCGGCGTGGGCGATCTCGTGGGCCCGTTCGACCGGCAGGCCGCGCGCCACCTGGAGGATGACGTCGGCGAAGGTCTTCGGACCCGAGCGCCGGACCCGCACCTGGGACACGCTCATCACCTCGTCCACCGCGGCGGCGGAGCGGGCGATCGCCTCCAGCAGGCCGGTGGGCGCGGCGTCGAGCAGGTCATCCACCGACTTCCGGCCGAGCCGGACGCTGATCAGCGCGGCGATCCCCGCCACCCCGAGCGCCGCGACCGCGTCCGCCCGCGCCAGCCACTCGAGGCCGGGACGGTGCGAGAACCACACCCCGGCGAGGCCCACCAGCACCACCGCGGAGGACCAGATGTCGGTCGAGAAGTGCAGCGCGTCCGCCTCCAGCGCCTGGCTGCGGTACTTCTTGGCGGTGGCTGCGAGCGCGCGCGAGCGCGACAGGTCGACGACGATCGACACGCCCATGACGACGAAGGACCACACCGTCGCCTCGACGTGCCCCCCACCGGACACCAGGCGCTTCCCGGCCTCGTAGGCGATCCACACGCAGGTGGCGAGGAGCAGCCCGGTCTCGAACAGGGCCGAGAAGTTCTCGATCTTCCCGTGCCCGTAGAGGTGGTCGCTGTCCGGCGGCTTCGAGGAGGCACGCACCGCCCAGAAGGTCATCAGCGCGGCGAGCAGGTCGATGCCGGAGTGCGCCGCCTCGGAGAGGATGCCGATCGACCCGGTGGCCAGCCCGACGACGATCTTCATCCCGGTGAGGAGCACCGCCGCACCGACCGAGCTGAGCGCGACCAGGTTCTTCTCCCGCTCGCCAACCGCGGGATCGTGGACGGCGGCGGCCATGGCGCGGGCGGTGTAGCACGGGCCGCTCGACAACTTCGACACCCGCGTTGCGCGGCCCGCGCGGGTCACAGCGCGCGGAGTGCGCGCAGGACACCCGCCAGCCGCCGGGCGTCCCGGCGGTAGAACGTCCACTGCTTGATGCGCTTCGCCCGGACCAGTCCCGAGCGCACGAGGAGGCGCATGTGCTCGCTGACCGTGGGCTGACTGAGACCCAGCTTCTCCGCGATGAGGAGCCCGCAGACGCCGTCCACCTCCAGGTCTCCGTCCACCTGGGGGCGGAAGTGCCGCGCCGGCTCCTTGAGCCAGAGGAGGATCTGCAGGCGGCGGTCGTTGTCGAGCGCGCGGAGGGCATCGAGGAGCCCCGGGCCGGGCTCCGCATCGGTCTCCGCCACCCTGCCGCGGGCCGGCCGGCTCACGCCCGGCGGTCCGCCACGGTCATCTCGATCTCCACCGCGGCACCCATCGGCAGCTCGCGGACTGCGACCGTGGTGCGAGCGGGAAAGGGCTGCCGGAAGTACCGGGCGTAGACCTCGTTCATCGCCGCGAACGACTCCATGCTGGTGAGGTACACCCCGACGCGGAGCACGTCGTCGAAGGAGGAGCCGGCGGACTCGAGGAGGGCGCGGATGTTGTCCAGCGTCCTCGCCGTCTGCGCGGCCACGTCGCCCGGGACGAGGCGCCCGGTGGCCGGATCCAGGGCCACCTGGCCGCTGAGGTAGAGGACGCCGGGGCCGCGCACGCCCGCGGAGAAGGGGAGGCCCGTGGGCCGGTCAGCGTGAATTGCCTCTCGCATCTGGATTCTCCTCGCTCAGCGTTCGAAGTCGACCGCGGTGGTGTTCCCGCCGCTCACCACGACGCCGACCCGCTCGCCGGGCCGGGTTCGCACCTTGCCGGAGAGGAGCGCGGAGAAGGCGGCCGCGCCGCCGGGCTCGGCAACCACCCGGAGCAGCTCCCAGAGCTTCCGCTGGGCCGCGCGGATGTCCACGTCGCTCACCAGCACCACCTCCGCCACGGTGTCCCGGAGGATGGGGAAGTTCCGCTCGCCGACGCGGCGAGGGGCGAGGCTGTCGGCGGCGATGCTTCCCACCGGGGCGTCCACCGGCCGTCCGGCCTCCAGCGCGCGGGTGAGGGGTGGGCGCGCCCTCGGGCTCCACGCCGACCAGCCGCAGCCGGTGTCCGTACCAAGATGCGACTCCGGAGAGAAGGCCAGCCCCGCCGACGCCCACCAGCACGGTGTCGAGATCCGGTGCCTGTGCCTCCAGCTCGAGGCCCAGCGTGCCCTGGCCGAGGATGGTCTCCTCCTGGTCGAAGGCGTGGACCGGAAGCGCCTCGCTCTCCTTCGACCACGCCTCGCTGGCGGCCAGCGCCTCGGCGTACGACTCGCCGCCGACGACCAGGTCGGCTCCGTCGCTCCGGATCCGGTCGATCTTCGCCGGGGAGGCGATGCGCGGGACGAAGATCTTCGCCGCAAGCCCCAGGCGCCTCGCGGCGAAGGCCACCGCCACCCCGTGGTTTCCGCCGGACGCCGCGACCACCCCGGCCGGCGAAACCCGGCGCAGGGTGAGATTGGCGAAGGCGCCTCGGACCTTGAACGACCCCGAGTGCTGCAGGAGCTCGAGCTTGAGGGTGACTCCCACGCCCGGAACGCCGACCTCCTCGCAGCGAGCGCGACCACCGGCGTGCGCCGGACGTTGCGGCGGATCGCCTCCTCGGTGGCGACGATCTGCGGGCGGGCGCCGAGATTCATGGGCCGGAGACTGACATCGTGTTTCCGCGGCGCTGGATTCTCGACATGCGCGAGGGTGACTTCCTACGGCCCGCGGAACCAGCGTCGTATGAGCCCTAGGTCCTAGCGACACCGCTCAGGGCTCGTCCGCCGCGAGACGAGGCTCGGGCAGGATACAGGCCCGGCCGGTTGCTTCCGGTGTTGCACGCCCGGCCACGTGTTGCGGCCCGCGCGACAACGATTCCGCGTATCCCCTCGACTTTCCTCGGCGGCCGGTTGGCACCGGACCTGCTCAACGTGGCCCTCCCATGAGCGAGCTCGCGGTCGCCAGGTTGGAGAAGGGTGCGTGGACTCCGGCGTTGATCGAGGAGATGGGGAGGCTGGTCGCTCCCATCACGGGGCCGGACCCCTCCGTGCTGAGCGACGAGCTCCTCCGGGGTGACCGGCTCTACCTGGCGAGGGACGCGCAGGGGCTCGCAGCGTTCATGCTGGTGGCGCGGGTGAGGCTTCCGGTCGGACCCGAGTGCCGGCACGCGAGATACCTGGGGGCGACCGCGGTCCGATCCGACGCCTGGAGCTCCGGCGCCGCGGCGGCCCTCCAGGCCCGTGTCGCGGCCGACACGCAGGCAGAGGAGTCGAGGCTGCGCCAGCGTCTTCTGCTCTTCTCGACCACCGCCACCCTCGGCGCGCTGTGCGCGGCCCGGACGTTGTGGGCGGACGTGCAGCCGGCGCAGGACGGCTCGTTCAACGACGAGCTCGTTCCCGTCGCGTTCGCCGCCGCGCACTGGCTCGGGACCAGGCCTGAGCCGCGCCTCCCCTTCGTCCTGCAGGGGCTGGGGGCGGTCAGGCCTCGCGCCTGGGCCCGCTGCGGCTGCAGCGCCGCGGACCACGGGCGGCGGGATCTCGACTTCCTCCGGCGGCTGGGGGTCGACGAGGCGACGGGAGACCGGCTGCTCCTCTTCTGTTCCCTGAGCGCGGTGAGGGCGCCCTCCGCGGCCGAGGCCGCCTGAAGAGGACGACGCCGCGAATCACTCACCCGAATCACTCACCCAGGTGCTGGGTTTCGGCTGGAGGGTACACCGCGCCGTCGGCGGCGGGCAGCTACCACGTGAAGGCCACCAGCGTGGCGGATGCCACCACGTCCGGGCAGGCCACGGTGACGGTGACGTCCGGGTCGTCAGTTGCCGTCTCGGTGAGCCCCACCGCGCCAACGGTGGTGGCCGGCGCCGCGCAGCAATTCACCGCGACGGTGACCGGGACGTCCAACACTGCCGTGACCCGGAGCGTCTCGGAGACGGGAGGAGGGACGGTGTCGAGCACCGGCCTCTACACCGCGCCGTCAGCGGCGGGCAGCTACCACGTGAAAGCCACCAGCGTGACGGATACCACCAAGTTTGGGCAGGCCACGGTGACGGTGACGTCAGGGCCCCCACCCATCACGGTCGCCATCACTCCCAACCCAGCCAGCACCACCACCCTCGGGCACCTCGACTTCATGGCGAACGTGACTGGGACGACCAGCACCGCCGTCACCAGCGGGGCCAACCCCAACCAGGGTCTGTACATTGCGCCCGGGGTCAAGGGCACCCATGTGCGGGCCGAGTTGCAAACGGACCCGAGCAAGTTCGACGTCGTCCCGGTGACCGTCGAGCTCGGGTGCATGGAGGCTCTTCCCCAGATCTCGAGGGTGGGGACGACCACCTCGGAGATCCTGACCATCGGGCGGATCCCGGTGAAGGTGGATTCGCTCGGAAGGCCTGTCGTGGCCTGGGTGGAATACGCCCCGTACACCTTCAGCGCCGGAGGCTGGACGACGCTGGGCCCACTCCTCCCGGAGAACAAGTTCTCGCCCTTCAACCCCCACCGTTTCATCCGATCGATTGCACCTCCGTCGGGCGGTCGGCCACAATCCAGGCGCTCACGTCTTCGAGGTGGAGGGAGGTCGGTGGGCCTCGTTCTCTTGCCGCTCGACGGTCGCATCCAGCTCCGGGGCCTTCTCGGCGCCGGTGGAATGGGCGAGGTCCATCGTGGATGGGACGCCAGGCTCGAACGTCCGGTGGCGGTCAAGTTCGTCCTCGGCCCCGACCCTCGCGGCGAGGAGCGCCTGCTCCTCGAGGCACGGCTCCAGGCGCGCGTCGAGCATCCCCAAGTGGTCCAGGTGCACGAGGTGGGGACCCTCCAGGGACGCCCGTGCATCATCCTCCAGCTGGTCGAGGGGCGCTCGCTGTCCCTGATAGCGCCCTCGCTCGGCGTGGAGGAGAAGATCGAGCTGCTCCGGCAAGCCGCGACCGGCGTTCACGCGGCCCACCGGCAGGGACTGGTCCACCGGGACGTGAAGCCGGGGAACGTCCTGGTGGAGGAGCTGGCCAGCGGCCGCCGCGCGCTCGTCTCCGATTTCGGCCTGGCCCGGGCCGACGACACCGGGCTGTCCCGGACCGGCCAGCCGGGGACGCTGGATTTCATGAGCCCGGAGCAGCTGCTCGGGCCCGGTCCCGCGGACCATCGCTCGGACATCTACGCGCTCGGCGCCACGCTCTACGCGACGCTCGCCGGCCATCCTCCGTTCCACACCGAGTCCACCGAGGAGAAAGACCAGCGCCAGCTCCTCCAGCGGATCGCCGAGGATGATCCTCCACCGCTGCCGGCGTCCGTGCCGCGCGAGCTGTCGCTCATCGCCGCCCGCGCGATGAGGAAGGAACCCGGCGAGCGATACCCGACCGCCGAGGCCTTCGCCGACGACCTCTCCCGATTCCAGCGCGGTGAGCCGATCCTCGCCCGTCCCCCCACGCTCGGCACCCGAGCCTGGAAGTGGGGGCGCCGGAACCGTGGCCTGGCGCGTGCGCTGGCCGTCGCCGTGGCCGCCGTCCTCCTCGCCGCCGGCCACGCGCTCTGGACCACCCGGCGGGCCACGCTCGCCGCGCTCGAGGCGGCCCGGCTCGGCGCGCTGGCGGAGTCGATGGAGGCGGGCATCCGAATGGAGTACCTCTCTCCGCCCCACGACCTGCGGCCGGGCAGGACCAGGCTCCGCGAGGACGTCGAGGCGCTCCGGGCCGGGGCGGAGCGCAGCGCACCGGCGAGCTTCGCCCTGGGCAAGGGCCTCCTCCTGCTCGGTGATCTGGAGGGCGCGCGCACGGTGCTCCAGCGAGCCTGGGATGCCGGGCTGCAGACGCCCGAGGTGGCGGAGGCGCTCGGAAACGCGCTCGGTGGGCTGTACCGTCAGGCCCGGGAGCTCGCGCTCGACACGCTGCCACCCGGGGCACGCCGCGACGATCGCCTGCGCGCGCTTCAGTCCGAGCTCCGCGACCCGGCGGTCCGGATGCTCGCCCGGGGCGGGGTCTCCGGGTGGCGGGCGGACTGGCTCGCTGCGCGGGTGGCGCTTCTCGAGGAGGACTTTGCCTCCGCCCGGGAGCACACCAGGCGCGTGCTCGCGGCCGAGCCCAGCCGATACGAGGCTCTGGGCGTGGAGGCCGAGTCCTGGCTCGGCGAGGCCGTGCAGCACTCGCTGCGCGACGAGGGCGACGCCGCGCTGAGCGCCCTGGAACACGCCGATGCTGCCCTGACCCGTGCGGTCGACTCCGGCCGGAGCGACCCGGCGCTCGCGGCCGACGTCATCCAGCTCCATGCCGAGCGCATGCAGCAACTCACGAAGCAATCCCGACCACTCGAGGCGGAGAACGGGCGGCTCTCGGCGGCGCTCGACCGCCTCGCCGCGCTCGATCCCGACGATCCGCGCCCGCTGATGCAGCGAGGGGACGCGTTGCTCCGCAAGGCCCAGAACGCGCTGCCCCCGGACACGGTGAAGCTGACCGAGGAGGCGTCACGGCTGTTCCGGAGGGCCACGGAGCTCCGGCTCACCGATCCGCGTCCGCCCCAGCGGTTGGGAGCGGCGGCGACGCTGCGCGCCTATGCGCTGCAGGAGCTCGGCCAGCTCGCTCCGGCGCTGGCCGCGGCACGCGAGGGCCGGGCGTCGCTGGATCGCTCCGCCGCGCTGGCCCCGATGAGCGCGCGCACCGAGCTCGGGCGAATGATGTTGCTCGGCACCGAGGCGGGAATCCTCCGTCGCAAGGGTCAGCCATGTGGTGAGGCGCTGCGCGCGGCTCTGGCCGCGGGCGAGCTGTGCATGGAGCTCGATCCACGGCGTATCCGCCAGGTCCGGGCCGACATGTGCCAGACGCTGGTGGAGCTCGGGCGCGAGGAGTGGCTCGAGGGAAAGGATCCACTTCCCAGCGTGCGGCGGGGCCTGGAGCTGGGGGAGCAGGCAGGACGGCCCGGACCGCGCGAGCGGGCGCGGCTGGCCTCGGTCTACGACCTCGGAGCCTCGCTCGCCGTCTCGGTAGGTGCCGACCACGTCGCCTGGCAGTCCCGGGCCCTGAGCCTCGTCGACGAGACCCTGGCGTCGATCCCCGACCATACCGACTCGCTGGCCATCAAGGCCGAGGTCCTCGCCGAATCGGCCTGGTACGGCGTCCAGCGGGGCGAGGACCCGCGGCGACGGGTCGCCGAGGCCGCGCGCTGGATCGCGCGTGCGGCGGCCGCCGGCGAGCGGGGCGCGGAGCTGAACGAAGCGAGGGCGCTGTTGCCGCTCAGCGAGGCCAGCTGGCTCCTGTTCCAGGGCCTGGATCCCACCCCGACGCTCACCCGCGCGGAACAGCAGCTCACCGCGCTGGTCTCGGAGCGGCCGGACGACGTCACGGCCCGTGCGCTCCTCGCCGAGTCGGCGGTGGTCCGAGCTTCGTTCCTCAAGCGAGGCGGCAGGCCGCACGTCGAGGAGGCGCACCGCGGCCTCGGCCTGCTCGACGAGGCGGTGAAGCTCCAGCCCCGCGACCCCTCCCTGTGGGTCATCCGGGCGCGTCTGCAGGGGCTTGCCGACGACCCGGAGCGCGCGCGCGAGAGCCTCTCCCACGCGCTGGAGATGAATCCGCTGGTGCGCGCCGGACGCGAGGCAGTGCTGGCGCGCGCGGAGCTCGCGCGGTAGCGATCGCGGCAAGGGCCAGCTCGGCGACGGCACGGGTCGGAAAGCCGAAGACACGACGCCCTGCCACCACTCGAACAGTCTCCCGGCCGCCGTCGCCGTCACCGTCTGAGGACACCACCCTGGTGCGGCATGTCCGAGCCCTGCATTCGCGTCACCTCCGGGTGATGTGCGGAGCGGGTGACCCGCTTTCCCGCCCCGGGCGAAGATATGAACGGCGCGTGGCCGCCGCCGCGGCGCCCGGCGGGTGTTGACCTGCGCTGAACGGGTCGGAGGGCGGCGAGCTCGGCAGGCGACGGGACCGCGGCCTACGCGCGGCCCGGCAGCTGACGCCCCACTTCCACGTCCTCGTCCCCGAGGTGTCTTCGCGCTCGCGGCCACCGTACAGGCCATCCTCGAGCACCGGCGCCTTCCCTCCGGAGTCGGATCCTGGGCGAGCAGGCGGTGCTCGGCTGGGCCTTCTGAGCGGGGCGGGACCCGGTGCCCCTCCCCCGTCCGGCCGCTACCGGACAGTCCCGACCGAACGCCATCCAGTGGCGCTCCCTCGCCCGCAACGGTCGTTGCCATCTGGTGTCTGGCGGGGAGTCTTGTGCGCTGGAGTCGTTCGCCGGGAGGGTGTCATGCCGAGCAATCGCACGCTGGTCCTGCTGAGCCTGGCAATGCTGATGGGGTGCGCCACCGAGAAGTCCGCCAGCGAGAAGCCGCTGGGGGTCAAGACGTTTGCGCTGACACCAGGCGAAGAGGTCCCGCCGTGTGCCGCGGCTGGCGCGGGCGCCCAGGGAAGCGGGAACGTGACCGTCTCCCCGGACGAGTCCTCGCTCACCGCGACGGTGTCCTACTCCGGGCTGTCCGGTCCGGCGACCGCCGCACACATCCACGCCGGCAAGCCGGGAGTGGCCGGGCCGGTGGTGCTCCCCTTCTCCGGCGACCTGACCTCGCCCATCAACAAGACCTTCACGGCCGCGGACTACGTCGCCGCGCAGGGCGCTCCGGCCGACTTCGCCGGCTTCGTGCAGGCTCTGAAGAGCGGAGGCGCCTACGTGAACCTCCACACCGCGGCCTGCAAGCCGGGCGAGATCCGCGGGCAGATTCCCTGAGCGTCGCCAGCTCTCCTGGCCGGCGGGCACGCTGCCGCCACGGTGGACCGACTCGTCACCCGGGCGCGCAACGGCGTGGATGCAGCTGTGCAGCGAACTGCCTGCACGAGGCTGCAGTTCGCCTGGTCGGCATCGCAACCGCGCGCCGGGCGACGCTATCCTTGGAGTAGACCCGCCGGCCGCCGCCACCTGCTCGGTCACCGAGGGGAGCACACGCGATGCCTGTCCACCGAAGCGGAAGCCGCGGAGACCGGGGACATGGGCGTGCCCTCAAGCCGTGCACAAACCTGTGGAAGGTGACGATCGCCACGAAGGGTCTACGCCTGGGCTCCAACGCCTGACTGCTGTTCCTGCCATCCGCAGCGGCTCTCGTGCGTCACCACAGTCATGCACACACTGACCCGTCGTGATTTTCTTGAAAGAGCGGCCGCGGTCGGGGCGACACTGGCCTGGGTAAGGCCGGCCGTCCCAGCAGTGCCCAGGTGGCGCGAGCGACGCGACCTCTTTCCGGAAGGCGTCGCATCGGGTGACCCCGAGCCAGACAGCGTCATTCTGTGGACGCGCCGGCCGTTCACTCCGACGGAGCGCGCGATGCTCACCGCCGAGGTCGCGCTCGATTCTGAGTTCCGCAAGGTGGTAGCGAGGGCGCGCGCGCCAGTTCTCGCCGAATCCGATTGGACCTGCCGGGTGCTCGCCGCGGGCCTCAAGCCAGCCACCGTCTACTGGTATCGATTCGTCGACACCAAGGGCGACGGCAGTCGCATCGGCCGGACCATCACCGCACCTCACCGGGACGACCCGCGCGCGGTCCGCTTCGCCTTCGTCTCGTGCCAGTCGGTCAACGAGGGCAAACAGCACGCGTGGCGGCGCATGCTCTGGGAAGACCGGCACGCGCCCGCCCATCAGCGGCTGAACTTCGTGCTGCACCTGGGCGACTTCATCTACGAGGTCGTCGAGTATCCCGAGGAGGTCGCGCACCGTTACGACCGGACGGTCTACGAGGTCTGCCGGATCCCCGACGGACGCAAGGTCGGCAATTTCCATGTGCCGACCACGCTCGAGGGCTATCGCGCCGTGTATCGCGGTCACCTCGCCGATCCGGACATCCAGGATGCCCGGGCCTGGTGGCCATTCGTCTGCATCGGCGACAACCACGAGTTCTCGTGGCAAGGCTGGCAGAGCACCATCAAGTACAGCGGGCCGCCAGAGCCTGCGCAGCCGCTGCGCGTCGCGGCCAACCAGGCGTGGTGGGAGTTCATCCCGTCCCGGGTCGCCAAGGCCTCTGGACCGGGACTCGACCGATTCGATCCGCCCGCGGTGAAGGCCGCGCCGATCCAGCGGGTCGACGCGGACGGTCTGGGAGACGAGCCCAACAACCGCGCCGCGATCGCCAGCATGACCGCGTACCGCGCGATGCGGTTCGGGGCGCACGTCGAGTTGATCCTGACAGACATGCACAGCTTTGCCATGGAAGATCCGGCCTCGCGGCCCGAGACCGACCCGCTCGATCTGGACGACTTCCCGTTCTTCTTTCCGCAGGAGGCGATGGAAGTCCTGGACGCCGGCCGCGCACATCACGACCACAGGCCGCCCGAGACCATCGCGGTCGGCTCCAAGACGATTCCCAATTTCCGCAAGCAAGAGCCGCCGATGACGATCCTCGGCCGCGAGCAGAAGGCGTGGTTCAAGCGAACGCTCGCCGGGTCCACGGCGACGTGGAAGATCTGGGGAGCCTCGAACGGCACGCTCGACAGGCGGGCCGACCCTCAGAACTTGCCCGCGGGTCTGGCGAAGAGCGCGTGGCCGGGAGCGGGGTATGCATGCTTCGGTGGCGGAGACCTGGGCTCGAGCTATTGCGAGCGCACCGAGCTGTACGATTTCGTTCGCGACCAGCGGATCGAGGGATTCGTCACGGTCTCGGGGGACCGACACAGCTTCTGGGCCGGGTACGCGGCGAAGAGCCTTCCTCCCCTGCCCTTCGAGCCCATCGGGATCGCGTTCATCTGCGGGTCCATTTCGGCGCCCGGTTTGGCAGAGGCGCTCGAGCACAAACTGAAGGGCCATCCGCTCAGGCCACTGTTCACCGTCGAGCGGGAGAACGCGCGGTATGAATCCACGGTCAATCTCACGCTCAAGCGCGGCGTTCGCAGCGCGCTCGAATATGCGCGCTCCGGCGACCTCGTGGCAGCGCGGTCTTTGACCAACCCCGACAACGCGCCCCATCTCGAATTCATCGACATGGGTGGCCACGGCTATGCCGTCGTGACTGCGAAGGCCGAAGGGCTTGCCGTCGAGTTCGTCTGCATCCCGCGTCCCATCAGTCAAGTCCTGAGCCCGGATGGCGGACCCTTGCGCTATCGCGTCATTCACACCGTTCAACGGTGGCCCGCAGGCGAGCGCCCCAGGCTCGAGCAGCGCTTCATCGAGGGTCAAGCGGACCTGTCCATCTGACACACGACGGATCGAGTTCAACGTCAGCGGGCTTCCTCTTCTCTTCGCCGCGAATGAGTGGCCGGCCGCTCTCCGAGCTCCGCCCGCCTGTCACGCCCTGGTCGACGTCAACCGCGCGACGCCGCGCTCGGCCTCCCACTACGAGTGGGCTAGCGACGGGGGGCAGGTCACGAGCGGCTCACTTGCGCGCTCTCGGTTGCACTCTCCCTCCGCATCACCTGTCACGTCTGCCGGCGGAAGGGCTGCGGCCACGTCGAGGAGCACCAGGACAACGCGCTCCTCCGCTGCCCTCGCTGTCGGATGAAGCTCTGGCCGAAACCGGTGAGGCCCATCCGTTTCCACGACCTCCGGCACACGACGGCCACCCTGCTCCTCCGCTCCGGCGTGCCTTTGGTGGTCGTCCAGAGGTTGCTCCGGCACCGGGACCCGAAGCTCACGGAGGCCACGTATGGACACCTCGCCACGGCCGAGACGCCGCGACGGCGGGCGGCCTCCGCACCTGTGACCCCGGTGTTAGCCGCGGGCCCGGAAATGCCGAAGGGGCCGGAGCAGCCGAGAGATTTCCTCAGCGACTCCGACCCCTTCAGCGTGTCGGGGAGACAGGATTCGAACCTGCGACCCCTTGGTCCCGAACCAAGTGCTCTACCAGGCTGAGCCACTCCCCGAGGCCGACAACCCCTCTCATCGAGGGACGCCCTCCGTAACCGA
>DATKKF010000007.1:0-22960 GCA_035543115.1 Myxococcaceae bacterium
TCGCCCCGCCGCCGCCCGGACCTCCCCCAATGAACGACACCACGCTCGAGATGTCCGGGTCCTGACCGACGATCTGGTTCACCGCCGCCTGACGGTCCCTCATCGTCTGGTAGCTCACGTCCTGCGGGGCCTCGCTGAACCCGACGAGCAGCCCGTTGTCCTGCTGGGGGAACAACCCCTTGGGGATGCGGACGAAGAGGAAGACGGTGAGCGCCACCGCGCCCAGCACCACCCCCAGCATCAGCCAGGCGTGCGCCAACACGGAGCGCAACGAGCGGTCGTATCCGGAGAAGACCGCCTGGAACGCGCGCTCCGACCATCGGTAGAGCCTCCCCCGGGGCCGCTGGTGCGCCGGCTGGAGCAGGCGGGAGGCCATCATCGGGGTCACGGTCAGCGACACCACCGCCGACATGAGGATTGCCACCGCCAGGGTGACCGCGAACTCGCGGAAGAGCCGCCCCACGATGCCCCCCATCAGGAGGATGGGGATGAACACCGCCAGGAGCGACACGGTGATCGAGACGATGGTGAAGCCGATCTCCCGGGCTCCGCGCAGCGCCGCCTCGAACGGCTGCATCCCGGCCTCGACGTAGCGGGCGATGTTCTCGGTCACCACGATGGCGTCGTCCACCACGAAGCCGGTGGAGATGGTGAGCGCCATCAGCGAGAGGTTGTTCAGGCTGTAGCCCAGGAGCCACATCACCGCGAAGGTGCCGAGGATGGACAGCGGCACCGCCACGCTGGGGATGGCGGTCGCCCGGGCGGAGCGGAGGAAGAGGAACACCACCAGGGTCACCAGCACCACGCTCAGGAGCAGGGTGCGCTCCACGTCGCTCACCGAGGCGCGGATGGTCTGCGTCCGGTCCGAGGCCACCTGGATGTCGATGGCCGGAGAGACCGAGGAGGCCAGGGTGGGGAGCAACGCCTTGATCCGCTCCACCGTGTCGATGATGTTCGCCCCGGGCTGCCGCCGGACGATGATCAGCACCGAGCGCACCCCGTTGGTCCAGCCCGCCACCCGGGTGTTCTGGACGCTGTCCTCCACCCGGGCCACGTCGCCCAGCCGCACCGACCCGCCGGGGGTCCGCGCCACCAGGAGCTCCCGGTACTGGTCGGCGCGGAACAGCTGGTCGTCGGTGGCCAGGGTGGAGCTCTGCAGCTCGCCGGCCACCTTGCCGGTGGGACGGTTCACCGAGGCGGAGGTCAGGACGGCCCGGACGTCGGCCAGGGTGAGGTTCACGCCTGCCGCGGCCTCGGGGTCCACCTGCACCCGCACCGCCGGCTGCTGCCCGCCGCCCACGAAGACCTGCCCCACTCCCTCCAGCTGGGAGATCTTCTGCGCCAGCACCGTGTCCGCCGCGTCGAAGACCTGCGGCAGCGGCAGGGTCTGCGAGGTGAGGGCGAGGATCATGATCGGCGTGTCGCTGGGGTTCACCTTCCGGTAGTTGGGGCGAAAGGGGAGGTTGGTGGGCAGGTCCGCCGCCGCGGCGTTGATCGCCGCCTGCACGTCCCGCCCCGCCGCGTCCGGGTCGCGGTCGAGGTCGAACTGCAGGGTGATGGACGTCGATCCGAGCGAGCTGGTCGAGGTCATGTCGATGAGGCCGGCGATGCGCCCCAGGCGCCGCTCGAGCGGGGTGGCGACCGCCGAGGACATCGTCTCCGGGCTCGCGCCGGGGAGGTTCGCGTTGACCGAGATGGTGGGCAGGTCCACCCGGGGCAGCGGGGCCACCGCCAGCTGGGTGTATGCCGCAGCGCCGAGGAGGAGCACCGCGGCGGCGAGCAGCGAGGTGCCGATCGGCCGGCGGATGAAAGGCTCGCTGATCCCCGACTGGGTCCGCGGCTCGGTGACCGAGTCCTCGGTGGTCATCCCGGGACGCCCTCCGGCGCCGTCCCCGCCTTCCCCTGCTGTCGCCGCGCTGCCACCCACCGCCCGAGGCGCTCCATGTACAGGTAGATGACCGGGGTGGTGTAGAGCGTGAGCACCTGGCTGATGAGCAGGCCGCCCACGATGCTGACCCCGAGCGGCTTGCGGAGCTCGCTCCCGGTGCCGCCCTCCAGCGCCAGGGGGAGTCCACCCAGGAGCGCGGCGAAGCTGGTCATCATGATCGGCCTGAAGCGCAGGAGGCAGGCCTTCTTGATCGACTCGGCGGGCGAGAGCTTCTCCTCGCGCTCCGCCTCCAGCGCGAAGTCGATCATCATGATCGCGTTCTTCTTCACGATGCCGATCAGCAGGACGATCCCGATCAGCGCCACGATGTCGAACTCCATCCCGCACAGCATCAGCGCCAGCAGCGCGCCCACCCCGGCGGAGGGGAGGCTGGAGAGGATGGTGATGGGGTGGATGTAGCTCTCGTAGAGCACCCCCAGCACGATGTAGACGGTGATCAGCGCCGCCAGGACCAGGATCGGCTCGTTGGCCAGGCTGTCGCGGAACTCCTGCGCCGTCCCCTGGAAGGCGGCGTGGAGTCCCCGCGGCATCTGGAGCGCGCCAGTGGCCTCGCGGATGGCCTTGACCGCCGCACCGAGCGACTGGCCGGGTGCGGTGTCGAAGGACAGCGTCACCGAGGGGAACTGTCCCTGGTGGTTGATGGTGAGGGGCGCGGTGGTCTCCACCCGCTGTACCACCGCCGAGAGGGGCACCGGGCTCCCGGTCGCGCTGCGGACGTAGATCCGGTCCAGCGCCCGCGGGCCCTTGGCCAGCTCGGGGTTCACCTCGAGGATGACCCGGTAGAGGTTGAGCTGGGTGAAGATGGTGGAGACCTGCCGCTGGCCGAAGGCGTCGTACAGCGTGTCGTCGATGGCCTGGGTGGAGATGCCCAGCCTCGAGGCGGTGTCCCGGTCGATGTCGAGCAAGGTCAAAGGACCGAGTCCCAGCTGGTCGGTGGCCACGCTCTTCAGCTCTGGCAGGCTGCGGAGCTTGGCCAGGAGCCTCGGTGCCCACTCGGCGAGCTCGGCCGGGTCGGCGTCCTCGAGCGTGTACTGGTAGGGCGTGCGGCTGGCCCGGGTCTCGATCTGGAGGTCCTGCACCGCCTGGAGGTAGGTGGAGATCGCGCCCACCTGGGCGAGCTTCGGCTGGAGCCGGGCGATGAGCTGCGTTGCGGTCGTCTTCCGGTCCTCGCGCGGCTTCAAGGTGATCGACAGCCGGCCGCTGCTGGTGGTGGGGTTGTTCCCGTCCGCGCCGATGAACGAGGCCACCCCGGCCACGTCGGGATCCTCGCGGAGGACGTTCACCACCTGCTGCTGCAGCTCGGCCATCCGGCCGTAGCTCACGTCGGGACCGGCCTCGGTGATGCCGGTGAGCAGCCCGGTGTCCTGCACCGGGAAGAAGCCCTTGGGGATGATCAGCGCCAGCACCACCGTGAGCAGGAACGTCCCCACGGTGATCGCCAGGGTGAGTGGCTGGTGCCGGAGCACCCAGTCCACGCCCCGCCCGTACGCGGCGATGATCCGCTGGAAGGTGCGCTCGCTCCAGGCGTAGAACCGCCCGCGCTGCTCCGGCGGGGGCTCGGGCTTGAGGATCCAGGCGCACATCATCGGCGTCAGGGTCAGCGAGAGCAGGGCGGAGACGCCGATGGCCAGGGACAGGGTGACCGCGAACTCGCGGAACAGCCGGCCGATGAGCCCGGTCATGAAGAGCAGCGGCACCAGCACCGCCACCAGCGACACGGTGAGTGAGACGATGGTGAAGCCGATCTGCCCGGCCCCCTTGAGCGCCGCCTGGAACGGCGACTCACCCTCCTCGATGAAGCGGCTGATGTTCTCGATCATCACGATGGCGTCGTCGACCACGAAGCCGGTGGAGATGGTCAGCGCCATCAGCGACAGGTTGTTCAGGCTGTACCCCAGGAGGTACATCAGCCCGAAGGTGCCGATGAGGCTCAGGGGCACGGTGATGCCGGGGATGGTGGTGGCCCGGAGGTTGCGGAGGAAGAGGTAGATCACCGCCACCACCAGGAAGATGGTGAGGACCAGGGTGAACTCCACGTCCGCCACGCTGGCCCGCACCGTCTCGGTGCGGTCGGCGAGGATCGACACCTGGATGCCCTGCGGGAGGCTGGCCCCGAGCTGCGGGAGCAGGGCCTTCACCCGGTCCGCCACCGCGATGACGTTGGCCCCGGGCTGGCGCTGGACGTTGAGGATGATCGCCCGCTGGTCGTTGGCCCAGCCGGCGAGCTGGGAGTTCTCCACCCCGTCGATGGGAGCCGCCACGTCCTGCAGCCGCAGGGGCGCGCCGTTCTTGTAGGCCAGGACGATCGGGGCGAAGGACTTCGCGTCGCTGAGCTGGTCGTCGGTGGCCAGGGTGTACTCCTGGCGCGGCGTGTCCAGCGTTCCCTTGGGCGCGTTGATGTTCGCCGCGACCAGCGCCGTCCGCACGTCCTCCAGGGTGAGGCCGGTGCCGGCGAGCGCCTCGGGGTCCACCTGCACCCTCACCGCCGGGCGCTGCGCTCCACCGAGCGTGACCAGGCCCACGCCCGAGACCTGGCTGATCTTCTGCGCCAGGATGCTGTCGGCGTAGTCGTTCACCCTCTGCAGCGGGAAGGTGTCGGAGGTGATGGACAGGGTGAGGATGGGGACGTCGGCCGGGTTGCTCTTGCTGTAGGTGGGCGGGGCCGGGAGGTTGGCCGGGAGCACGCTCGACGCCGCGTTGATCGCCGCCTGCACGTCCTGCTGTGCCGAGTCGATGTTCCGGTCGAGCGTGAACTGGAGCGTGACCTGCGAGCTGGTCGCGCTGCTCACGCTGGTCATCTGGGCGAGCGAGGGAATCTGCCCGAACTGCCGCTCGAGCGGCGCGGTGACGCTCGAAGCCATCGTCTCGGCCGACGCCCCGGGGAAGGCGGTCGAGACCACGATGGTGGGGTACTCCACCTGGGGCAGCGCGGAGATGGGCAGCTGGCGGAAGGCGACCAGTCCCGCCAGCGTGAGACCCACGGTGAGGAGGGTGGTCCCCACCGGCCGGCGGATGAACGGCGCGCTGATGCTCACTGCACGCTTGCCTCGCGAGGCGGCGCCTGCTCCTGTCCCTGACGGGCCTGCCGCCGCTGCGGCGCCTGCAGCGGCTGTGGCGCTCGCTGCCCGTGGGCATCCGGCTGAGCGCGCTCGGCCTGCGGCGGGACGACGGGTCGCTGCTGCTCGGTGGGTGCGCCCTGCGGCGCCACCGGCCGCGGATCCACCTTCGCGCCGGCGCGGAGCTGGTTCTGCCCGTCCACCACCACCCGGTCCCCCGGCTGCACGCCCTGGGTGACGATGGCCAGCGGCCCCTGGATGGTGTCGACCTGGACGTTGCGCACCGCCACCGTGCTGTCCGGGTTGACGACGTAGACGAAGACGCCGTTCGGACCGCGCTGGATCGCGGGCGTCGGCACGACCACCACGCCCTCCCGGGTCTGCAGCTGCATCCGCGCCTTCACGAAGAGGCTGGGCCAGAGCCGGAGGTCGGGGTTGGGGAACTCGGCCTTGAGCCGGATGGTCGCCGTCCCCGCGTTCACCTGGTTGTCGATGACCGTGAGCTTGCCGGTGCCGAGCTTGGTCAGCCCGCCGCGGTCCCACGCCTCGACCGTGAGCGGCCCCTTGGAGGAGGCCTCGGCGACCCTCGGGAGGTCGTCCTGGGGGAGGGTGAAGAGCACCGCGATGGGGTCCATCTGGGTCAGCACCACGATGCCGTTCGCGTCGGTGGGGGATACGAGATTCCCCACGTCCACCTGGCGGACGCCGGCGATGCCGTCGATGGGCGAGGTCACGCTCGAGAACTGCAGGTTGAGTCGGGCGTTGTCCACCGCCGCCTGGTCCAGCGCCACCGTGGCCCGGGCTTGATCCACCGTGGCCAGCTGCTGGTCGTACTGCTGCTGGGCGATGAGCTTCTGCGCGCTCAGGTCCTTGTAGCGGGCGAGGTCGCGCTGGGCGTTCTTCAGCGTCGCGGCGTCCCGGGCGGTGGTGGCCTCGGCCTGCTCGAGCGCGATCTTGAATGGCCGGGGATCCAGCTGGACCAGGAGGTCCCCGGTCCTCACCCGGCCTCCCTCCTGGAAGGCGACGGAGAGGATCTGCCCGCTCACCCGCGGACGGATGGTCACCGTGGCGAGCGAGGTGACGTTCCCCAGGCCCTCCACCCAGATCGGCACGTCGCGCTTCTCCGCTGCCGAGACGCCCACCGGGACCGCCCGGGCCTGCGCACCCTGGCCACCCGCCTGCTGGCCGGCGGAACCCTTCCCGCGGCGGAGGAGGAAGACGCCGAGGACCGCGACCAGCGCGATGCCCAGGAGAATCCACCAGCGGCGGACGCGCCGCGGCGCCGGGGACGGGGGCGGCTGCTCGGGCGAGGTCTCGGCCACGATCACTCCTGCCGGCCGAGCGCCGCCAGCAGCCGGGCTCGCGCGGTCGCGAGATTGTATTGCGCCTGGACCAGCTGGGCCGCGGCGTTGGTCAGCTGCACCTGGGCGTCGCTGAGCTCGATGATCGTGCCCACCCCGGCCTGGTACCGGCCCTCGGCGAGACGGAGCTGCTCCTTGCCGTTGTCCACCGCGTCCTGGGCGGCGACCACGCTCTCCTTGTTGCCGAGCAGCGTGGCCTCCGCCTGCTCCACGTCGAAGCGGACCTGGAGCTGCTCGCCGGTGAGCGCAGCGGTCGACGACACGAGGTTCTGCTCGGCCTCGCGCACCCGGCCGACGGTCAAGCCGCCCTGCACCAGCGACCAGGAGAGGGTGAATCCGAAGGCCCAGCTGTCCGCCAGCGCGCTCAGCTCGGGTCCGGCCTTGAAGTAGCTCCCGCTGAAGCCGATGGTCGGACTCCAGCCCCACCGCGCCGAGTCGAGCGTCTTCCCCGACGCCTGCCTGGCGTACTCGAACGAGGCGATCTCCGGCCGGGAGGAGAGGGCCTGGTCGAAGAGGAAGGGGAGCGGCCGGTCCTCGACGTCCACCGGAGGGAGCTCGTCGCCGGCCACCTGGTAGTCGGTGCCCTGGGGCAACCCCATGGCCTGATTGAGCTGGGCCTTGGCGATGTGGTCGTTGTTCTGGGCGTTGATCAGCTGCACCCGCGCGTTGGCCACGTTCAGTCGGGCCAGCGCGAGGTCGATCTCCGGACGCGTTCCCACGCGGACGAAGCCTTCCACCTGCTGCTGGTGGGTGACCTGATTCTTCAACGTCTGGTCTGCCACCCAGACCAGGTCGCGGGTGGCGCGTGCGAGGAAGTAGTAGGTCCGGACGTTCAGGATGACGTTGTTCAGGGTGGCGGCCGCAGTGGCGTTCAGCGAGTCGGCGCTCCGCTGCTGGGACTCCCAGCCCGCCCAGGTGGAGGGATCCCAGAGCGTCTGGCTCCCCGCCACGCCGAAGCGCCAGGTGTTGCAGGTGCTGCTCACGCACTGGGCCACGTTCGAGGTGGTGCCGGTGCCACCGGTGGTCGCCGAGGTCAGGGCCCGGTAGCTCCGGGTCCACGACACCTGAGGCGTCACCTGGGGCAGCAGCGGTGACCGGGCCTGGATGACCCGGCCCTCGGCGGCCGAGGCGTTCGCCCGGGCCTGGATGAGCTGCGGCTGGTTCTTGATGGCCGTCTGGACCGCCTCGTCCAGATGCAACACGTTGGGAGCATCGGGTGGGGGCGCCGCCGGGGCGGCTGTACCGGCGTCCGCGGCCGGCGACTGTGCCCGGGCCGACCCCGGAACGGCTGCCATGAGGAGCACGAGGAGCGTGGCGCGGGGGAACACGGACCCCTCATGCTCCAGTCCTGACCGGCGCGCACCTTTTTCCTGGGAGGTGTTCATTCGTCCGCAGGCCCGACACCCGGGCCCGGGAAACGTTGTGATGGCAAGGGTTGCTCGTGGTGCGGTGGCCGCATGTGACCAATGACCGGACCGGTGGGCTCGCGTCCGGGCGGTCATTCGTAAGAAGCTTCGCTCTGGAGGCTCGGGGTCTCTCATGTGGATCGTCCGGCTGGCACTGCGCCGGCCCTACACCGTGGCCGTCTTCTCGGCGCTGATCTTCATCGCCGGGCTGCTCTCGGTCACCCGGATGCGGACCGACATCTTCCCATCCATCGACATTCCGGTGGTCATCGTGGTGTGGAATTACCCCGGGCTGTCGGCCGAGGACATGGAGCGGCGCATCGTCCTGATCAGCGAGCGCGCCTACTCCACGGTCATCGACGGCATCACCCACATCGAGTCCCAGTCCATCGCCGGGGTGGGGCTGCTCAAGCTCTACTTCGAGCCGGACGCCGATCTGGGCACCGCCATCTCCCAGATCACCTCGGTGTCGCTCACCGCCAGCCGGATCATGCCCCCGGGGATCCAGCCCCCCAACGTGCTCCGGTTCAACGCCGGCAACGTTCCGGTGGCGCAGATCACCGTGAGCAGCCAGACCGCCGGCGAGCAGCAGCTGTTCGACTACGGACTGAACTTCCTCCGGGTCCGGCTCTTCACCATCCCCGGCACCTCCATCCCCGGACCCTACGGGGGCAAGCAGCGGCAGATCATGGTGGACGTGGACCCCAGCGCCACCGCCGCCAAGGGCCTGAGCCCGAGCGACGTGGTCACCGCCCTGCTCCAGTCGAACGTCATCATCCCCGCCGGGACCGCCCAGATCGGCAGCACCGAGTACAACGTTAAGCTGAACTCCAGCCCCTCGACGGTCGACCAGTTCAACTCCCTCCCGGTGAAGGTGGTGAACGGCGCGCCGGTGCTCCTCCGTGACGTGGCCCACGTACGGGATGGGTTCGCCGTCCAGCAGAACATCGTTCACATCGACGGGAACCGGGCGAGCTACATCGTGCTGCTCAAGCACTCCAACGCCGGCACCCTGGCGGTGGTGGACGGGGTGAAGGACCTGCTTCCGTCGATCCAGGCCGCGGCGCCGGACGGCATCGCCCTCAAGCTCGACTTCGACCAGTCGATCTTCGTCCGGGCGGCTCTCTCCAACGTGCTCCACGAGGCGGTCATCAGCTCCATCCTGGTCTCGCTGATGATCCTCTTCTTCCTGGGGAGCTTCCGGAGCGTGGCCATCGTCTCCAGCTCCATCCCCCTGGCCATCCTGGTGGGCATCGCCGGGCTCTTCGTCACTGGCAACACCCTCAACCTCATGACGCTCGGGGGGCTCGCGCTCGCCATCGGCATGCTGGTGGACGATGCCACGGTGGCGGTGGAGAGCATCCACCGCAACCGCACCTCCGGGAAGCGGCTCACCGTCGCCATCCTCGATGGAGCGCACGAGGTCGCCACCCCGGCCCTGGCCGCCACCCTCACCATCTGCATCGTCTTCTTCCCGGTGGTGCTCCTCACCGGGCCGGCCCGCTACCTCTTCACCCCGCTGGCGGTGGCGGTGGTGTTCTCGATGCTTGCCTCCTACGTGCTGAGCCGGACCCTGGTCCCCGCGCTCGCCCGCTTGCTGGAGCCGGAGGACGCGCACGCCGAGACCGAAGGGACCGGCCTCTTCGCTCGCTTCAACCGCTGGCGCGACGCGCGCTTCGAGCGCTTCCAGGGGGGCTACGGACGCCTGCTTGGCGTGGCGCTCCACCATCGCCCGTGGATCCTCGCCACCTTCGCCCTGGTGGTCCTGGTGTCCGCGGTGCTGCCGGTGTTCATCGGGCTCGACTTCTTCCCCGAGGTGGACGCGGGCCTGATGCGGCTCCACTTCCGCGCCCCGATGGGGACACGGATCACCGACACCGAGCGCCTGGTGCTCGAGGCGGAGCGGAAGATCCGGGAGATCATCCCTGCCCGTGAGCTGGCCTCGCTGAACGACAACATCGGCATCCCGCTCTCGTACAACCTGGCCTTCGTCTCCACCGACAACATCGGGCCGCAGGACGCCGAGATCCTCATCTCCCTCAAGCCCGACCACCACCCCACCCGCGAGTACATGCGGCGCATCCGCCAGGAGCTGGCGAGGGACTTCCCCGGGAGCTCGCTCTACTTCCAGCCCGCGGACATCGTGACCCAGGTGCTGAACTTCGGTCTGCCCGCGCCCATCGACGTGGTCATCGAGTCCAACGATCTGGACAAGGGCTTCACCGTGGGCCGGCAGCTCGCCGCCCGGCTCCGACGGATCCCAGGCATCGTCGACGTGCGCATCCCCCAGGTGCTCGACTACCCCACCCTGAACCTCGACGTGGACCGGATCCGGGCCGCCCAGGTGGGGCTCACCCAGCGCGACGTGGCGAACAACCTGCTCACCTCGCTGGCCAGCAGCTCGCTGGTGAACGCGAACTTCTGGCTCAGCCCCCAGAACAACGTGAACTACCTGGTGGCCGTGCAGACCCCGCTTCCCAAGATGCGGAGCACCAGCGACCTGCTCGCCACCCCGCTCAACCAGTCCGGGTCGCAGCCGGTCAGCCAGACGCTCACCCGCGGTCTCACCGACGCCGCGAGGCCCGCGTCGAGCCTCTATCTCGGGACCTTCGCCCGGCTCTCGCCGGGCAAGACGCTCGCCTCGGTCAACCACTCCACCATCCAGCGGGTGATCAACGTCCAGGCCGCGCCCGAGGGCCGTGACCTCGGCTCGGTGGCCAGTGACATCCAGAAGGCCATCGACTCGCTGCGCGAGGTCCCCAAGGGGATCAAGATCTCCGTCCGGGGGCAGATCGAGAGCATGCGCACCTCGTTCAGCGCGCTCGGCCTGGGGCTCCTCCTCGCGGTGGTGCTCGTCTATCTCTTGATGGTGGTGCTGTTCCAGTCGTGGCTGGACCCGTTCATCATCCTCGCCGCCGTCCCGGGCGCGCTGGTGGGAATCCTCTGGATGCTCGCCGTGACCGGCACCACGCTCAACGTCGAGTCCTTCATGGGCGCGATCATGTCGGTGGGCATCGCGGTCTCGAACAGCATCCTCCTGGTGTCCTACGCCAACGAGCTACGGAGCCAGCGGCGCCTCGGCCCTCTCGAGGCGGCGCTCGAGGCAGGCAAGGTCCGGCTCCGACCGGTGCTGATGACCGCGCTGGCGATGGTGCTGGGCATGCTGCCGATGGCCCTTGCGCTCGGCGAGGGCGGCGAGCAGAACGCCCCGCTGGGCCGGGCGGTGATCGGCGGCCTGCTCGTGGCGACCTTCGTGACCCTCTTCATCGTGCCGGTCGTGTACTCGGTCCTCCGCCGGAAGGAGCCCGAGGCGCACCGGCTGGACGAACGCTTCCTGGAAGAGAGCCAGGGCGCAAACCCCGGAGCGCTGGCATGAGCGAGCCGCACCAGACGGTGAAGCCCGACGCCCCCGCCGGGCAGAGGGCCCAGCCCCGGCCCCGCGCGCTCACCATCGGAACCGCGGTGCTGGTGCTGGCGGTGATCCTCGGGGTGCTGGCCATCGCCTACACCCGGCGAGGCGCCGAGGCGAAGGAGCGGGAGCAGCGCGCCACGGTGCTCGACCGCGGCCCGACGGTCCGGGTCGCCGAGGTGGAGCTGTCCCCCGCGGACCGGACCCTGAGCATCCCTGGCGAGGTGCGAGGCTGGGCCCAGTCCACGCTCTACTCGAAGGTCGCCGGGTACGTGCGCGAGGTGAAGGTGGACAAGGGCAGCCGGGTCACGAAGGGGCAGCTGCTCGCCCGGCTCGAGTCGCCGGAGACCGACCAACAAGTTCTTGGCGCCCGCGCGGACCTCCAGGTCAAGCAGTTCCAGGCCGAGCGGTTGCGCACGCTCCGGCCACAGGGCTTCATCGCCCAGCAGGACCTGGACAACGCCGAGGGCGCGCTCTCGGTGGCGAAGGCCACGCTGCAGTCCCTCCTGGCCCTGCAGGCGTACGAGCAGCTCAAGGCCCCGTTCGACGGGGTGGTGACCGCGCGGTACGTGGACCCCGGCGCGCTGGTGGCGGCGGGGACGTCCTCGAACCAGTCGGTCCAGCCACTGTTCGAGATCGCCGACATGCACATCGTGCGGGTGCAGGTCTACGTGGGACAGGACGATGCGGCCGACATTCGCCGCGGCTCCCCGGTGAGCATCAGCCTCCCGGACGACCCGGCGCACCCCATCGAGGCCAGCGTCACCCGCACCTCCCAGGGAATCGACGCACGCACCCGCACCATGCTCGTGGAGATGGACGTCCCCAACGAGCCGGTGCGGCTGTACCCCGGCAGCTACGTGAACGTGAAGCTCCGCTTCCCGGGACGGCGCACGCCGCTCGTCCCCGGGGAGGCCCTGGCCTGGCGCGGCGACGCGCTCTTTGTCGCCCGCCTCGAGCCCGAGGATCGGGTGAAGCTCCTCCGCGTGCAGCCCGGCGAGGACGACGGCCGCCGGGTGCAGATCCTCTCCGGCCTCCAGGGTGGGGAGCGGGTGATCCTCAACCCGAGCGCCGAGCTGTCGGACGGAGACCGCGTCCAGCCGCTCGCTCCCAAGGGCGGAGGCCCCGCGGCCGGACGGTGATGGCACGCCGCGTGCGCGGCGCAATCCGTTGCTGGTTGAACAGCACCACTTCCGCGGAGGGATCGAGGACCCCAGCTTGGAGCCGTTCAACTCCAGCAGGGGGTCGCACGGATGCTGTACTGGGCTGCAGTCTTCTTCGTGATCGCGATCATCGCCGCGGTCTTCGGCTTCGGTGGCATCGCCGCTGGCGCCGCGGGCATCGCCAAGCTGCTGTTCGTCCTGTTCCTGATTCTCGCCGTCCTCTCGCTCATCTTCGGGCGGGGACGAGCGGTCTAGCCAGGACGGCGGTTGCAGGGCGACGGGCGGCACGGCCCCGGGGTGAGCAACCCCGGGCCGGTGTTGACCCGCCGGACGCGCAGGAGCAGCACGGCGAGGGCCACCGGGAGCAGCGCGAGCGGAGAGCCGGGCTGGCCACTCACGTCGAAGCAGCCGTAGCTCGGAGGGGGAACCGCGCCCCCGCCCGCCACGTTCGGGTCGGTCCCCGCCTTCAGCTCGTCGATGTCCGGCACCCCGTCGCCGTCGCTGTCCTTCCTCTCCGCGCTGAGCGCGTCCAGCGCGGTGTCGAGGCTGGCGATGTTCTGTGCCACCAGGCCGCGGGACCGCATCGAGGTGCCGAACGGCGTGGTCACCGTGCCGAAACCGGTCTGTCCGTTGGCGTGACAGAGCGAGCAGTCCGGGGTGTAGGACAGCCCGAGGTGTGCGCGGACCTCGGCAGGGTAGATGGACGAGGCATGCGCCACGCCACCGGCCAGCACCGTGACCGCGAGCAGAGCGCGTCTCAAGGCATGCTCAGGGTAGCGCAATCCGTCCAGGCGGCGCGGCGATTCCTCCCACCGCGGTCCCGTTCTGGGTGTGACAGCCGTTGCAATCGCCGCTCGGCACCGCGGTGGCCATGCTGCGGGTCTTCCCGTTGAAGCTCACCGTCGCGGTGATGGGGAACACCGGCCAGCCTCCACTGGCGCCGCCGTAGAAGTTTCCGGCCGAGTTCACGGTGAACGAGCGCGACGTCCCGTTCTTGTCCTTGACCGTCACGGTCGCGCCGGTGGCAGCCGAGCCGTCGCACTGGTTCGGCTCGTGTCCCGTCGGGTACACGGTGCCGGCGATGGCGAAGTTCGGCGCATCGCCACTGGTGACGTGGCAGGCGATGCAGGCCACCCCGGGCTGCATCTGCGAGCTGCCGTTCGTCCCCTGGGTCCAGACCTTGTTGCTGCTGCATTGCGGAGGAGCGCTGAACACGGGGTCTCCCGCCGGCGCGCAGCTCCCGGTGGGAGTGCCGGCGTCGACCCAGCTGGCGAAGGTGGCGATGTCGGTGGAGGGGACGCTCACCCCGGCCCCGGGCGGCATCGGCGAGGCCGAGTCCTGCATCCGGATGAGCGACCGCTGCGCGTAGGTCTGGCCGGGGAAGCTGGTGGAGATCGCGGTGAGCGCCGCGTGGCTGTCGAGCGCCATCGGCGCGTTGCCGCTCGGAGGCGAGCCGTGGCAGCTGGTGCAGTGGGTGGAGAGCAGCGTCGCCACGTCGCACGGCAGGTCACCCGGCACCACCCCGCCATCCCCGGTCGAGCCGCCGTCGGCTCCGACCGTCAGATTTCCCACGCCGCCGGAGTAGTCCCCCAGCGAGCAGGCGACGGTGACCAGCAGCAGTGACGACAGCAGACGGCGCATCGAGACACCCCGGGGGTTCCCTCACCAACCTACGCTGGACAGTTGCCGGACTCGGGTCCGTTCCGTCACCGCCGTCTCCCGTGGAGGTGGGTGTGGGCTCCACACCACCCTGGGAGGCTTCGAGCGCCCGGCCTTCAGATGGCTGGCTTGAGCGGGTCGTGCTCGGCGATCAGCTTGGTGACCCGCGCCGATGCGCCCGGTCAGCCGGAGCGCTTCGCTGCGGACTCCACCGCCTCGCTGCTCGGGTTCGTCGCCGCGGGTCTCGGCTTCTCCGTCGTCCCGGCGCTGCACCCGGACGGCCCACGCCGTGCCGGCGTCCGCGCCATCCGGCTTCAGAGGTCGCTCCCGGCGCCCGGGCGAGGGTTTCCACCCGCCCGTGAATTGCCGGCGTAGGCCCTTCGGGCAACATGGACGTCACGTGACCTCCTGCTCCGCTCGTGCCATGAGCTTCGGACGAGCGTGGAACCGAGGAGCATCGAGGATCCCGCCGGCGCGGGACTGAGCACGGGCGAGGCGGCGGCGCGGCTCGCCATCGAGGGCCCGAACGAGGTCGTGGTGCATACCCGCGCCTCGGTGTTCCGGCAGGTGCTGGCCAGCGTCTCCAACCCGCTGTTCGCCGTCCTCCTGGTGGCGGCGGCGGCCTCCGCCGCGCTCGGACAGCGGGTCGACGCAGCCATCATCGTGGCGATGGTGGTCCTCAGCGCCGCCGTCGACTTCGTCCAGTCGTTCCGCTCGGCGAAGGCCGTGGAGCGGCTACGCGCCCAGGTGGCGCCGACGGCCACCGTGCTGCGCGACGGCCGGTGGGTGGAGCTTCCCCGGCGCGACCTGGTGGTCGGCGACGTCATCCGCCTCTCCGCCGGGGACCTGGTCCCCGCCGATGCGCGGCTGCTCAGCGCCCGGGCCCTGCACGTGGTCGAGTCGGCGCTCACCGGCGAGTCCTTGCCCGTGGAAAAGGAGGTCGTCGCCAGCGCCCAGGGCAGCGGGGTGTCGCAGGCCCACGTCTATGCCGGGACCTCGGTCGCCAGCGGCACCGCCCAGGCGGTGGTCGAGCACACCGGCGGCGACACCCAGCTCGGTGCGATCGCCGCGCGGCTCGCCGACCGCCCGCCGCCGACCGCGTTCGAGCACGGCATCCGCGACTTCAGCCTGTTCATCACCCGCACCATCCTCTTCCTGGTGCTCTTCATCGGGGTGGTGAGCGTGGCCGAGCACCGCCCGCCGCTCGAGTCGCTGCTCTTCGCGGTGGCGCTCGCGGTGGGGCTCACCCCCGAGTTCCTGCCGATGATCACCACCGTGACCCTCGCCCAGGGCGCGGTGCGGATGGCCCGCTCGAAGGTCATCGTCAAGCACCTTCCTGCCATCCAGAACCTCGGGAGCATCGACATCCTCTGCAGTGACAAGACGGGCACGCTCACCCGGGGACGGATGGAACTCGAGCGCTCGGTGGACGGCGCCGGGGCCGCCGCGCCCCGCGCGCTCGCCCTCGCCCGGGTGAACAGCACCTTGCAGACCGGGCTGAAGAACCCCCTCGACGACGCGATCCTCGCCGCTCCGGACGGGATGCCCGGGGACTGGCAGCGCGTGGACGAGGTGCCGTTCGACTTCGAGCGCCGCCGGGTGAGCGTGGCCGCGGCGCGCGAGGGAAGGCCGGTGCTGGTCTGCAAGGGCGCCCCGGAGAACGTGCTCTCGGCCTGTACCCGGTGGGAGAGCGGCGGCGCGGTGCAGGCCCTGGACGAGGCGGCGCGTGCCCGCTGCGAATCCACCGAGCGGGCGCTGGCGAGCCAGGGGCTCCGGGTCATCGCCGTGGCCTCGCGCACGCTCGGCGAGGACGAGCGCTGCGGCCTCGACTCCGAGCGGGACCTCTGCCTCGCCGGCTTCCTCGCCTTTCTCGACCCCCCGCTGCCCGACGCGGCCGAGACCGTCGCCGGCCTGGGCAGGGACGGGGTGGCGGTGAAGATCCTCTCCGGCGACGACCCGCTGGTGGTCCGTCACGTCTGCCAGGGCGTGGGCATCGACTCGTCCGACGTGGTGCTGGGCGACGACCTCGACCGGCTCACCGATCCGGCCTTGGGACAGGTGGCCGAGGCCAACCCGGTCTTCGCCCGGGTGTCGCCCCAGCAGAAGACGCGCCTCCTTCTGGCGCTGAGGCGCCGCGGCCACGTGGTGGGCTTCCTCGGCGACGGCATCAACGACGCGCCCTCGCTCCACACCGCCGACGTGGGAATCTCGGTGGCCTCCGCGGTGGACGTGGCGCGAGAGGCGGCGGACATCGTGCTGCTCGAGCGTAGCCTGGGGGTGCTCCACACCGGCATCGTCGAGGGCCGGAGGTCTTTCGGCAACGTCATGAAGTACCTCTTGATGGGGACCAGCTCGAACTTCGGGAACATGCTGAGCATGGCGGTAGCGTCGCTCTTCCTGCCGTTCCTGCCGATGCTCCCCACCCAGATCCTCCTCAACAACTTCCTCTACGACCTGGCGCAGGTGACCATCCCCAGCGACCGGGTGGATGCCTCCTTCCTCGCCCGCCCCCAGCACTGGGACATCCGCGGTGTCCGGCGGTTCATGCTGATCGTCGGGCCGGTGAGCTCGGTCTACGACTTCCTGACCTTCTGGATCCTCCTCGGCGTCTTCCACGCCTCGGAGCGGCTGTTCCACACCGGGTGGTTCGTCGAGTCGCTGGCCACCCAGGTCCTGGTGGTCTTCGTCATCCGCACCGCCGGGAACCCGCTGCGGAGCCGCCCGAGTCCGCTGCTCACCGCCACCTCGCTGGCGGTGGTCGCCATCGCGGCGGTGCTGCCCTTTACCCCGGCCGCCGGGCCGCTCGGGTTCGAGCCTCTCCCCGGACCGTTCTTCCTCTTCCTCGTGCTCGCCACCGCCACCTATCTGCTCCTGGTCCAGTGGGTGAAGGCGGCCGTCGTCCCCAGGTTCACCGCGCCGTCACCTGGCCGTGAAAGAGAGGTCGCATGAGCCAGCCATCCGTCTCCGCCACGCTGTCGCAGCTCGAGCCGCTGCTCGGAGAGGTGGAGCGCGCGACGCCCTCCCCGGCGGAGCTGCAGCCGCTGGCCCGTGCGCACCGCGCCGGCGCGGTGAACCTGCACCACTACCTCGCGCTCCGCAGCCATGATCTGCGCCGTCTCCAGCAGGAGCTGGCCGAGCTCGGACTCTCCTCGCTCGGGCGGGCCGAGGGCCACGTCGAGGCGACGCTCCGGGCGGTGCGCCGGGCGCTCCGGGCGCTCGCCGGTCAGCCACCGGTCAGCGAGCAGCTGCGCGGCCCCGACTTCGTCCAGGGGCGGGGGGCGCTGGCCCGGAATGCCGAGGCGCTCCTCGGGCCCGCTCCGCCTGATCGCGCGGTCCGCATCATGGTCACCGCGGATTCGGGGCTGGCCGGCGATGAGTCCCTGGTTCGCGCCCTGGTCGAACGGGGGATGGGCATCCTCCGCATCAACTGCGCCCATGATGGGCCCGAGGTCTGGACCCGCATCGCCGCCAACCTCCGCGCGGCGGAGAAGGCGACCGGGCGGGCCTGCCGCATCCTCATGGACCTCGGGGGGCCGAAGATCCGCACCGGCCCGCTCAGCCCGGGTCCCCCGGTGATCAGCTGGAAGCTGCGCCGCGACATCCGGGGGAAGCTCCTCGCTCCCACCACCGTGTGGATCGTTCCGGCCGGTGCACGGCCGCCCGCGGCCGGACCGCTGCTCCAGTTCCCCGCCGACTGGACGCGGGGGCTGCACCCCGGTGCCGAGCTCCGCTTTCGCGACGCCCGGGGACTCCGCCGCACGCTGCGCGTCGTCGAGCGGCAGGGCGACGTGCTCCGGGCCGAGGCCGAGCAGAAGGCCTTCGTGGTCCCCGAGACCCGCTTCCACCTCTCCGAGGCGGACCCTGGCGCCTGTCCGCTCGGGCTTCCCGAGCCCGAGATGCCCATCACCCTGGTGGAGGGCGACCGCCTCGTCCTCACCCGCTCGCTCGAGCCCGGCCGCGCGGAGGTGCGCGACCCCTCGGGACGGCTGGTCGAGGCGGGGCAGGTGGGGTGCACCGAGCCGGCGCTCTTCTCCCGGGTGCGGCCCGGCCACCGGGTCCTGCTCGACGACGGGAAGTTCCAGGCCGAGGCGGTGGAGGTGCACCCGGACCGGCTCGAGCTGCGCATCGTGCGCGGCCCGCGCCCCTCGGGGAAGCTGGCCAGCGAGAAGGGGATCAACGTCCCGGACACCTCGCTCCAGCTCCCCGCCCTCACCGACGAGGATCGCCGCGACCTGGCGACGGTGGTGAAGCTCGCCGACCTGGTCGGCATGTCCTTCGTGCAGCGGCCCGAGGACATCCGGGCGCTGCGCGCCGAGCTGGACCGGCTCGGGGCCTCGCACCTCGGGCTGATCCTCAAGATCGAGACCACCCACGCCTTCGCCGCCATGCCTGCGCTGCTCCTGGCGGCGATGGAGCACGACCGCGCCGGGGTGATGATCGCCCGCGGCGACCTCGCGGTGGAGTGCGGCTACCAGCGGCTGGCCGAGGTGCAGGAGGAGCTGCTCTGGATCAGCGAGGCCGCTCACGTACCCGCCATCTGGGCCACCCAGGTGCTCGAGGGGCTGGCGAAGAACGGCGTGCCCAGCCGGGCCGAGGTGACCGACGCGGCGATGGGCGAACGCGCCGAGTGCGTCATGCTCAACAAGGGCCCGCACATCCTCGACGCGGTCTCGGTGCTGGACGACATCCTCCGGCGCATGGAGGAGCACCAGTCCAAGAAGACCGCGCAGCTGCGCGCGCTCCGCTCCTGGTCGCGAAGCGGCTCCTAGCGCCGCGCGCGAGGGGCGACGCGCGTTCCGTCCTCCAGGGCCTCGCCGGGGTAGAGCACCACCGTGTCTCCCTCGGCCAGCCCATCCTTCACCTCGGCCACCCGGGCATTGTGCAGCCCCACCGTGACCGGGCGGAGCGCCGCCCGCCCGGACTCCACCCGGAAGACGCTCCACCGCTCGCCCTGGTGGAACAGCGCCCCGAGCGGGACCAGGAGCGCCCGGGGCAGGTCGGCGGTCACCACGTGCAGCTCGACCCGGAAGCCGTCGCCGAGGCCTCGCCGCCGCTCGGGCAGGTCCACCAGGTCCGCCACCACGTTGACCCGCTGCTCCTCCACCCCCAGGGCGGACACCTTGGTGAAGGCGCTCGGCTCCACCCGCCGCACCCGCGCCTGCAGCGTGCCCTCGCCGCCCCAGCGGTCGATGACCACCTCGGCGCCTGGACGGATGGCCACCGCCTCCGTCGTCAGCACGTCAGCCACTGCCTCCATCGCGCCGAGGTCGCCCAGCTCGAACAGCGCCGTCCCCGGCTGGACCACCGCCTCGCTCTCTTGCAGCACCCGGAGCACCAGGCCCTGGATCGGGCAGGTGACCTCCCAGACGTCCTCCGGCTGGCCGCGGTGGTCCTGCGTGCGCAGCAGGGCCGCCCGCGCCGCGTCGCGCTCGTGCCGGGCGACGTCCCGCCCCCGCTCCGCCACCTCCACGTCGCGGGCCCGAGCGGCACGCTCGGTCTGGATCCGCTCCATCGCCTCCTGCGAGATGCTCCCCGCGGCCCCCAGCTGCCGCGCCCGGGCGAGGTTGCGCTCTCCCTGCTCCAGCTCGTTCCGGGCGAGGGCCAGCGTGGCCTCCGCCCGCTGTGCGGCGTCGTCCGCCGCCCGCGCCCGGGCCAGCACCTCGGACCGGGTCCGGGCGTCGAGGAGCGGCGGGGCGACCGGGACGATGCGCGCCAGGGTCGCCCCGGGGGTGCAGGGGTCTCCGGCGCGCACCGACGGCCGGAGCAGCGTCCCGCTCAGCGGGGAGGAGAGGACGTAGCGCTCCCGGACCCGGACCCGCCCGTCCTCGTCCACCGTGACCCGTAGGGGTCCGGGCCTCACCGTCTCCACCTCGACCACGACCGGGCGCGGCCGGAGCGCGGTCCAGACGAGGCCGCCGGCCACCACCGCCGCTGCCGAGACGCCGATGACGGTTCGCCGCTTCACGCTTCTCACTCCCGCGTCTTGAGGACCGAGATGAGGTCCAGCCTGCCGATGCGCCAGTTCACCCCCGCTGCGCTGAGCACCGCCGCGCCCACGATGAACAGCGACGACTCGGCGAGTGTCCGGGGGGTGGTGACGACCGCGAAGCGCACCGTCTCGTTGCTGAACACCGGGCTGAGCGCCGCGGCGATCAGCGCGCCCAGGACCGCGCCGATGGGAAGCCCCAGCAGCACCTCCACCGCCAGCCCTGAGAAGAGCAGCCGCGCCACCTCGCGATGGGTGAAGCCGATCACCCGCAGCGTGGCGAGCTCACGGGCCCTCTCCGACAGAGCGATGCGCGCGTCGTTGTAGACGATGCTGAAGGCCAGCGCTCCGGCGAACCCGGCGAGGAACACCAGGTCGACCCACATCGTCCGGTTCATCATCTCCTGGAACAGCGCGAGCAGCGTCCTCTGCTGCACGGCCGAGGTGACCCTGGGCATCTCCTTGGTGCGGGTCAGGAACGGCAAGACCTGCGTCTGGTCCAGCTCCACCAGCGCCAGGTCCACCAGCGGCCGCTCCCCGAGCCAGCGCGCCAGCGCGTCGTCGGCCATGGTGGCCCCGAAGCCCACCGGCTCGTCGACCACCCCGTTCACCGGGAGCGCCCCGGTCCTCCGGTCGCCGATGAGCAGCTCCACCTCCACCACGTCACCCGCGTGCACGCGGAGCACCTCGGCGAGGGCACCGGTGAGCACCAGACCGTCCGCGGGGAGCGCCCGCGGCCGGAGCTCGAGGCCGACCAGCCGTCGCAGCTGCGCGGTGGGCGAGATGCCGCTGATCGCCACGTCCCGGAAGCGGTGCCCGAAGCGCAGCCGGACGGGCGCCGTGCGCACCGCCTCGGTGTTCAGCACCCCGGGGAAGTCGCGCAGCTCGGCCAGCACCTCGTCCGCGCCCGCCGAGGTGACCAGGGCCATGCTCAGATCCTCGCGCTGCGCCGCCGGGAGCGCCCTGAGCAGCAGGACGTCCATCGCCGCGAACATCGAGACGGTGACCACCACGATGGACAGAGCGAGCCCGAAGGTCAGCGAGGACAGGAACGCCCGGCCGGGCTGACGCGCCAGCTGCCGGAGCACGAAGCGGCCACTCACCCCCAAGAGCTGCCCCAGGCCCGCGCGCTCCAGCGCCGAAGGACGGTAGTCCGGTGGCGCGGGCGGTCGGAGCGCCTCGGCGGGCGGCAGCGAGGTGGCCCGGTGGAGCGAGGCCCAGGCGCCGACCGCGGCCGCGCCCAGGCTGAGCGCGGAGACCAGCAGGACCTGATGCGGGTCGAGGCGGTAGCGGAGCAGCGGGATGTGGAAGTAGTCCATGTACAGCCCGGTGAGCAGATTCCCGAAGTAGTCGCCGACCAGGAGCCCTCCCAGCAGCCCGGTGACGATGATGATCCCCACCAGCTTCGCGTAGTGCAGGGCGATGGTGCCGTTCCCGTAGCCCAGCGCCTTGAGCGCGGCGATCTGGTCGCGCTCGGTGTCCAGCAGCCGCGAGAAGACCAGGTTCACCAGGAACGCCGAGACGACCAGGAAGATGCCCGGGACGATGGTGGCCATCACCGTCAGCTGCTTGAACTCGTTGGTCACCAGCCGGTGCGAGATGTGCCGGTCACGACCGTACGCGCCGAGGGACCCGTAGCGATCGAGCACCCGGTCCGCCTCGGCGACCACCGCCGGAGCGCTGGCCCCCGGAGCGAGGCGGATCACCACGTCATCGAAGGCGCCGTCCAGGTCGAACGCCGAGGCCAGCCCCTGGCGAGGCATCCACACCACGCCGAACCGCCGGTCGTCGGGGAACAGCGCCCCTTCCTTGAGCTGGTAGACGAACTCGGGGCTGAGCGCCACGCCCACGATCTGCAGCCGCTGCAGCCGTCCGTTGATCCGAGCCGCCAGGGTGGCGCCCGGGACGAGGTGGTCGGCGTCGGCGAAGGCCTGGTTGGCCAGCACCTCGTCGTCGCGCCCGGGCTCGGGCCAGCGCCCCGCCTTGAGGTGGAGACGGTTGAGCGCGGGTGGGCCCTGGTCCGGGATCGACACCAGCCGCGCAGTCGCTGGCTCGTCCAGGCCGGGGACGTCCATCGACACGTCGCGGACGATGCGCGTCTCGACCTGGCCCACTCCGGGGATGGCGCGCAGCCGGTCGGCCACCGGCTCCGGGGCTCGTTTCAAGCGGGCGAAGACGTCCGCGAAGCGGTAGCGGGCGTAGTACTCGTCGAGCGCGGTCTTCAGCGTCATGGTCGTCCCGGCCGAGCCGAGGTAGACCGCCGCCCCGCAGCAGATCACCAGGGCGATGGACCCGCCCTGCGCCCTGAGCCGCCAGGCGTCGCGGAGCACCTTCCGGTCGAGCGGCTTCACCAGCTCAGCTCCTCGGGCCGGGCCCGCCGCGCGTTCCGCGACTCCGAGGCCACCCGTCCGTCCGCGAAGCGGAGCACCCGGTCCCCGAGCGCGGCGACGACCGCGTTGTGAGTGATGATCAACGTCGTCCGTCCGAGCTCCTCGTTGACCCGGAGCAGCGCCGAGAGCACGACCTTGCCGGTCTCCTGGTCCAGCGCGCCGGTGGGCTCGTCGCAGAGCAGGAGGTCCGGCTGCTTCGCCACCGCCCGGGCGATGGCCACCCGCTGCTGCTCGCCTCCCGAGAGCTGGGCGGGGAAGTGGTCCATCCGCTCCCCCAGCCCCACCAGCCGCAGCGCCTCGGCCGCGTCCATCGGGGCGGCGGCGATTTCGGTCACCAGCGCGACGTTCTCGGCCGCGGTGAGACTCGGGATCAGGTTGTAGAACTGGAAGACGAACCCGATGCAGTCCCGCCGGAACGCGGTGAGTGTCCGCTCGTCGGAACTCGTCAGGTCCTGGCCCCGGTAGCGCACCCGTCCGCTGGTCGGCACGTCCAGACCGCCGAGGATGTTGAGCAGCGTCGACTTGCCGCTGCCCGAGTGGCCCAGGATGACGACCAGGCCTCCCTCGTCGAGGTCGAGATTC
>DATKKF010000008.1:0-77314 GCA_035543115.1 Myxococcaceae bacterium
CACGCGGCCAGGGCACAGCAGCGGCGCATGCTCGACGCGGTCCGCCCCCGGCACTTCGTCCCCATCCACGGCGAGCTGCGCCAGCTCACCGCGCACCTCGACCTCGCCCGCAGCGCGGGGTTCGCCGCCGAGCAGTGCTTCCTCGCCCGGGACGGCGACGTGCTGGGCTTCGCCAGAGGCCAGGGCGCGTTCTGGGGGAAGGCGCACGTGGGCAGGGTGTTCGAGAGCCGGGCCGGCGGCGGCGACATCGCCCTCGAGGCGCTCTCGGCCCGGAATCGCCTCGCCCGGAGCGGGGTGGTGGCAGTGGCCCTGACCGTCTCGCGCGACACCGGCGCGTACGTCGGCCTGCCCCAGCTGGTGGGCCGTGGCCTGACCCGCGACGAGGAGCGGGTGCTCGAGTCGGCGGCCTTCGACCTCGTCCCGCTGCTCGAGGAGCTCAGCCCGGGGGTGCGCGGGGACGACGCCTTCCTCCGCGAGGCGCTGGTCCGGGTCACCCGGCAGGTGTTCCGGGACCGGGCGGCCCGGCGGCCGCTGATCCTGCCGATCCTCATCCGGGTCTAGAACCACCTTGCCGGGCAGGCGGGAGACCACGTTCTCCTGCCTGCTCTGGTATGACCCCCGGCTCCCGGGCCCGGCTCGGGCGCCTTCCATGTTGCCGTTTTTCCTCAGCGCGTTCCTGCTCGCCGCCCCCGACGAGCCGCCTCCGGCGCGCCCGGTCCCCGAGCTCGCCCGGGGCCCGAAGGTGGACGGGGCCCTGGGCGACTTTCGGGGCGGCCTGCCCCTGACGGCGAAGCCACTCGAGGGGGCGAGCGCCCAGCTCATCGGCCGGGTGGGCGCGTTCCGGGACACGCTCTACGTGGCGCTCGAGGTGCAGGACGAGACCATCACCGACCGCGATCGGGTGAGCCTCGCGCTCCACTTCCCCGAGGCGGGCGTCACTGCCGGAGGGGCGGTGTACCGCTTCGGCCCGGGCGGGAAGCTCGACCCGCGCCCGGAGGACGGGGTGACCGCCGGCACCCTGGCCCTGGTCGATGCCGCCGTGCACCGCACGAAGAAGGGCATGTCGCTCGAGGTGGCGCTGCCAGCCCGCGCGCTTCCCCGCTTCCCGGCCCGGGAGGCGCTGGTGCTCGAGCTCTGCCTCTCCTACGAGGACGCGGATGATGCCGGACCGGCGGCGAAGGAGATCTCCACCTGCGTCACCGGCGCGCCGCCGCCCGAGCTGCTCTCGCTCCCGGCCGGCTTCCGCCAGGGGCTCCGGCCGCGTCCACCGCCCGAGGTGCAGACCGTCGAGGGCCGGCCGGGAGGGTGGGTGGGCTACTCCGAGCAGGTAGATCCCAAATGGGTGCTCGGGGACCGGCCGCTGAACGAGCAGTCCCTCCGGGTCCTGGTGGCCGAGGCGCCCATCGATCCGGCCGCGGTGCGGGTCTATGTCCCGTCCCGGATGCAGCTCCCGGACGGCAAGGCGCTGCTCGCGGTCCTGACCGGACAGGACCCCTTTGGCCAAGACGAGAGCTGCGCCCCGGAGCGCGAGATGCGACTGGCAGTGTTCTGGGTGAAGGGCCGGGTGGGAGAACGGGTCCTGGACTGGCCGGCGATGAGCTGCGCCCTGGGGAGGGCCCTCTCGGTGTCACTCGATGAGGACGGCGAGCTGTCGGTCGGTTATTCCAGCGGCGCCACGGTCCGCTTCACCTGGGACCGGGACCACTTCGAACGCGTCGAGTACGGGCTTCTGTGAGAACACACGAGAACAAGGCGCTGTACATGGCCACCCTGGGCTGCCCGAAGAACCGGGTGGACTCCGAGGTGATGCTCGGGACCCTGGGCGCCCGCGGCTACACGCTGGTGGAGCGGCCCGAGGACGCCTCGGTCATCGTGGTGAACACCTGCGCGTTCATCGGACCGGCGAAGCAGGAGTCCGTGGACACCATCCTCGAGCTGGCCGAGTACAAGAAGTCCGGCCGGTGCAGCACCCTGGTGGTCACCGGGTGCCTCTCCCAGCGGTACGGCCCCGAGCTGGCGAAGGAGCTGCCCGAGGTCGACCACTTCCTCGGCACCGGCGCCTACGTGCAGATCGGAGACCTGCTGGCGGCCGAGGCCGCTCCGCGCCAGATCATCCCGGATCCGCACTACCTGCACGACGCCCGCACCCCGAAGGTGAACTCGAGCCCGAAGTGGACCGCGTACCTCAAGATCTCCGAGGGCTGTGACAACGCCTGCGCCTTCTGCATCATCCCCACGCTCCGCGGCGCGCAGCGGTCCCGGCCCATCGACGACCTGGTGGCCGAGGCGCGGACGCTGGCCGCAAGCGGGGTGCGCGAGCTCAACCTGGTCGCCCAGGACCTGACGGCGTACGGGCACGACCTGCCCGGCAAGCCCCAGCTGCACACGCTACTCGAGGCCCTGTGCGCGGTGGACGTCCGGTGGATCCGCCTGCACTACGCCTACCCGCGGGTGTTCTCCGACGCGCTGATCGAGGTGATGGCGCGCGAGCCGAAGATCGCCAGGTACCTGGACATGCCGCTGCAGCACGCCTCGGACCGGCTCCTCCGCTCGATGCGCCGCGGCCGCGACAGCGCCTTCCTGGTGGCGCTGCTGGCCAAGCTCCGCTCGCGCATTCCCGGGCTCACCTTCCGCACCTCGCTCATCGCCGGGCTGCCCGGCGAGACCGAGGAGGACTTCGAGCTGCTCAAGGAGTTCGTCCGCACGCAGCGCTTCGAGCGGATGGGCTGCTTCCAGTACTCGGACGAGGAAGGGACGGCGGCCTACGAGTTCCCGGACAAGGTGCCGCCGAAGGTCATCGAGCGGCGGTGGCGGGAGATCATGGCCATCCAGAAGCGGATCAACCGGGAGCAGAACCGGGCGCTCATCGGCAAGCGGCTGGAGGTGCTGGTGGAGGGCCCGAGCCCCGAGTCCGAGCACCTCCTGGTCGGCCGTCACGAGGGCCAGGCCCCGGACATCGACGGGGTGGTCTACATCAACGACGGCTTCGGCTACCCGGGCGAGCTGGTCACCGTCGAGGTGACCGAGGCCCACGACTACGACCTGGTGGGCCGGGTGGTGGACCGGCCCGAGCGGAAGGCGCTCGCCGTCGCCGCCCGGGCCTGATCCGGGAGAGCGGTGCTCAGCGTGGCTCGCGCTCGTGGGTCACTGGTGGGGCGCCTGTCCCCACGTCCTCGACTTGCCGGCACGGCGGCACCGGGGCGCCCCTGGGCCGGACCAGCGTCATCCGCGCATTCGCCAGGTCGATGATCACCCGCCGGGCGCCCCAGGCCTCGGAACCGAGCGCGCCGATGGCCGGGGCCCGCGTCCAGTCGCTCCGCGTGCGTACCGGCACGTCGCAAGCCTCCCAGCCGGGCGCGAGCTGCACCACCCGGAGCACGCTCTCCGCCCCGAGCAGCCGCGCCTGGAACTGCGCCAGCTCGGTCGAGCGGGCGGTGGCGAGGACGACCGTCTGGAGCACGGTGGCCGAGGTGCCCGTCAGCTGCACCGCAGCGAGGAGGCGATCGGTGTCCGGTGCGCGGGTGACCTCCACCTGGACCCGATCGAGCGTTTCCGGCAGCTGCGGAGCGCCCCGCGTGACGACGACCGTCCGGGCGTCCAGGTCCAGGTCCAGGACCGACCGCCCGAGCACGTCGAGCCCGAGCCAGAGGATGCAGCTCGACTCCGGGACCACCGCGGCACGGAAGGGCGGAAGGCCGGTCGAGCCCAGCGTCACACCGGTCAGCGGAATCTCCGGCGCGGTCTGCCAGCCCCCCTCGAGCGAGGGCAGCCGGACCTGGACCTCGGACGAGGGGGTGGTTCCGATGCAGCGCACCGAGAGCAGCGAGCGCGGCTCCTCCACTGCCAGCCGCACGTCCGCGCTCATCCCTCCCACCGTCCCCTCCACCCTGAGCCCCGGGCCGGGCCGCAAGGTGAGCTTCACCGCGGGCCCGGCGTCGGCCGGCCCACCGTGCGCGCAGCCGACGAGCAGCGCGAGCCCCGCACCGAGTCGCCGGGGGAGGCTCATCGGGCGACGGTGGTGTCGATGATCTGCGTGCCCGGAGGCGGCGTGAGCTGGAAGGTGTCCTTCGGCAGGCTCAAGTTGCTCTTCAGATTGGAGAAGGTGATGGCATTCCGGCTGCCGTCGGGATCGATCACGATGCTCCGGCGGACCTGTGCGGTCTTCGGGTCGATGTCCAGCTGCACCTCGCGGAACCGCACGTCGGGCTTCTTCGGCACCAGGGTGAGCAGCGTGCCCAGGCATTCCTTGCACTCCGTGCGCGAGATCTCGAACTCGTCGGCCAGCTTCCCCTTTCCCCAGAGAAAGGTCACCGACGCCGAGAGCTGGCTGGTGGGGAGCGCAGCCTTGGTCAAGGTCTGGGCCTCCGGATCGAGCGCGTAGATCCGGTCGCCCGAGAGCACGAAGCTCCGCTTCGAGGGAGTGAGGTACTCCCAGCGCATCCTCGCCGGCTTCTGGAACGCCACCGTTCCCGTCGAGAGCACGGTGCGGTTGAAGCTCTGGTAGTGGTACTCCTGCTTGAAGTCCGCGGTGAAGTCCTGGGTGCGCTCGTAGAAGCCCTGCATCCGGTCGACCAGAGCCTTCACCTCGGGTGCCATCGGCTGGGCCGCGGCAGGAGCGGGGGTGGCGGCGAGCACGAGCAGCAGCGGGAGCAGTGACATGGGGTGCAGCCGTGCCATGCACTGCCTCCGACGTCCAGATCCACCGTCCGATTCAGTTTCCGGGCGGGCGAAGGCGTGGCACCCTCGGGGTCCCCCAATTCCAGGAGGAGTCATGCGCCCGTCCGGTCGACTTGCCATCTTCGTCCTCGTCCTCACCGTTCCCGCGCTCGCGCAGGATGCGGGCAGCGCCGGAGGGGCCAGCAAGCCCGCCCGCCCGAAACCCAACCCTGCCCTGACCGAGGCCTTCAAGGACCTGAGCGGGACCTGGGCCTGCACGGGAACGATGGACAATCCGCAGTCGCCGGGCTCGCAGGTCCAGACCAAGTCCGAGATGAAGATTGCTCCCGAGGTGGACGGCTTCGCCTACTCCGGCAGCTACCGCATGGAGAAGAACGCCGCGGTCCCGGCCGGGATGAAGGGAATCCTGAAATGGGGCTGGGACGAGGTCAGGGGCAAGCTGGTCGAGTTCGGCTTCGACAACATGGGGAGCAGCTGGCTGGGCACTTCGGAGGGCCAGAAGGGGGACACCGTGGTCTGGGCCGAGGAGGGGGCGATGATGGGTCAGCCGGCCAAGACCCGGACCACCGTGACCCGGAAGGGACCGCGGGAGATGACCGTGGTCAGTGAGGTCGAGAACAAGGGCGCCTGGCAGAAGATGGGTGAGGACCACTGCAAGAAGAAGTAGACGTCGCGGAGCGTCATCGGCGGCCGCTCCCCCGGGCGGAGCGGGCGTGGCAGGGTGGTGCACGACCCGGACCGGGTCCTCGAGCTGTACCCGGACGAGCCCAATTCACGGAAGATGGGCGCCGTCAGCGACGCGCTGTCGATGGTCGGCGGCTCGGCGCCGAGGGCTCGAGTCCCTGCGGCTCAGCGAGAGCGAAGCGCGCGGAGCGCGAGGCCCTCGTAGAGCAGCCACGCGCCGAGGTGGCAGGTCAGGTCGGCATGGTCCAGCGCCGGGGAGATCTCCACCAGGTCCATGCCGACCAGCCGTGCGCCCGCCATCCCGCGGAGCAGGTGGAGTGCCTCGCGCGCGGTGAGCCCGCCGGGGACGGGCGTGCCGGTTCCCGGGGCGAAGGCCGGGTCGATGCCGTCCACGTCGAAGGTGACGTAGAGCGGACGGTCGCCGATCGCCGCGCGTATTTCGCGGGTGACCGCCTCGATGCCGCGCGCCTCGAGCAGCGGCATCGGGAATCCGTGGGCGCCGTGGGCCGCGACCAGCGCCCCCTCCTCCGGGTGCCCCCAGGACGCGCGCAGGCCCACCTGGAACAGCTGTCCCGGAGCGATGAGCCCCTCGGTCAGCGCGTGGCGGAGCGGCGCCCCGTGGTGGAAGGGTTCGCCCCAGACCTCGGGACCGCTGGTGTCGAGGTGCGCGTCGACGTGCAGGACGGAGAGCGGGCCGTGCGACGTGGCGACGGCTCGCATCGCCGGCAGCGCGACGGAGTGGTCGCCGCCGACGACGAATGGGGTCGCCCCCGCGGCGACGATGGCCGCGACCTCGGCCTGGACCAGGTGCCGCACCGCCGCCGCGTCGAACGGCGGGAAGGCCACGTTGCCGCCGTCGATGGCCCGGATGCTCCGGAACACGTCGAGCTGGTGGACCGGGTGGAAGGTCTGGAGGAGCGCGCTGGTCCGGCGCAGATGGTACGGCGCCAGCCGTGCCCCGGGCTGGTAGGTGACGGCGCCGTCGTAGGGGACACCGAGCAGCACCGCGTCGGCCCCAGCGTAGGGGGTGGCAACTCCCACCTCCGCCACCGGGAGCCGGAAGAAGGGCATCTGCCCGTGCCGGAGGTACTCGGCCGCGGACTGCTGTGGCATCAGCGGGGTGCCCCGAGCAGCCGCTCCACCCGCTCGCGCACCTCGTCGGCGCAGGCCTGCGCGGAGTCGAAGCTGCCCGCATCCACCGGCTCACCGAAGCGGACCAGGGCGCGGAGGGAAGGACGGGTGGTCATCCGCCAGTAGTGGGGGAGGAACGGCGCGCCATCGATCCAGGCCGCGTCCTCGGGGTGCAGGCGCAGCCCCACCGGAACGACCCGGGCAGCGGCCCGGCGGGCGATGCCGAACAGACCCCGGCGAAACGGGAGCAGCGGCCCCGAGCCGTCGGTGGTGGTTCCCTCGGGGAAGTTGAGCACTGGCACGCCCGCGGCGAGCCGGCGCAGGGCCCGTCGCAGCACCAGAGCGCCGTGGTGGGCAGAGCCGCGGCGGATGAAGAGCGTGCCCAGGTGTGCCGCCACCCGGCCGAGGAACGGCCAGGCCGCGAGCTCGGACTTGGCGATGGCGGACAGCGGGAGCAGCGCCCCGATGACGATGGGGTCCAGGTAGCCGAGGTGGTTGCAGGCGAGCACCACCGGTCCGGAGGGCACCTGCCCGCGCACCGTGACGTGCACGCCGTTGATGTCCAGCACCCGCCGGGCGAGCCGGTGCGAGGCACGGGCTGCCTGGTGGTAGCGCTCGCTCTCCACCGCTCCTGGGGAGGGGACGGTGAGGAGCTCGGTGCAGAGCGCGCCGAAGCAGGCCCGAGCGCGCCGGAGGGCCCGGGCGGCGCCCGCGGCGGACTCGAGGACCGGCTGCCCCTCTCGCAGGGCGAGCGGAGGCGCTCCGCTCACGCCACCCCCCGGAGCGGCGCGCTCTCCGGCGCGACCAGCCCGAGGCGCTCGTAGCGGGCGCGCAGCGCGGCGAAGCCCTCGCGGTCGATGCGCGACACGATGCGGTCGATGCCGGGGCCGTAGAAGTTGCTCCGGACGCCGACCTCCTTGCCGCCCAGCGCGGCATGGAGCGCGCGGGCCGCCGCGTTCGACTCGTCGACGGTGAACCAGCAGCTGTCCACACGGTCGGCCAGGTAGCCCACCAGCGCCCGGAGCAGCTGCACCACCACCCGGGTCCGCTGGTAGTCGGGCACCACCGCCAGCGTGGTGCAATAGGCCTCGCGCTCCTTCACGAAGCAGAGCAGATAGCCCGCGGGACGCTCACCGTCGAAGGCCACGAAGCAGCTCTCGCGGAAGAACTCGCAGCACAGCCGGACGTAGTAGGGGCCGAGCAGGGCCTCGCCCTGTGCGCCGAAGACGTCCTCCTCCAGCATCATGAGTGCATCGAAATCTTCCGGGCTGAGCGTGCGGACGGTGTACCGCGCCATCAAGCAGTCCTCCTTCGAGGAGCGATGGGAGGCCAATGTGGAGCACCGCCGTGCCAGCACGCTTGCGAGCGCGGGACATCCGGGCGACGTGTGTGACTCGCCTGCATGACGCGCGTGACACGCCTGGATGGCGCGCGTCACCTGGGCCGGCCGGCGGCGCACCGGGCTCCGCGGTGCACCCGTTCAGGGCAGGCTGATCGAGATGCTGAGGTTGCGGGCACGAGACGGCCGATGTGGGCTGATCCGCGCACCCGGTTTCCGGCGAGGCCCGGGTCTTGACGGGACGGCGACGGAGCGCATCGCGGGTGAAACACCAGACCGACACGACGGTGGCGCGGCCGGTGTCGGCCCATGGGCGAGCCGCGGCGCGGGCTCGTCTCGCGGCGGGGTGGCGACGTCGCTGGCAAGGAACGAGGGCCCGGGGGGGGGAGGGCGTCGCCGGTCCAGCTCCTGGGACGCCGAGGCGGTCGGCCCGGGAATGGTTGCGTCTCCGGGTGCGCCGCACCCGAGCGCCCGGCACGCTTCCGCTTCTGTGCCTGGAAGGGCCTCCCACGCACCAAACCGGTCAGCCGCCGCCGGCGCCACGGGGCGGGCTGGTCAGCGTCCGAAGAGCCGCTTGCGCTGCTTGACGCTCAGCGCGTAGAAGCGGTCGCGGAGCGCGCGCGTCTCTGCTTCCGGAAGGTCGCCGGCGTCCTTTCCGTGGTCCAGCCGCCAGCCGATGACCCGCGAGAGGGTGGCCGAGACCGCGGCGGAGACGTTGAGGCTGCGGGTGAAGCCCCGCATCGGGATCCAGAACGCCTCGTCGGCGGCGGCCAGCGCGTCCGGGGTCACACCGGTGCGCTCGTTTCCGAAGACCAGCGCCCGGGGGCGATCGAACTCCAGCTCGAACACGCTGTGCGCGTCTTCCCGCACGGCGGACACGCAGATCCGGTACCCGCCGAGGCGGAGCGCTCGGGCGCAGGCGGCGAAGCTCTTGTGGCGGTGGACGTCGAGCCACTTGTCGCAGCCTTGCGTCACCTTGTCGTGCGGGGCGAACGGAACGTCGGGGTTCTCGACCACGTGCACGTCCTGGAGCCCGAAGGCCTCGCAGCTGCGCAACACCGCGGCCATGTTGAAGGTGTCCTCGAGCTGATCGAGGACGACCGTCACCCCCCGCAGCCGGCGTGCGACCACCGCATCCACCTTCTCGCGTCGCGGTGGGAGGAGAAGCGTGTCCGCCGCGGGCGCAGGACGGGAGGACGTGCCGCCCGTGGGAGCGCGCTTCATCGGCGGGCCCTTCTCGACGGCCGCCCCCGTGACGTCGGGGGACCCTTCCGCGGGGCGCCCTCCGACGACGGAGAAGCCTGCGTTCTCTTCCGGCTGACCGCTCCCGCGCGGCCCCGCTCTGGCGCCTTCTCCCCGGCGGGGCGCGTCTTTGCCTTGCGCGCGGAGCCTGACGGACGGACCTCGGGGGCCTTCTTCGGCGCGGCGCGACCCCCGGGCGCGTTGCCCGAGCGAGCCGGGACGGCAGCTCCGCGCCGGCTGGTGGCCGTCTCGGCCTGTCCTCGCCCGGGAGACGCCAGGCCTCGATGCCGTGCGGACTCGACCGGGCCGCTCGCCCGCGGACGCCTCCGGGGGCGCTCGGCGCGGCCGAGTGTCGGCAGGGCACCGCCCGAGAGTACCTGGGCCACGGCATCGAGCAGCGGCCCGAGCCCCTCGCCGGTGGCCGCGGAGATGGGGAACACCGGGACGCCACGCTCGGCCATCGCCGCCTGGAACGGGGCGAGCCTCGCGCGCGCCTCGGGCAGGTCGATCTTGTTGGCTGCGACGAGCTGCGGCTTCTTCGCCAGCTCCGGGCTGTAGCGCTCGAGCTCGCGGTCGAGCACGTCGAGGTCGTGCAGCGGGGTGCGGCCCTCGCCCGGCGCCGAGAGGTCCACCAGGTGGATCAGCACGCGGCAGCGCTCGACGTGCCGGAGGAACTGGTGCCCCAGGCCCGCGCCCTCGGCCGCCCCCTCGATGATTCCGGGAATGTCGGCCATCACGAACGACATCCCGTCCTTGTACGGGACCACCCCCAGGTTCGGCACCAGGGTGGTGAACGGGTAGTCCGCCACCTTCGGCCGCGCGCGCGACACCCGAGAGATGAGTGTGCTCTTGCCGGCGTTGGGGAAGCCGAGCAGCCCGACGTCGGCGAGCAGCTTCAGCTCGAGCACCAGGCGCCGCTCCTCGCCCGGCTTGCCGTCCTGGGCGAAGCGGGGCGTCTGCCGGGTCGAGGTGGCGAAGTTCATGTTGCCGAGCCCGCCGCGTCCGCCCCGGGCGACGACGGCCCGGGCGCCCGGCTCGGCCAGGTCGGCCAGGAGCTCGCCGGTGTCCTGGTCGCGGACCAGCGTGCCCACCGGGACGCGGAGAACGAGGTCCTCGGCCGCGGCCCCGTTGCAGTCGCTGCCCATCCCGTGCTGGCCGTTCTTCGCCCGGTGGTGCGGCTGGTACCGGTAGTCGAGCAGGGTGGTCAGGCCGGTGTCCGCCTCGAAGATGACCGAGCCCCCGTTGCCGCCGTCGCCGCCCGAGGGGCCACCCCGGTCGATGAACTTCTCCCGGCGGAAGGCCACGGCGCCGTTCCCGCCGTCGCCGGCCTTCACCTCGATGGAGACCTGGTCGACGAACTTCACGGCGGGCGGCCCTCTGCGGATGATCGAAGCGGGCCGGCGTCCCTCGTCGGGAGGGTGCGCGGGCCCGCTCGGGTGCTGGAGCCATGCCCGGACGTGCCGGGCGGCTGGATCAGGCGGTGGCGGGCGCCTGGGGGTAGACCGAGACCTTCTTCCGGTCCTTGCCGAGCCGCTCGTACTTCACGACGCCGTCGACCGTCGCGTACAGCGTGTAGTCGCGACCCAGCCGGACGTTCGAGCCCGGGTGGATGACGGTGCCGAGCTGGCGCACGAGGATGCTGCCGGCGTTGACGGCCTCACCGCCGTACACCTTCACCCCGCGCCGCTGTCCAGCCGAGTCGCGCCCGTTGCGCGAGCTGCCCTGTCCCTTCTTGTGAGCCATGGTCCGATTCCTGGTTGGGCCCGGGGTTCAGCCCGCGACCGAGACGACCCTCACTTCGGTGAAGGGCTGCCGGTGCCCCTTGCGACGCGTCCAGCCTTCCTTCTCCTTCCGGAAGTGCAGCACGCGGCGGTGCTTGTCCTGGGCGAGGATCTTCCCTACCACCTTCGCCCCGTCGACGAGCGGACGGCCGGCCTTCGGCGACTCCGTCCCGCCCACCCAGAGCACCTCGGCGAACGTGATCTCGCTGCCGACCTCGCCGGGAACCTTCTCGATGCGGACGACGTCGCCCTCGGCGACGCGGTACTGCTTCCCGCCGGTGCGGATGACTGCGTACATCTGGACCTTGCCCCTGTCGTGAAAGGGCCGGACGGATAGCCCGCAACCCCCCGGAAGTCAAGGCGGAGGCCTGCGCACCGCCGGGGCGCCCAGCGTGGGCAACCCCAGCCCAGCGTCCTGCAACGTTCGGCACGTTCCGGGTCCTCCGGGCATGCACTCCATGAACCGCCGTGAAGTCATCTTCCGGGTCGGCGGGCTGCTGCTCGCGATCCCCGCCTCCCGTGTGCTGCTGGCCTGTGGAAGTGACAGCGGCGGGGGAACCAATCCCCAGTCACTGACCTTCACCTCGTCGAACGAGCTCGCCCACACCCACACCGTGAGCCTGCAGCTGACCGAGATCTCCACTCCGCCAGCCGCCGGGGTCACCAAGACAACGTCGAACGACCTCGCTCACACGCACATGGTCAGTCTCACGGCCGCAGACCTGGACTCGATCAACCAGGGCAACACGGTCACCAAGACCACGACCAACGACGACAACCACACGCATTCCTTCGCGTTCCGGAAGAGCTGAGGCGCCGGCGGCGGGCCCGTCCGTCCGGGGACGGAGGGCCGGCAGTCAGTCTCCGAGCTTCGCCTTCAGCGCGGCGTTGACCAGGGCGGGGTTCCCCTTGCCCTTCATCGCCTTCATCACCTGGCCGACGAGGAAGCCGAGCACCTGCTTCTTTCCGGCCCGGTACTTCTCCACCTCGCCGGGGTTCGCCGCCAGCACCGCGTCCACCGCGGCCTCGACCGCGCCCGAGTCCTGCACTTGGGCGAGCCCCTTCTCCCGGGCGATGTCCTTCGGCGCGCGGCCCGAGCGGAACATCTCGGCGAACACTTCCTTGGCCGCGTTGTTGGAAAGCTCCCCTGCGTCGACCAGCTCGAGCAGCGCCGCGAACTGCTGCGGCGAGAACTTCAGCGCCCCCAGCTCGGTCGACTCCTCCTTCAAGAGGCGCAGCAGCTCGCCGGTGAACCAGTTGGCCAGCTTCTTCGCCGGCCCACCGTACGCCGCCTGCACCTTCTCGAAGAAGTCCGCCAGCGCACGGTCACCGACCAGGATCTTCGCGTCGTATGGCGGCAGCCCGAAGGTGGCGATGAACCGGTTCAGCTTGGCCCGCGGCAGCTCCGGGATCTCTCGCTCGATGCGCTCGACGTAGCCGGCCGGAATGCGCAAGGGCGGAAGGTCCGGCTCGGGGAAGTAGCGGTAGTCGTGCGCCTCCTCCTTGCTGCGCATGCTCCGGGTCTCGCCCCGGACTGCGTCGAACAGCCGGGTCTCCTGGGCGACCTTGCCGCCCGACTCGATCAGCTCCACTTGCCGGCCGATCTCGTAGTCGATGGCCTTCTGCACGAAGCGGAAGGAGTTGATGTTCTTCAGCTCCACCCTCTGCCCGTACTGGGCCGCGCCCTTGCGCATCACCGAGACGTTGGCGTCGCAGCGGAAGCTTCCCTCCTCCAGGTTGCCGTCATTGACGCCCAGGTACACCAGGACGTCGCGGAGCGCCTTCATGTACTCGACCGCCTCGGCGCTGGAGCGGATGTCCGGCTCGCTGACGATCTCCACCAGCGGCACGCCGGAGCGGTTCAGGTCCACCAGGCTCTCGCCCCCGCCTGCGTCGTGGACGTTCTTCCCCGCGTCCTCCTCCAGGTGGATGCGGAGGATGCGGATGCGCTTCAGGCCGTCGTCGGTGTCGATCTCCAGCGCGCCGTGCTCGCAGAGCGGCTGATCGTACTGGCTGATCTGGTAGCCCTTCGGGAGGTCCGGATAGAAGTAGTTCTTCCGCGCCCAGATGCTGACCGGGTTGATGCGGCACTCCAGCGCCCGGCCGGTGCGCACCGCGAGCTCCACCACCTTCTCGTTCAGCACCGGGAGCACGCCCGGCATCCCCAGACACACCGCGCAGGTGTGGGCGTTGGGCGGCGCGCCGAACTCGGTGGAGCAGCCGCAGAAGATCTTGCTCCGGGTGAGGAGCTGGGCGTGCACCTCGAGCCCGATGACCGGCTGGAAATCGGACACGCTCATGCGCCCCCCAGGGGCGGCGACCGCCGGTGGAAGTCGTGCTCGCGCTCGAAGGCGCGGGCGATGCGCAGCACCCGGGCCTCGTCCCAGGGCCGGCCGAGGATCTGCAGCCCGATGGGCAGGTTCGACCGGGTGAACCCGCAGGGAAGGCTCAAGCCGGGCAGTCCCGCCAGGTTGCACGGCAGGGTGAAGACGTCGTTCAGGTACATCGCCAGCGGGTCGCTGACCTTCTCGCCGATGCGGAAGGCGGGCGTCGGCGAGGTCGGGGCGAGCACCGCGTCCACCGTGCGGAAGGCGTCCACGAAGTCCTGCTTGATGAGCGTGCGGACCTTCTGCGCCTTGAGGTAGTAGGCGTCGTAGTATCCGGCGGAGAGCGCGTACGTCCCGAGCATGATCCGCCGCTTCACCTCCAGGCCGAAGCCCTGGTCGCGGCTGCGCCCGTACATCGCGAGGAGGTTCTTCGCCTCGGGGACCCGGAGCCCGTAGCGGACGCCGTCGTACCGGGCGAGGTTGCTGGACGCCTCCGCGGGGGCGATCAGGTAGTAGGTGGCGAGCGCGTACTTGGTGTGCGGCAGCGAGACCGGCACCAGCTCGGCGCCGAGCTTCTCCAGCGCCCGCGTGGCTCCCTCGACCGCCGCGCGCATCTCCGGGTCCATGCCCGGGAGCTCGAAGTACTCGCGCGGCAGCCCGAGCTTCATCCCCTTCACCCCACCCTCGATCTCGGCCAGGTAGTCCGGCGCCTTCACCGGGGCCGAGGTCGAGTCGTTCGGGTCGTGCACCGCCAATACTTGAAGGAGCGCCGCACAGTCCGGCACGTTCCGGGCCATCGGGCCGACCTGGTCGAGCGAGCTGGCGAAGGCCACCACCCCGAACCGCGAGACGCGCCCGTACGTCGGCTTGAGGCCCACCGTGCCGGTCAGCGCCGCCGGCTGGCGGATGGAGCCGCCGGTGTCGGTCCCCAGCGCGCCGAAGACCATCCGCGCCGCGACCGCCGCCGCCGAGCCCCCCGAGCTCCCGCCGGGACTGGTCTCGAGGTTCCAGGGATTGCGCGTGGGGAAGTACGCCGAGTTCTCGGTGGAGCTGCCCATCGCGAACTCGTCCATGTTCAGCTTGCCGAGGATGGGCGTGCCCGCGGCCTTCAGGAGCTTCACCACCGTCCCGTCGTAGGGGGCGACGAAGCTCTCGAGGATCTTCGACCCGGCGGTGGTGCGAAGGCCCTCGGTGAGGAACAGATCCTTGAGCCCGACGGGGACGCCGTCGAGCGGACCCGCGCGCTTGCCCTCCTTGCGCCGGCGGTCCGCCGCCTCGGCCTGGGCCAGCGCCCCGTCCCGGTCCACCCGGAGGAACGCCTTCACCTTGCCGTCGAGCCGGTCCACCCGGGCGAGGCAGGCGCGCACCGCCTCGACACTCGAGAGCTCGCCGGACCCGAGCTTCTTCCCGAGCTCGAGCATGGACAGTTCGGTCAGTTCCATCGGTTCACTCGATGATGCGCGGCACGGCGAAGCTCGTCCCGACCTTCGCCGGCGCGTTGCCCAGCGCCTTCTCCGGCGGGAACGACGGGCGCACCTCGTCGGGCCGCCAGGGAGCCACCTCGCCTGCGGCGTGGGAGGTGGGCTCGACGGTGGACGTGTCCACGCGCGACAGCTCGGCCACCGCGTCGAGGATGGCGCTGAGCTGGCTGCGCATCAGCGTCTCCTCCTCGGCCGAGAGGGAGAGCCGGGCCAGGCTGGCCACGTGCCGCACCTCTTCCAGGGTGAGGGACATGCTCAGTCGTTCTTGAAGATGTTGAGCAGCGCCCCGACCACCGCGTGCCGCTCCTCCGGGTGCTGGAGCTGCTTCTGGAACTGCTCCAGGTCGGAGGCGTCGAGCCACACACCCCTGCAGTTGAAACAGGTGTCGACATCCACCGAGCCGCGCCTGAGCGTGTGCAGGTCGAAGCCACACTTGGGGCACTTCATGTAGTGGAGCGTGCGGAGCGCCTCCTTCTGCTGCTCGGCCATGACCTGGGCCTGCTGGAAGGCCAGCTTCCGCTTCTTCTCCACGTCCTCGCGGGCGAAGTACTCGTCCTCATCCTTCGAAGGCTTGTCCAGCATGGTTCTTCCCTTCTGCCCTGACTACCGAAGAGCGTTCAAGGCCTCTCGCGCCCGACCTGCCTCCGCGCCTTCGGGAGCAGCTTCCAGATAGCGCCCGTAGGCGTCGGCGGCCTCCGACGTCTGCCCCGTGCGGCGGTATGCCTCGCCGAGCCAGAACTCGGCCACTGAATAACGCGGATTCACCGCCAGGGCGCGACGGAACGCCGCCACCGCCGCACGTGGGTCGCCCACCTCGAGGAGCGCCCGGCCCTGGGCCAGGTGCGCCTCGGGGCGCGCGGGATCGAGCGCGATGGCGCGGTCGTACGCGTCGAGGGCCGCCCGGGCGCGGGCGTGCGCGCGATCGCGGTCACCCTGCGCCATCCAGTCGTCGAAGGTGCGCGAGCGTGGCTCGGGCGCGGTGGTGCGGGGCCGGGCTGGTTCCGTCCCGGGCGGCGGCGTCACCGCGGCGACCGTGCGGGCCGGGGTGGGGGGAGCAGCCGGGCCCGGCGGCTCGGCGGACCCGCGGGGCGGCTCCGGACGGGCGCTGCCGCCCGTCCCGGCATCAACGCCTGCGCCCGTGGGCGTGGCGGTCGCGGCGCCTGCGTCCGCCCGCCCGGCCATCCCAGCGAGCAGCTCCTCCTTGGCCCGGCGCTCGCGCTCCCGGACCTCGGCTTCGTCGGCGGCGCGCGCCTTCTGGGCCTGCTCGAGGCGGCCCCGCTCGGCCTCCTGCCGGAACTTCTCCTCCTGCGCCGGCACCCAGATCTGGAAGTAGGCGGCGGCGGCGACCCCGAGCGCCGCCACCACGAGCACGGTCGCAACCCAGGGCGCCTTGCTCCTCGGCCTCGGGGATTCTCCCCAGGCCTCGCCATCGTCCACGAGGCCGGGGTCGACACCCAGACCTGCGCGGCGGGTGAACTGCGGCTGGTCCGCGGCCTGGTCGGTCTCCTCCGCCGGCGCCTGGGGCTCGACCGTGCCCTCGGGCATCGGGAGGTCGTCCGGCGAGGGCTGGGCCGCCTGGCGGATCGCCTCGAGCGAGAAGGCAGAGGGCGGGCCGGGGCGCGGCGTCTCGGCCGGAGACGGCGGCGGGGGGGCCGGGACGGCGAAGACCGGGGCGGGCTTCCGAGCGGCCTCCGGCGGTGGCTCGAGCGGTGTCTCGAGGCGGATGGGGGTCGGGGTGGGCGGCGCGGGGCTGGCCTCGTCCGGCAGCTCGACCCGGTGCAGGCGCTCCTCGAGCTCGTGGACCCGGTCCACCTCATCGAGGAGGAGGAAGAAGGGCTGAAGCTCGGCGATGTCGCCCAGCCGCTTCCAGTGGTCGCCGTGGAGGCTGATCTCGTCGTCGCGGCCGAACTTCCTCTCGACGATCCACTTCTGCATGGACGTCAGCTCGCGGAAGGCGATCACCCGCCCGCTCGGGCTCCTGACCCGCCAGGGCGGCTTCTCCACCACTGGCGGGGGGACGGCGGTGGGTTCGCCCCCCGCGCCGACCGCCTCGGTCATGAGGAGGACCTTCTTCCGGACCCGGAAGACGTGGCCGCAGGTGGTGCAGCGCACGGTCGTCCCCGCCTCGGAGACCCGCGCGTCGTCGAGCTCGTACAGCGTCTTGCACCGCTCGCAGCGGACGTCCATGCCCTGGAGCGTGTGTGCATGGCACAGGGCTGGAAAATTGACCACCCCCGGCCCTGGCTCGACAGTCGTCTGCTGCTTCAGGTCGCAACAGGCAGCCCCCCTCGGGGGGCGAGGGAGCGGTACGTCATGGCGGCCAGGCGGCCCCGTCCGGAAAAGAAGATCCTGTCGAAGCAGGAGGTCTCGTCGCGCAAGAAGGCGCTGGCCGTTCGGCGCGTCGAGGGGACGGGGGTGGGTCACCGCGCACTCCTGGGTGTCGCGCTCCTCGCCCTCTCGTGCCTGGCCCTGGTTGCCCTCCTGACGGACCCTGGATCGGCGGCGCCGCGCACCGCGCACAACGGAGCCGGGCCGGTGGGGCACGCGCTGGCGGCGCTCCTGGGGGGCATCCTGGGCATCGCCGCCCCGGCCATCCCTCTCGCCGGCGTCTACCTCTCGGGCGTCCTCCTGGTGGGCAAGCGGGAGAAGCGGCGCTGGCCGCAGTTCCTCGCGGCGGGGGTGCTGCTGGTGGCCACCTGCGTGCTCGTCCAGCTCGGGCTCGGCGCCCCGGGGCTTCATCCGCGCAACCCGCCCGGCGGCGCCCTGGGCGTGGCGGCGGCCGCGTGGCTGGTGGACCTCTTCGAGGTGCTGGGGACGGTCATCGTCGTCTCGGCGGTGGCCTTCGCAGCGATGCTGGTGGCCACCAACTTCGCGCTGCTCCGGGGCGTGGTGACGCTGGGCCACCTGCTCGGCGAGCTCGGGGGGAAGGCGAGGGGCGCGCTGGTGGCGTTCTGGGCGGCGCAGAAGGCGTCCTGGGCCGCCCGGGTCGAGGGGCGCGCCGCGGCGAAGCTGGAGGAGGCGGCGTTCCTCGCCCAGCTCGAGGCCGACGAGGAGGAGCTGAGCCAGGCCGAGACCGAGGCGATGGAGGCCGAGGCGGTGGCCGAGGAGGCGCTCCGGCTCGCGCGCGAATCCGAGAGCAAGGCGCTGGAGCGCACCAAGGACCCTCGGGCCGCGACGCCGCTGCTGCCGGGGGCCGATCCGGTCTGGACGCGCGAGCTGACCACGGTGGCAGCTCCTGCCCCCGAGACGCCGAAGCGGCGGCGCAAGGGCGACCAGCAACCGGAGATCGTCACTCCCCCGGCTCCGGCGGTCGCCACGCCGGCGCTCCTGACCCCGGCGGCGGCAGCGGCGCGCGACGAGGCGGTCTCCGACCCGGTCGAGGCCATCGTGCCCACGCCGGGCCGGGCCCCGCTCATCGTCGAGCCCAAGGCGCCGCCCAAGCCGAGCAAGCACAGGGAGCAGAACCAGTTCGAGTTCGTGGGCGGCCGTACCCAGTTCACCCCGCCGCCGCTGGACGTGCTCGATTTCGACCGGCCCGAGCGCAGCGCGCTCGACAAGGAGGCCTTCCTCAGCACCGCGGAGAAGCTCCGCGCCAAGCTGGCCGACTTCGGGATCGTGGGTGAGGTGGTGGAGATCCGCCCTGGCCCGGTGGTGACGATGTACGAGTTCCTGCCCGGTCCGGGGATCAAGGTCTCGAAGATCGCCGCACTGGCGGACGACCTGGCGATGGCGATGGAGGCGATGCGGGTGCGCATCGTCGCGCCCATCCCCGGCAAGGGCGTGGTCGGCATCGAGGTGCCGAACCGCGACCGCGAGACGGTCTTCCTCAAGGAGATCGTCGAGCAGGACGTCTTCCAGCGCGCGAGTAGCAAGCTGACGATGGCGCTGGGCAAGGACATCGAGGGCATGCCGTACGTGCTCGATCTCGCCAAGGCGCCGCACGTGCTGGCGGCGGGCACCACCGGGTCCGGCAAGTCGGTGGCGATGAACTCGATGGTGATGAGCATCCTCCTCAAGGCCACCCCCGAGGAGGTCCGCTTCATCATGGTGGACCCGAAGATGCTCGAGCTGAGCGTCTACGAGGGCATCCCCCATCTTCTCTTGCCGGTGGTCACCGACCCGAAGAAGGCGGCGCTCGCGCTGCGCTGGGCGGTGGAGGAAATGGAGCGGCGCTACCAGCTGCTCTCCGAGGCCGGGGTGCGGAACATCGCCGGCTACAACAAGCTGGTGGAGAGCGCCAAGGGCGACGCCCGGGTGCTGCTGGAGAAGAAGCGCGAGGAGAAGAAGCCGAAGAAGTCCGCGTCGCTCCTGGTCGTCGACGTGGGCGAGGGCGAGTCCGAGGAGGACGCGCTGGCCCGGGCGAAGGAGGAGGAGGAGTCGATCGGCGTGGCCTCGCCGCTGGCCGTCACCGAGGATCCGCGCACCACCCTCGAGACCGAGGCCGACACCGAGACGTCCGAGCCGCCGAAGGAGCTGAAGAAACTCCCGTACCTGGTGGTCATCATCGACGAGCTCGCGGACTTGATGATGGTGGCGAGCCGCGAGGTGGAGACGTCGATCGCCCGGCTGGCCCAGATGGCTCGAGCCTCGGGCATCCACCTGCTGGTCGCGACGCAGCGCCCGTCCACGGACGTGGTGACCGGCGTCATCAAGGCGAACTTCCCGACCCGCATCAGCTTCATGCTCCGGAGCAAGCCGGACTCGATGACCATCCTGGGGACGGTGGGCGCGGAGTCCCTGCTGGGGATGGGCGACATGCTGCTGATGCCCCCGACCAGTGCCAACATGGTCCGGGTGCACGGCGCCTTCGTCAGCGAGACGGAGATCAAGCGCGCGGTCGACCACCTCAAGGCGCAGGGCAAGCCGGTCTACGACGAGAACATCCTCAAGCCGCGCGGGGAGGACCTCGGCGACGGCGGGGCCGAGGACGAGCTGAGCGACGAGCTCTACGACCAGGCGCTGGCCACGGTGAGCGAGATGCGCCAGGTGAGCATCTCCATGCTCCAGCGGAAGATGCGCATCGGCTACAACCGCGCCGCCCGGATGATCGAGCGGATGGAGCGCGACGGGGTGGTCGGGCCGGCCGACGGCGCGAAGCCGCGCGAGGTCCTGCTCCGGCCGCTCGGCGAGATGCCCGGCGCCGGCGCCGCCTGAGCCTGGCGCGTCTCCGCCCGGCGATTAACCTCGGCCCGATGGGGTGTTCCTGGATCGACACCTGATGATCCGGGCATCCAGCCGCCACGCAGTGGCGCGCCTTCGCAGGAGGGCTGGCGGCGCCCCGGTGCTCCTCACGGCGCTGCTCCTCGGTGCGCATCCCTCCGTGGCGCAGGCGGCGCTGGGCGAGTCCCGGGACGCGGTGGAGCGCGACTACGCCGCGCTCCACGGGACCAGCCTCCGCGTGAGCTCGACGATCTCTTACGAAGTGCACCAGATCACGACCGCCGACGCCGGCACGGTCCGGCAATACGTCGACCACGGAGGCACGGTCTTCGCGGTCACCTGGTCAGGACGGGTGCAGCCGGATCTCCGCCGGGTGCTCGCCGCTCACTACGCCCAGTACCTGGCCGCTGCCCGCGCTCCCCACCAGGGCCATCACCTGCTCTCGGTCTCCACTGCCGATCTGGTCCTCACGGTGGTGAAGCTCCCCCGCGGCTTCGCCGGGCATGCGCACCTCCCGTCGCTCCTTCCGGGCGGAGTGAAGGCCGAGGAGCTCCGCTGAGGGGAGGAAGGATGGCGGGAATGCGTCTCTCGGTCTCCTCGCTCCTCGGTGGGCTCCTGCTCGCGGCGTGCTCTTCAGGGACGGGCCAGCATCTGGGCGGCGCCTTGCTCCCGAACGCTCCGCCAGGACAGGGCGGCCAGCCCCCGGCCGGCCTCACCGTCACCGTTGACCAGGGGCCGGACGGCCTGACCGCGACCGGTGAGGTGGCGGCAAACGTGCTCTACGCCACCGTCACCGTGTGCACACCAGGGAGCACCACCGCCTGTGAGGACATCGACCACGTCCAGGTGGACACCGGCTCGACCGGGCTCCGCATCCTGCACCAGGCGATGTCAGGAACGGCAGCGCCCCGCGCAGTGGTCGAACCGGCGACCCAGCTGCCCATCTCCCAGTGCGCCTTCTTCGCCGATGGCTGGACCTGGGGCTCTCTGTCGACAGCCGACGTGGTGATCGGTGGGAGGCGGATTCCCAACCTGGTCCTGAACGTGATCGGCGATCCGGCGTCCGGCACCGCGCCGGAGTCCTGCTCCAGCGGCACGTTCCGGAGGAGAGCACTGTGGCCGCGTTCGGGGCCAACGGCATTCTCGGCGTCGGCGTCTTCCTCCAGGACTGCGGGCAGTTCTGTGAGGAGCAGGTCCCCAGCAGCGGTGCGGCGCCGTACTACGTCTGCTCCGACGCGGGAACCTCGAGTCAGAGCTGCACGCCCACCACGGTCGCGCTCTCCGACCAGGCCTGGAACCCCGTGGCCCTGCTCGGGTCGGACAACAACGGGTTGCAGATCCAGCTCCCGCAGCCGCCGGCGCCGGCGGCGACCTCGGTGGTCGGGACGCTCGTCCCTGGCATCGGAACGGGGTGAGCAACGGCCTCGGTGCGGCGACCCTCCACCGAGCCAACCCCTCGGACGGGACGCTCCTCACGACCTACGGCGGCCGGACCTTCAGCCAGAGCATCATCGACTCCGGGTCGAGCGGGTACTTCTTCTCCGACGCGACGATCCCGCAGTGCGCGGCCTCCGCGCCGGGCAGCGGCTTCATCCCCCCGGCTCCGCCCTCATATAGGTGAGGACGTGATGGGTGAGGAGGTTCCCGCGGGGATCCATCACCAACGCTTCGCCGTACAGGATGCGCCGGCCCGCCCGGAGGATGCGCGCCTCAGAGCGGATGTCCCCCAGGGTCGCGGGACGGAGGAACGACGAACTCATCTGGAGCGTCACCGCCGTGGGGTCCTCACCGATGACCGTCATCCCGGCGATCCAGAACGACACGTCCGCCAGGGTCATCGCGCAGCCGCCCTGGAGCACGGCGCCCGGCCGCTCGAAGTGCGGCTGGAACGGGAGGAGGAGCCGTGCGCGCCCTGGGCCGAGCTCCTCGACACGGTAGCCCCACCAGCGCCCGAAGGGGCTCGAGTCGATCATCCTCTGGGCGGCGTCGAGGTCGATGAGAGCCTCTCCGAGCATCGGCGCACGCTCCTACCCGGCTGCCGGGGCCGTCTTCTTCGGCACGGCGCACACCACCACGCCCAGCACGGCACGGCGCATCGGTTCCCTCCTCGGTCCGGATGGCGACCCCGAGTCAAGCACGGTTGCCAGCGCCGGACGGCAGCGATAGTGACCGGGGTCGCTCGCGCTGCACGGCGTCGTCGCCGCTGGCCCGCGTGCCTCCCCGATGCCCAGGCGCCTTCCACTGTTCGCCACCGCCGCCCGCGGCACCGAGGACCTCCTCGCCGAGGAGCTGACCGAGCTCGGCGCGGCCAGGGTTCGCGCGGATCGCGGAGGCGTCCGGTTCCTCGCCAACCTGAACGAGGCGCTTCGCATCGCGCTCTGGTCGCGCATCGCGATGCGGCTCTTGTGGCCGCTGGCCGAGGCGGAGGCGCGCGGGGCCGAGGGTCTCTACGACGCGGCGCACGAGGTGCCCTGGGAGGAGCACCTCGACCCGGGCGCAACCTTCGCGGTCGAGGCCACGCTGCGAGACTCGGAGCACACCCATTCCGGTTTCGTCGCGCTGAAGATCAAGGACGCCATCGTGGACCGGCTCCGGGAGAAGCGCGGCCGCCGGCCCGACGTCGACACCCGCCGGCCCGACGTGCGGGTGGTGGCCCACCTGGCCGGAACCCACCTCTCGCTCTCCCTCGACGTGGCCGGCGCGCCGCTGAACCAGCGCGGCTACCGGGTGCGGCCCACCGTGGCGCCGCTCAAGGAGACGCTCGCCGCCGCCATCCTCCGCGCCGTCCGCTACACCGGGGACGAGCCGCTGGTGGACCCGATGTGCGGCTCGGGCACCTTCCTGGTCGAGGCGGGGCTCATCGCCGTGCGCCGGGCGCCCAGCGTCCATCGCACCTTCGGCATCGAGCGCTGGCCCTCACTCGGCGATGAGGCACGGGCCACGCTGGACCGGCTCCGTGCCGAGGCACGGGCCCACGAGCGACGGGCCCCGTTCCCCATCCGCGGATTCGACCGGAATGCCGAGGCGCTCGAGGCGGCCCGGGCGAACGTCCGCGCGTCCCGGCTGGAGCGGGAGATCTCGCTCGCCGAGGCCGACGCCACCCGCGCGCTCCCCCTCGGGGACCTCGACCACGGGCTCCTGGTCACCAACCCGCCGTACGGCGACCGGCTCACCCAAGGCGGGCAGAAGGGGATGAAGACCTTCTACTTCCACCTCGGAGAGCGCCTGGGCAACCTCGCCGGCTTCAGGCTGGCCATCCTCTCCGGCAACCCGGCATTCGAGGCCGCGTTCCACCACCGGCCGCTCCGCCGGCGTCCGCTCTGGAACGGCCCCATCGAGTGCACCTTGCTCGAGTATGCGGCGCGCTCGCGGAGCGGCGCAGGGGCACTGCAGGTTCCGGCTCACGCGCGCCGCGGATCGGGCTCAGACCCGCGGCTCGCCTCGCCGGAGCAGCCGGCCGATGTTCCCCCGGTGCGTCCAGAGCATCGCCAGGAACAGCATCGAGGTCAGCACGGCAGCGGTGGGCGGCGTGCCCGGCACCAGCCACGCCACCCCGACGGCGACGAGCCCGGCGAGCAGTGAGCCCACCGAGCTGACGCGCAGCGCGGCGAGGACGACGGCGTAGGTCAGCGCGCCGGCGAGCGCCGCCCGGGGCGCCAGCACCGCCAGGACCCCCAGCGCCGTGGCCACGCCCTTCCCTCCCCGGAACCCGAGCCAGGGCGGGGCGACGTGTCCGGCGACCGCCGCCAGGCCGACCGCGGCGGGCACCACCGGGCTCGGCGCCACCGCGCGGGCCAGCAAGACCGGAAGGGCACCCTTGAGCGCGTCGAGCAGGAGCACCAGGGCTCCGAGCCCCTTTCCGGCGACCCGGGCCACGTTGGTGGCGCCGATGTTGCCGCTCCCGCGCTGGCGAACGTCCACCCCGTGCGCAGCGCGGACCAGGAGCAGCCCGAACGGGATGCTCCCCGAGAGGTACCCGAGCAGCACCAGGCCTGCGGAGATCATCGCCAGCCGTGACGCGTCTGGACGATCACCAAGGCGTAGTTCGCCATCAGAGCCGCCACCAGCGCCGCGCGGCCGGCGCGGGCCTCGCGCGCCGAGAGCTGCGGCACCGGGAGCGACAGCCGGAACATCCACTGGAGCAGCCCCAGCACGGCGGCCGCGGCGAGGAGGCAGCCGGCCAGCGCCCCGAGCGGGTTGGACTCGAACGCGAAGCCGAATCGAAGGTGGGCGAGCCCGTCCGCGGCCCGGGTCAGCCCGCATCCCGGGCACGGCCAGCCGGTGTGCTCGCGGAACGCGCAGCGCCAGAACGGAAGCCTGGCCACGGGCACGAAGCGGGCGACGAGCAGTCCCATCACGCCGAGCAGGCCCAGGGCGTGGAGGAGCGTGAAGCGTCGCTCGCGTGGCGTCCAGTGGAGCGTCATCGTCGTCCTAGACCGAGGTACCCCCTCCGGTCATGGCGCCGACCATCGCGGCGATGGCGGCGATGAGCGCGGAGGCGACGAAGGAGCAGCAGCAGCCGAGCAGCAGGAAGGGCAGGAGCACGATGCCCGCCGCCTTCCCCATGGTGGTCTCCTGGAGGCTCGAGATGCCGAAGATGGCCAGCAGGAGGGAGTAGAGGCTCGCCAGGACGTTGAGGCAGGGCACGACGCCGAGGAGGTTCGGCCCCGCGGCGTAGCAGAGGGCCCGCACCGTCGCCCCGTATCCGTTCCGCCCCGCCCCGAAGAGCAGCGCCACCAGGTGGACGATGCCCGCTCCCGCCAGGAGCAGCAGTGGATACACGAGCAGCGAAAACAGCAGAACGCCGACCCCGGAGCCACCGGAGAACACCCGCATCGCGTTCTCCATCTGCGGGTCCGACCCGACGTTGGGGAGGCTGGATCGGTACACTCCGAGCCCCACGACGGGGAGGCCCAGCGCGACGGAGATGCCGTGGACGATCCACGCGTAGTACAGCGCCTCGCTCCACGGCACATCAGGTCGGATGCTGGGGAAGAACCCCTGGGGCGAGAGCACACTGCGCTTCCAGGTCTCGACGAAGCCCTGGACGACGCCGATCTCCCGCCGCCGTTCCCAGGGAGTCAGCTCACGGTGCCCCGGGATGGGTCCGCCTCCGGGAGGGGGCTCACCGGTGAAGCGACCGGCGCCGAAGCCCGGGCCGGACCCCCCACCGCCCTCCGGGGGCTGTCCCCACTGCTCGGGGACGGGCGGCCGCGCGTACGGGTCCGGCACGTCCACCTGCTGCCCACAGCTCGGGCAGAACTGGATGCCGCTCCGGTCCGTGGTGAAGACTGTGGAACAGCGCGGGCAGCGGGCTTCCATCGCGAGCCTCCCAGGAGGACGGGGAGCCTAGACAGCCGCCCTTCTCCGTTGGAAGGTCATTCGGTGGCGCGGGCGTACAGCATGCAGGCGGTGCAGCACGCGGCCTCCCGCGCCATCGAGCTCGTCCACGCATTCCTCCTCGCCGAGGTGGCGGGCTCGCAGGTGCACGACGTCCAGGACGACCCCCGCTTCCAGCACCGCGGCGTGGACCTCCTCTGGGAATGCCCCGGCTCCGACGTCCTCGGGGTCGAGGTGAAGGGCGACCGGCAGGGCGGCCGGCGCGGGACGTACTTCCTCGAGCTGGTCTCGAACGCCGAGAAGGACACGCCGGGGTGCTTCCTCTATAGCCGGGCGGATCTCCTCGCCTACGTCTTCCTCGACCGCCGGGAGCTGCACCTGCTCCCGCTGCCCCAGGTCCGCGCCTGGTTCCTCGCCCGCGCAAGAGAGTTCCCGCTCCGGCAGGCTCGGACGCGCATCGGCCCGGCCCAGTACACGACGGTGGGCGCCACCGTGCCCTCGCGGAGGCTCCTCTCCGAGGTCGAAGGGGCCCGGCGGGTGGAGCTCGCCGCGGTAGCGTCCAGCGCCGGGCGGACAGCGCGCTGACCCGCCCACGACGTGGCGGGGGCGTGCTAACGATGCGGGTCCAGGGGAGACGCCCGGGGAGTGTCTTCGATGCGCGACGTGCTGCTCGCCCTGCCGCTGCTCGCGGCCTGTTCTTCCGGGTTGGGCCTGGGGCCCGATGGCGGCCCGCCCGCCGTGACGTGCGCGTTGCAGGACGCCGGCGTCCCTTCCTCCGGATTTCCCTCGCCGGTCCCGGGGTGCAGCGCCCCCGCTGGCCCCACCGGCGTGCTGGACCTCGCCGCGCTCGGGTGGGGGAACCGGGGCGGGGTCCTGGTCGTTCCTGCGGCCCCGCCGGGGGCGCCCCTCCCGGTGGTGTTCGGATTCCACGGTGCTGACGGCGATGGCGAGGCCGTGCGGGCCCGGCTCGCCCTGGAAGGCCCAGTCGACGGGGGAGCGATCTTCGTCTACCCCAATGCCTCTGCAGGCACCTGGGACGTCGGCGCGGACTCCGCGGACAGCCGGCTGGTGTCCGCGCTCCTCGACCTGCTCGCGAACCGCTACTGCGTCGACCCCGCGCGGATCTACATCGCGGGATTCAGCGCGGGGGCGGTCTTCACGCTGTACCTGGGCTGCCACGATCGCGGGACGTTCCGGGCGATGGCCGTCGTGGCCGGCACGGACGCCCGGTTCGACCGGCGGTGCTGCCAGGGGGCCCTGTCGGCGATCTTCGTCCACGGCACCCAGGACGAGGCCATCCCCTTCACCGAGGGGCGTGCCGCGCTGGCCCACCTGCTCGACCGTGACCAGTGCACCTCGACCAGCGCAGCGGACGGCCTGCACTGCGTGGCGTATGCCTGTCCGGCGGAGTACCAGGCCGATTTCTGCCAGTGGGCGGGCGACCACGACGTGCCGGACTGGGCGGGTTGGGAGATCGCCCGGTTCTTCTCGCTCCTCCCCTGAGCCGGCGGGCGCTCCTCAGGCTGCGGGGCGCGGAGCGGGCTGCCCGTCCACCCGGGGCCACGCGGTGGACAGTCGCCGCCCGTCGGGCACCCGGGCCCGCAGCGTGGGAGTGCAGCCGCGCTCGACGAAGGCGCGCTTCCAGGCTGAGAAGTGTCCGCCGGCCCGCCACGCGTCCATCGCCGCCAACCCCGCCTCGGGCCCGCACTGCGCGAGCATGTACTCCACCCAGGCCCACCGGGCCGAGGTGGGTCGGACCTCGGCCTTCCCCTTGAGCCCCCGGCGGAGGCGGTCCAGCCGGTCGTCGATCTCGCGGATCCCCGCGAAGGGGGCGCCATCCAGAGGTGTGTGCCGCTTGGCGACGAAGGGCGAGACGCCGAGCGCGACCGGGAGGTGACCGGCGAGCTCCCGGGTGAAGCGGACCAGCTCGTCGACGTCGGCGTCCGTCTCCAGCGGCAGCCCCACCATCGAGTACACCTTGAGACGCTCCATCCCGGCCGCAGCGGCGAAGCGAGCGGCGCGGACCAGCTGTTCCTCCGAGTGCTTCCGGTCCACCAGGTCCCGCATCCGCTGGCTGGCCCCATCCGAGGCGACGGTGAGCACCCGGGCGCCGCCGCGGCGGAGCGTCTCCACCAGCTCGTCGGTGAGCCGGTCCGCCCGCAGCGAGGAGACGCCCACTTCCCGGCCCGAGTCCACCAGCGTCCGGAGGAGCTCGGCGATCCGCGGGTGGTCCGTCACCGCCGCGCCGACCAGCCCCACCCGCCGCGCCACGGGCGGCACCAGGTCCAGCACGCGCTCGGGTGGAACGGTCCGCATTCCGCCGTTGGTCGTCCGCCGCATCACGCAGTAGTGACAGCCGCGGCTGCAGCCCCGCTCCGGCTCGATGAGGAACATCGACGACAGCTCGGTGTGGGGGGTGAGGATCTGCGACCGGGCCGGAAGATGGCTGTCGTCCGCACGGGCGACGTGGAGCGAGATTCCGCCCCGGCCGGGCACCCGGAAGCCAGCCGTCCGGGACAGGCGGTCGAGGAGCGCGTCCCGGCTGGTCTCCTCCGCCAGCGCGTCGAGGAGCTGGTGGATGAGCCCGTCGGCCTCGCCCTGGACCAGCAGGTCCACGAAGGGTTCGAGCGGTTCGGGGTTGGAGAAGGTGAGCGGCCCGCCGGCGACGACCAGGGGCCAGGCGGTGCCTCGCTCCGAGGCCAGCACCGGAAGCCCGGAAAGGCTGAGGACGTCCATCAGCCCCGGCAGCTCGAGCTCGTAGGCCACCGAGAACGCCAGCACGGGGAGCTCCGCCACCGGTGTGGCGGACTCGAGGGTGAAGAGCGGGGTCCGGCTCTCCCGGAAGGCATCCACGTCGTCCGGAAGGAAGGCCCGCTCGGCAGAGGCCCCGGGGTGGGCGTGGACCTCGCGGTAGATGCTCTGGAACCCGAGTGAGCTCATCCCCAGGTGGTAGGGGCTCGGGTAGCAGAGGGCCACGCGCAGGGGCGCCACCTTGTGCAGAGTTCCCTGCTCGTCGGCGAGCAGGGCCTGGCGGTGCGCGAGGAGGGCCCGGGGGGAAGTCACGAAGAAGACGAGGGCTAACGCGCTCCAGCCGCCCCGTCCAGCAGGCCCCCCGCAAAGACGAACCCCGGTGACCCACAGGGGGCCACCGGGGCTCGGTCACTGCAATCGCCTACTGGACCGGCTTCCAGCCGTCGTTGCTCGGGAACTCCCCGACGAAGAAGCAGTAGCCGACGGTCGGCTTGCCCGAGGCGGCGGTCGCCCAGGCGTCCATGATGCAGTCGGTGTTGTACTTGGAGTTGATGCCCGAGGCGAAGGGCTGCGAGAACGGGTCGCAGTCCTCCTTGGTCGAGCAAGTCACCGCCGGGTTGAGTGCCTGCATCGTGTAGGCCCGGGTGCACGTCCCGTTGGTGTAGGTGACGTCACCCTTGAACTCCGTGCCGAGGTAGACCGCCGTGCTCAGGAACTGCAGGTTGGTCACCGCGAAACTCTTGGTGGCGGTCACCTGCATCGTGGTCAAGGTCGGAACGGTGCAGAGGTCACTCGCGTCCGGGAACTGCGCCGAGAAGTTGCCCTTCCCGTAGATGGCGGCGCTGGGGTTCGGCGGGCTGGGGAGCTTGGACTGCTTCGAGAACGCGACGATGAGCCGGTTCTCGAAGGGATCGAACTGCCAGAAATCCGCGAAGACGTCCGGCGTATTCGTAGTGGTGCATCCCGTGGCGAGTGCGCCGGCCTGGCTGAACTTGACCAGATACGGCCCGTTGGCGGAGCTCTGCAACTGGCAGTCCGCCGCGGTCATGGAGCCACAACCTGTCAGGCCGAGCACTGCGGCACAGACGAGGGTGGTGAGAACGGTGCGCGTCATGGTCCTTGGATTCCTGTGGAGGGCGTTCATTAGAAGGTCACCCGCAGGCTGAACCGGAACTGGCGAACCGGCTGGTAGGCATTCGGCTGACCCCAGGCAGGGTTGACCGCCGCAACCACGGGCGTCTGGAAGGCGTCAGGAAGAACGACCTGGCCTCTGGACCCGTCCGCGTACTTGTAGGGCTTCGGCAGGTTGCCGTTGCCCTGCCCGCAGTCCGACACGGCAGGAGGCGTGCCCGCAGCGGCCGGAGGCGGCGCGTACTGCGGGCAAACACCGCCGAAGGTGTTCGGGATGTTGCCCGGAGTGGCGCCGATGATCGGACCGACGGCGTCTTGCGTGTACCGCTGGTCGATCTGGGTGGGCCGCTGCGAGTTGAAGATGTTGAAGGCTTCGACCGAGGCGGTCAGCACCAGGTCCTTGGTGAACCGGTAGTTGAAGTTCACCTTGCCGTCGAGGCTGGTCACCCAGGGCAGCCGGCCTGCGCTGCCGCGGACGAGCAGGTAGGCCAGACCGTCACCGTAGATCGGGTGCGCGCCGAGCGCATCGACCGGGGTGCCGGAGTTGGCGTTGAAGGAGCCACCGACGCTGATGCTGAACACCGGGTTGATCACGAACTCCTTCGCCAGGTAGACCTTGATGAAGTGGGTGATGTCGGCGCTCAGCACGCCGTCACCGTTCAGGAGCAGGGTCTTCAGGTCGAAGTTGGCGGTGATGTTCGGGTCCAGCTGCTGCTGGTAGTTGGGGGACCAGAGGCCGTCGTAGTTACCGGTGAGGCGCGACCAGGTGTAGCTGACCTGGGCGAGCCAGAGGTCGCTGAAGGTCTTGTTCAGCGTGACCGTCACCGCGTCGTAGGTGCGCTTGGCCTTGGGGAACGAATCCGCGATGCCCTCACCGGGGTTGCCGATGAAGTAGGTCTGACCATCGGTGTTGGACATGTCCTCCACCGTCCGCTTCAGGTTGCGGTGCGTGTAGCTGGCCCCGAGCCGGGCGTTGGGAATGATCTCGTACTCGGCGCCGGCGACGAGTTCCTCGTTCGATGGCGACTTGACGTTCGGGTCGATCGCGCTCGGGTACGGAGCGCCGGTGACGGCCCACATGCTGCTCGGACCGGTCGGCGACACCGCCCTGACGACGTTGTTCTGGTCACACACCCTATACCCGGCGAGCGGGTCGCAGATGTGTGCGGCGCGCGGCTGAACCTCCGCAGAGAGCGAACGGTTCGCCATGTCGAGGGGGAGGTTCTCGTAGTAGATTCCGTAGTTGGCGAAGATCTTCGACCGGCCCTGCTGCGTCGGATCCCACACCACGCCAATGCGGGGGCTCCACTGGTCGTTGAGCACCAGCCGGTTGAGGCCGTCGGTGCCCTGCATCGCCAGCGCGTCGTAGCGGAGACCGAGGTTGACGGTGACCTTGTCGAGGATGCTCCAGCTGTCCTGGACGAAGCCACCGGCGATCTGCGACTTGACCTTCCGCTCGACGACGAAGTCGTTGGTGATGGTGTCGACGTCGGTGATCTTCCCGTAGCGGCGGTAGTCGTACACGTAGGTGCCGCCACCGTTCCAGTAGAGGGCGGTGCCGCCCGAGTAGGCCTGGGTGATGTCGTAGTCAGCCGCCTGGTAGTCGAAGCCGAATTTCAGCACGTGGTGGCCGAGCGCGCTGAGCAGGTAGGTGATCACCCCGCGGCCCTGGTAGCTGTTGAGCTTGATCTGGCTGAGGAACCCGGGGCCGCCGTAGAAGTAGCCGGTGACCGGGCAGACGCCGCCGCCCGCGCTGCAGGCGGCGGTCACGCTCGCCGGTAGCGAGTGGTCGAGGTCGGTGAGCTGGCGGCTGGCCGTGGTCGGGCTGCGGACCAGGGGGACGCCGGCCTGCGTCGACTGGTTGGTCACGTCGAAGCCCGAGCCGTCGAACGGCAGGTTGTCGTTGCTCTGGTTGTGCCAGCCACCCCGGATGTCGAGGAGCAGCTTCTTGTCCAGGAAGGAGCCGTTGTACTCGCCGATCACGTCCAGGGCGTTGGTGTTCTGGATGCCCCCGAAGACGTTGAACGTGCCGCCCGCATAGCCTGAGGCGGTCACGATTCCGCGCGACTCGTTCTGCGGACGCAGCGGGAAGGACCCGCCGCCGCCACCGCTGGTCGGAGTGCCGATGACGGAGACGTTGAGGCGGTGGTCCTGGGTGATCTGGTAGGTGAGCTTCCCGATGTAGTTCCAGGCGTGCTCGTCACCGAACCGGCGCTGCTCCGAGTTGTTGATCGGCGTCAGGACGCCACTGGCGTCCTGGGTGTTGAAGCTCCGGGTATACGAGTAGCGGGTCGCCGAGTACTGGATGCCGGCGAAGAACCACAGCTTGTCCTTGATGATGTAGCCACCGATGGTCGCTCCGATGTCGCCGATGTTGGAGAGCGCGACGTTGGAGTTGATGACCGCGTTCTGGGTGACCACCGCCTGGGGAGCGCCGGTCAGCGCACCCGGGGTCCAGGTGCCGAACACGGCGCCGTGGAACTCGTTACCACCGCTCTTGGTGACTGCGCTGATCGCGCCGCCGGTGGTCCGGCCGTACTCGGGCATGTACCCGCCGGTGATGACGTTGACTTCGTCGAGGAACTCCGCGGTCAACGGGGTTCCATTGACGCCGTAGGCCGGGTTGTTCACCGACAGGCCGTCGATCAGGTACAGCTGCTCGGGAGACTGAGCGCCGTTGATCGCCACGCCGTAGACGTCCCCGGTCGCCTGGGGAGCGGCGAGGGCCAGTGAGTCGAACGATCGGTTCGCTCCGGCCAGACCACCGGGGCGAGCCACGGCGATGTTCCGGATGAAGTCCTGGTTGATCGTGGCACCCGTCGTGGATGAGCCGACGTCCACCACTGGCGGAGAGCCGACGACCGAGATCTCGGTCGCACCGGCAGTCTCGGGGAGCAGCTCCACATTCAGACGGAGTGTGCGGTCCGCCACCACGTCGATGCCCGTCCGGCTGAACGGGCGATAGCTCTCCTTCTCGAACCTCAGGGTGTAAGTTCCCGGTGGCAGCTGCGGGATGCGGTACAGACCGGTCGAATCCGTGACCACGACTTGCTCGCCCTGCAAGCTGGGAGACGTTGCCGTGACCACCACGTCCCCGACTGGAGCCTTTGTGGCTGCGTCGACGACGTTACCCGTCAGCACCGAGGCGCCGATCTGGGCCCATGCTCCTGATCCTGCGAGCAGGGCGAGGCAGACCAGCGTCGCGCGGACATTCCTCCAGACGACTTTCTGTCTATGACTCACCGAGACCCCTCCAATGTGGCCGGAAAGCGGGAAAGCAGCCGCGCATGCTCCTCGGCCCCCCTCCGACCTGTCAATAGAAGTTTGCATCATCTCGGTAGACATGACGCCGAGAGGAAGGGGGGGACAGATGGACCCTTGTGCCCGTCGTGACTGCCCGGCTGTGGGAATGGCGCCAGGGTTCGGCTTGTACAACTCCCCCGTTTTGATGTAGGCGCGCCGTTTCCGGCTTCAGGGGAGACCACAGGTCCGAGCCGCACCCGCTGGCGTTGAAGGGGCGGCTCCAGGAGACAACAGACGTATGTTCGATTCAGTGCTGGGCCGCGGCGTCACGCCCAAGTCCCGCTTCGGATCAGGCGCGGTCGTTTCGATCCTGCTCCATGTGGGGCTCCTGGGCTTCGCCCTGTGGTTCTCGACCCGGCCTCCCCCCAAGGAGGACAAGGACGTGACGGTGGTGCTGAAGGTCGCGCCGCCCCCGCCGCCTCCCCCGCCGCCGCCGGCCTCGACGACCAAGAAGCACGTCGAGAAGAAGGTCCGCCCCAAGGACAAGATCATCCAGCCGAAGGAAATGCCCCAGGACAAGCCGAAGGAAGCCGACCCCAACGACGAGCCCGAGGGCGTCGAGGGCGGGGTCGCCGGCGGCGTGGTCGGTGGTGTGGTGGGCGGCGTGGTGGGTGGCGTGGTCGGAGGCCAGCTCGGCAGCACCACCCTGTCCTTCGGCGAGGGCATGACCCGGCCGGTCCTCCAGTCGAGCCCCAACGGCAAGCCCGCCCCGGACTACACCCGTGAGGCCCGCGAGGCCCGGGTGAGCGGCCTGATGATCGTCAAGTGCGTGATCACCGCCGAGGGGCGGGTGCAGAACTGCCAGATCATCAAGCCCATCCCCCACATGGAGCAGGCAGTGCTTTCCTGGCTGCAGGCGTCGCGCTACACGCCCGTCACGTACCAGGGCAAGCCGACGCAGGTCAGCTACGTCTTCAACTTCAAGCTCACCATGGCCGAGTAGCGCTCTCGGCCGAACAGGAACCCCTCTCACCGGCGCATCACGGAGGCGCAGTCCACCCACCATGCAATTCACTCTCACTGACCTTTGGCACCACATGGGCCTGTTCGCGCGACTGATCGTCGCCGTGCTCGGCATCATGTCCGTCGCGTCGCTCGTGGTGATGGCCGAGCGGCTCATCGTCTTCAACCGGTCGCGCACCGAGTCGCGCAACTTCGCCGAGAAGATGGCCAACACCCTCTCCAAGAACGACCTGATGACCGTCGCCGGGACGAAGGTCGGAGACAAGGTGGGCCACCTGGGCCGGGTGATCGGCGCGGGCCTCAACGCGCTGCGGCTGAGCACCGACAAGGACAAGGACCTCCAGGTCGAGTCGGTGGCCCGGGCGCTCGAGCGGCAGGCGCAGCGCGAGGTCCAGAGCCTGAAGCGCGGCCTCGGGCTGCTGGCCACCGTCGGCTCCACCGCTCCGTTCGTCGGTCTCCTCGGAACGGTGATGGGCATCGTGAACGCCTTCCAGTCCATGGCGCTCACCGGGTCTGGCGGTCTGGGCACCGTGTCCGCCGGTATCGCCGAGGCGCTGATCACCACCGCCTTCGGCCTCCTGGTCGCGATCCCCGCGGTGATGGCCTACAACTACCTGCAGGGCTGGGTGGACGCCCGCGCGGTGGACATCAGCGAGTCCTCCAACGAGTTCCTCGATCTCGTCGCCAAGCAGGCCGGCGGGTCGAGCTAGTCATCATCCCCGCTGACGGAGGATTCACGTCATGGCGATGACGGCAGGTGGCAGGGGCGGTATCAAGTCGGACATCAACGTCACGCCTCTGGTCGACGTGGTGCTGGTGCTGCTGATCATCTTCATGGTGGTGACGCCGATGCTCCAGCGCGGCAAGGACGTGAAGCTGCCCTCGGCCACGAAGCAGAAGCACGACGAGAACGCCAAGGACGTCGATCCGATGATCGTCTCGGTCACCGCGGACAAGCGGATCTGGCTGGAGAAGGATCCGGTGACCGACGACAGCCTGAAGCAAGCCCTCGCCGGGAAGCTGGCCGCCGAGCCCTGGAAGCCCATCCTGGTCAAGGGCGATCAGTCGCTGACCTTCGGCGACGTGCGCCGGGTGCTCAAGGACGCCCAGGACGCCAAGGCCAAGTCGGTGAAGCTCGGCGTGGAGGAGAAGTAGATGAGCCTCGGGGCGAAGTACCACCTCCACAAGAAGCGCAAGTACGCCATCACCGAGGGACGGCCGAACTCGGACATCAACGTCACCCCCCTGGTGGACGTGGTGCTGGTGCTCCTGATCATCTTCATGGTGGTGACGCCTCTCCTGGAAAAAGACATCCAGGTCCGTGTCCCGGACGACACCGAGCAGGACGTCCAGCCCGAGGATCTGCTCGATCAGCTCGTCGTCTCCATCTCCCCGACCGGGGAGATCAAGCTGAACTCGGAGACCCTGGACGACGAGGCGTACAAGACCCGCATCAAGCGCGCGCTGGCGGCGAAGTCGTACGAGGAGAAGCTGGTGTTCTTTCTCCCCGACGACAAGGCGCCCTACCCGCGCGTGGTCCAGGTCCTGGACTGGACCCGCGCCGCCGGGGCCTACATCCTCGGCGTGGTGACCGAGCCCGTGGCGGGCGTTCTCCCCGGCGGAGCGCCGGCCCCGGGGACGCCGGCCGAGCCGGGCGCGGCGCCTGCCGCTCCGGGGGCGCCTCCGCCGCCGGCGGGGCCCACGGGCGGCTCGAAGTAGCCCTGTCCCGGGCGTGACGTGACGACGCCGGCTCCGGGGCTCCCCGGGCCGGCCTCGCCCCTTCTGGGGCTCCCCCTGCGCGGACGCCCGTCTCACCCGCGCGACGGTCCCGGACGCGGGCGCCCTCGGGGTGCGCCTCGGCACCGCCCTTGCTCACTGCCTCCACTGGGGGAGGTCCGAAGGGAGGCGGATGCGGAGGCTCGCCCGGGTTCATTCCGGCGCGCTGATGGGGGTGGACGCGGTGGTGGTGGAGGTAGAGGTCGACATGTCCGTCGGCCTCCCCTACTTCAACCTCGTCGGCCTCCCGGAGGGCGCGGTCAAGGAGAGCAAGGTCCGGGTCATCTCGGCGCTGAGGAACGCCGGGTACGAGCTCCCGGCCCGGCGGATCACGGTCAACCTCGCCCCCGCCGACATCCGGAAGGAGGGGGCGGCCTTCGAGCTGCCCATCGCCCTGGCCGCGCTGGAGGCCGGGAGCGTGCTGAAGCAGGGCTCGCTGGACCGCTGGGTGATGGGCGGGGAGCTCTCGCTGGACGGCATCGTGAAGCCCGTCCGCGGCGTCCTGCCGCTGGCCATCGCCGCGCGCGACCATGGCTTCGAGGGCGTGCTGGTACCCGCGGCCAATGCGCCGGAGGCGGCCCTCGTCGACCGGATCCAGGTCTACCCCGTGGGGACCCTCGCCGAGGCCGTGGGCCACGTCACGGGGGATGCGTCGATCGCCCCGTACCGGCGCGATCTCGCGCAGGAGGAGCGCCCGGCCGGAGAGCTGGACATGTCCGAGGTGCGCGGCCAGGGGGAGATCAAGGAGGCCCTCGAGCTCGCCGCCGCCGGCGGGCACAACGCGCTGCTCTGCGGACCTCCCGGGAGCGGCAAGACGATGCTCGCCCGGCGGCTTCCGGGACTGCTCCCGCTGATGTCGTTCGACGAGGCGCTGGAGGTCACGAAGATCTACTCGGTGAGCGGGCTGCTCGGCGGACCGCGCCCGCTGCTCACCGAGCGCCCCTTCCGCGCGCCGCACCACACCGTCTCCGACGCAGGGCTGGTGGGAGGCGGCCCGATGGGGCGCCCGGGCGAGCTGTCACTCGCCCATCGCGGGGTGCTGTTCCTGGACGAGTTCCCGGAGTTCCGGCGCAACGTGCTCGAGGTGCTCCGCCAGCCGCTCGAGGACGGAGTGGTGCACATCGCCCGGGCCAACCACCACGTGAGCTACCCGGCGCAGGTGATGCTCGTCGCGGCGATGAACCCATGCCCCTGCGGCTGGCTGGCGGTGGCGGACACCCGCTGCACCTGCCCCCGGAACCGGGTCCTCGAGTACCACGCCCGGGTGAGCGGCCCGCTGCTCGACCGCATCGACATCACCGTCCTCACCCGGCGCGTCGAGGGCTACCGGCTGGCGGCGTCGGCCAAGGCAGAGAAGCCCAGCGCCTGGTACCGCGAGCGCGTCGAGGTCGCGCGCGAGCGACAGAGGGAGCGCTTCCGGGACCAGGTGGGCGTCCGGTGCAACGCGCAGATGTCTCCGCGGCTCGTCCGGCGGTACTGCAGGACGACTCCCCGTGCCGAGGAGATGCTCCGCACCGCGATGGACCGGTACGGCCTCTCGGCCCGGGCGCACGATCGCATCCTCAAGCTCGCCCGGACCCGTGCCGACCTGGAGGGCCACGACGACATCGAGGACGTCGACGTGCAGCTGGCGGTGGACTTCCGGGTGATGGACCGGCGCGACTGGCTGATGGCCCTGCTCGACGGGAACCAGGCGCCGTCGAGCCCGCTCCAGTCGATGCTCAGGGCGGTCCGGTGACGGCCTGAGCCCCCGGGGCGCGGTGGTAGGCCCGACCTCAGCGGTCGGACGCGGCGTGCACCGGAACCGGAGTGGCCGGGGCCGCCGGGAGCGAGGCGCTGGCCGGCATGGGCGGGCTCGCCCCCTGGGGGTGAACCGCCCGCTCCCGCTGCTGGAGCCAGGGGGTGAAGGTGATGAGTCGGGCGATGGGCCGCCACGTCAGGAAGGAGTAGAGCCAGGTGAAGAACACCGCGGTCCGGCTCCGGAATCCCACCACGTACCTGAGGTGCACCGTGGCCCAGACGAACCAGGCCACGATGCCGGAGAGGTCCCAGCGGCCGAAGAGCGTGCCGACCGCCGAGCCGCGGCCGATGACGGCGAAGATTCCCCTGTCGAGGTAGCGGAACGGCCTCACCGGCTCGCCGTGGATCCGGCGGAGGACGTTGCGCGCGGCCTCTCGCCCCATCTGCATCGCCGCCGGCGCGATGCCCGGCACCGGCTTGCCGTCCTGGGTCACGGCGGCGAGATCTCCGACCACCGAGACGCGGGGGTCGCCGACGAGGGTGAGATCGGGCTCCACCGCGACCCGCCCCACCCGGTCCACCGGGACACCGAGCGCCCTGCCCAGCGGCGAGGCGACGACGCCGGCGCCCCAGAGGACGGTCCGCGCCTGGATGCGCTCGTCGCCGAGCGTGACGCCCTCCCCGTCGATGGCCGAGACCCGAAGCCCGAGGCGGACGTCGATCTGCAGCTTCTGGAGATCGCGACGCGCGTCCTCGCTCAGCTCCGGGGGGTAGGTGGTCAACAGGCGGGGCAGGCCCTCGATGAGCACCACGCGCGCATCGCGGGTGTTGATCCGCCGGAAATCACGGGGGAGCGCCTTGTGGGCGATCTCGCTCAGCGAGCCTGCGAGCTCCACCCCCGTGGGTCCTCCCCCGATGATGACGAAGGTCATCCAGGCCCGCCGCTTCGCCTCGTCCTCCTCGCGCTCGGCCTCCTCGAAGGCGAAGAGGACGCGCCGGCGGATCTCCAGGGCGTCCTCGAGGCTCTTCAGTCCGGGCGCGTCGCACTCCCACTCCGGATGGTTGAAGTACGTGTCCTGCGCGCCCGCAGCGACGATGAGGTGGTCGTAACCGACCGAGCCGCCGTCGGTGAAGTGGAGGGTGCGGCTGGCACGGTCGATGGAGGCGACCTCGGCGAGCACCACCTCGGTGTTCTGGTTGCGCCGGAGCACCATCCGGATCGGCGCGGCCACGTCACTCGGGTCCAGCGTGGCGGTGGCCACCTGGTAGAGGAGCGGCTGGAACAGGTGGTGGTTCCGGCGGTCGACGACCGTCACCCGGACGTCAGGCGAACGGCCGAGGATCTTGGCTGCCTCGAGACCCGCGAATCCGGCCCCGACAATCACCACCTGGGGTCGCTGGTCGGGTTCCATCGCTGCCCCGGATGTGCGAACCAGGGGCTTCGAAGTCAACCCGTTCGACATCCGATGGTACTGAACAGACTGTCCAGCCTCATTCGTTACGCAGGGATGGGCCTGTGGTCGATCTTCTGGATCCCGGCCGCGCTGCTCATGGGCACGATCCGGCGGGACTCCTCCCTTCCCCTGCGCTTCGCCCGCCAGTACTGGGGCCCGGGGATGCTGCGGCTCGCCGGCGCGGATCTCCGCGTCGAGGGCGACCCCCGCGCCGTGAGCGACGGGCCGGCGATCTACGTGATGAACCACCAATCCACCCTCGACATCCCCGCGGCGTTCGCGGTGCTCCCGGTGGACCTGCGATTCATCGCCAAGCACACCCTCCGCAAGGTCCCCTTCCTCGGCTGGTACATGTCGTGGACGGGAATGGTCTTCGTCGACCGGAGCAACAGCACCCAGGCGGTCGGGACCCTGACCGCCGCCGTCGAGCGGGTGCGAGGGGGCATCTCGCTCCTCGCCTACCCCGAGGGCACGCGCTCGCGCGATGGCCGCATCCTGCCGTTCAAGAAGGGCTCGTTCGTGCTGGCGCTCCAGGCCGGGGTGCCAGTCGTCCCCATCGCCATCGAGGGCTCGATGCAGTGCATGCCCGCGCACCTGAGGCCATTCAGACCGGGCGTCGTGCGCATGGCCATCGGGGCGCCGATTCAAACCGCCGGGATGTCGATGGACCAGCGCGAGGAGCTGGTGCGGCAGGCGCACGAGGCGGTGCTCGCGCTCCACGCCTCGCTCGCCCGCGCCGACGTCGCGCCGCCGGCGGCCCCGGCTCCGGGCGAGCGCACCACGGGCTGAGCGCCGTCCGTCCGCCGGCGCGGGCGCACCCGACCGACGACGTGGACGCCCGGCCGATCCGCCCGGACGAGGCTCGTCCGGCCCGTCTCTTGCTCATTCCCGCCTGAACATCTGGCCGGCGGGGGTGTGGCGTGGGGAAGGTGAGCGAGAAGCTGAAGGCGGTGGCGGCCGCGGTCGCGGCGATCGAGAAGCAGTTCGGCAAGGGAGCGATCATGCAGCTCGGCCGCGACGGGGAGGTCGCCCCGGTGGCGGTCATCCCCAGCGGCTCGGTGGGTCTCGATCGCGCGCTGGGCGTGGGCGGGTATCCGCGCGGACGGGTCATCGAGGTGTTCGGGAACGAGTCGTCCGGCAAGACGACGCTCGCCCTCCACGCCATCGCCCAGGTTCAGGCTCAGGGCGGGGTGGCGGCGTTCGTGGACGCCGAGCACGCCCTCGACGTGAGCTATGCACGCAAGCTCGGGGTCCGGGTGGAGGATCTCTTGGTATCGCAGCCCGATACCGGAGAGCAGGCGCTGGAGATCACCGAGCAGCTGGTCCGGAGCGGCGCGGTGGACCTGGTGGTGGTGGACTCGGTGGCCGCGCTCGTCCCCCGGGCAGAGATCGAGGGCGAGATGGGCGATGCCCACATGGGGGTCCAGGCGCGACTCATGAGCCAGGCGCTCCGGAAGCTCACCGGCGCGGTGAGCAAGAGCGGGACGGTCATCTTCTTCATCAACCAGATCCGGATGAAGATCGGCGTCGTCTTCGGCAATCCGGAGACAACCACTGGCGGGAACGCGCTCAAGTTCTATTCGTCGGTGCGGCTGGAGATCCGCCGGCTCGGGAACCTCAAGGACGGAGACTCGGTCATCGGGACGCGCACGCGGGTGAAGGTGGTGAAGAACAAGGTCGCTCCGCCCTTCCAGGACACCGAGTTCGACGTTCTCTACGGCCAGGGCATCAGCCGGGCCGGTGAGGCGCTGGACCTGGCGGTCGCGCTCGGGCTCGCGGAGAAGTCCGGGAGCCACTACCTGCTCGACGGCGAGCGAATCGGTCAGGGACGGGAGCGGGCAGTCGAGTGGCTCCGCGAGCGGCCGGAGGCGCTCGAGGCGCTGGTCGCCCGCATCGGGTCGGCGGAGGCCAGGCCGGCCACGCCCCCGAGCGTGGCCGAGCCGGTCGCCGCCTGAGCGGGCACCGGCGCAGGCAAACGCCGGGAGGACGAGGCAGACCCAGATGGGGCGAGCCATCGGGCCGGCCCTCACCGGACACGGTGCTGTTCCCCGGGCCGCGCAGCTCCCCGGGCACGCCCCCGGCGGGTCGCCCGGGTCAGCGCTCGGCTAGAGTCGACCCATGGCCGACGCTCCGACCCTCGATGCCGTACGTGCGGCGCGCGCACGGCTCGGCAATCTCGTCGAGACGACGCCGGTGCGGCGGCTCGCCTCACCCCTCGTCGAGCGCCGGCTCGGGAAGACGGAGGTGGTGCTCAAGGAGGAGCTCTTCCAGCGGACCGGGAGCTTCAAGCCGCGCGGCGCCCTCTGCGTCATGCTCGATCTGGAACCCGCCGCCCTGGCCCGCGGGGTCACCTGTGTCTCGGCCGGGAACCACGCGATGGCCACGGCCTACGCCGCGCGCGTGCTCGGGACCACCGCCAAGGTGGTGATGCCGCGGAGCGCGAACCCGTTCCGGGTCGCCGGCTGCCGGGAGCTCGGCGCCCAGGTGGTGCTGGTGGAGAACGTCCACGAGGCGTTTCCCCGGGTGCACCAGATCGAGGCCACGGAGGGCCGGACCTTCGTTCACCCCTTCGAGGGGCCGAAGACGGCGCTGGGCACGGCGACGGTCGGCCTCGAACTGGTCGAGCAGGCCGGCACGCTGGACGCGGTCATCATCCCCATCGGCGGCGGCGGTCTGGCCGCCGGGATGGCCTGCGCGGTGAAGCAGCTCCTGCCGCGCTGTCAGGTGTTCGGCGTCGAGCCCACCGGAGCCGACTCGATGCACCGGAGCTTCGCCGCCGGGTCGCCGCAGTCCATCGATGCGGTCCGGACGATTGCCGACAGTCTGGGCGCGCCCCACGCGTCCCCGTACAGCTTCGAGCTTTGCCGCCGGTTCCTCGACGAGCTGGTCCTGGTGGACGACGACCAGCTGCGCGACGCGATGCTCTTGCTCTTCGCCTCGGCAAAGCTCGCGGTGGAGCCGGCGGGTGCGGCGGCGACGGCAGCGCTGCTCGGGCCGCTCCGCGAGCGTCTCGCGGGACGCCGGGTGGCGATCATCATCTGCGGGGGGAACATCGACCCGGCAACGTTCTCCAAGCACCTCGCCGACGCGGTGGCCGCTGGCTCCTGACGGGGCCTCCCCGCTCCTCAGCGGAGCGACGAGGGATCGATCGTCACCGGGACTCGGCCCTTCGGGAGCAGGAGCGCCCATCCAGACCCCTCCGGCACCAGCAGCTGCCCGAGCGCGAACTGCGCGTCGCGGGAGAAGCGCGCCTCGGCGCGGCCGCCCTTCACCCTGGCGGTGAGCACGCCGTCGTCGCCGAGTCGCAACGTCGACGGGTCCAGCGCCTCGCCCGTCCGGTCACTCAGCCGGAGGTAGACCCGGGACTCGTCGGTGTCGATGGCGTTCACCCGGTAGGCCGCGCCCTCGACCACCACAGTCGCCCAGTCATTTCCGATCCGGAGCTGGAACCGACCATCGTCGGTGGGCACGAGCCCCACGTTGAAGGCCTCGATGATCTTCGGATGGGTGATGCGCTCGCCGTCGTGGAACCAGTTCAGCTCGCGGTCGAGGAGCAGCCCGCTGTCCTCGCGGGTGTGCCAGCGCTTCGGAAGTCCAATCTCCGCCACCGGCCTTCGATGCGGCCGACCGGCGCCGAAGTCAACCTCGCCCGCGCTCCCGGGCTCACATCCGCCGCACGAGCTCGGTGTACCCCCGGAAGGCGAGCGCGCCCCAGGTGTTCACCACCACCGCCGCCCCGACGAGCACCTGGACCACCGGCCTTCGAAACGACCAGCCCGACAGCCCGAGCAGCAAGACCAGATGGGGGGTGTAGTCGAGGCTGAACCGGAAGCCGAACTGCATGTACCCGGTGTTCTGGTAGAAGAGCCCGGGCAGCGCGCAGACCCCCACCGTCAGCCACACCGGCCAGTGGAGCCGCGGCCGCGTCCTCGGGAACAGCAGCAGCACCAGCCAGGGCATCGTCACCAGCAGGGACAGGCCCCGCGGGTCGTATCCGATCCGGAACGGCGACCACTGCACCCGTGGCAGCATCAGGAACGCCGCCTCGAAATTCCGTGCCAGGTACACCGGGCTGAAGAGGCCGTGGGTGTCGATGTCCAGGTTCACCCGGTTGTCGTAGAGGAACCGGTGGCCGAACTCGCCGGGGCTCCCGAACCGGGCCCAGTTGAACGCCATCGCCAGGAGCGCCAGCGGCGCTGCGCCCGCGGCGAAGAGGAGCACCGGCTTCAGCCAGGTTCTCGGTTGACGCAGCGCCTGCCGGAGCTGCTGGACTCTCCCGGTCGGCCCGGGCGTCAGCACCTCGAGGAGGAAGAACAGCCCGGTGAAGACCAGCGGCGTCCGGGTGAGCGTCGCCATCGACCAGAGCGCGCCGGCCAGCGCCGGCTGCCTCCCACCCACCGCCGCGGGGAGATACAGACAGGTGAGCACCACCCCCAGCACCTCGGCCAGGAACCACACCTCTCCACGGATGGCGCAGCTGAAGAGCAGCGTGCCGAAGCCGAGCACCCCGGCAAGGAGCAGCGCCTCCTGCTCGGTCCGGTGCAGCTCGCCCCTCAGCGCGAGGGCCCGGGCCAGCCAGTAGAAGAGCGTGATGGCCAGCGCCCCGAGGATGACGCCGAAGCTGGTGTCGTTGAACTGGTAGCCGTTCACCGCGACGAACGGCAGCATCACCACCGCCGGAAACGCGGGGAAGCTCACGTACCAGCGGTCGCTGGGGAGCGCCGGCCCGGTGCAACGGCGCTTCACCCCGCCCACCTCGCGCACACAGGCCCAGTCCTCGAGGTTGGGCAAGGTCTCGGAGTCGAGGTCCAGCCGCCCGTCGAGGAAGGCCTGGGCCTGGTAGACGAAGTGCGGGGCCGCGCTCTGCCTCAGGAACCGTGGACCGCTGAAGCAGGCCAGGGTGAACAGGCTGCAGACGAAGATCAGCAGCTCGGTCCGGTAGGCCCGAATCCACGCCCTGGCCGCCACCTCGGGCGCGGACTTCGGACGGGCGGGCACGGTCACCGCCCGGCGCCTCGCGTGCGGAGCCGCAGCCAGTCGAGAGCGGCGTAGGCGCTCGCGGTGCGGATCAGCTCGCGGCCGCCGTGGAACCGGTGGGCCCGGACCTCGGTGCCCTCGGGGCCATCGAGGGCGATGAACACCGTGCCCACCGGCTTCTCCGCGGTCCCGCCGTCGGGCCCGGCGATGCCGGTCACCGAGAGCGCCCAGGTGCTCCCCGCCGAAGCGCGGGCCCCGCGCGCCATCTCCCGCGCCACCGGCTCGGAGACCGCCCCGTTCGCCAGCAGTGTCGCGTGGGACACGCCCACCCAGCGCTCCTTGAGCTCGTTGGCGTACGAGACCGCGCTGCCGAGGAAGTACGCGCTCGCTCCCGGCGACTCGGTCAGCATGTCGGCGATGCGTCCGCCGGTGCAGCTCTCGGCCAGGGCCAGAGTCTCGCGGCGGGCCAGGAGCTGCCGCCCCACCACCCCGGCCATCGTCTCGCCGTCCACCCCGAAGAGGTGGTCGCCCAGGAGCGGCCGCGACGCCGCATCCGCAGCCTCGAGCGCCTGGAGCGCCTCCTCCCGGGTCCGCCCCTCGGCCATCAGCTTCAGGTGGTTCTCCGGGAAGTGCGTCCGGAAGCCGAACTTCACGTTCGCATGGGCCGCGACCAGCGGGCGCACCCGCGCGTCCAGGTGCGACTCGGGGAGGAACACCGTCTTCAACAGCCGCAGCGCCCGGAACCCCGTCTCGCCCCGCTCGGACCGGAGCACGTCGATGCGCGGGAGCACGGCGGTCTCCACCAGCGCCCGGTACTCGCGGGGCACGCCGGGGACGAAGAACAGCACCGCGCTCCCCAGCCGCAGGGCGAACATCGGGGCGCTGCCCACGGGGTTGAGCACCACCTCGGCGCCCGCGGGCACCTGGACCTGCTTGAGGTTGTTCTCGGTGACGGTCAGGCCTCGCCTGGCGAAGCGTTCCTTCAGCGCGGCAAGCGCCCCCAGGTGGAGCACCAGGGGCACGCCCGCCGCCTCGGCGGCGACCTCGGCGGTGAGGTCGTCGGCCGTCGGGCCGAGCCCGCCCGAGACCAGCACCACGTCGGCCCGGGCGGACAGCGTCCGGAGCGCCTCGAGGATCTCCTCGCGAACGTCGCCGACCACCGTGGTGCGGGCCACCTGCTCGCCATGGGCCAGCAGCTGCTCCTGGAACCAGGTGCTGTTGGTGTCCGTCGTCACGCCGGTGAGCAGCTCGTCACCGGTACAGAGTGCCTCGATGCGCATGTCTCGATGTCCGGGACGCCGGACTTACAGGAAATCCTGCTCGTCCACCTCGTCCTCGAGCACGCCCTCGGCGGGCATCGGCTCGCCGGCCTCGCGCCGCGCCGAGAGGTGACGCCCGAGCAGCAGTCCGGACTCCACGAACCCGAGCAGCAGGTACGCGCCGAAGTACACCACCAGCACGTAGGAGGGGTGGATGCGGGTGGCCACCAGCACCCCGGCGAGGCACACCAGCATGAAGATGCTCAACGTCCGGCGGTTGAGCCGCACGTCCTTGAAGGTCCGGTATCGGAGGGTGGAGACCATCAGGAGCGACAGCACCGCCACCACGATGGCGATGGGCACCCGCGCGCCCATGCCCAGCGCATCTCCACCCCGCATCCCGTGGTGGGCGATGACCATCGAGACGATCATCCCGGCGGCGAGCGGGATGGGCAGGCCGACGAAGAAGCGGCTGCTGCCGGCGTGGTCGCTGGAGTGGGCCAGCACGTTGAAGCGCGCCAGGCGGAGCGCCCCGCAGGCGGTGAACATGAAAGACACCAGCAGCCCCACCAGGCCGAGCGAGGCCAGCGCCCACTTGTACACCAGCATCGCCGGGGCCACCCCGAAGGAGATGACGTCGGCCAGACTGTCCAGCTCCACGCCGAACTGGCTCTGGGTCCGGGTGAGGCGCGCCACCCGCCCGTCGAACCCGTCGAAGAACATGGCGAAGAAGATGGCCAGCGCGGCCTGGTAGAGCTGGGATGGGCTCGCCTCGCCGGCACAGAGCGTCAGGGCATAGAAACCGCAGAAGATCGATGTGATGGTGAACAGGTTGGGCAGGACGAACTTGAGCTTGTGCAGCTTCATCGGTCTCCGGCCCCTGCGACGGCCAGGAGCCTGTCCGGGCCCCGGCCGCCGGGTCGGGGGACTCTAGCACCATGGACCCGCAGCGGGCCGCCGCCGCGGTGGGGCTCCTGGTCCTGGCCACGGGGGCTTACCTGCTCGCCGTGCGCGCATACTACCGGCTGCGCAGCCCCCGTCCGGAGCTGGAATGGGCGGCCACCCCGGACGGGACCCGCATCGCCGTTCACCACCGCCGCCCGGCGGTCCGCCGCTTCGTCGAGCCGGTGCTGCTCTGTCATGGCCTGGCCGCCAACTACGTCAACTTCGACTTCGACCCGCCCTACTCACTGGCCCACGCCTTTGCCGCGGCGGGCTTCGAGGTCTTCAGCGTGGACTGGCGCGGGGCCGGCGCATCCCGGGCCCCCCGCGTCTGGCAGCGCTTCCTCTACGACGCCGACGACCTCATCGCCCAGGACGGACCGGCGCTCCTCGCCCACGCGCTCGAGCGCACCGGGGCACCGCGGGCGTTCTGGGTGGGCCACTCGCTCGGCGCGCTCGTGGGGTACGGGGTGCTCGGTGGCCCTCACGGCGGTCGCATCGGGGGGTTGTGCGCGCTCGGGGCACCGGTCTTCTTTCGCTACACCCGCTGGGTGGTCCGGCTCTCCAGACTCGCGCTGTGGCTGGCCTGGCCGCTGGCCTTTCGCCAGCGCTGGCTCAGCATCGGGCTCGCCCCGTTCCTGGGACGGGTGACGCTGCCCCTCACCGAGGTGCTCCTCAACCCGAAGGCCATCGCCCCGCCCGTGCTGAGGAAGATGTCCTGCAACCTCGTCTCCTCGATGGGCTACCGCCTGCTCCGCCAGCTGGACGACTGGAGCCGGCACGACGCGTTCAGAAGCCGTGACGGACGGATCGACTACCGGGCCCGGCTTCGCGGGGTGACCACGCCGGTGCTGGTCCTGGGCGGGATCCAGGACGCGCTCGCCACGCCGCAGGCGGTGCTGGGCCAGGCGGAGCTGCTGGGCTCGGAGGACAAGACGGTGAGGCTCTTCGGGCGCGAGAACGGAGACACGCTCGACTACGGACACGGCGACCTCCTCTTCGGCGAGCACGCCCCGATGGAGGTCTACCCGCGCATCGTCTGCTGGGTGGCGGACCGGGCCTCCCCGGTGCCGGAGCCCGCGCCCCGGCCCGTCAGCGTCGCGGGGTGACGGCCCAGGCGCCGTGCACGCAAGGGGAGGCCATGGGCGCCACGTCCCCTGTCCACCCATCGATCTCCACGTCCACGCCCTGGCTGCACTCGGCCCACACTGCACCGTCGCGGTTGGAGCGGGCGGTCGTCGCCCGGAGCTGCGCGGTGCCGTGGTCGGTGACCAGGACTGCCGGCCCCTGGGTCCGCTCGATGGACACGTCGGTGCTGGTGAGGCGCGCCTCCGTCTCGGCGGAGACCCCGGCGACGCCCGCGCTACTGATGGTCGAACGGGCCAGCGTCACGGTCGCGCCCTCGGCGGCGAGCACCCCGATGCCGCTGCAGTCCTGGACGCGGAGTCCGCCGAGCGCCGCGCGACCCCCGCGGATCTGGACCGCGTCTCCCTCCGCCGGGTCTGCGCTGCGCGGGCCGGTGACCGCACCTCCTTCGACCGTGACCTGGGCGTCGCGCGCCACGAGGCCGGAGGAGAGGCCGCCCTGCACCTCGAGCCCGCGGATTCGGACCTCGGACGAGATGAGCTGCACGCCGCCCATCGACCCGGCGGACTCGACGTGGACGTCGTCCAGCACCGCCTTGCTGCGAACGACGGCGACACCCGCCCGCTCCGCTCCAGTGGAACGCAGGCCGCGGCCGTCGACCCGCGCGGCGTCGCCGGTGAGCAACCCGTATTCCTGGCCGCTGACTCGGACGTCGCGGAGCTGGAGCGTCCCGCCGGCGACGTAGAGCCCGGGGCCGCGGCCCCCCCGGACCTCGATCGACTCGACCGTCGCCGCACCGCCGGACAGCCAGAGGCCGGTCACCGCGTCCTGGATCTCGAGACCCGACAGCCGGAGCAGCGCCGGACGGGTCGCCTCCACCGCGCGCTGGAAGGGTCCCTGGAACCGCACCTGCCGCAGCTCCGCCTTTCCACCCGGGAGCACCCGCACCCCGGGCAGCCCCGAGACCGAGGCCTGGAGCGTGGACCCGGTGAGGAGCAGCTCGGCTCCGGCGGCGACCTCGAGGGCGGCTCCCCGCTGGCCGCTGAAGGCCACCGAGGCGAGCGTGGTCCGCCCGCGCTCCACCACCAGGCCGCCGGACCCGCCCTGGATCTGCACGCTCTCGAGCCGGACCGTGCCCCGCGCCCGCACGCAGGGCCCGGACGCGGACGCGGCCAGCACCACCGCCGCGCCTCCGACGAGCTCCACCTCCTCGAGGACCACGCCGCCGGGGTACACGCCCGCGGCCAGGCGAAGGCGTCCGGGGCCTGCCGTGTCGGCGAGGGCGCGGAACGGCCGCGCCCGGCTCCCGTCACCGCCCGGGGGCGCCGAGGCGTCGACGAACACCTCGGCCCCCACGCCCGCGTCGACGGCGCTGAGGGCGGCGGGTGGACGCGGCGCGGTGTCCTGCGGCGGGACGACGGCGGAGCACGCGGCCGAGACCAGCGCGCCCAGGGCGAGGGGAAGGCGGCCCGGCGCGTTCAGGCGCCCGGACCCTCGGGCTTGCGCGCCGCGGCCGTCTTCGGCCGCTTGGGCGGATGGGTGAGGACCACCGGCTTGCGCCCGTCGTCGCCCACCAGCCTGGCGAACTCCCTGAGCGGGTCGCGCGCGACGTCGTCCTTCCAGTACTCGAAGTGGAGGTGCACGCCCGTGGCGGTGCCGGTCCTCCCCGCCAGCCCGAGGGGCATCCCCTTCACCACCTGCGTGCCCTCGAGCACCAGGGTGCGGGCGAGGTGGCTGTAGCGCGTCACCCGGCCGTTGCCGTGGTCGATGGTGACCTCGTAGCCGTAGCCGTGCATCCAGCCGGCGCGCACCACGATGCCGGCACCGGCGGCCATCACCGGCTGGTTCCGCTCGGCGGCCAGATCGATTCCCGAGTGCATCTTGTCGCGGTGGGCGATGGGGTGGAACCGGCGGCCGAAGCGGCTGGTCACCCGCAGCTCGTCGAGCGGCCACTGGAACCGCGGCCCTGGCGGAGGGCCCATCCGTGCGTCGAGGCCGGCGAGCCGCTCCTCGACCGACCGGACCAGCCCGGGGGGAACCCCACCGTACGCCTGCCCGTCCCGGTCGAGCGCCGCGCGGAGCGAGCCTCGGGCAATCTGCACGTCCTCCGCCTCGCCGTCACCCGCAGGCTGGGCCAGGAAGCGGTCGACGTCGACCTGGATGCGTTCCCATGCAGCGAGCTCGGAGTCGGGAATCGCAGAGCCTGGCTCGACCTCGCTCCGCTTGGCCTCGGCCTCCAGGACGAAGGCCACCAGCCGGGCCCGGAGCAGGCTGGAGGTCATCGGCTCGTCGGGGGGTGCGGGGACGGCGGCGGGACGGGGCGCCGGCTCCGGCTTCACCCGCTCACCGGTCAGCGGAAGCCGGGCCAGCTCGATGGGGTCCGGCGTCAGCGCACCCGGGACGCGTGCCGTGGCACAGCCAACGAGGCTCACGGCGGCCAGGGCTGTGACCAGGGCGTTGCGGGTCATCGTCCGTGCGCTGCCGGCCGCGACGCCGTGTCAGCCTCGACACCCTGACCCACAAGGCCTGGGGACGTCCAGACAAAAGGGACCGGCCCCACAGCCGCCTACCTGCCTCCCAGCGAGGCACGCAGGATGTCCGCCGCCCGCTCGCATCCGGCCCGGTCCACGTCGAGGTGGCACACCAGGCGAAGTGCATGGGGTCCCACGGAGTTCACCAGGAGCCCGGCCGCGCGGAGGCGGGCGACGAGGGGCACCGCCTCGACCGGGACCTCGGCGTAGACCATGTTGGTCTCGACGCGATCGAGCTCCACCCGCACCCCGGGCACGTCCGCCAGCCGGCGCGCCAGCACCCGGGCGTTCTCGTGGTCCTCGGCGAGCCGGGCGACGTGGTGGTCCAGCGCGTAGAGGCAGGCCGCGGCGAGGATGCCGGCCTGGCGCATGCCTCCTCCCAGCCGCTTCCGGAGCCGCCGCGCCTCGGCGAGGAAGGCCTTGCTCCCTGCGAGCACCGAGCCCACCGGCGCCCCGAGCCCCTTGCTGAAGCACACGGTGGTCGAGTCGGTCAGCCTTCCCCAGGTGCTCGCCGGCACGCCCGCGGCGACCTCGGCGTTGAACAGCCGAGCACCATCGAGGTGCACCAGCAGCCCCGCGGTGCGCGCAGCGGCCACGGCGTCGGCGAAGGCCCCCGGCTTCCACACCGTCCCCCCGCCCCGGTTGTGGGTGTTCTCCAGGATCAACAGGCGGGAGCGCGGGAGGTGATCATCGTTCCCGCGGGAGGCGGCCTGGATCTGCGCCGGGGTGAGCAGGCCGCGCTGGCCGACGACCGTGCGCGGCTGGACCCCCCACAGCGCAGCGATGGCGCCGTTCTCATAGTGGAACGGGTGGCTGCCCTCCTCGAGGATGACCTCCTCGCCGGGGCGGGTGTGGACGCCGATCGCCACCTGGTTCCCTTGCGTGCCCGAGGGGACGAGGAGCGCGGCCTCGAGGCCCAGGCGCTCGGCGACGCGGAGCTCGAGCGCGCGGACGGTGGGGTCCTCGCCGTAGACGTCGTCTCCGACCTCGGCCTCGGCCATGGCTCGGCGCATGCCTGGCGTCGGGCGGGTGACGGTGTCGGAGCGGAGGTCGATCGGTGCGGTGGCCACGGCGGGGTCCGTACTACAACCCAGGCATGCCTCGCGAGACCGTGGCCGAGCGGAAAGTGCGCGCGGTGAAAGTGATCGAGCGGCTGGGGGAGGCGATGCCCGACGCCCGCATCGAGCTGGATTACCGGACGCCGCTGCAGCTGGTGACCGCGGTCATTCTCGCCGCCCAGTGCACCGACAAGCGGGTGAACATGGTGACGCCCGCGCTGTTCGCTCGTTACCCCGACGCGCGCTCTCTCGCCGGCGCCGACACGGAGGAGCTGGAGAAGATGATCCACAGCTGCGGCTTCTTCCGGGCGAAGGCGAAGGCGCTGAAAGGGATGGCCGCCGCCGTCGCCGAGCAGCACTCAGGCGAGGTGCCCACCGCCCGGGCCGAGCTCGCCGCGCTCCCCGGGGTGGGCCCCAAGACCGCCGGGGTGGTGACGGTCCACCTCGGCGGCGAGCCCGCGTTCCCGGTGGACACGCACGTGAAGCGCCTCTCGCGGCGCCTCGGCTTCACCCGTCAGGAGGACCCCAGCCGCATCGAGGAGGACCTCCAGGCGCTCGTTCCCCGCGAGCTGTGGGCCAAGGGCCACCAGCTGCTGGTGTGGCACGGACGGCGGACGTGCTTCGCCCGCTCGCCGGCCTGCGAGCGCTGCGTGGTGCGCGACCTCTGCCCGCGCATCGGCGTCGCGAAGGCGAAGTCCACGGTGGTGAAGGGCGCGCGCCCGCCCCGGAGCGCAGCGGTGGTCCCGAGGCCACCGGGTGGACGGCGGAAGGCCAAGGGACGGCCGCGCCGGACCGTCGCTCCGCGCCGAGGTGCTCCAGCTCCGCCGGGATAGCCGGCTGGCCGTGGTGTGCAATCGATTGCGCAAGGGCGCCACGAGCTTCACGGTGGTGAGGGCTCGACCGTCGGATCCGATGGCCCGGTCCCCCGCGTCGCGACCGGGTCGCATCCGGCACGCGTCTGGCACCTCGCCCCGTGCGCTTTGATACCGTTGCTCCTCGCTCGAGCAAGGGGGGATCCATGCCTGGGACGCCGCGCAGTCGTTGGCTCATCGAGGTGTTCAGCCCGGCGTTGCTGGCCTGTCTCGTGGTGGCTTGCGGTGACTCGCCGACACGACCCGTCGCTGGGTCGCGGACGGTGGTCTTCTGGTCCGACACCGGGAAGAGCGTGCCGCTGCCGAGCGCCGACACCCGGGCCCCCAGCACCGTGGTGGCGCGAACGCTCGACGGGAAGAACCTGGTGACTGCGTCCTTCGACGCGAACGGGTCTTTCCAGCTCCAGGGGGCCCCCGTGGGCCCATACATCCTGGAGCTCAATTCGGGAAGCGGTGCCCGCCACTTCTTCCGCACCGAGGCTGCGGTGGTCGACCTCGGTGCCGACCTGCTCGGGAGGAGCAATGTCCAGACGACCACCCAGCCGACGCAGGTCACCTTCGAGCTCTCGGGCCTGGCTGCGGCAGATCCCCAGGACCTCGTGGAGATCACCTGCTCCAACGCAGCGGTCTGGGACCGCCTCGCCCCCCAGGGAACGCTGGCCGGCGGCGTCACCTCGGCTTCGGTCCCGTTCGCCTGGGCCGCTCGCCCCACTCCGCTGGTCAGCGGCTCATCGGGCGACGTGCTCTACGTCCACCAGCTCTCGACACGGGTCGACCCAGGGAGCGGACTCGCTTACCAGGCCGCCCAGACCTGGGCGGCTGACCCTGGCCTGACGGTGACCGCCGGCCTGGACCAGACGACCCCGGTGTCACTCGCCCCGGTGAGCTCGAGCGGACGGCTCACGGTGTCCTGGCGTCCTTCGATGTTCGAGGCCGCTCTGACGGACTGGCCGGCCGGCACCCTGATCCGGCAGCACTCCCTCTTCGTCGAGGGCATCGCCTGGGCCCTCGACCTCGGGCCCGCCCCGCGTACGGGAAATCCCGATCTCCTGATGATCCAGGCAGGACCAGGCACGCCGGACGCCACGCTCGACCTGCCGTACGGGCGATTCCTCCCGGCGCTCTGGAAGGAGCGGCTGCAGACGTACGTCACGGTGCGCGAGCGGTTCCCGTACCAGGGGGGGACCATCTTCTACTCGGTCAGGATGGCGATGCAGGCCTCGATGGACGCGCTGCCGGCCGAGCTCGCTCCGACGATCTCGCCTCCGAGAAGCCTCAAGGTCGGTGGCCTGGATGCGACCCAGGTCCGGTCCGGGATGGGAACCGGTCCGGTGGTCTCCTGGACTGCGCCGCGAAACGGCACCGCCGACTACTACGCCGTCGACCTCGAGAAGCTCACCATCAGCGGCACGCAGGTCACCTTCTCTTCCGTCGCCACCTTCCACACCACCGAGACCAGCGCGCAGTTCCCGGAGGGGACGCTCACCAGCGGAACGCAGGTGGTCGCCTACGTCACGGCGGTCCGCGAGCCGACGAGCCACTACGCCACGGCGCCGGCACCATACCGGCGTCACTTCCCGCAGGACATCGCCCAGGCGGCGACCGCGCCCTTCTCACCGTGAAGCCGGGACCGGCGTCGCGGCGCGAGCCACCTGGGAGCCCCCGCGGTCAGAGGGCGGTCGAGGCGCCCTGGTCCACAGCCTCGGCGCGCTCCAGCTTCCTCCGCTTCGCGCGGCGCCGCATCGACAGACGCTGGAGCACGGGCAGGAAGTCCACGTAGAGCCGACCATCGAGGTGGTCGATCTCGTGCTGCGCCGCGGTGGCCAGGAGGCCCTCGCAGCGAAGCCGACGCAGCTGACCCTCGACGTCGAGGAACTCGACGGTGACCACCGCCGGGCGCTCGACCTCCTCGGCCTCGCCGGGGATCGACAGGCAGCCCTCGCGGTAGACCGACACTCCGCCCTCGCTCGCGACGATGCGCGGGTTGATCATCGCCACCGGCTGGACCTCGGGCTGGCGCGGACGGGTGTCGAGCACCAGCACCCGCTGCAGCACACCGATCTGCGGCGCGGCGAGCCCCACGCCGGGCGCGGCGTACATGGTCTCGAACATGTCGTCGACCAGCATACGGACGGACGGATCCACCGCCTCGACCGGGAGGGCACGGCGGCGAAGGACGGGATCGGGCCAGAGGCGAATCGCTCGGATCATCGACGTCTCGGTCATAATCGGCCCGGTCCGGCCGGCGCAATCGGCAGGCCAGGGCACCGCTGGTCAACGCATCCATGAAACGGGGCTGCCAGAGGCCCTCACTCCCCCAGCGAGCGCGCGTAGGCACTGCGGAGCCCGTCGTCGGACAGCGCGCGCGCCGCCTCCGAGAGCAAGGCCTGCATCCGCTCGGCCCGCGCCTGCACCCGCGGGTCCGGATGCCCCGACCAGCGCAGCGGGTCGTACTCCGCCGACAGCCGCGCGAAGGCCCGCGTCACCTCGTCGGTCCCGGCGTTGCGGGGCAGCCCGAGCACGGTGAAGTAATCGGCGTCCTCCACCTGGGCCCACCGGGCGTCGAGGCGGGCCGCGGCGACCTCCACCGTCTCCGCCTGCGCCTCCTCCTGCGAGGGAGGCTGGAGCTCGATCCACCCCAGCGCCACGGAGACCGCCAGGACCTTCCGCCCCGCATCACGCGAGACCCCGAGCGCCAGCAACAGCTGCTGCACGGTGCGCTGGCCGTCGACGGCCTCGAGCAGCCGACGCTCGCGCTCGCCCAGCCCGAGCCCCTGCGCGTCCACCCGGCGGAGCAGCCTGGGCACCGCGCGGAGCGACGGAACCAGCCGGTCCACCTCGTCGGCGGGAAGCCCGCGCCCCACGCCCTCGGCCGCGAGCGCCGACAGAGGGCGCACCGCGGCCCGCCTCCCCTCGGGCGGCGGCGTGTCGGCGCTCAGCCGGTAGAAGGACACCGGCTCGGAGAACGCCTCCAGCGCCCGTGCCTCGGTCAACCGCTGCAGGAACGGCACCAGCTCGGCGTCGGTGACCAGCTTCCGGCGGACCAGCTCCTCGGTCAGCTCGGACTCGCCCAGTCGGAGGATGCGCAGCTCTCGCTCCGCGGCCCGGTCCACGAGCCCGTCCCGCACCGCGTGGTCCAGGAGCGACTCGGTGGACACAGTGCTCGCCGCCGCGGCCAGCGCTCCCTCCTCGAGCCAGAGCACGCGGAGCGCGTCGGCGGCGCGGAGCTCCACCCGCGCGGTGGCCCGGCCACCCTCGAGCCGGAAGAGGAGCGCCGCCAGCTCCTCCAGCGTGACCCGGCCCGCATCGGCCACCGCCCACCGGGCCCGCTCCGCGGCCCGGCGCGCAGCTTCCGCCGCCTCCGCCTCGGCCTGGGCACGCGCGGTGGCGATCCGGCGCTCCTCGTCGGCGCGAGCGCGGTTCTCGGCGTCCTGGCGTACCTGCTCGGTCTCGGCCCGCGCGCGCGCGAGCTCCTCGCCGGCCCGAGCTGCCTCCTCCGCCGCGGTGCGCGCGGCCTCCTCGGCCTCCGCCCGCGCCGCCGACTGCTGTGCGACGCGGATCTCCGCCTCGGCCATGCGCTCTCGGCCCTGCTCCAGCTCCTCGCGCAGCCGGCGGAGCTCCATCTTCACCTCGAGCAACTCCCGGCGAAGCGCATCCGCCTGCTCGCGCTCGGTCTGCAACCACGCCTCGGCCTGACGACGTGCCTCGGCGGATGCCCGCTCCTCCGCCGCCAGCCGCTCGGCCAGCTCGGCTGCCTCTCGCTCCAGTGACTGATTCGCCTCGGACAGCGCGCCGTTGGTCGCCGTCGCCTCGGAGACGGCGGAGCGGAGCTGCTCCAGCTCGGCCGCGTGCGCCTGCAACTCACGGCCGAGCCGGTCGAGCTCCGCCTGGGAACGGGCCTCCAGCGCGAGTCGGGCGTTGGTCTCGGCCTCGGCGCGCGTCTCCGCGTCGCGCAGGGTCGTGGCCAGCAGCTCGGCCTCCGCGGCGCCGGAGGCCTGGGCGTCGGACGAGCGCCGCCGCTCCTCCTCCACGATCCGCTCCAGCTCGGACCGCGCCGACTCCTCCGCAGCGTGCGCCGTCCTGGCGACCTCGGCGTCCGCACGGGCCGCCTCGGCGTCGGCGCGCGCCGCCTCCGCCTGCGCCCTGGCCTCCTCGGCGTCGACGCGCGCGGCCAGCGCCGCCGCCGAGGCCTCACGCGCCTCGCGGGCCCGCGCCTCGGCGAGGGCCTCGACCTCCGCCCGGAGCCGCTGCGCCTCCTCCAGGGCCGCGTGCGCGGCTCGCGCCTCTTCCTCGCGGGCACGGGCCTCGGAGGCGATGTCCTCGAGCAGCGCCGACGCGCTCGATCCGCCCCTGCCGAGCGGCGCCAGCCGGTCGTCGGTGGCGGCGCTCCAGGCCCCGGCAGCAACGGCGAGCATCGGCGCGGTGTGCTCGAGGTCCGGGTGGATTCCCGGGACGAGCGGCGCGGGCTCGTCGGCGGCCTGGAGCATCTCGTCGTCGCCGGTCACCTCCGGCTCGGCGTCCGGTTCGCCCTCGAGCAGCGGACCAGCGTCGAAGGCCTCGAGATGATCAGGCGCGGGCTCGGCCACCGGGAGGGGGCCGGACGGCGACTCCCAGTCGAGCTCCAGCGTCTCGGGAACGGCGTCGAGCGGGATGGACCCGGCCGCCCCGAAGACGTCGGTCACCGGCTCGTCGGCGGCCGGATCGGCCGCCAGCGCCTCGTCCACCGCCCGGAGCAGGGTCTCGGACCGGAACGGAGTGGGGAGGACCGGACCCTGGTGGCCGTCCACCATCCGCCCGAGCAGGAGGACGCGGAGCCGGGCGGTCTCCGGCCTGGCGGCCAGCTCGTGGAGTAACGCCGCGCCACGGCCGCTCTCCACGCCCGGCGCCAGGAGCACCAGCGCCGGCTGCAACGTGGCGGCGGCGGTGAACGCGTCGGCGGTGGACGTGGCGAGCTCCACCGCGTGCCCGGCGCGGACCAGCGTCCGGCGCACGAGCGCGATGGTGGCGAGGTCGTCGTGGACCAGGAGGAGCGGGGACGCCACGGTCTGTCCGGAGGATGAGCCTACAGCATTGCCCCGGGGTCCACGTCGAGGACGACCCGGACGGCGGCGGGCAGCACCTCCAGGTCCCGCTCCAGCTGGTCCAGCACCGGCCCCAGCAGCGCCTGCCGCGGCGCCTTGAGTAGCAGCTGCCACCGGCTCTTCCCGCGGAGCCGGGGCAGCGGCGCGGGCGCGGGCCCCAGCAACCGGACCCCCGTCTCGGGCCCCGGGAGAAGCATCGCCACCCGGTCGCCCAGCTTCCGGGCCACCGCAGCGGTCTTCCCGGCGTCCTCCCCCTCGACGCGCACGGCGACCAGCCGGCTGAACGGAGGCCAGGCCAGCGCCTCGCGCCAGGCGAGCTCGTGCGCAGCGAAGCCGTCGTAGTCGTGCGCCGGCACCCGGGCGACCGCGTCGGCCTCGGGGTTCCAGGTCTGGACGAGCACCCGCCCCGGCTCCTGGCCACGGCCCGCCCGCCCCGAGACCTGCGTCACCAGCTGGAACGTGCGCTCGGCGGCCCGAAAGTCCGGGAGGAGGAGACCGGTGTCGGCCGAGACGACGCAGACCAGCGTCACCCCGGGGAAGTCGTGTCCCTTGGCCACCATCTGCGTGCCCACCAGCACGTCGAGCTCGCCGCGGGCGAAGCGCGAGAGGAGGTCCGTCAGCCGCTCGGCGGTGGTGGCCGCGTCCCGGTCGAGCCGGGCCACCCGCGCGCCCGGGAAGCGCTCGGCGACCTCGGCCTCGATGCGTTCGGTCCCCGCGCCCACCGGGACGAGCGGCCCGCCGCAGGCAGGACACCGGTCCGGAACGGGCCGGCTCTCGCCGCAGTAGTGGCACTGGAGGTTCCGCGCGCGGAGGTGGACGGTGAGTGAGACGTCGCAACGGCTGCAGGGCACGCCCTGCCCGCAGGCCTCGCACACCAGTGCCGTCGAGTGTCCGCGGCGATTCAGGAAGAGGATGGCCTGCTGCCCGCGGCCCAGCGCCTCGCCGAGCGCGTCGACCATCGGTGGCGAGAGCGCGGGCGCCTCTTCCGGAAGCCCGGTGGAGCGCGGGCGGACGCGGCGGAGGTCCACCAGCTCCACCCGCGGCATCGGCCGGTCGTCCACGCGCGTCGGGAGGCGGAGGTGGCGGTAGCGTCCGCGCCGTGCGTTCTCCACCGTCTCCAGCGAGGGGGTGGCCGACCCGAGCACAACCGTGGCGCCGGCCTGCTTGGCGCGGACGACGGCCAGGTCGCGCGCCTGGTAGCGAAGCTTCTCGTCCTGCTTGAACGAGGGGTCGTGCTCCTCGTCGACCACGATGAGCGCCAAGTCTCGAACGGGGGCGAACACCGCCGAACGCACGCCCACGGCGAGCCTCACCGCGCCCGAGCGGAGCCCCTTCCAGTGGAGGAGGCGCTCGCGATCGCGCAGCCCGCTGTGCAGCACCGCCACCGCGCTGCCGAAGCGGCTCCGGAAGCGGCCGACCAGCTGTGGGGTCAGGGCGATCTCCGGCACCAGCACCAGCGCGCCACCCCCGCGGGCGAGCGCGTGCTCGGCGGAACGCAGGTAGACCTCGGTCTTCCCGCTCCCGGTCACCCCCTGGAGGAGGAAGGGCTGGAAGCCGCCCCGGTCCAGCGCACCCTCCAGCTCGGCCAGCGCCGCCGCCTGCGCGCCGGTGAGCCGGTCCGGCCGCACCTGGCCCAGCCCCTCGGCGACGGTGGGCTCGACGGTGCGCTCCTCCACCCGGACCCAGCCGCGCTCGACCAGCCGCTGCACCGCCGCCCGGGCGCCTGGAACGGCGCGGCCCAGCTCGTCCAGCTCCGCGCGGCCACCCACCGCGAGGAGGTACCCGAGCGTCGCCGCCTGCGCCGGCGCGCGCTTCAACGCGTCGACCGACGGCGCGCCTCGCACCACCACGGTACGCACCAGGTCGGGGCTCGGCTCCGGTCCCTCCGCGGGGTCCGCCAGGCCCGGCGGGAGCGCGGCCCGTAGCGCCTCCCCGAGCGGATGGCGGTAGTAGGTGGCCGCGAACTCGACCAGCGCCAGGACGTCGTCGGGGAGCGCCGGGCTGTCCTCGAGCAGCGCGGAGACGGGCTTGAGCAGCCCCCCTCCATCGGGCAGCCGTCCGGGGCCAAGGTAGAAGCCCAGCGCCCGCCCACGGCCAAAGGGAACCAGGAGCCGCTGTCCCCGCTGCAGCCGTCCCTCCAGCTCCGGGGGGACCAGGTAAGTGAAGGGACCCTTCACCGGACGCCCCACCGCCACCGAGGCGAGCTGCTCCATGCGCGGGCGCCCCGGCCTAGAAGAGGCGGTCCGGGACGTTCGCCCTCGGGTCGCCGGAGAGGGTGGTGAAGCGGACCTGCCGCTCCCCGTCGCGCGACACCTCGATCGCGCGGGGGAACCAGTCGCCCGCCGGGGAGTTGTAGTCCACGAAGCGCACGTCCCAGCGGGTGCCACCCTCGGTCCAGCGGATGCGCGCCGGGAGCCAGCTGTCCTTAAAGACCCAGAACTGGGCGTCGGCGTCCTTGGAGCCGCCGACCACGTACGCCACGTGGCCGCCGAAGCGGGCCAGCCACGCGCTGCCGATGTCGACCCCACGCTTGTGGAGGTGCGCCTCCAGCTCCGCGCGCCCGTCCCCGGCGCTCCGCGCTCCGAACAGGGCGCACGCCTCGCCCAGGCCCACCCCGAGCGCGGAGACGGTCGGGCCCTCGGTCTTCAGCTGGCCGCCGGACTGGACGACGGCGAGCTTTCCGGTCTCCGACCCGCTCGCCTCGAGCCGGCAACGGCCGGGCAGGTGAAGGTAGACCCGCGCGTCGGACTGGAGCTCGCCCTGGCCGCCGACCTCGGTGGCGGCCGCGCCGGAGAGCACCAGCGTGCCCTCCACCCGGGCGGTGCTGATGCGCTGCTCGTCCCTGCCGGTGAGCAGATGCCGGAAGATGGCGCCGGGGGCCGGGACGTAGGCCAGCGCGGTCCGGACGGCGACCAGGGCGAGCAGGAGGACGGGCAGGCGGAGGCGGCGCACGGGGGTCGAGGACTGTACACGAGCTGTCTGCGCGGGCTAGAGCCACCGGTGCCATGCCCACGCTCGCTCTCCTCGTCGGCGTCGTGCTGGTGGCGATCGGCCTCGGCACCTACGTCGGCACCGGTTCCCACGCCCCCACCGCGCTCATCCCCGCTGGCCTCGGCGTCCTCATCGCGGTGGCGGGCCTGGTGGCCCGGAACCCCCGCCTGCGGATGCACGCCATGCACGCCGCGGTCCTCGTCGCGCTGCTCGGCGTCCTGGGATGCATCCCCGGGGTCCTCCGCCTCCCCGCGCTCCTGGGCGGGACCGCCGAACGGCCGGTGGCGGTGGTCGCGCAGCTGGTCACCTTCGGGGTCTGCCTCGCCTTCGTGGTGAGCGCGGTCCGCTCCTTCATCGAGGCGCGCAAGAGCCGCGCGAGCACCGGCTAGGGAGAGACGTCCGATGGCACTGGCAGTCCGGCTGAGGAAGCAGGGAGGCCCCGAGGTGATGGCCCTGGAAGAGGTCCAGGTCCCGCCTCCGGGTCCGGGGGAGGCCACGCTGCGGCACACCGCGATCGGCCTGAACTTCATCGACGTCTACCAGCGCAGCGGCCACTACCCGCTCCAGCTCCCGAGTGGCCTCGGCCAGGAGGCGGCGGGCGTGGTCACCGCCGTCGGTCCCGGCGTGACGACCGTGCGGGTGGGTGAGCGGGTGGCGTACGCCGGCCCGCCGCTGGGGGCGTACGCGGAGGCGCGCAACTACCCGGCGGACCGGCTGGTGCCGGTGCCCGAGGGTGTCTCCGACGAGGCCGCGGCTGCCTCGCTCCTCAAGGGGCTTACCGCCTGGTACCTGGTGCGCCGCACCTACAAGGTCGAGCGCGGGCAGACGGTGCTGGTCCACGCCGCGGCGGGCGGGGTCGGCCTCATCCTCTGCCAGTGGCTCCGGTACCTCGGGGCCACGGTCATCGGCACCGTCGGCAGCGAAGCCAAGGCGCAGGTGGCGCGCGACGCCGGGTGCACCCACCCCCTGGTGCTCGACGGAAACAACCGGCGGGAGCTCCCGGCGAAGGTGAAGGAGCTCACCGGCGGCGCGAAGGTGCCGGTGGTGTACGACTCGATCGGCAAGGACACCTTCGACGTCTCGCTCGACTGCCTCGCGCCCCTCGGGCTGCTGGTGCTCTTCGGCGCCTCGAGCGGCCCGGTGCCCCCCTTCGACCTGCAGCGGCTCGCGGCCGGCGGCTCGCTCTACGTCACGCGCCCCACGCTCGCCACGTACGTCGCCCGGCGCGAAGACCTCCTGTCCGGCGCGCGCGAGCTGTTCGACCTGGTGGCGCGCGGGGTGATCACCATCCACGTGAACCAGCGGTACCCGCTGCGCGAGGTGGCGCGGGCACACCTGGACCTCGAGGCGAGGAAGACCACCGGCTCGACGGTCCTGTTGCCCTGAGGGCGTAGCCTTCGTGCCGCGAATGCCCCGTCTCCTTCTCCTCGCCTCGCTGCTGCTCGTGCGCCCGCTGCTCGGGGCCGCGCCTCCCCTGGACTTCGACGCCGGGCGCGGGGCCCGCGAGGTGGGCATGGGCGGCACCTTCCGCGAGCTGGGCATCGGCGCGAACGCGGCCGACGGCAACCCCGCGGCGATGGCGCTGTTCCAGGCGTACCAGCTGGAGTTCGCCGGCGGCTATGACTGGAAGTCGAAGGGCTGGTACGCGGCGGGGTGGGCGCGCGACAGCACCAACCCGGAGCTGTCCGGCGCCTACAGCCTCCACTACATCTCCAACGACTACGGCGGGGGCAACGTGGGGCAGTGGGCCCACTCGCTGTCCATCGGCACGCGGCTGGGCGACCGGGTGGCGTTCGGCCTCGGCGGGCGCTGGCTCATCCAGAGCACGCCGAAGATCAACGCCGCGAGCCTCAACCTCGGCCTCTCCGTTTTGGTCATCCCCCAGCTGACTCTGGGCGTCGCCGGATACAACCTCATCGACACCCACCACCCCGAGCTGTCGCGCAGCTTCGAGGTGGGGTTCGGGGTTCTTCTCGGTCCGGTGCGCCTGGCGACCGAGGTCCGGAGCGACATCGGGCGCGGGCCGCTGCAGCCCATCTGGAACAGCGGGGTCGAGGTCTTCCTGGGCCGCAGCTTCGCCCTGCGCGGCGGCTGGGAGTGGCGCGAGCCGGTGCAGCAGAACTTCGTCACCGCGGGGCTGGGCTTCGTGTTCGACAACGCCGGGCTGGACATCGGCTGGCGGCACGGCCTCGCCGGCGCAGGCGACCTCATCGTCGGCGGGCTGCGGATCCAGCTGCAGTGAGCAGCTCGGGCGCGTCCTCCGGCGGGACGACGCCCAGGGCGGTGAACCAGGGCTCGAGGTCTGCCGGCAGTGGGGCCAGGAGCCGGAGCGGGGCCCCGGTGCGCGGGTGCGGAAGCACCAGGAGATGGGCGTGGAGCAACGAGCGGTCGACCTCCCGGCCCGGGAGGCGCGCCACCCCACCGTAGAGGCGATCGCCGGCGATCGGCGCCCCGAGCGCGGCGAGATGGACGCGGATCTGATGCGTGCGGCCGGTGCGCGGCCACACCGCGGCGAGCGCGAGCTCGGGCGTGCCTCCGAGCCGGCGGAAGCGCGTCTCGGCCTCCAGGCCGTCGCGGGCCCGGGCCATCCAGCGTCCGGGCCGCGTCCGGTCACGCGCCAGGCGCAGGGTGCACATGCCCTCCGGCGGAAGGTCCGGACCGGTGACCGCGAGATACTGCTTGCGCGCGGCGCCGGTGCGGAAGCTCGCGGCGAGCGCCGAGGTGGCGGCCTGCGACTTGCCGAACACCGTCACCCCGCTGGTGTCCCGGTCCAGGCGGTGAACGAGGCCGGCGGCGCGGCCGAGGTGGGTCGAGGCGAGGAGGAGGAGGCTCCTGACGCCACCCGGCGTGGGCTGCGCGGGCAGACCTGGCGGCTTGTCCACCGCGAGGAGATCCTGGTCCTCGTGGAGGATGCGCAGCGGGGCGGGGCCGGGTGGAGCGGCAGTGGAGGCCCGACCTGCTTCCTCGAGCACCACCAGGACCGGGCTGTCCGCGGGGACGGCCACCGCCGGATCGCGCTGACGGCGTCCGCGGACGTAGACCGCGCCGCGCTCGACGAGCGTGCGGGCCTCGTCCTCCGGGCACCCGAGCTCCGCCGCGACGCTCCGGACGAGCGGACCAGCCGCGGGGGTCTGGAATGCCCTCCGCTTCACGCCCGAGGGGTCCCGATGCTCGCCTTGACCGGTGAATCAACCTCCTGGCAGCGTGCCCGGCCATGACCACCTTGGCGAGGGCGGTGCAGAACCTCGGGCGCTCCGGGCCGGTGCTGCGTGAGGCCTCGGCGAGCGGGAACCTCCGGGTGCTGGCCTCGCTCCTCGGACCGGCGTACCGGGGGCTGGTAATGCAGGAGGCGCGTGGCGCCCGGAGCACCGCGATGCAGGCCGAGCACCGGGCCGTCTTCGACTGGAGCTACCTGCGCGATCGCCCTCAGCTGTCCCGGCTGTACGAGGCGGCGAAGAGCTCGCAGTGGAATGGCTCGACCGACCTCGACTGGTCCACCCCCGTCGATCCGCTGGATCCGGAACACCCGCTCATCCCCGAGGACTTCCATCCGGTGTCCACCACCCCTGCCTGGCGGACGCTCGGGCCCGAGGAGCGGATGAAGCAGCAGCATGATCTCCTGGCGTGGCTCCTCAGCCAGTCGCTCCACGGAGAGCAGGGCGCGCTCTTCGCCGCGTGCCAGGTGACCGAGGCGGTGCCGTGGCTCGACGCCAAGCTCTACGGCAGCAGCCAGGTGGTGGACGAGGGTCGGCACGTCGAGGTGTTCCACGGCTACCTCACCCGGAAGCTGGAGAAGCTCTACGAGATCAACGACAACCTCTACACCATCGTCGACGCCCTGATGACCGACTCCCGCTGGGACATGAAGTTCCTCGGGATGCAGATCATGATCGAGGGGCTGGCGCTGGGGGCGTTTGGCACGTTCCGGCAGATCACCGGCGAGCCCTTGTTGAAGAGCCTCCTCACCTCCGTCATCACCGACGAGGCCCGGCACGTCCACTTCGGCGTGCTCGCGCTCCAGGAATGCTTCCAGCAGCTGAGCGACCGGGAACGGAAGGAGCGGGAGGACTGGGCCTTCGAGGTCTCGCTGCTGCTCCGGAACCGCTTCCTGGCCTGGGAGTTCTACGAGGAGCACTGGGCACACGCCTTCAAGCGCTCCGAGTGGGAGCGGCTGAGCGTCGCCAGCAGGCTGATGGGGGCCTTCCGGCAGACGATGTTCAAGCGCATCGTCCCCAATCTGAAACGCATCGGACTGCTCTCGGACCGCATCCGTCCCCGCTACCACGCCCTGGGCCTGCTGGCGTTCGAGACCGGTCGCGCTGCGCCCGAGCTCACCGCGACCGACCTCCTCGAGGACCGGTAGCAAGGCGAGACTGACCCGATGGCGTCACTGAACGGGCTGCGCGTCGAGGCCGAAGCGTGGCTCGAGGAGCTGGGCCGGGCCCGGGCGCAGGCCGCGCCGGGCGTGGCGCCGCTCGGGGCGGTGGACCAGGCCCACCGCGAGGTGGTCTCGCCGGACACGGCCCGCGCGGTCGGCGCGCTGCTCGCCTCGAGCCGGGTGCCGGAGCCGGAGCTGCCGCGGCTGAGGCTGCTGGCGCGGTTCCTCGAGGACGCCTCGCTCCAGGCCGCGGCGCGCGAGGGCCGGACGGCGCTCGAGGCCTCGCGCTGGCGCAGCGTGCCCGAAGCAGGGCTCGAGGCGCCGCTGGCGGAGGCCGAGGCCGAGCTCCCCGAGACCGACGAGCGCGCCGCGCGGCTGCAACGCGAGGCGGCGGTGAACCGGGGCTGGGAGGCGCTCCTGTCGAAGGCGCAGCGGGTGCAGGCCGAGCTGGCCGACGGGGCGAGCGCGCTCGGGGCGGTCAGCCTCCCGGCGCTGCTCGACGCGCGGCGGGACCCGGCCTGGAAGGTGCTCGACACCGACGGCTTCCTGCGCGCGACCGAGGACGCGTACCGCGACGTGCTGGGCTGGGCGCTGGGGAAGGTGGCGCCCCGGCTCCTTCCGCTGCCCCGCGGGGACCCGACCCTCGCCGACCTCGACCGGGTTCGGGCGCTGCCCGGTTACCCGGGGGCGCTCGCGGCGGCGGACGAGGCGCTCCGGGCATGGGCGGGCCGGCTGCCGGACTCCGCGGAGCGCGCGCGAAATCTCCGTACGAGGACGGTGCCCGCGGCTGCCGCCCGAGCCATCCCGGTCGACGTCCCGGAGCAGATCGAGCTGTTGCTTCCGGCGGAGAGGACCGACGCCGAGGCGCCGCGACGCTTGTTCTGGACCGGCTGCGCGCTGCACCTCGCGTCGGTGGAGTCGGAGGCTCCGGTGGAGCACCGCTGGATGGGCGACCGCGCAGTGGTGGCTGCCTCGGGGTGGGTGGTGCGCGGCCTGCTGTGGCACGAGCGCTGGCTGCGGGGCGCGCTCCAGGTCGGGCGGCCTGGGGCGCGCGAGGTGGCCCGGATGGAGGCGCTGGTGGCGCTGGCAACGCTCAGGGCCGAGGCGGCCCTCGACCCGCATCGCCGGGCGATGGCCAGCTCGGGACCGACACTGCAGCGACTTGCCGAGGCAGCCGAGGCGGTGTCTGCCGCCTTGCGGGTCCGCGTGGGACGGGGCCGCGCGCTGGGGATGGTGGCGGACCTCGACGTCACCCGGCGACAGCTTCGCGCGGCGGCGCTCGCGAGCTGCCTGTGGGCCGAGGCGGACCGGCGGTTCGACGCCGACGAGTTCCGGAACCCGGTCGCCGCCCGGTGGCTCGTCGCCATCTGGAGCCGGGGCGCACCCGAGGCACCGGAGCAGATGGCCCCGGCGTTGTGCGCGACCCCGCTCGGGCTCGAGCGGCTCGGGGCCGAGCTGGTGGCGGTGCTCGGCGCCTGAGCCAGCCTGCGGAGCGGCGAGGGCGTCGCCCGTCCTTCAGCGGCGGCCGCGAAGGGCGCGGACGATCTTCGACTTCGCCGGCGAGGGCATGCGCGGCACCCGGGCCCGGGCCTGGCGTGCGAGCTGGAGCTCCAGGACGAGCAGCTCGTCGGCAAGCTCGCTTCCCTCCGGCCCGATGCGGGCCAGCGGAGCGTCGGCGCGGACGCCGACGCCGTGGAGCATCCGGACGGCGCGCTCCTCCACCGGAGCCAGGTGGCGGTCCTGCGTGCGCAACGCCTCGGTGACGGCTCCGGCCTGCTTCTTCGGCGTGCGCTCCATGGCTTCCTCGTCCCGCTGTCCCACCTCTGAACGGGCGTCCAGAGGAGCCGCTCCAGAACCGCGGCCTTCCGACACCTTACGGGCCGGTCATGGGAGATCAACTTTTCGAGCGCGAGCGGCCCGGGGGGGCCGAAAACCCGAGCGGGACCGGGCCTATCCGGAGGTGTCCTCGTCCACCTCGGTGTCCACCCCGGCGTCGGCCGTGGCCTTTCGCTGGATGCCGAAGCGGTCGAGCGCGTCGGCGATGCCCTCGGGCTTGTCAGCGTCGGGGAGGTGCCCCTCCGGCGCCTGGATGGCAATGGGCTTTCCCACGTCCTTGATGCGCTCGTCGAGCAGCACGTGAAGCTGGGCCGGAGCGATGCCCTTCTCGCCTGGGACGGCGAGGGTCCCGTCGAGGTGGGCGCGGAGGACGACGGCGGTGGCCGAGTCGACCAGCACCTCGCCCGCGAGCTTCTTCGGCTGCCGCTGGTCCATGAAGCGCTGGCGGCGGGCGCTGTCCTCGTCGAGCCCTCCGCGGGCATAGGCGACCGGTGGCGGCGTTCCTCCCTTTGTGGCCTTGACCTGCGCCGGGGCGTCGGCGAGGCGGACGGTGTAGCGAACCGCGGGACGTCCCTCGACCGAGGTGGGCCCATCGAGCGCGAGCTCGAGCCGGCCCTGGAAGAGACCATCCAGCTCCCGGAGCGCGCCGGCGATCTCGTCGCGGGTGCGCTCGGCGATGCCGCGGTCGCGGAGGCGGAGGCGGTACTTCCCGTACTTGCTGCGGGCGAAGACCTGCCCCCGGGCACGAACGACCTCCAGTCCCTGGTCGCGGCTGTTGTCGATGCGGGCGTGGAAGTCGCCGGAGACGCCGCCGGCGGCCGACTCGAGGAGCCGGTTCTCGGTGAGCTTCACCGTGTCCTTCCCGGCGGTCCAGGTGAACGAGACCTCCGCGCTGAACCGCTGCGGCCCCACCCGCTCGGTCACCTCGGCGGGACCCATGTCCAGCACCCGGTGGGCGAGCTTGGGGTCCGAGCCGAGCTTCTGGGCGTCGAGGCTCTCCTTGGCCGAGGCGACCACCGCCGGCGGAGCTTCCGGCGAGAAGATGCGCTCCTTGGCTGCGCGGTCGACCGGGTCGGTGCAGGCAGCGAGCAGCGCCAGCCCGGCGGTGAGGAGACGGGAAGAGTGCGGCACGGAACGCGGCGACCCTAGCACGGGACTTCCGCCCGGAACCGGGACGTGGTGAGAAGCGTCCCGCCACCGTGCAGAACCTCCGCGACAAGCTCCTCAAGGCCGGTCTGGTCACGGCCGAGCAGGCAGAGAAGGCCACCGAACCGACTCCGCGTCCCGAGCGGCGTCGCGAGCGCCCGGACCGCCCCGCGCCGGCGTCCGGGAAGACGGGCGGCCCGTGGATGGTGGTGCGGCCGCAGCCGCTGTCCACCATCCCCAAGCTTCCCCCGCTCGCCGGGAGCAAGGCCTCGCAACGGCTGGAGGCCAGGCGCCAGCTGGAGCACGATCGTCAGCTCCGTGAGCGGGTGCTCGCCGCGCAGGTGGCGGTCGAGCCGGGCGAGCGGACGTTCCACTTCGTGACCCGGAAGAACCGGTTGCGCCGACTCGAGCTGTCCGACGCGCAGGCCGAGGCGCTCGAGCAAGGCCGGCTGGCAGTGGTGGAGCGGCCGGACCCGGCGCAGATCGAGCACGCGCTGGTGCCGGCCGAGCTCGCGCTGTCGCTGGTCGCGGAGTTCCCGAAGGCGGTGCGCTTCCTGAACGCGCCCGGCGCGCCGGTGGGCTTCCTCACCGACGAGGAGGTCAAGGCGCGCGCCGCGGCCGAGGCCGCCGAGACCCCCGAGGAGCGGGCCGCCGCCGACGCGCCCGAGAGCGAGGACCAGCGGGCCGAGGAGGCAGCCGACGCCTCCGAGGCGGTCGCGCCGGTCGAGGCGACCGCCGCCGGGCGGTCGGGCAGCGACGCGCCCTGAGCCCCGCGGTGGCCTCGAGGGGGCGGGCGCCGGGTCTTCAGGGCGTCACATCGAGCGCAGGATTCGACGCGCCATCCGGCGGCGACGATGACAGTTCGGTGCGCATGACCGGGAACGACTGGACAGCGGCACTCGAGGCGACCGGACACGGAGTCATTCGAGGGCTCCTCGAGCCGACCGAATGCGCCGCCACCGCCGCGCTGTACGACGAGCCCGGCCGCTTCCGCTCGAAGGTCGTGATGGCGAGGCACGGCTTCGGTCGAGGCGAGTACCAGTACTTTGCCCATCCGCTCCCCGAGCGCGTGTCGGCGCTCCGCCGGTCGCTGTACGAGGCGCTGGTCCCGGCGGCGAACCGCTGGGCGGAGGCGCTCGGCAAGGTGACCCGGTACCCGGACCGGCTCGAGGAGTACCTCGACCGCTGCCACGCCGCGGGCCAGACCCGGCCCACTCCCCTGCTGCTCCGCTACCTGCCGGGGGACTTCAACTGCCTGCACCAGGACCTCTACGGGCCGGCGGCGTTCCCTTTCCAGGTGGCGGCGCTCCTCAGCAGGCCCGAGGTGGACTTCACCGGCGGCGAGCTCGTGCTCACCCAGCAGCGTCCCCGGATGCAGTCGCGGGTGGACGTGGTGCCGCTCGCGCAGGGAGATGCCGTCGCATTCGCGGTCGACGAGCGGCCCGTCCAGGGGGCCCGCGGCCTGTACCGGGTGCGGATGCGGCACGGCGTCAGCGAGGTCCGCACCGGCCGCCGGCACACACTGGGGATCATCTTCCACGACGCGGAGTGAGCCGTCCGCGCAGGCTCATCGGCGAGGCGCGGCGATCGCTTCGACCTCGACGAGGAGGTCATCCCGGACGAGGGACTTCACCTCGACCAGCGTGCTCGCTGGACGGGGGCCATCACCGAGGAAGCGTTCGCGGGACCTCGCGGAAGACGGCAACTTGCGAGGCGTCGCGCACGTCCCAGTTGAGCTTGACGACGTCGGCGAAGGACGCCCCGGCCGACTCGAGCCCCGTCTGCAGATTCCGGAACACCTGCTCGGTCTGGGCTCGGACGCCACCCGGACCCACCACGTTGCCCTTCGCGTCGAAGGCGACCTGTCCGGCGACGTACACCATGCGCCCGGCAGGAACGTCAACCACGTGGGTGTAGCCTCGGGGAGGGGCGAGTCCGGGCGGATTGGAGAAGGTCGAAGCAGGCATGGTGGATCCTCCGGAGTGAGCGCAGGAGAGGGCGCCGGCGACGAGCAAGGCGGGGGTCAGGGGGAAGCGCTGCCCTGCGCCGCACGGGCGAGCTGCTCCGTTGAGTGACGTTGCCCCGGGAGGAGGGCGGGTTCCATCTCGGTGACGGTCCGGGCAGGGACCAGGCTGGCCTCGCCCCGGGCGTTCGCGGTTCATCACGGGAAACCCCGTCTTCCCCGGAGCGACGGCACGATCGGAACGCCAAGTTGCATCCCACGTCCCGAAACGGCCAGTCGCCCGGGAGCGGACCGGCGCGTGGTGGCTCCCGAGCGTTCCAAGAAGCTTCCCAAACCGCGTTGGCGAAGCCGTTTGGAATGCCCGACGACTGCCCGGCGGCCCCCCCCGTTCCTCGGAGATCGTTCGGGGACACCCGATTGCACTCCACGTTCCGAAAATGGTCCGGAGCGCCGGACATCGTCCATGCGCGCTGCCCAGAGCGCCCCGAGTGGCGCAGGCCCTCCGGAAGCGCACCGCGACCGAGCACCCTGCCTGGACGTCTTTCCCAGGGCCATTCCGGTGCTCAAGACCGGTCGACGACCGGGAAGTCGAACGAGACGAGCTCGCCGTACTTGAGCCCCGTGCCGGTGTTCATGAGGACGATCTGTTCCTCCCGATCGATCGCTCCGCTGGCCACGAGCTTCTTGATGCCGGCCCAGACCGCTCCACCCTCCGGCGCGGCGAAGACGCCCTCGCTGGAGGCGATCTCCCGCATCCCATCGAGCGCTTCGTCGTCGGTGACGGTCAGGGCCGTCCCACCCGAGCGGCGAATCAGGCCGAGCATGAGCGAGTCGGCGACGGCCGCCGGAACGCGAAGGCCACCGATCCGGGTGTGGGCGTCGGCCACTGCCGGCGCGTGGTCGAGCCCCTGCTGGAAGGCCCGGACGATGGGAGCGCAGCCTTCGGTCTGCACGGCGATCATCCGCGGACGCCGGGAACCGATCCAGCCGAGCTGCTCGAGCTCCTCGAGCGCCTTCCAGATGCCGACCAGCCCCGTGCCGCCACCGGTGGGATAGACGAGGATGTCCGGGACGCTCCAGCCGAGCTGCTCCACCAGCTCGAGGCCCATGGTCTTCTTCCCCTCGGCGCGGTAGGGCTCCTTGAGGGTCGAGAGGTCGAACCAGCCTTCCTCGGCGGCACGCCTCCGGACCCAGGCACCGCAGTCGTTGATCAGGCCCCGGACGAGGACCACCTCGGCGCCGCAGACGCCGCACTCCTTCTTGTTCAGCTCCGGTGCATCGACCGGCATGTAGACGTGGGCCTTCAGTCCCGCCCGGGCGGCGTAGGCGGCGAGCGCCCCGCCGGCGTTCCCGGCCGTCGGCAGGGCGAGGTCACACGCGCCGAGCTCGGCAGCACGGGACAAGGCGGCGGAGATGCCTCGCGCCTTGAAGGAGCCGGTCGGATTGCTGCCCTCGTCCTTGAGCAGAAGACGCTTCAGCCCGGCCCGGGCGCCGAGCCGGGGCACGGGAAGGAGCGGCGAGTCCCCCTCTCCCAGCGAGACGATGTGTCGCGTCTCCCGGACCGGCAGCAGCTCGCGCCAGCGCCACATGCCGCGGGGGCGCGCGGCGACCGACTCCTTGGTGAGGCTTCGCGCCGCCCGCTGGAGGTCATAGCGGGCAAGGAGCACCTTGCCACAATCGGGGCAGAGGTTCTGGAGACGGTTCGCGTCGTGCTCGCGCCCGCAGGCGCTGCACTGGAGGTGGGTGAGCGCGCTTCCGGTATAGAAGCTCGAGGTGGCCATCGACGGCACCGTAGCCGAGCAGCGCCCCAGCCGGTCCAGGGCTCGATTCACTGTCCTGGCGCCGGCCGGGTCCGACGCAGCGGAAGAGGAGCGTCCCGCTCGGCTCGGCCGCGAGCAGCATGAGCTCCATCGCCGTCAGCCGAAGGCGTCGATCCCGGTGATGGCCTTCCCCAGCACCAGCGTGTGCACTTCGTGCGTGCCCTCATAGGTCAGCACCGACTCGAGGTTCAGCGCGTGCCGGAGCGGCGGCAAGTCGTCGGTGATGCCGTTGGCCCCGAGGATGGTTCGCGCCGACCGCGCGATCTCCAGCGCCGACCGCACGTTTGCCCGCTTTGCCAGCGAGACCAGCACCGGGCTCGCCTGCCCCTGGTCCTTGAGCCGCAGCAACCGCAGCCCGAGCAGCTGCGCCTGCACGATGCGCTCCAGCATGTCCGCGAGCTTCTCCTGGGTGAGCTGGAACGACCCGATCGGCAGGTCGAACTGCCTCCGCTGCAGTGCGTAGTCCCGCGCCGCCTCGAAGCAGGCGATCGCCGCGCCCGTGACCGCGAAGGCGATGCCCGCCCGTGCGTTGTTCAGGCAGCTCAGTGGACCGCGCAGCCCCTGGACTCCCGGGAGCACGTTCCGCTCGGGGACCCGCACCTCGGTGAAGGACAGCTCGGCGGTCCACGACGCCCGGAGGGACAGCTTCCCGGGAATCTCCTTCGCCACGAAGCCCGGCATCCCCTTCTCCACCAGGAAGCCGCGCACCGACTCGGGGCCACCGTCGCCCGTCTTGGCCCACACCACTGCCACGTCGGCCACCGTGCCGTTGGTGATCCACGCCTTGCTGCCCTCGAGCACCCAACCCTCGCCGTCACGCACCGCCCGCGTGCGGAGGCTCGCCGGGTCCGAGCCCGCATCGGGCTCGGTCAGCCCGAAGCAGCCGATGGACGTCCCTCGTGCCATCGCCGGGAGGAAGCGCTGCTTCTGCTCCTCCGAGCCCCAGGAATGAATCGGGTACATCGCCAGCGAGCCCTGCACCGAGGCGAAGCTCCGGAGGCCCGAGTCGCCGCGCTCCAATTCTTGAAGTCCGAGCCCGTACGCCACGTTGCTCACCCCGGCGCAACCGTACCCGGACAGGTTCGCGCCCAGGACGCCGAGCTCGCCCAGCCGCGGGATGATCTGCGCGGGGAACGTCCCCTCGCGGAAGTGCCGCCCGATGACCGGAAGCACCTCCGCGTCCACCACCCGCGCCACCGCCTCCCGCACCGCCCGCTCGTCCGCTGACAGCGCGTCGTCCAGCCGGTACAGCGCCTCGACTCCGCTCCGCTCCACGTCGCCTCCTCGCACCCGGGTTGCCTAGAGCGGCAGCACGCCCTCGACCTGCTGGAGCAGCTGGAGCCGCCGGGCCATCACCGGGCTCGACCCGTCCTCGAGGGCGGCGGTCTCTTGCAGCACCCGCTCCAGCGGGAATCGCTTCACCGAGCCGTCGGGCGTCGAGACACCCCCGGGCAGGGGCGCATTCCAGGCCACCATCTCGTCGGTCACTCCCTCGAGCAGCCCCACCACCGCGGCGAACGCGAGCCGAGCCGACACCATCCGGTCGAGGAAGCTCGGGTGTCCGCCGCGCACCACGTGCCCGAGAACCACCGCCCGGACCTCCACCTGTCCGAGCAGCTCCTCCACCCGGCGGACCAGCCGGGTGCAGGGAATCTCCACCCCCTCGGCCTTGATCACCAGCACCCGCCGCTTCCCGCGGACGAATCCCTGCTGGATGACCGAGGCCACTGCGCGGACGATCGCCTCCTCGTCGCGCTGCTGCTCGCGGAACAGCACCGCGTCCGCCCCCACCGCCACCGCCGAGGCCATCGCCAGGTACCCGCAGGCCCGCCCCATCACCTCCACCACGAACGCCCGGTGGTGCGCCCGGGCGGTGTCGTCCACGTGGTCGCAGGCCTCGACGATGGTGTTCAGCGCGGTGTCGGTCCCGATGGCCAGGGCGGTGCATCCGATGTCGTTGTCGATCGACGCTGGGATGCCCATCACCCGGACGCCGTGCTCGCGGACCAGCGCGTGCGCCCCGGTGAGCGAGCCGTTCCCGCCGATGACCACCAGACTCTCGACGCCTGCCGAACGAAGCGCGTCCGCAGCGCGCGCCCGTCCTGCCGCCTCGCGGAAGCGCGCGCTCCGGGCCGAGCCGAGGATGGTGCCGCCCTGGCTCCCGAGCACGTCGAGTCCCGGCTCGCCGAGAAGCGCGCACGGGCCCGGCACCACCTCCACCATCCGCCCGTCGATGAGGCCCTCGTAGCCGTCTCTCACGCCGAGGAGCCGTACGCCCCGCGCCGCGCAGGTCTTCGCCGCCGCCCGGAGCGCCGCGTTCATCCCCGGGCTGTCCCCGCCCGAGGTGAGGAGCGCCAGCGTCCTCATCCGGGCGCTCCCTTCTGGGGGACGCGCCCGGGCCGGTGCGCGCGCCGGTGCAGCAGAAGCGCCGCCCCGAGCACGGCCGCCGACAGAAAGTAGGCGAACGGCAGGACGCGCTTCCCCAGGTGCATCTTCTCCAGTCCCTCGGCCACCAGCACCGTCATGCCCAGCAGCTCGGCAACGATCTCCGCCCCGGCGGGCTGGCCCCCGGGCTGCAGCCGCTCCCAGCCCGCGAGGCCGAGCAGCAGCACCGCCGCCACCCCGGCCAACCAGGGAAGCGCTCCGCCACCCTGCTCCTCGCTCAGGCCGAGGTAGACCAGGCCGAAGCCAGCGATGGCGTGGCTCATCGCCTGGAACCGCCGGATCCGCTTGCGCGCCTGGCTGTGCAGCATGGCTCGGCGGCGGACTCTGCCACGCTCCCGGAGCCGGTGCCGCTCCGGCTAGGGTGCCGCCCCATGGGGAGCGACTTCCAGCAACGAGGCGCCGTGGTCACCGGAGCGAACCGCGGGATCGGCAAGTCCATCGCCCTCGCCTTCCTCCGCGCCGGCTGGCCGGTGGTGGCGCTCGCCAGGACCGCCGAGAGCCTGGACGCGCTCCGGCAGGAGGCCGGCGACCTCGCCTCCCGCATCCGGCCGATGGCCTGCGACCTCTCGGACCCCGCCCAGCTCGAGGGCGCGGCGCAGGCGCTGTCCGACGCGGAGCCGGTCCCGGCGGTGCTGGTGAACAACGCCGGCATCTCCATCTCCGCGCCGCTCCAGAAGACGAGCACCGAGGAGCTCCAGCGCGTGCTGCAGGTCAACACCGTCGCGCCCTACCTCCTCTGCCGGGCGCTCATCCCGCGGATGGCGGAGGCGGGCGGCGGCCGGGTCATCAACATCGGCTCCATCGCCTCGTTGAAGGGCATCCGCTACACGTCGGCGTACTGCGCCAGCAAGCACGCGCTCCTCGGCCTCACCCGCGCGCTCGCCGTCGAGTGGGGGAAGAAGTCCATCACCGTGAACGCGGTCTGCCCGGGATGGACCGAGACCGACATGTTCAGCCGGGCGCTCGAGGCGGTCGTCCACAAGACCGGCCGCAGCCCGGAACAGGCCCGTGAAGCCGTCCTGGCGAGCAACCCCATGGGCCGCCCGGTGCAGCCGGACGAGGTCGCCGCGCTCGTTCTGTATCTCTCATCCCCGGCAGCAGCCGGCCTCACGGGAGCCGCACTTCCGGTGGACTGTGGTGAGGCGGCTTGAGTGAGTTCTTAGGGTCGCTTGCGCCAAGGACCCGTCGGCGCTAATACCATGCGTCTTTCTCATGAGGGTGCCTCATGCAACTCGAGTCGCTCAAGATGTTCTGCGACGTCGTCGAGACCGGCTCCTTCTCGCGCGCCGCCCAGCTGAACCATGTCACCCAGTCCGCCGTGAGCCAGCAGATCCGCGCCCTGGAGAACCGCTACGAGCAGAAGCTCCTCAGCCGCAGCGCCCGGCAGGTCACCCCCACGCCGGCGGGTGAGCGGCTCTTCCGGGGCTGCAAGGAGATCCTCGCCCGCTTCGGCGAGGTGGAGCAGGAGATCCGCGAGCAGTCGACCGAGGTCGCCGGCACCTGCACCGTGTCCACCATCTACTCGGTGGGCCTTCACGAGTTGCAGAACATCCAGAAGGGGCTGCTCAAGACCCACCCCAAGGTGAACATGCGGCTCATCTACCGCCGCAGCGATCAGGTCTATGACGACGTCATCCTCGGCGCGGCGGAGATCGGCGTCGTGGCCTACCCCCAGCCGCGGGCCGGGGTGGACGTCATCCCCTTCCGCGACGACAAGCTCGCGGTGGTCTGCGCGCCGAGCCACCCCCTGGCCAGCAAGGCGAAGATCTCCCTGACCGCCCTGGCCGACACCCCGTTCATCGCCTACGACCGCGAGGCCCCCACCCGGAAGGCGCTGGACCGGCTCTTCCGGGAGAAGGGCGTGGAGATCGAGCCGGTGATGGAGATGGACAACGTGGAGACCATCAAGCGCGCCGTGGAGATGGGTGTGGGGGTGTCCATCCTCCCCTCGGCCACGGTGCAGCACGAGGTGGCGCAGGGCACGCTGGTCGCCCGGCCTTTTGCGGAAGGGAACTTCACCCGACCCATCGGCCTGCTGGTGCGGAAGGGCAAGTACCTCGACCGGGCCTCGCAGGCAGTGCTGGACGCCTTCAAGGAAGCGGCCGCCGCCGAGGAGTAGGCACTGGCCGCCGGGGCGATGCGCGCCTAGCGGAGTCTACTTCCCGCCTCCGTGCTGCTTCATCATCTCCTCGACCTTCTGGCGCTGCTCGGGCGTGAGCCGCTGCATCATCTGGTCGCGCATCTGCTGCTGCTGCTCGGGGGTCATCGAGCCGCCGTAGCCCTTGCTCTCGGTGTAGCCGGACGGGACCTTGAAGGCCGAGTCCGGGACCGACTGTGACTTCACCGAGGTCGCCTCCCAGGTCACCGTCTGCTCGCCCTTCTCGTTCTTGGCCAGGACCTTGAGGGGAATGCCGGCCACGCCCTCCTTCCTCAGGGCCTCCCACCAGCCGCCCTCGCGACGATCGCTGGAGGCGAAGGCCTTCTCCAGATCTCCGGCGGAGACCAGGTTCTTGTCGATCCACACCTCCATCACATCCCCCCGCCCCTCGTGCGAGACCTGGACGTGCTCGGTGCTCCGGCCGGCGACCGTGTCCCTGCCCAGCTTCTTCACCGTCCACTTGCTGGCCCCGGAGTCGTCCTGATCTCCCTTCTCCGCGGTGATCTTCGAGTAGGTCTTGGTGGCCTCGTGAACGATGTAGGTGATGTTCGGCTGGTCGGCGCGGTGGATGATCACCTGCTTCGAGGGACCGGTCGCGCCCGGCAGGGTCATCTGCTGCTCCATCCGGCTGTTCAGCCCCTTCACGCTGATGGTGCCGCTGCCGGTGAATGACTGAGGTGTTCCCGACGCGTCCGCCTTGCTCGAGTGGATGGTCATCTTCGTCTCGATGACGCCCTCGAAGGCGAGCGCAGGAACGGCGGCGAGGCACAGCGCAGCGACGAGCGCGCGGGTCATGGGCTTCTCCTTGAAAGGGCCGGCATTGTGCCGACTCCGGCCGTCGTGGGGGCATGAAAAAATCACGCCGCCTCACGCCAGCCGACGGAGCCGCGCGGCGTAGAAGCCGTCCATTCCATCCGGCCCCGGCAGGGTCCGGAGCGCTCCCTGGGCCAGGGGCCAGCCGAGCCGCTCGGCGACCGGGGGTGTCTCCAGCGTGAAGTCGGGATGACTCCGGAGGAAGAGGTCCACCTGGTCCTGTCCCTCCTCCGGCTCGGTGCTGCAGACCGCGTAGACCAGCAGGCCACCGGGCGGCACCACCTCCTGGCAGCGCTCCAGGATCCGGCGCTGGAGCGTGGCGAGGCGCGGCAGGTCCGGCTCCTCGCGCCGCCAGCGCAGCTCCGGGTGTCGCCGCAGCGTGCCCAGCCCGGTGCACGGGGCGTCGAGCAGCACCGCGTCGACCGGACCGATGGACTCGGGGAACGGTTCCGTCGCGTCGTGCGCCAGCACCTCGATGCGATCGTCCAGCCGGAGCCGCCGTGCCTCGGAGCGGATCTTCTCCAGCTTTGCCGGGTAGAGGTCCACCGCCAGCACCGGGTGGCTCTCGGCCAGGTGGCAGGCCTTGCCCCCGGGGGCGGCGCAGGCGTCGAGCACCCGCGCGCCCTCGGGGATGGCGGCATACAGGCCGACCAGCTGTGCCGCCTCGTCCTGCACCTGGAACCGCCCCTCGGCGTACCCCACCAGCTCCTCCAGCCGTCCAGGAGAGGTCAGCCGGAAGCCGACCGGGGACCGCAGGGTGCGCGTCGCCTGGAGCCCCGCCTCGGCGAACAGCGCCCCGAGCGCCTCGGGCGTCCCCGCGCGGCTGTTGGTCCGGACCGTCACTGGCGGGGACTCGTTGTTCGCCACCAGCATCGCCTCGGCGCCCTCTCGCCCGTAGCGGCGCAACCACCGCTCGACCAGCCAGCGCGGATGGCTCTCGCGGACCGAGAGGTGCTCGGCGAGGTCGGCGATGGGCGGCAGGGGGATGGACTCGACCCCGGCGACCTTGCGCAGCACGGCGTTGACGAAGCCCGAGGCGCGCGACAGGCCGATCTGCTTCAGCCCCTCCACCGTCTCGGACACCGCCGCCCGGCGCGGCACGCGGGAGAAGAAGATCTGGTAGCTGCCGATGCGGAGCGCGGCGAGGACCCGGTCCTCGAGAGCGGCGAGCTTCCGGTCCGAGAACCCGGCGATGACCCGGTCCAGGCTGAGCCGCCGCCGGCTCGCGCCGTAGCAGAGCTCGGTGACCAGCGCCGCATCGCGCGGGTCCCGGAGAGGCGTCTCGGTCAGTCGCTGGTCGAGCACCACGTTCAGGTAGGCATCGGTGGCCTCGACGCGGGCCAGCACGTCGATCGCCACCGCCCGGGCATTCATTCCAGCGCCGCCATCCACTCCACCAGCTGGTGGTCGCTGAGCGCTCCCTTCGGCTGCACCGCGAGGAACAGCGCCTGCAGCACCTCCTCCAGCTGGTCGCGCTGTCCAGCCTCCACCGCCGCGCCGCGCTGGAGCGCCACCCACTCGCCCCGGGCCCAGGTGGCCAGACCCGAGGGGCTGAGGCGACCGGCGAGGCGGTCCGCGATGCGTGAGCGCACCTCGGCGCGGGTGAGGCCTGCGCCAGGACGCCGGGTCCCGGCCGCGGGCTCGGTCCCGGCCCGACCGAGCGACTTCCCGGTGGCCG
>DATKKF010000009.1:0-4592 GCA_035543115.1 Myxococcaceae bacterium
GGTGCGCCGCTGCTGGTGCGGCGGGCTGAGGGAAGAACCCGGGCCCCGCCCCTGTTCCCCTCTCGCCGCTTCTCCTTGCGACGCCGGGTCGCGGATCTCTAGGATGCGCGCCCTTTTGATGCGCCTCGCCCTCGCCTCGACCCTTCTCCTCGCCGTGGCGTGCAACCAGGATCTCGTCGCGCGGCCGCCGGTGGAGACCCGGCTCTACTACCCGACCGGCGTGGCCTTCGTGCTCCCGGCCAGCCCGGATGGCGGGCTGGGACGGCTCTACGTCGCCAGCTCGGACTTCGACCGGCGCTTCGACGTGGGCTGGGTGACGGCGGTGGACCTGGCGCAGGTGCGCTCGCCCGACGGGCGCACCCTCCCGCTGCCCGGGGCGGCGGTGGCTCCTCCGCCGGACGGTGGTTCCGACCAGGGCCGGCCGGTGCAGTTCGACCAGCTCGCCACCACCGTGGCGAGCATCGTGCACATCGCCCCCTTCGCCGGGCTGGCCACCGTGGACGACGCCGGCACCCGGCTGTTCGTCCCTTCTCGGTCCGAGGGAGACGAGCTGGCGATCATGGACCTCACCCCGCCCGCCGACGGGGGGGTACCGCTCCGCTGCTTCTTCTCGGGGGGGAACGACTGCACCGTCGACGCGCTCCAGCTGGCCCTGGAGCAGACGCCGGGTGACTTCGGCATCCCTGCCGCGCCCGAGCCCTACAGCGTGACGCTCGCTCCGGACAGCGACGAGATCTACGTCACGCACCTCAAACCGGCCTCCAGCCCGGCGCAGAGCGCCACCAACCTCGAGAATTTCCTGGTGACCCTGCACCAGTCCGATCTCGACGCGGCGCGAGCCACCTGGACCCCGGCTGCGGGGTACATCGTGCCGGACTCGGCCTTCAGCACCCTCGGCCGGGGGGCGTCGAACAGCATCGTCGTCACCCCCGACTTCCTCTACGTGTCCGGCCGGGCGAAGCTCGCCAGCACCGACCCCGACGTCCTCCTCCGGGTGGTGGACCGGGCGAGCAACCTCATCGCCTTCCCGCAGCTGCAGCTGGTCTGGGCCTCGGTGGACGCCCGAGGGCTCCAGCTCCGGCCCGACGGGCAGCGGCTGTACCTGGCGGTGGACAACCCCGCGACGCTCCTGGTCGTCGACGTCAGCGCCCCACCTGCGGCCGAGCTCGCCCCGACCTTCACCCTGGTCCGCGCGGTGCCGCTGCCCGAGGGGCCCAACGACGTGAAGCTCCTCACCCGCACCGGCCGGGCGCCGCTGGTGGTGGTGAGCTGCTCGGTGGACGGCTCGCTGGCGTTCTACGACGACGACCTAGGGCAGATCGCCGCGCTGGTCCCCGGGGTGGGGGCGCTGCCCTTCGGCATCGCCATCGATCGGCGCGACGACTTCGCGCGCCTCTACGTGAGCAACTTCGGTGACGGCCGGATCGCGGTGGTGGACGTGCCGCTCTCGGTGACCGCGGCCGGCGGGCGCCTCGTGCCCCGGCTGGTGGCCCACATCGGCCCGAAGCAGTACTGCCTGCTCGAAACCGACGACCGCAACTGCGTGGATACCACCCCTTGAAGACGAGACTCCTCGCCCTCCTGACCGTCGCCCTCGCGGCGTGCTCGCAGAGCGGGGTGCCCCCGCCAACCCGGCTCAGTGGCACCAACTCCTCGGTGGTCTCGGGCTCGCTGTTCTTCGTCACCAGCACCCGCAGCAACGAGCTCCGGGTCCTGGACCTCGAACCCCGGGCCGGCCTGCAGCGCGACTTCGTCCGTGCGCCGAACCCGCTGGTGCCGCTGTCCATCCCGACCGTGGGTGCGCCGGTGGAGCTGGCCACGCCCACCCGCTACGGTCCCCTCGGCCAGCCGCTCCAGGGCGACTGGGTCTTCGCCCGCGGCGCCGGGAGCCCGTCGGTGTCGATCATCGGGGCGGTGAACTGCCCGCAGCAGCTCAAGGAGTTCGGCCGCCTCTCGCCGCGCCCGGATTCGGTGGTCACCGCGCTCGCCTCGCGCCTCACCGCCGACGACCTCCAGGCCCAGCTCTACTTCGCCACCTTCGACGGGACGGACAGCACCCTCTGGGAGCTGCTGCTGCCCAACCTCCCGCGCGACCGCGGCGTCACCACCGTGGATTCGAAGCGCTGCGGCCTGTACCCCTCCGCGCTCCCGGCGTACGTGCTGCAGCCGCTGGAGGTCATCCGCGACGAGGTGGTCACCGCGATGGTCGCCTTGCCCACGGTGCAGCACCCGGGGCAGCCACCGGACCCGGAGGAGCGAGGACTGGTCATCGCCAGCCGGCTGGTCCAAGCGCCGGTCCCGTTCGTGCGGCCCGACATGCCCGAGATGGGGCGGATCAGGGTGGTGAACCCGCAGCCCACCGGGCTGACCGGCTCGTTCGAGGCCGTCTTCAACTCCGACACCACGGTGGCGGAGAGCTTCCCGGTCAAGCGGCTGATCACCCACGGCAATGTGGTGAAGGTGGTCGCCTACTCGGACGGGGGCGTCCCGAGCACCGTGTACCTCGACGTGGACGGCGGGGTGGATGGCGGCATCACCGACGTGGTGATGGACGCCGGGACACGGGTCTTCGCGATCCTCGACGAGGCCTCGTGCGGGGGGACGATCGACTGCGTGGGGGTGATGGCGGTGGATCTGGACCGCACCCGGGAGCTGTCGCTGGCCGATGGGGGGACGGTGGTGCGCTTCCCGGTGGCCATCGACGGCTTCGACGACCGGCGCGACGCCTACGACGGCGGCGTGCTCCTGTTCAACGTCGACGGGGGCATCACCCGCTTTCCGGACACCTACTACCGTCCGCCCGCGGAGTTCGACGGCGGGATCCCGCGCGACGCGAACCGGATGCTTCCCATCCGCTTCGCCAACAACGGGTCGGTGGGCATCATCCAGGACCTGACCGTGCAGTCCAGCGGGCTGGCGCTGTACTACGACGGGTTCCAGCGCCAGTACGGGCTGCTGGGCTTCGTCACCGTCAGCGGATACGGCAACAGCATCCCGGCGGCGCAGATCTTCGCCTTCGACGCCATGACCCTGCGGCAGATCAACTTCGCGCCCTTCGGCGCCGGCGTCACCGCCGTCCAGGCGGTGCTCAACACCGGCGCTCCGGCGGCGTTCCGGGGCGGACCGCGCTACGACGAGATCAAGATCGAGCAGGGCGTCTGGCCGTACAGCGAGACCGTCTACATCCTCTACGAGGGCATCGTGGCCGGGATCACCGGTGAGCCGCTCGACGCGGGCCTGGGCGATCCGAGCGACGGCGGCTGGCCGCTGTCGATCAACAGCCGGGTGCTGGTGGAGAAGGGCTACGTCGAGCCGGGGGACATCGTGGTGCCGGTGGACTACACCGGGACCGAGTGCCAGTACGGCTTTCCGGTGCTCCCGGCGGGGCCCGACGGCGGGGTCCTGGTCCCCGGGCCGGGCGGTCTCTTCCTGGTCACCCGGCGGACGGCGCTCGCCCTGGATCTCGATGGAGGCACGGAGTACGTGCTGCCGGACGGCACCATCGCCACCATCCAGGCCTGCCCGCCGCCGGTCTCGTACAACCTCCGGAGTAGCAGCCTGGCCGCGTACCCGCTCACGGTGTCCGGCACCAGCTCGGGGTTCCTCGGCCGGATGGCGGTGCCCGGACCCGGCAGCAGTAGCTTCTTCGATGCCGGGGCGAGCTCGACGCCGCAGTTCATCCGCTTCTGGCGGCCGGACTCCGATGCCGGGACCTCGGCGAGCATCCTCACCTCGGTGGGACTCGCATTCCAGCTCCACGACGTGACGGACTACGGGCAGGGGCCCGACGCCGGCATCGAGCCTGTGCTCACCGGCGGGGACATCTCCTCCCTCCGGGGCTCGGGGTACTACTTCTCGTTCAACAACGGGTACACCCCCGCATCGGTTCCCATCACCTCCGCGGCCCTCGGGGTGGGCGGGCTGAACCTCCCGGGGGCCCTGGCGCTGTACCAGCGAAACTTCTACCCGCTGCCCCAGAACGTGGGGGCGGACCGCATCTTCGTCCTCTACCCGGCGGGGAACGTGATCGTGGACTTCTCTCCAACCACGGTCACCTACAGCGCGAGCAACACCGTCGACATCGGCGTTCACTACTGACCGTGGTAGCCTCCCTGGCGTGCGCGCCATGGGCGACTTCAACCCGCCACATCCCGTTCGCAAGGTGGCCATCCCCGACCATCTGTGGGACGCCTTCGAGGAGATGGCGCGGCAGATGGGCAGCGAGCGGGACGGGCTCATCAACCAGGCCCTCTTCATGTTCGCCCGGTTGAACGGCTTCCTCGAGGTGTCCTCCCGCCGGAAGACCCCCGTCCCGGCCCAGCCGACGCTCAATCACCGGGTGGCCGCGGCCGGCCCCGCCAGGACGGCCCCCCTGAGGAGCACCACCGGGCCCGGCGAATCGGTCGCTCCGACCATCGGAACCCCGGTGCTGGGGAAAGGGGACCTGGAGGACCTGGCCTCACTCGGCGAGGTGGACACCGGCGCCCCGGACGGCACTCCGGACGACCCGCTGGACATCCTCGACCGCCAACTCCCCGAGGACGAGGAGCAGTCGGGCTCGGGGGACCAGCTGTACCTCATGGCCGAGAACG
>DATKKF010000010.1:0-10834 GCA_035543115.1 Myxococcaceae bacterium
TTCTCCTCGATCCTGAAGTCGCCGGCGCGCCCGGCGGGGGTGATGTTGAACCGCACCACCACCTTGCCCTTGAGGCTCGGGTTTCGCTTCAGCTCGCGCTCGTAGCAGCCGCGGATCGCCCCGAGGCGGTCGCGGATGTACCGGGCCAGTGCCGCCCGGTCGACGTCCGCCGAGTCCACCTCGGGAGACGCCGCCGACACCCGGCCCGTGACCCTCGCGTCGCCCTTGCCGGCCAGCGCGACCTTGCCGCCGCCCGCGGTGCCGACCTCGCCGATGCCCGCGGTCCGTCCGGCCCCTCCGCCCGCACGGGCGCCCACCGAGTCGGCGGTGGCGATGCTCACCCCGCGCGCGCCGGCGAGCGCGGCGGCCACGTCTCCGGAACCGGTGCCGCTGCCGAGCACGTCGGACAGCGCGCCGCTGCCGCCGGCGGAGCCGAGGATCTTGAGCAACCCCTTGCTGGCCACCTTCTGCTGGAGAACCGCCTTGCGTGCGGTGGCATCGGCGGGGAGCTCCTTCTTCTTCACGTCCTTCTTCACGTCCTTCTTGTCGTCGGCCTGCGCGACCGGCTCGGTGGCCTTGGGCTGCTCGGGCTCGGGCGGCTTCGGCGGCAGGAGCACGCGGGCGAAGCGGTCCGGGAGCTCGTCGAGCGCCAGGTCCGCGTCGGGCGGCTTGGGGCTGAGGATGATGCACGCCGCCCCGGCGAAGTGGAGGAAGAGCGACGCGGCGAGGATGCCGAAGAACAGGTGGTCGATGCTCCGCCACACCGTGCCCCGGACCTCGGCGGGCAGCTCGATTCGCGCCGGCTCCGGCGGCGGGTTGACGAACTGGAAGAGCAGCGTCACCTCGCCGAGCGAGATCTTGCCCCGGGCCGACTGGTCGAGCGGGAGCGCCCAGACGCTGCCCCGCCGCTGCGCCAGCCCCTTGCTCTTCAGGGCCGCGAAGTCGAGGTCGCCCGCGCTGCTCCTCACCCGTCCGTTCATCCGGTCGGTGAAGAGCAGAGTGTACTGCCCGGCCCTGTGCTCGAACACCGGGAAGGTGGCGGGGAGCTCGCTGGCCGGGATGACGAAGGTGTTCGTCCCGTCCTGCCCCACGGTGACCGCGGACGGGTGACGGATGTGGCGCTCCTCGATGATCTTCCCGTCGCGGATCACTCCCACGCGGAGGAGCTTGGCGCTGCTCGAGGCAGGCTTGGACATGGGCCGGGCAGGTGCTCTCACGGGCTAGAATGGATCCTTCTGCACGCTCTTCTCGATCCTCGGCACGAAGCTCTCGGACTTCTGCAGCTCGTCGAAGTTCAGGGTGGAGCGGGGAAGCACGTAGAACGCTTCCGGTTTCTGGATGCGGCCCTCGACGGTGAGGGTGTCGAGCTTGATGACCTTCTTGCCAGAGGAGCGCGCCGCCGGCCTGCTCGCCGCTGCCGCGGCCCGCACGTCGGCCCGGGCCCTGTTCGCCGCCGCGGCGGCGCGTTCGGCCTCCTTCTGTGCCCTCGAGGGGTCCGGCTGCGCGCGCAGGGGCGCGGCCACGGCGAGCACCGCGCAGGCCACGAGCGCTGGGAGGGCAGGGCGTGTCACGGGGTCTTCAGCTTACCGCGAGAGCTCTTCTTCTTGCTCGTTTGTGGCTGCGGCTGGGCGGGGCTGGCGGCGGGGGGCGCCTCGGCCGCCGTGGGCACCTCGGCCGAAGCCGCGGGGGTCTTGGCGGCGGCCTCCTTCTCCGCCTTGCGCAGCTGGTCCTTCTTCTCCCGCTCGCGGCGGCGCTGCTCCCGGTCGATGCCCTTCGCCGCGTCCTTGAGGTACTGCCCGACCCGGTCGTCCGCCCCGCCCTTCTCCTTGTAGGTGGTGAAGTAGGCGATGGCCTTGTTGTACCGGTCGATGGTGTCCATCCCCGGCACGTCCGAGTCCAGGTGGAGGATGGCGAGGTTGTAGTAGGTGTCGGCCAGGGTGGGGTCGAGGGCGACAACCTTCTCGTACTGCTCCCTGGCCTTCGCCAGCTCGAGCTTGCCGCGGTAGGCGTTGCCCAGGTTCATCCGCGCCGGCAGCAGCTCGGGCGCCGTGCTGACCGCGAGCTCGAGCTCCTTCACTGCGCCGTCATAGTCCCCGCTCTCCACCAGCATCGCGCCGAAGTTGCTGTGCGCCTCGGCGAAGTCCGGGCGGAGCGAGGCCGCGGTCCGGAACGACTCGAGCGCCGCGGCCCGCTGCTTGAGCTTGAGCAGCACCGTGCCGAGCGCGTTGTGGGTCACCGGGTCCTTCGGGTCGACCGCACGGGCATTCTCGAGCACCAGGCGGCACAGCTCGTACTTCCCCTGCCGGTAGTACCCTTGCGCGAGCAGCTGCATCGCCCGGACGTTTTGCTCGTCAGCCTTGAGGACCTTCTTCGCCTCGGCCTCGGCCTCCGGGAGCCGGTTGGTCTCGAGCAGCACCCAGGTGAGCGCGTTGCGGGCGCCGAGCGCGGTGGGCGCCTCCTGGACCCGCCCGCGGAGCAGGGCCTCGGCCTCGCTCGCCCGCTTCGTCCGGACCAGGAGCCGGGCGAGGAAGTCCCACGACTCGGGCGGCTCGGGCGTGGTCTGCGCCGCCCGGCGGTAGCTCGCCTCGGCCTCGGTGAGGTCGCCCTTCCGCTCGGCGATGACCCCGAGGTTCACCCAGGCAGCGCCGGCGTTCGGGTTCCGCTGGACGACGTCCTGGAAGGTCCGGCGCGCGCCGTCGAGGTCGCCGCTCCGGCCCTGGGCGATGCCGCGGTCGATCGCCGCCTGCGTGTCTGCGTCGATCGGGCCCCCCTGGCCGCGGGCCGCGCCCTCGTGGACCTCGGGCGTGGCGGCAGTAGAGGTGGTGAGCGGTCTCGGTGCCGGCGCGGTGACCTGCGCATGGCCGCAGGCGGCGAGCACGCCGAGGGCGAGCAGCGGACCGAGCAGCCGCCTCACGAGCCACCTCCGGCCGCCGGGGCCCCGGAGGCGCCGGGCGCGGGGGGTGTGGTGGCTCCGGGCTTCGGCGCCGCCGGCTGCACGGCCTTCGAGCCACGGGGGGCGGTGCTGACCAGACCGTCGGGCCACGTGACATCAACGGCGATGGCCGGCTTTGGATCTTTCAGCACCGGGTAGTCCTTGGGCCGGTACCGGTTGAGCGACTCGAGCGTCTTCTTGGTCCACTCGTTGCTGATGCGGTTCTTGCGCGCCTGCTCTAGGGTGGCGGCGTAGCTCTCGACCGCCTTGTCCTCCAGCGCCGCGGTCTGCTGCTGGAGGAGGTCCTGGTAAGCGGCCACCGCCTCGTCGCCGAGCCGCCTCACGTCCGGTGGCACCGGGGTCTCGTTGATGGTCGCCCCGAAGCGCTCCAGCACGTAGCCCTGCCGGTAGAGCGCGGCGAGCGTCCACTCCAGCCGCTTGTACTTGAAGACCTCGGCGTAGCTGGCCTGGACTTTCTTCACCCCGGCGCGCTTGAGGGTAAAGCTCTGCTCCAGCGCCTTTCCCCGGCCGCCGATCCTCAGCTTGTCGAAGTCCTTCAGCTCCTGCTCGGCCACCATGAACCGGGCCTCGGCCGCGGCGTCGGCGCCCTGGAGCGCGGCGTCCGGCCTGAGCCCCTTCCGGTCGAATTCCTTCGCCGCGGTCTCCCAGGCCCGGCGGGCGTCCTTGGGGCTGCCGGACTTGGCGTAGGCGTCGCCGAGCTTCTTGTGCGCCTCGACCACCAGCTCGGCCTGGTTGGACTTGTTGCCGAACCGGCGGACGAACTCGTTCAGCGCCTTGACCTCGTTCCTGGTGTCGCCCTGCTTCTCGTAGACCAGCGCGGCCCGGTACTGGTTCTTGGGCGCGTCCTCGGCCCTCGGGAATAGGTCGGCGTAGCGGGCGTAGGCCGCGGCGGCCTGGGGGTACTTCTGCTGGCCCTCGAGCAGACGGGCGGCGTTGTACAGCGCGGCCTCGCGGTCCTTGCTCGCTGGGTACTCCTTCACTAGCCGCTCGTAGCTCGCCACCGCCCGGTCGAAGTCGTAGGAGTTCTCCTGGTTCACCGCGACCCGGAACAGCGCGGCGTCGGCCAGCTTGCTGCTCGGGTACTCCTTGAAGATGCGCTCGTAGAGCTTGAGCGCGCTCTCGAAGCGGTGGTCCTTCTCGTAGCAGACCGCGGCGTTGTTCAGCGCCTTGTCGGCGAACTCGTGCTTCGGCTCCTCGTCGACCAGCTGGATGTACTTCCTGGCCGCCTCGTCCCAGGCGCCCTGGGCCATCAGCTCGTCGGCCAGCTTGAACCGGCCGGCGAGCTTGAACTTGACCAGGTCCTTGTACAGCTCGCTCTTCGGGTCGATGACGTCGGTGTTCTGGGCGAGCCGGGCCGAGACCTCCTCCACGCTCCGCCAGTCCTTGTCGATGAGGAAGGTCTCCACCGTGAGGTTGGTGGCGTACTTGGCGACCTCGCTCTTCGGGTAGCGCTTGATGATGGTCTCGAAGCGCTGGCGCGCATCCGGGAACTGGTTGTGCGCGTACATCAGCTCGGCGGCCTTGTAGGCCACGCCGGGCGAGCGCTCGTCGGTGGGCGACAGCTGCAGGAAGGCGTCGGTGGCGGCGACCAGCGAGCTCTCCTCGGGCGAGAGCGGGATGCCCTGCGGCTTCTCGCCCTCGGGGCGGTCCTTGCTCCGGAGCACCGGGTACCTCGCCAGCTTCTTCTGCGCTTGCAGCTGCTCGACGAGCTTGCTCCAGGCGAGCACCGCGCCGTAGGCCGCGTCCTTCCGGTACTTGTCGTCCGCGCCGGTGTCGCGGATGGAGTCGTAGTTCTTCGCCGCCTTGGCGAACTGCAGCGAGTTGTACTGGCACTCGGCGGCGAAGAACTGCACCTCGTACGCCGCCTTGCTGCGGGGGAAGCGGGCCAGGTAGCCCTCGTAGCCCTTGGCCGCGGACTCGAACATGGTCCTCGCCGCCTCGAGCTTCCCCTCTTGCTTCAGGGCGAGCGCCTGCTGGTGGTGGTACACCGCGCTGCCGTAGAGGTTCTTCTCCGCCATTTCCTGGGTCGCGGCGAGCACCTCCGGGTCGTTCTGGTGCTTCTCGTACCAGGGCGTGCCCGGGGCGTAGGCGTTGGCCAGGGCCTCCGACTCGGCGAAGGCCTCGTTCAGCTTCCGGTCACGCTCGTAGGCCTGGACGATCTTCTGCTGGAGCTTGGGCGCGTCGTCGGCCAGCGGGTCCTTCTGCAGCGCCAGCCGGTAGGCGGCGACGGCGTCGGTGTGCCGGGTCTGGTCGAAGTAGACGTCGCCCATCCGGCGGTAGACCTCGGCCTCGTACGGCCGCCCACCCATCCTGGCGAAGGTGGCCTTGGCCTTCTCCACCGAGCCCCACTTCTCGTCGGTGAAGCTGATCGCGGTGTACTGCAGCGCCTCGCCGCGGAGGTCGCCGGTGGCCTTGCCGTCCTTCTTCGTCCCGGTCCGGTCGTAGTAGTCCACCAGCTCCGTGAAGCGCTGCACCGCGGGCTCGAACCGGTCCTGGCGATAGTAGGTCCACCCGAGCTTGTAGAGCGACTTGTCGTAGAGGGGGCTCTTGGTGTCCTTGATCGCGGCCTCGTAGGCCTGCGCCGCGCGGGGGAGCGCGTCCGGATCGTCGTAGTCGTCGAAGTAGTACTCGCCGATGCGGACCCAGGCCTCGGTGACGAACTTGCTCTTCGGGTACCCGTCGATGACGTCGTGGTAGGCCTGCTGCGCGCCCTCGAAGTCGTTCTGCTTCTCCAGGCAGTAGCCGAGCAGGTAGGTGGTGGCGTCGTTGAACTTGAACTTCGGGAACTTCTCCAGCAATTGCCGGTAGAGGCCGATCGAGGGCCGGAAGTCGACGGCGGGCTCGGGGGGCGGCGGGGCGTTGCTCGAGGGGTCCACCCGCTTGAGCTGGTCCTCGTAGGCGCGCATCGCCACCGCGTGATCGTCCGCGCTGCGCTCGTAATAGAGCTCGGCCAGCCGGAACATCACGTCCGGGGTGTAGCGGGGCTCGTCCGGGTAGCGCTGGAGGAACTCCTCGAACTGGGCGATCGCGTCGAGCCGGTCCTTCCGCTCGTTCACCTCGAGGTCGCGGATGGCCTTCTCGTAGCTGGCGGCGAGGTCGCTGCGCTTCTCCTCGTACTTCTTCTCCACCAGGAGCTGGACGTCGCGCTTGAAGTCGCGCGACTCGTCCTCGTACGAACGGAGCATCTCCTGGAGGTCGTTCAGCTGCTTCTGCTCCTCGGGGGTGCGCCCCATCCCGTCCATGCCCACCTTGGGCTTCTGGGCGGGCGGCACGTCCTTCTTCTCCGGGGCGGCAGTGGCCGGGGGGCTCGCCTCGGCCGGGGCCTGGGTGGTCCCGGCCGGCGCCGGCGCGTTCTCGGTGGCGTGCGCGGGCTTGCTCTTGCCCTTGGTCTTCGCGGTCGAGGCCGGGCTCGCCGCGACCGCGAGGGCGATGAGGATCGGGCCCAGCATCAGTCGACGTCCTTGAGCACCGGCTGGAAGTCCTCGTCCAGCACCCGCAGCTCCTCCTCCTTCTGCGAGGCGACCTTCTGGATGGAGGTGGTCTGGGTCTGCTTCCGGGTGAAGGCGCTGTCCACCACGCCCACGTCGGCCTTCAAGACGAGATCGTAGAACTGCCGGCGCACCCGGCGGAAGCTGTCGTAGGCCATGCGGCCCACCAGCTGCTGCGCGTTGCCGGAGACGTTGCCCACGTCCTTGCCATAGCCGTCGAGGAGCTTCGCCTCGGCCACCACCTTCTGGCGGATCTCCTCGCCCTTCTGCCGCACCCGCTCGTGGAGCACCGACTGGGCCGCGATGGTGCGCTGCTGGAGGGTGGCGATCTGGGTACGCAGATCGTGGGTCCGGGCGACGAACTGCGCGCCATCGCCGGTCGCCCGCGGCTCCACCCCGGAGAGAATGCCGCGCATCGACGAGCTGGCCTGGGCCATCTCCTGGCGGATGGCGTCCTCGCCGCCGATGGTGGTGTCCACCAGGCCGCGCTGGGCGAGCAGCTCACCGCGGAGCCGCGTCACCTCCTGCTCCAGCGCCTGCAGCGAGCGCTGCTCGGACATCAGCCGCTCGGTGAACTGCTTCTCGTCGTCCGGCCCGTCACGCCGCTTGTCGCGGGTGTCCGCCACCCACTTCTGCGTGGCGACCAGCATCGCGGTCATGCTCTGCAGCTCGGTGCCGAGCCGGAACGCCTCGCGGTCCATGGCGTCCATTCGCCCCTGCATCTTGCCGCGGCGAGTGGTCACCTCCCCGGGGGTGGCGGGCAGCACGCCGAGCCGGGCGCGGCCGCTGGCGAGGCTGGCCTGGATCCGGCCCAGCTCCAGCCGCTCCTCGTGGGTGAGCACCGGGTCCAGCGCCTCGACCTCGGCGGTGTCGAGCGTGGCCTCATCGGAGGCCAGCCCGTTGGCCACCGCCTCGGCACGGGTGGTGCCTTCCTGGAGCGAGGGGAAGGCCTCGGCGCCGCGCTCGTCGAGCGCCTTGAGGATGCGGTCGGCGATGGCGCGGCTCTCGGTCACGCCCTTCTTCCCGCCCTCGAGCGCCCCCACCACGCGCAGCGCCTGGCCCACGTCCTGCTGGGCGCTGGCCCACTTCAGCGCCAGCGGGGGGAGGAGCGTGTTGACGTCGAGGGTCCTCTCGTTCCGGGCGAGCAGGTTGTCGAAATAGGCGATGGGATCCTTCTGCACCGCGAGCATCCGGTCGATCTCGTCGCGCACCGGGGCGTAGGTGCTGATGACGCCGTTGTAGGTCTCAGTGGCTTCCTTGTACTTCCTGAGCTTGAGCAGCAGATGCCCCTGGAGGATCTGCGCCTCGGGGGCGAGCGGCGAGTCGGGGGCGACGAGCAGGAGGATGTCGGTCGCGTTGCGCGCGCCGGCCCAGTCCTCGGCCCGCACCTTGGCCCAGGCCATCTCGTACAGCGCCTCGGGAAACGCCGGCGACTCCTGGCTGATGGCCTGATACTCGTCGACCGCCTCGGGCACGTGGCCGGTCTCGACCAGGAGGCGGGCCATGCCCAGATGGCCGAGCTCGACGATGCGCTGCTCGCGCTCCTCGGTGGGCTTGCTCCGGGTCACCTCGGAGAAGCGGGCCATCGCCCCCTCGTAGTCCTGGGCCTGCACCCGCAGGACGCCGAGGAAGTAGAGGCTCTGGAGGCGAAAGCGGCTGCCCTCGGCGGTGAGCGGCTGGAAGGCCTCTGCGGCCCGGCGCTGGCGCTCCTCGGCCGGCAGGTCGGTGCGGCGGGCGAGCCACTTGGCGTGGACGTAGGCGATGTCCGGAGGGAGCTGGCCGTCCGGGCCGCGCGCCTTCGCCAGGTACGGCTCGATGTCCCCCCAGTCGTTCAGCTTCGAGGTGACGTCGAGGTAGCGGGAGAGCGCCTCGCGGTAGCGGGGCGTGTCCTGCTGGAGCAGCTCGCGCAGGTAGAGCCGGGCGCTGCCGTAGCTCTGCTGCTGGTAGAGCGCGTCCGACAGGTACCAGAGCGCGTCGGGGCGCTTGGGGTTGCCGTCGAAGGCCTTGTCCGCGAGCAGGTCGTAGAAGAGCACCGAGGCGGTGGGCCAATCCTGAAGCAGGTACTGGATCTCCCCGTCGGAGAAGCGCCGCTCCATGACCAGCTCGTTCGACGGGTCGGCCCGGCCGGCGTACTGGGTCTCGACCACGCCCAGGTTCTCGGCGGCGTTCCGGAGCTGGGCCGCCACCTGGTCCAGCTTGGCCGCGGTGGACGAGGAGACCCGGACGTCGCCGGCGAGGGCAGGGGTCTCCACCGCGAGCAGCGCGAGGAGCGCCGCGGCCCTGGTGGGCTTCACTTCGACTCCTTTTGCTCCGCCTGCGCCGAGGTGGGCTTGGGCGCCACCTCCCGGTTGACCTCGACGTCGTAGCGGACCGCGGGGCGGTCCTTCAGCTCGGTGGTGATGCCGCCCTTCTCGTAGCCCACCACCTTGACCGTGGTGACCTTCCCCGGCTCGGAGGTGAAGGTGTAGCTGGAGCTGACGGTGAACTTGTACCCCTCGAGGTAGCTGAAGACGCCGAACCCCTTGCCCCGGTAGATGAGCCGCACCGCGACCTGGTGCTGGCCGGGGACGATGCGCCCGTTGAAGATCTCGAACTCGGGGCGGTTGGAGAGGTCCCCGTCCTTGTCGGTGCGGGTGAGGATGGGCGCGCCGTCGAGCGCGTAGGCCACCGACTCGAGCGCGAAGCTGCCGCCCATGTCGTTCTTGTGCACCAGCACCGCGCGGGCGCCGGAGGACAGATCACCGCCGAGCACCGTCTCCTGCAACAGGAGGAGCCGCGCCTTGGTGCGGTAGATCTTCTCCTTGAGATCCACCACCTGCTCCTCGAGCGTCTTCACCCGCGTCTGGAACGCCTCGTCGGAGGTGACCGGCGGGAGCGAGGCCTCGGACGGGCTGGCCTTCACCGCGGTGGTCGCGGCGGCTCCGGGCCCGGGAGGCGGCGGCGGCGCGGCGGTGGAGCTCTCCGTGGCGGGCGCGGCGGCCGGCGGTGGCGGGGTGGCCTGGACCCCCTTGTCTCCGGTGCGCATCGGGGCCATCTCCCCGGCCCCGGCCGCGGGATCGGCGCGAGAGTCGGGCAGCGCGGGGAGCGCGTCGCTGGACTGGGCGCGGACCGAAACGCTCGCGAGCACTGCGAGGACTGCGAGGAGTGCGGGCTGACCTGGGCGCAAGGACGGCTCCGGGCGACGGAAAAACCTGTGTCTTTACATACCACGGACCCGCCGGACGACCTCCTTGTCCGACGGTCCGACGCCGTTCCTGCCTACCCGCCCTTTTTCAGCTCGGTGAGGACGAGCTTGGCCACCGCCTTCAATGTGTCGAAGACTCCTACCCCGGTGGGGGCGACGGCCTGGAACTCGGGGACGGACCTCGGATTGAGCGAGGCGCGGAGCTCCTCGATCGCCACGGCGTTGGGGAGGTCTCGCTTGTTGTACTGCACCACGCTGGGGATCCGGTTCAGGTCGTAACCCTGCTCCCCGAGGTTGGTGCGGAGGTTCTCGAACGACTCCATGTTCGCCTCCATGCGCTCGACCTGGCTGTCGGCGACGAAGACCACGCCGTCCACGCCCTTGAGGATCAGCTTCCGGCTCGCGTCGTAGAAGACCTGGCCCGGCACGGTGTAGAGGTGGAACCGGGTCTTGAAGCCGCGGATCTCCCCCAGCGACAGCGGGAGGAAGTCGAAGAACAGGGTGCGGTCGGTCTCGGTGCTGAGGCTGATCAGCTTGCCCTTCGTCTCGGGGTTGGTCTTGTTGTAGATGTACTGGAGGTTGGTGGTCTTCCCACACAGACCGGGTCCGTAATAGACGATCTTGCAGTTGATCTCGCGGGATGAGTAATTGATGAAGGACATTTCGTGACCTGGATCTCTGTCACTCGCTGAAGAGGTTGTCGATGTCGTCGTCGGAGATCTCGGCGAAGGGCGAGCCCATCCCGCCCGGGCTCTCGGTCTTCTTCAGCAGCGCCTCGAAGATCTTCCCGAGCTCGTCCGATGCCTTCTTGACCCGCAGCCGCACCAGGCCGAGCGAGGTGCGGGTGTCGAAGATGACGACCAGCACCACCCGGCTCCCGACGATGGTCATGTAGAGGGACTCGCGCGCACCCTCGTGGATCTGGTTGGGGAACTCGTTCTCCCCGATGAGCTTCGCCAGCCCGCCCATGGCGGCGACGTTGCCGGCGGTGAGCGAGGCCAGCGAGGTGGTGTCGATGTTCTGGGTCTGGCCGGAGGCGGAGATCAGCTGTCCGTTCTTGTCGACGATGAAGACGACCTTGGCGTTGGCGTCCTTGGTCAGGCGATCGCAGACGGCGTTGATGCGATTGTACTCCTCGTCATACATCACCAGTTGCGTGCCCATGGGCGTGAGATGTCCCCTTCGGCCGAGGAATCGACCCGGGTTTTC
>DATKKF010000011.1:0-4400 GCA_035543115.1 Myxococcaceae bacterium
GTCGAGGCGAGGGCGAGGCGCATCAAAAGGGCGCGCATCCTAGAGATCCGCGACCCGGCGTCGCAAGGAGAAGCGGCGAGAGGGGAACAGGGGCGGGGCCCGGGTTCTTCCCTCAGCCCGCCGCACCAGCAGCGGCGCACCACCGTTCAGGCTCACCGGCGGGGCGTGGGGTCGTCCTTCCCGCCCGTGGCGCGCCAGTAGTCGGTGAGGATCCGCTGCACCCGGTCGGCGTTGGGGTACGTGCGGCACGACAGGAGATAGGTCTCGTAGGCGCGGGTGCCGGCGCGTGGATCTCCGAGCTTGGCGTGGGCGCTGCCGAGGATGAGGTAGGCCCAGCCAGCCCTCGGATCGAGCTCCAGCGCCCGCTGGAGCTTCGGCACCGCACGCTTCACCTGCGCCGGGTCCTTGCTGTCGGTGAGGCGGGTGCCGTCCTGGAGCAGCTTCCGGACCGAGGCGTCCTTCACCTCCGGGCCGCAGACCAGCCCCGGCAAGGTCCTTCCCTCGAAGCGGGGCGTGTACGGGAGGACCGACGCCGGGGGCAGCTCGTCGTCCTCGCGGGTCTGGCTGTCGATCTCCGCCTCGAGCGCCGGCGGGGCGGCGAGCAGCAGGAGCAGGAGCCCGGTCATGGGGTGACGCCCGTCTCCGCCTGGATGCGCGACAGGTCCGCCAGTGGGGCGAACACCTGGGCCACCTCGCGGAGCAGGCGCACGCGGTTCTCTCGCACCGGTCGATCGTCGGTCATCACCAGCACCTTGTCGAAGAAGGCGTCCACCGGGCCCTTCAGCGCGCGGGCGGCGGCGAGCGCGGCCGGTGCATCCCCGGCGCCGAGCGCCCGGTGCACCTCGGCCGAGGCCCGACGCGCGGCCTGGGCGAGCGCGGTCTCCGTGCCCTCCTGGAACAGCCGGGGATCGGCCGGCTCGGACGAGACGTCCTTCCCCTGCTTCTCGACGATGTTCACCACCCGCTTGAAGGCGATGGCCAGCTCCGTGAAGTCCGGTGCCCCCACCACCTGGGCGAAGGCATCCAGGCGTGCCCGCGCGAGCAGCAGGTCGTCGAACCCCGCCGCCAGCACCGCCTCCACCACGTCGGCGCGGGCTCGCTCCGCCCAGAGCGCGCGTAGCCGTCCGCGGAAGAATTCGAGCAGCTGCGCCCCGGCATCCGCCACCTCCGCCGCGCCGAGCCCGAGCTTCTTCCCCACCCCCTCCAGCGCGTGACCCACCGCCTCGCCGAGCGACAGCCGGTACCCGCGGCCCAGGACGAGGTGGACGACGCCGAGACAGGCCCGCCGCAGCCCGAACGGATCGGCCGACGCCGTGGGCGGCTTCCCCAGCACGAAGAGCCCCGCCAGCGTGTCCAGCCGGTCCGCCATGCCCACCAGGGCGCCGGGGTCGTCCGCGGGCACCGGGTCCGAGGCGCCGCGGGGGAGGTAGTGGTCGGCGATGGCCTGGGCCACGGCCGGCGGCTCGCCCGAGGCGAGCGCGTACTCCCGTCCCATCACTCCCTGGAGCTCGGGAAACTCGCCCACCATGCCGGTGGTGAGGTCGGCCTTGGCGAGGAGCGCCGCGCGGTCCACCACCTCCAGCAGCTCGGGGCGGCCCACGGCGCGGGTGAGCGCGGCGGCGAGCAGCCGGATGCGCCCCACCTTCTCGGCGTAGGTCCCGAGCTTGCCCTGCCACACCACCCGCTCCAGCGCCGGCACACGGGCAGCCAGCGGCACCTTCCGGTCCTGGTCGAAGAAGAACCGGCCGTCGCTGAGACGCGAGCGCAGCACCCGCTCGTAGCCGCGGACCGAGAGCGCCGGGTCTCTGACCGGGGTATTGGAGATGGCGACGAACCGCGGGAGCAGCCGTCCGTCCGCGGCGAGGACCGGGAAGTAGCGCTGGTGCGAGGTCATCTCCTGCACCAGCACCTCGGGCGGCAGTTCCAGGTGCCGCTCCTCGAAGCTGCCGAGGAGCGCGGTGGGCCACTCCACCAGCTCGGTCACCTGGTCGAGCAGCGCCTGGTCCTCGCGAATGCGGCCACCGGCGCGCCGGGCTGCCTCGTCCGCTTCCCTCCGGATGCGCTCCTTGCGCGTGCCGACGTCGGCCAGCACCCGGACCCGTTCGAGGAGTCCGGGGTAGTCCCGGGGGTGGGCGACGGGATGCGGCCCGGGAGAGAGGAAGCGGTGGCCGAACGTCATCCGCCCGCTCTTCACGTCGGCGAAGACGACCGGGACCACCTCCTGGCCGTGGAGCGCGAGCAGCCACTGCACCGGTCGGGCGAAGCTCTGCTCCACGTCGCCCCAGCGCATGCGCTTCCTGAAGTCGATGCCGTGCACCGCCGCACCGAGAACCGCCGGGAGCAGCGCGCTCGCCGGCCTTCCGGCCTCGGTCACCTCCACGGCCAGGTACTCGCCCTTCGGAGTCTGGACCCGCCGGAGCGCGGAGACCGTCACCCCTTGCGCCTCGGCGAACCTGGTCGCCGCCTTGGTATGGCTCCCGTCGGGGGCGAAGGCGGCCTTCACCGAGGGCCCGAGGGCCTGCCGGGTGGCATCCGGGCTGCGCTCTGCCACCCCCTCGACCAGAACCGTCAGGCGGCGGGGGGTGGCGAGGGTGCGGGCCGCCCCGTGCCCGAGATGGGCGCCCTCGAGCCCCGAGAGGACGAGGGTCCGCAGCTGCTCCACCGCCGGCTCCACCGCGCCAGCGGGGAGCTCCTCGGTGCCGATCTCGAAGAGCAGGTCGTCGTTCACGACTTCGGCTCCGCCAGGAACGACTCCCAGCTCTTGCTCGCCGGAACCCCCTCGAGCAGCGGAGGCTGCTGACCCACCGTCCACCCGGTCTTGAGCAGCGGGAATCCCAGCTCCGCACGCACCGCGAGGTAGGCTTCGGCGCAGGCCCGGGCGTTGTCCCGCACCCGCTTGATGAAGCCGGCCCGCTCGGTGACGCTGATCGCCCCGCGGGCATCGAGCAGGTTGAAGGTGTGCGAGCACTTCAGCGCCGACTCGTAGGCCGGCAGCGGCAGGCCCTGTGCCAGGAGCCGGGCGCACTCCTTCTCGTAGATCTCGAACAGCGTGAAGAGCACCGCCGGGTCCGAGGCCCGGAAGGCGTAGGTGCTCATCTCCACCTCGTTGCGGTGGAAGACCTCGCCGTAGCTCACGCCTTTCACCCACTCCACGTCGAAGATGGTGTCGACGTTCTGGAGGTACATCGCGATGCGCTCCAGCCCGTAGGTCAGCTCGGCCGAGACCGGCCTGCACTCGAAGCCGCCGCACTGCTGGAAGTAGGTGAACTGGGTGATCTCCTGCCCGTCACACCACACCTCCCAGCCGAGCCCCCAGGCGCCGAGCGTGGGCGCCTCCCAGTCGTCCTCGACGAAGCGCAGGTCGTGCTCCAGCGGATCGATGCCGATGGCCTGGAGCGAGTCGAGGTAGAGCGCCTGCACGTCCTTGGGCGACGGCTTGAGGATGACCTGGAACTGGTGGTGCTGGAACAACCGGTTCGGGTTCTCCCCGAAGCGTCCGTCCGCCGGCCGGCGCGAGGGCTGGACGTAGGCCACGTTCCATGGCTCGGGGCCCAGCGCGCGAAGGAAGGTGGTGGGGGCCATGGTCCCCGCGCCGACCTCGACGTCGTAGGCCTGGGCGAGGATGCACCCCTGCGCCGCCCAGTGGCGCTGGAGCGCGAGAATCAGGTCCTGGAAGGTCATCGCCAAGCGGGGGGGCACCCTAGTCGACGCCCACGCTGCGCAGGAAGTCGACGCTCTTCAGCCGGCGGCCGAGCTGGGCCTCGATGAACCGGGCCAGCAGACCCCGGGCCTCTGCCCGGAGCGCGGGGGGCAGGGGCTTCTGCACCCCCGCCTGGATCGCCGCCAGGCCCTCGAGCAGGGCGGGGTCGACGCGCGGCCCGGTCGCGCGGGCGGCGCACCCGGCGCACACCGCGCCCCCATGGTCCACGTCGAACCGGGGCGCGTCTCCCGGCGGCCGGCCGCACAGCGCACAGGCGTCGAACCGGGGCATCAGGCCGGCGAGCGCCAGCGCCTGGAGCTCGAAGGCCAGCACCGAGGTGGGGCCGGCCTCGCCGGCGTCGAGCCGGTCGAGCCAGCCCACCGCCAGGGACAGCAGCTCGGGCGCCGGCTGGTCGTCCCGGAGCAGCTCCCGGCAGAGCTCGAGCGCGTACAGGGCGCGGGCGATGCGGGGCAGCTCGTCGCGGATGCGGGGGAAGGCGTGCACCACCTCGACCGCGTCGAGCCGGACGGTGGATCCGTGCCGCGCCACCAGGCGGGCCCGCAGCACCGTGCCCGGCTCGAGCGCGCCGGCGAAGCGGCGGCGGCTCTTTCGCGCGCCGGCGGCAAAGGCGGTGAGCTTGCCCCGGGCCCGCGTCAGCAGCGTCACCAGCCGGTCGGCGTCGCCGTAGTCCAGCGTGAGA
>DATKKF010000012.1:0-5751 GCA_035543115.1 Myxococcaceae bacterium
GAGATGCTCCGGCCCTCGCGAAACCGGCTCTTGAAGTCGTCCCGCTCGAGCATCCGTGCAAGAGGGTAGTGCGCCGCGAGGCGGACGGTCCCCTCCGTCCCCAGCGCATCGAGCCACTCGGAATTGAATCGGATCTTCGTCCGGCCCGGATCCAACACCTTGAAGACCTGAGCCTTGTAGCTCTCGGCATTCGCCAGGACCTCCTCGCGACTCAGCGCCGGACGAGTGAGGTTCTTCCCCGAGGGGTCGCCGATCATCCCGGTGAAGTCACCGATCAGGAACACCACCTCGTGGCCGAAGTCCTGGAAGCGCCGCATCCGGGTGAGCAGGAGCGTGTGACCGAGATGGAGGTCCGGCCGGTTGGGGTCGAACCCGGCCTTGACGATGAGCGGCTGCTCGCGCTCGTAGGACCGGCGGAGCTTGGCGCGGAGCTCGTCCGGGACGTGGAGATCCACGCTCGCGCGGGTGACCTCGGCGAACTGCTCGTCGGGGGTGGCTCGGCGAAGGAGCGACATCGGCTCCACCTACCAGGCCGGTGGGGGAGGGGTCACGTGCCCGGAAGGTGCTCGCGCACCCGGATGATGCTTAGTCCCTTCCCGGTGGCGTCGTCGATGTCGATGACCACCCCCTGGAGGTAGACCAGGTTCTTGGCCACCTCGTACTGGTTGGGGCGCTGGGTCAAGAAGCGTTCGATGCTCTGTTCCTTCTTGATGCCGATCACCGAGTCGAGAGGGCCGCACATGCCGACGTCGGTGATGAAGGCGGTCCCTCCGGGGAGGATGCGCTCGTCGGCGGTCTGCACGTGGGTGTGAGTCCCGACCACCGCCGACACCTTTCCGTCGAGCCAGGCGCCCATGGCGTTCTTCTCGCTGCTCGCCTCGCAGTGCATGTCCACCAGGATGCACGGGGTGGTGCGCCGGAGCTCCACCACCAGCCGCTCGCCGACCCGGAAGGGATCGTCGAGGTTCTTCATGAACACCCGGCCCTCGAGGTTCAGCACCCCGAGCGCGCGCCCGTCCGGCGTGCGGATCACGGTGTGCCCCCGCCCCGGGCTGCCCTCCGGATAGTTGGCGGGCCGCAAGAGGAGCTCCGGATGGGTCTCCACCCAGGGAAGGATCTGGCGCTTGGTCCAGAAGTGGTTGCCCGAGGTGAGGAGGTTCACCTCCGCGGAGAGAAGCGCCCCGGCCGAGTCGGCGGAGATGCCGGCGCCGCCCTCCGAGTTCTCGGCGTTGGCGATGACCAGATCCACCTGGTGCCGGGCGATGAGACGGGGCAGGAGGGTGCGGACGGCGAGCACCCCGGGCTTGCCGACCACGTCACCCATGAACAGGACGATCACGTGGGGGCGAAATCGGGTGGCCGGGCCAGCCCCCGGAAGACCTCGTTCTCGGTGACCACCAGGTCGACGTCCACGTCGTCCTCGTTGGTCGGGAGATCGTCGACGATCTGCCCGGCGAAGGCGAGCCCGACCCGCCGGCTCGCCGCGCTACCAGCCTTCAGCGTCGCGTCGTAGTACCCGCCCCCGCGGCCCAGCCGCTTGCCGTCGGGGGTGAAGCCCAGTCCGGGAACGACGAAGAGATCGATCTGCTCCACCGGGATGAGCTCCGCGGCGTCAGCGGGTTCGTGCACCCCGAGTCGACCGGGTTCCAGCTCCGCCTCGCTCCGGACCGCACGAAAGGAGAGAACCCTCCCGCGCACGTGGCTGAGCGGGTAACAGATGACCTTTCCGTCGGAGAGGCCGGCGGTGAGGATGTCCCGCGTGGGAACCTCGCCACGGATCGGGGCGTACAGCGCGACCGTCCGTGCGTGCTGGTAGTAGGGGGTGGCCAGGAAACGCGCCTGGATCTTCAGCCCCCGGGTGTCGACCAGCTCGGCGCTAAGCGCCTTCCGACGCGCGGTGAGCTGCTCGCGGAGCGTGGCCTTGCGCAGTGCCCCCTCGTCCGTTCCCATCTCCCGCCCGTTCGTCGCCAGCGCCTCACCTCTCGAGAAAAAACGTCCCCCGCCGCTGGGCCGTGTGCGCAGCGTCCATTGAACCCAGTTGAGCCAGGTGGGAGCCGAGGTGAGGTACCGTAGGTCTCCCGGGTGGTCGGCGAGTGCCGGCTGCCCCGGGCGTGACGCATGGAACCCCGGTACGGCCCCCGGAATGGACGTATCGGTTCGAATTTCTGCTGCACATCACGCACCCCGCAGGGGACAACCTTGCAAGGGGTTCCGGCCTCCGACCGGTCGGCTCCGACAATAAGGACGGCCCGGAGGGGGGTCAAGGGAACCTGGGCGGTGTGTTCCGTTGCGCGGCTGGCCTCGGCTGCGCCGCTCGTGCCAGCATCCCGGAGGTCCAGACCCGTCCCGTGCCCCGGCTCCTGCTTGCCACTACGCTCTGTGCCGTGCTCGGCGCCGGACCGGCGCTCGGGGCGGTGCCGCTCCTGGCGTCACGTGCGCGGTGGGGGGCGAAGGGAATCCTGAGCTGGCAGGCGATGAACGAGCACGTGCTCGGGCGCGCCGGCGAGTCGAATCCCTGTGGCTTCGAGACCGGGCGGGCGGTGGTGGACGCGGCCTGGGAAGGCGACGTGCTCGTCGGCCGTCTGACGCTCTGCACCGCCTGCGGGGAGCGCACCGTGCCCTACCTCGGAGTGCACGTGGCGGCGAACGGAACAGTGGTTGCGGACGTCCCGCTCGTCCCCGGCTGCGACTCGCCGGGCCTGGAGCGCGGGAGGCTGGTCCTCTCGCCGGTGGCCGAGCCGCCGGGACGTCGACCCCTCACCCATCACCTCGAGGCCGGCGAGAAGCTGCTTCAGCTGCGCCGGGGCAAGGCGGCCCAGGCCGAGTTCCAGAAGGCGCTCGCGGCCAGGGAGGACCCGGGGAAGGCGTGGCTGGGGATCGGGCTCGCCTCGGTGCTGCTCGGAGACGCCTCGGGGGCGGTGGCTGCATACGAGAAGGCCAGGGCGTTCGCCCCGGGGGTGCTGCTCTCCTACAACCTGGCCTGTGCACAGGCGCGGCTGGGGCACGTCGACGAGGCGCTGGCCAGCCTGAGCGACTCGATCGACCGGGGATTCGCGGCCTCCGACGACCTCCTGAGCGACCCGGACCTGGCGCCACTCCGGGGTGACCCGCGGTTCTCGTCGCTGCTGGCCCGGACCAAGACCAACGAGGAGCGGCGACGGTGAAGCAGTCCGAGGTCGTCCTCTGGTCGTCCGGTGCGCGGTTTGGCCACTACGAGATCCTCGCCCCGCTGGGGAAGGGCGGCATGGCCGAGGTGGTGCGGGCGCGGACGCTCGATGGTCCCTGGGCGGGGACCGAGGTCGCCATCAAGCGGCTGCTTCCGCAGCTGTCCCGCGCGCCCGAGTACGTGCAGCTGTTCGCGAAGGAGGCCGAGCTGTCCATCGCGCTCCGGCATCCGAACATCGTCCAGACGCTGGACGTGGGGGCGATCGGCGGGGTGGCGTACCTGGCGATGGAGTGGGTCGACGGGCGCGACCTGGGTCAGGTCCTGCGCCGGTGCCGGCAGCAGGGCATCGTGCTGCCCGTCGACTTCGCGGTGTACCTGGCGCGGGTGCTGCTCGAGGCGCTGGACTATGCGCATCGGGCGGAGAACGCGAGCGGGACGCCGCTCCACCTGGTGCACTGCGACGTCTCGCCGTCCAACGTCTTCATCTCCCGGGTGGGTGAGGTAAAGCTGGGCGACTTCGGAGTGGCGCGGGTACGGGTGAAATCGGGTGTGCGCGACGCGGTCATCGCCGGCAAGCCGTACTACCTCTCTCCCGAGGCGACGGCGGGCGAGGTCACCCAGGCGGTGGACCTGTGGGCCACCGCGGTGGTGCTGTTCGAGCTCCTGGCGCTCGAGCGGCCATTCCAGGGCAGTAGCCCGCAGGAGGTGTTCGGGGCGATCCGCGCGGGGCGGAGGGCGAGGGTCCGGGCTCGTCGGCCGGAGGTGAGCGCGGGGCTGGAGGCCGTGCTGGACCGGGCGCTGGCCGCCGATGCTCGTGCACGGTTCTCGACCGCGGCCGACTTCGCGGCGGCGCTCGAGCCACACTGCGACGAACGCATCGGTACCCCGCTGGCGATCGCCGCACTGGTCCGCGGCTTCTTCGGCGCCGCCGGGTAGCCTCGACGACGTCTCAGAGAACTCGATCGAGAGCGCGGAGGAGGGCGCTGACATCGCCCTCGGTGGTGTCCCGACCGAACGACACCCGGATCGAGCTCCGGGCGTCCGCCTCCGACACCCCCATCGACAGCAGCACCGGCGACGGTCGCATCGTCCCCGACGTGCAGGCCGCGCCAACCGACACCGCGAACCCCTCCAGGTCCAGCGCGATGAGCACCGTCTCCGCATCCACCCCCGGAAAGCAGACGTTGGTGGTGTTGGCCAGCCGCGGCGCCTCAGCCCCGTGCACCCGGATGCTCGAGCGCCTCGTCCGGAGCCCCCGCTCGAACCCGTCGCGCAGCGCGGTCATCCGTGCCACCTCGGCCTGCCGCCGGGACTCCGCCAGCTCGAGCGCCAGGGCCGCCGCCTCGCACAGCACCACCGCCGGCGTCCCCCCGCGAAGCCCGCCCTCCTGGTGCCCCGGCACCAGCGGCTCGAGCTGCACCCCGCGCCGCACCGCGAGGATGCCCACCCCTGCCGGCCCACCGAACTTGTGCGCCGAGTACGCCACCAGGTCCGCCTCGAACGCCGGCGACAGCCGCCCCGGCGCCTGCACCGCGTCCACGAAGCTCGCCACCCCATGCGCCCGCGCCAGCGCCGCCACCGCGTCTGCCGGCTGCACCACCCCGGTCTCGTTGTTCGCCACCTGCAGCGCGCACGCCGCCACCTCCCCGGAGGCGAACGCCCCCTCGAACGCGTCGGGAGCCACCCATCCATCTGGGCCGGGGCGCACCTGGAGCACGGGCGTGGCCCGCCGCTGGGCCGCGAGCAGCACGCAGGGGTGCTCGATGGCGCTGGTCACCAGCGCCCCGCCGCGACCGATCCCGAGCACTGCCGTGGCGCACGCCTCCGAGCCCGAGGCGGTGAACAGCACCTCGCGCGCAGGCCGACCGACCACCCGCGCCACCCGCGCCCGCGCCTCGTCCAGCCGCGCCCGCGCCGCCCGCCCCGCGCGGTGAACGCTGCTCGGGTTGCCCGCAGGCTCTCGCCGGAACGCCGCGGCGAGAAACTCAGCCACCTCGGGAAACAGCGGCGTGCCGGCGTTGTGGTCGAGGTAGGTCACCGCTCGACGGCGGCGCCCTTCCCGGCGAGCAGCAGCGACCGCGGCCGCTCGCCCTTCACGCCGAACGCCTCTAGGAAGGCAGTGGTCAGCTCGCGCCGGAGCGCCGCCGGCGCACGGCCGGGCGGCAAGGGCAACCGGGCCCCGGCCATGCTCCCGTGACCTCCGGCGGATCCGCCACGGTCCTCGCAGATGTCGCGGATCAGCTTCCCGGCGTTCATCCGCCGGTCCCGCACCCGGAGCGAGACGTAGAGCTGGCCGCGGAAGGTCCCCATCGCCAGCGACCACTTCATCCCCTCGAGGAAGCTCAGGCGCTCTGCCACCTCGGCCACCATGTCCGGCGAGTACACCTCGCCGAGGTCCACCGTCACCACTGTCTGCCCGTACAGCCGGGCGCGCCCGATGGCCGAGTGGTACAGCCGGAAGTACTCCACCGGCAGATCCGGATGCTCGATGCGCCCGAGCAGCTGCTTGTCCACCCGCGGGAAGAGCCAGAGGTATGCCTCGACGTCCGCCGGGGTCGTCTGCCGCCCGAGGTCCCGGCTGTCGG
>DATKKF010000013.1:0-3919 GCA_035543115.1 Myxococcaceae bacterium
CGCCGAGAGCGAAGCTCCGTCCGTCCGCACCTCTCGCGGCGCGCTCCCATTCCGATTCCCTGCAGAGTCGCGCGTGAATGCCCCGCCTCACGCTCAGCCAGTCCGCGAACTGCGCGATCTCGCTCGGAGTGACACCCGAAACGGGGAAGCGTGTCCAGTCCTGGGTCGCCAGCGCGGTGCGCTCGGGGTATCGGAGCGGTGTCCCAACAGCGACCCGGTAGCGAAGGCTGCTCGGCTGGAAGGTGAAGTCCCAGTGCCCACCTCTCGAGGCGAGAGCGATGAGCCCATTTTGCTCGTCCGTGGCTGGCAGGAGCCTGGCCCGTTTCGCGGCCGGCTGTGATTCGACGAACTCGATCCAGTCGCCGAACGTCACCTCGTTCTTCTGGATCCAGTACGCCCCGGTACGAAGTGGATGCAGCGGCGCAGCACCTGCTGCGCGCCGGAAGTCCTCAACACTGTGGATACCGGAGAGAAACTCGCCTTCGGGCACGAAGACGAAACCCTCGAAAGCGGCGTCTCTCCTCGGAAGAGAGAGGACCACGCGCAGATTGGCTCCCCGTCGGACGAGGAACGGATACAGGATCGGTTGACGCCCGGGAGCGGAAGCCACGACCCGATAGCTCCCGGCGGGGAGAACGAGCCGCCTGGCAGATCCATGCTGGACCAGCTCCGGGACGAGCTGCCCATCCTCCGAGCGGTACCGCTCCAGCCTGAGCTCGGCTCCGCTCGGTTCGAGGTCGAGCTCCAGCCTGGCCGGCGCATCGAGAACCTGGACGATCTCACCGGCATCGTCGAGCGCACGAATGCGCTGGACCAGGCTTGGCGGGGGTGCGTGCGAGTCGACGACCTCGCTGAGCTGCACACGCAGATACTCGGCCCCGGCGATCAAGCGCCGAATCTCGAGACTCGAGGGCTGGAGGAGAAGTGCTGCCTCGAGCGCTCGGATCGACTGCTGGAGTCTCTCGTCGGCCGAGTCGCGAAGCTCCCGCGTCCTGTCCCAGAGCTGCTCCGCGCGGTCCCAGGTCGTCGCTTCGTCGCGATCCGCGCCGCCCACCCCGGAAACCGGAGCGTCGTAGAGGCGAAATGTCTCGATCGAAGAGAGCCGTGCCCTCTCGGCCATCTCGGTGCCCAAGGCAAGCGACGCCCGGGCGCCCTCGAGCTGCCTATTGACCTGCGCCTCGAGCTGGTGCCGCGTGCGGAGCTGCGCCACCAAGAAGGCGACCAGGATCACCAGCGGTACCGATGCGAGACCGAGAATCCGCCAGGCCTTCTGGCGTCGCGCCTCCTCTCGCGAGTGCTCCAAAAACTTCGCCTCGCGGCTTCCGATGGATCCTCGATCGAGCTCGGAGGCCTCCACCAGCTGGCGGCCGCGCCAGAGTGCCTCGTTGGAGAACCCCAGTCGCTCCCACTCGGCGGCCGCGGAGTCGAGGCGCTGGAGCATCCGGCGCTGATCGGCCGCGGAGTCGAGCCATTCCTGGAGGGTCCCCCAACCGGTGAGCAACGCCTCGTGCACCAGCTCGAAGGTGCTCTCGCCCTCCGTCTGCCGTGCCACCACCAGCCGGGCACCGACCAGCGCATCGAGCGCCACCGCCGCCGCCCCCATCTTCGCCTCGAGTTCGGCGGCCGTCCGGCGAGCGCGCGTGCCCTCCGCCGTCACGAGTCGGATCAGGATCCGGCGCACCGCCTCCCGTTGCTCGGGCTGAAGGGCTGCGAGGAGCGCGTCGGCGTGGCGAGAAAGTGCCCCCTCGACCCCACCGAGCTGATCCAGCGCCGCCGCGGGCACCACCTTCGACTCCTCGTCCCGGGCCTCCCAGAGCTCGGCCAGCGTGAACTGGAGGAGCGGGAGGGCGCCGGCCGAGCTCAGGCCAGCGGCCACCAGACGCTCCACCAACGCATCCGACTCGTACCGGAACCCTCGTGCGCGGGCAGGTCCCACCACGACCTCGCGCAGCCTCTCCGCCGTCATCGGCCGGAGCAGGTACAGAGATGCGGCAAGGTCCTCGCCGAGGATCGGGAGTGCCGCCAGCCGGGTCACGAAGTCCCCCCGCAGCGCGAGGAGCACCCGCGCCTGTGCGGTCGTGCCGAGCGCCCCGAGCGCCTCGGCCACCACCACCGACTCGGAGGGAGGTGCGAGCGTGAACAGCTCCTCGGCCTGGTCCACGAAGACCAGCAGTCCGAAACCCGATGTCTTCTGCCGAGCCCGTTGAAGGGCCCGCGCGAGCGCCGCAGGCTCCGAGGCGAGCCACGCACCGAGCGCCTCCTCGTTCACCTCCAGCGCCACCGACAAGGCGGAGGCGAGAGCGACCAATGGACGCCCACCCGGGACGAGCCGCACCACGCGCCAGCTCATCTCCCCGAGCGCGCCGTCGTTCACCAGGGGCAGCACCCCTGCCCGGCACAGTGAAGACTTGCCCACGCCCGAGTCCCCCGCCAGCACCACCCGAGGGTCCGAGCGCAGCCGCTCCAGCACCGCCCGGATCTCCGCGTCCCGCCCGAAGAATAGTGCCCGGTGCTCTGCCTCGAACGGACGCAGGCCTCGGTAGGGGTTCCCCTCCGGCAGCAACAGCTCGCGCCGCTCCGGCACCACGTGGTCCAGGGCGTCGAGGAGCTCGTCTGCCGAAGCGAAGCGCTCCCGCGCGTCCACCGACACGCAGCGGTCGATGATCTCCGCCAGGCGCACGTTGATTCCCGCGATTCCGCGCACCGACGGCAGCCCACGGTCACCGGAACGGTCGGGCACCTTGCCCAGACAGAGCTCGTACAGGACGACTCCGAGCGCAAAGAGGTCGCTCCGCCGGCTGGATGGTTCCCCCCCGAGCACCTCGGGCGCCATGTACCGTGGCGTCCCGAGAATCAGGTCGGGATGAGTGAGCGAGGCGTCGGCCCGGGGCCGAGGGAGTTCACGGGTGTCGGTGTCCTCCCCGTTCTCCTCCACTGGCTCGAGCTCGGTGATGAGCTTCGCCAGACCGAAGTCGAGCAGCTTCGTCTCCCCGGACTCGGTCACGACGATGTTCGACGGCTTGAGGTCCCGATGCAGCACGCCCTGCCGGTGCGCCGCCGCCAGTCCCCGCGCCAGCCCCCGCCCGATCCGCAGCACCCGCTCCCAGGGCAGAGGCTTGGTCACCGCGTCCAGCGGTTGCCCCCGGACGTATTCCGCGACGAAGTACGGGTGACCCTGGACCTCGCCCACCCGGTGGATCGAGACGACATTGGGATGCGAGAGTCGGGCGATGGCCCGCCCCTCGAGCAGGAAGCGCTGCCGGTGGCCCTCGTCCGGGTTCAGCGCCGAGATGAACTTCACCGCCACCGGCCGCTCGAGCAGCACGTCCTGCCCGAGGAACACCTGCCCCATGCCGCCCCGACCGAGCGGTCGCACCAATCGGTAGCCATCGAACTCGGAGGGGGGCGTCCACTCCGGCATGGCAGGCGAGACTACGCTTCTCACGACGTGCGAACAGGCGATGCACGGCGTCGTCACACCACCTGCGAAACACGATCCGGCGTACTTGGAATCGCCTCACCGTGGGTCACGCGGCGGTGACGCCAGAACGGGCAGTCGCCGGGAGGGCGAGAGGTACAATCCACTGAAACCCGAGGGGTTCTCCTCCGCCCGCCGGAGCCGAGGCGATCGCTCAGGGGGACGACGATTCCCTGCGAGGAAGCTCCCGCATGCAGCAACCCGGTGTCCACCTGGCTCCGCCGCGTGTCATCCCCCGCGGTCATGCCAGTCTTCAGGATCTCCCGGTTCGCGGTTCGCCCCGACGCCCGGGACGACGTCGAGCGGGCGATGCGCGAGTTCGCCCTCTACGTGGGGCTCGAGCTCGAGGATTCCTCCTGGACCACCTACCGTGACCGGCGGAACCCCAACGTCTACGTCACCCTCATCACCGCCGATGACGCCGATGCCGCCGAGCACCAG
>DATKKF010000014.1:0-21446 GCA_035543115.1 Myxococcaceae bacterium
CCCACCAGCGCACCCACCGAGAGGTCGATCCCGGCGGTGATGATGATGAGCCCCTCGCCCACGGCCAAGATGGCGATGAGGGAGAACTGCCGGAGGATGTTGAGGATGTTGCGGACGGTGAGGAAGTACGGGCTGGCGAACGTCATCAGCACGCACATCAACGCCAGGGCCACCCCCACGCTTACCTCGGGCTTGGCGAAGAACGCCCGCCAGCCCCCGGGCGCTCCCCGTCCCCGGGCTGCCTTCTCCTCCGCAGCGGGCTCCTGGTGCTGAGGCTGGGTCACGGTCCCGTTCACGGATTACCTCGGGGTCGCTTGGAGGTGTGGACGCTGTACTCGTACCGGCTGGCCACGATGTGCAGATCGGCGCGCTCGACTCGGTGGCCGCCGGCGGAGGTGATGCGCCGGACGAAGATGAGCGGGGTGCCTGGCGGGATCCGCAGCCGCGCCGCCTCGTCGCGCGTCGCCGCCAGGGCGGTGATGGAGTCGGTGGCCTCGTCGAGGGTCACGCCGTATTCCGCCTCGAGGAAGGCGTACAGCGGCTGGGTGCGCATGCGCCGGACCTTCGCCTCGAGGCCCGGGACCATCTCGGGCGCCAGGTAGTTGTCCATGAGGGCGATGGGCTTGCCATCCGCCACCACCAGGCGGTGCACCAGGATCACCGGGGCGCCGGCGGGCAGCTGCAGATCGTCGGCCACCGACGGCGAGGCCGGCACCCGCCGAACCTTCAGCTCCCGGTAGGTGACCGCGCAGCCCCGCTCGCGCAGCGTCTCCGAGAACGAGGTGATGCGCTGCAGCTTCTGGACGGCGCGGAAGTCGAGGACCTCGGTTCCGCGCCCGCGCCGCACCGCCAGGAAGCCGTCATCGACCAGCAGCTCGACCGCCTTGCGCACCGTGGTGCGGCTCACGCCGAGCAGGGCGCAGAGCTCCGACTCGGTGGGGACGAACGACCCGACTGCGTAGTCCAGCCCCTCGATCCGCCGACGGATGTCCTCGTACACCCGCCAGTACTGCGGAACCCGCCGGACCAGGCCGCCGCGCGGCAGGGGACGCATCAGGGAGAGCGCCGGCGATGTCATGATGTCGTGACGTCATGACGCTACCTCCCCGGGTGCAGGGGCACAAGCTCCCGCGCGGGTCGACCGTGGCGGTCGGCACCGGCGGCTCGCTCCAGGGTCTCGCGGGAGCCGTCGCCTCCCGGCAGCGGGCCCGACCGGCCCGCTCAGGAGCCGGCCCGGAGCAGCTCCTGGAGGTCCGCCTGATCATCTGCGGCCTTGCGGAAGGAGGGGACCAGCCGGTCGACGAGCGCGGCCGCCTCCGGGACGGGATCGGTTGCTGACTCCACCTGGTGGAGCGCGTCGATCCGGTCGAAGCCGTCCCACAGGCCCGTCCCCACCGCGGCCAGGGCCGCTGCCCCCAGCGCCGCCGCCTGCTGGTCCACGCTCGACTTGATGACCCGCAAGCGATAGGCGTCGGCCAGGACCTGTCGCCAGAGTGCGCTCCGGCTCCCGCCACCCACGAGCAGCAGCTCGCCTTCCACCCGACAGTGACGACGCAGCTCGTCGAGGCACAGGCGCAGCCCGAGGGCGACGCCCTCCAGGACGGCACGGAAGAGGTCGGCTCGGGTATGGCCCAGGTCGAGCCCGAGAAAGGCGCCGCGGATGTGGGGTGAGCGGTCCATGGGCATCCCACCGCCCAGGCTGGGGTTGAAGAGCACCCCCCGCGCGCCGGGCTCGGATCGCCCGGCCTCCTCCGCGATCAGGTCGTAGGCGTCCCGCCGCTCGCGCTGGGCGCGGGCCACCAGATCGGGCGCCAGCACGTCCCGGACCCAGCGGAGGCTCGAGCCGGCCGCGGTGATGGCCAGGGCCGAGGCGAAGAGCCCCGGGACGACGTGGGCGAACACGTAGGGGCGGCAGCGTTCGTCGAGGAGGGGGCTCGAGGAGGACACGGCGATCCACGCCGACGAGCCCAGGTTGTTGTAGATCCGGCCCTCCCGGAAGGCCCGGGCTCCCAGGGCCATGCACGAGTTGTCGACCCCGCCGGCCACGACCCGCACGGAGCGGTGAAGGCCGAGGGCCGCGGCCGCCTCCGCGGTCAGGGTCCCGATGACCTGGGTGGAGGGGAGGATCTCCGGAAACAGGCGCGCGGGGAGGCCGGTGGCCGCGATGAGCCGGTCCGAGTACCGCCAGGCCGCCAGGTCGTAGATCCCGGAGCCGGAGGCATAGGACGGGTCGGTGCAGCGCCGTCCGGTGAGCCGGAAGTTCACGTAGTCCTTGGTCCCGAGCACCGTGTCGACGTGCTCGAACAGGGTCGGCTCCTGATCCCGGTACCACATCACCTTGAACGCGGAGTAGAGGTGGGGCGGGAACCCGTTCCCGGTCGTGCGGTACCACTCCCGCTCGTCGCACCGCCGGAAGAACTCCCGCGCCTGCTCCACCGCCCGCTGATCCGACCAGATGGGCGTGACCGGCCGCAGCAGCCGGCCCTCGCGGTCGAGCGGTACCGCCCCGAGGCTGTGGCCCGACATCCCGCAACAGGTGATGTCGCGCGGATCGACGCCGGTGGTCCCGAGGAGGCGCCGCGTGCTCTCGAGCACCGCGCTCCACCAGTCCTCGGGGCGCTGCTCGTGCCAGCCGCTGTGGGGGTAGCTGGTGTCGTAGGGGACGAAGGTCGAGGCCACGCAGCGCCCGTCGCGCTCGTAGAGCGAGGCCTTGTTGCCCCCGGTGCCGAGATCCCAGGCGATGATCCGTTCCATCGCTCGCTCCCGCTCCCTTGGCCGGCTCCCTCAGGTGGTGGGCGGACGCAGGCTGCCCACGGCGTCCACCCGCTTGCGGGCATCGTCGAGGATGGCACGGGTGGAACTGGTCCCCACCCGGACCGCGCCCGCGGCGATCACCGCCAGGACGGTATCCAGCGTCGAGAGTCCGCCCGCTGCTTTCACGCGCACGCGGGGGGAACAGGTCCTCCGCATCAGCTCGACGTCTGCGACCGTCGCGCCGCCCGGCGCAAACCCGGTGGAGGTCTTCACGAAGTCGGCGCCGGCAGCCTCGGCCAGCCGGCAGGCCAGCAGCTTCTCCTCCGTCGAGAGATAGAAGTTCTCGAAGATCACCTTGGCGAGCGCCCCGCCGGCGTGCGCTGCCTCGACGACCGCCCCGAGGTCGTCCTCGACGAAGCGAACCTCGCCGGAGCGCAGCTTGCCCACGTTGAGCACCATGTCCACCTCGACCGCTCCGCGCGCCACCGACTCCCGCGTCTCGGCCACCTTGGCCGCCGTGCTCACGACGCCGTGCGGAAAGCCGACCGTGGTGGTGACCAGGATCCCGGTGCCGGCCAGCTCCTCCACCAGGACGGGGAGATCGGTGGGGCGCGCGCAGACGGAGACCACGTCGTACTCGCGCGCCAGCGCGCAGCCTTGACGCACCGCGCTCACGGCCAGGTCCGGCCGGAGCAGGGAGTGGTCGATGGTCTTTGCCAGCGCGGTCAGCTCGATGACGCCGCTCTGCATGTCACGCTCCTCCGCAAGGCGGCGCTCGAGAGGTCGCCCGCGGGCGCCAGCCGGTTCCCAGCAAGGCAGCGGTGTCGCCGATGCTGTCAGCCTGGGCACGGCAAGTCAACGCTCACGGGCCGTGCCCCGCGCGCGGACGGCGAGAACCGAACCGGAGGATCCTCGCAAGAGCCGGGCCGCCTGGGCCGCGGTCGTCCCTGCCCTCCGGAGCACTCACCGGTCGCGCCGGATCACGGCCGCGTAGGTCGAGGGCGGAACCCCGAAGAGCTCCCGGAACGCCCGGCTGAGGTGGAACGGGCTGGAGTAGCCCAGCACCTCGGCGATCTCGGCAAGCGAGGAGCGGTTCTGGCGGAGCAGCTCGGCGGCCTTCTCCAGCCGGAGCCGGTCGAGGTAGCGCTTCGGCGTCCAGTCCATCACCGCCTGGAACGCATCGCGGAAGGCGCGCTCGCTCATCCCCACGCGCGCCGCCAGCGCGGGGATCGACGGGGGGTCGCCCAGGTTGCGCCGCATCTCCATGACTGCCTCGCGGACCTGCGGGGCGCGCGCGTCGCGGGGCTCGGCGCCAGCCGTGTAGGCCACGAGCCAGCGGTGGACCATGGCGGTGAACACCGCCGAGGCGTAGGCGGACGACTCGGGCGTGCCCTCGCGCAGGGCGCGGAGGCACTCGGGGGCCTCGGCCTCGTCGCGGGCTGGGTCGGCCACCGCGACCGGCCGGTTCCAGGGGAACGGCAGGCCGTCCGCGCCGTCATACTCGAAGTACCAGAACCTCCAGCTGCCGCTCACGGGTCCGTAGCGGCGGACGCGGTGGAACTCCAGGAACGCGACGGTGCCCGCCCGGACCGACAGCGGCGGCAGGTCCTCGCCCAGCTCGGAGGTGAGGTGGACGCGACCTTCGCCCCCCACGGTCCGGAAGACGGCCTGCCGGCGCTCCTCGGTCGGCACCTTCATGGCGTCGAAGCTGGCGTCGGCGTCCGCCGCGTAGACCACCTTCAGGACGATGGGCAGGGGCGGACGCGCTTCCGCGGAGAAGGCGTGGTCGGACCACATGCGTGCTCCCAGGCGGCTTGCCGAAATATATATGCAATCTGCCAGTTTGTGGCTGTTTATGCGATCCCGACAAGAAGATGATGCCGCAAGTTGTACGGCCTCCGGAGCACGGCGCCATGGGCTTCATCGAGGCGATCGCAGAGAACGTGCAGAAGGGCAAGGCTTCCGGGGTCAAGGACCTCGTCGGCCAGGCCCTCGCCGCCGGCGCGACGCCGAAGGCGGTGCTGGACGAGGGCCTCCTGGCGGGGATGGCCGAGGTGAGCCGCAAGTTCTGCAACAACGAGCTCTACATCCCGGAGATCCTGATCGCCGCACGCGCCATGAACGCGGGGCTGGCGCTCCTCCGGCCCCACTTCGCCGTCACCGGACCCGAGGTGGTGGGCCGCGTCATCATCGGGACCGTCAAGGGCGACCTCCACGACCTGGGCAAGAACCTGGTGAAGCTGATGATGGAGGCTCGCGGCTTCGAGGTCATCGACCTCGGCGTCGACGTGCCGGCCGCGCGCTTCGCGCAGGCGGCCAGCGAGCGGCGCGCGGACATCGTCGCCTGCTCCGCCCTGCTCACCACGACCATGCACGAGATGGGAGCGGTCATGGACGCGCTCGCCCGCGCTGGTCTGCGCGGGCGGGTGAAGACCATGGTCGGGGGCGCGCCGATCGACGACGCCTTCTCGCGCAGCCTCGGGGCCGACGCGTACGCTCCGAACGCCGCCAGCGCCGCCCAGGCGGCGCTGGCGCTGTTGACACCCGTGGGCGGCCGCCGCGCGGGCTGAGGGAACGCCATGACCGAACCGAACGACCTGCTGGACCGGCTTTCCACCGCCGTAGAGCTGGGCAAGACCAACCAGGCCGCGCCGTATCCCCCCCGGCTCCGGGGCCAGCCGGGGGCCGACGAGCTCTGCCGCGAGGCCATCGCCGCGGGCCTCGCGCCCCAGGAGATCCTCGGCCAGGGACTCATCACCGGGATGTCCCGGATCGGGGAGCGCTTCAGCCAGGGCAAGGCGTTCGTGCCCGAGATGCTCCTCGCGGCCCGCGCCATGAGCGCGGCCATGGTCCACCTGAAGCCCTTCTTCGCCTCGGGCCAGGTGCGGCGCAGGGGCGTCTTCGTCATCGGAACGGTGGCCGGCGACCTGCACGACATCGGCAAGAACATCGTGGCCATGATGGTCGAGGGGGCGGGGTGGGAGGTCGTCGACCTGGGGGTCGACGTGAAGGCCGACCGCTTCCTGGCCGAGATCGAGCGGCACCCGAGCTGCGTCCTGGGGATGTCGGCCCTCCTCACCACCACCATGGTCAACATGGAGAAGATGGTGGGCGAGATCCGTGGGCGGGACGCCGAGCGGCCCATCTTCGTCGGGGGCGCTCCGGTGAACGCCGAGTTCTGCCGGAAGATCGGCGCCACCTTCTACGCGCCGGATCCCCAGGGCGTCGTGGAGCGGCTCGCGAAGCTCGCGGCCTGAACCGAGGGAACCTCATGCGCTTCCATACGCTCGCCATCCCCGACGCCCGGGACCTGGTGTTCGGCCATGCCCCGCACCCCGTCACCACCCGGCGCGGGCTGGTCCTGGGCGCGGGCACGGTCTACCCGGAGCTGAACTTCACCCTCCCGCCCATGCAGGTCTGCCGGGAGACGCTCCCCGACGTCAAGGCGCACTACCACCAGATCGTGAGCGAGGCGCTGCGGAGGGCCCGGGACCTCCACGCCCCGGGGCTGGTGCTGGAGTTCGAGACGCTGCTCGAGATGACCATGACCCCGAGCATCGGCGTCGAGCTGGTCGAGCTCATGAACGGGCTCTGCGAGGAGGCCTACCAGAAGCACGGGTTCCGGAGCGAGATCCGCCTCACGCCCAACGACTCGCGCGACTTCGACCGCCCGCCGCGCATGCGCAGCTCGAGCCACCTCGATGCGATGTTCGAGCTGTTCGAGCGCGGGGCCGCCGCCGGCGGGGACCTGCTCTCGATCGAGAGCACGGGCGGCAAGGAGGTCCACGACGACGCCCTGCTCATGTGCGACATCAAGGGCGTGACCTTCGCGCTGGCCGTGCTCGGCGTGCGCGACATGCGTTTCCTCTGGGCGCGCATCGTCGAGGTGGCGCGCCGGACCGGGAGGATCGCCGGCGGCGACACCGCCTGCGGGTTCGGGAACACCGCCATGGTGCTGGCGGAGAAGGGCTTCATCCCCAAGGTGTTCGCAGCCCTGGTGCGCGTCATCTCGGTGGTCCGGACGCTGGTCGCGGTGGAGGAGGGAGCGACCGGGCCGGACAAGGACTGCGGCTACGAGGGGCCGTACCTCAAGGCGATCGCCGGGATCCCCATCTCCATGGAGGGGAAGACCGCGGCCTGCGCCCATGGCAGCCCGGTGGGGAACGTCGCCGCGGCCTGCGCCGACCTGTGGAGCAACGAGTCGGTGCAGAACGTGAAGCTCCTGGGCGGCTTCGCCCCGACCGTGTACCTCGAGCAGCTGGAGTACGACACGCGCTTCCTGAACGCCGCCATCCGCGACGGGCGGAGCACGGTCCTGAAGGTGCAGCAGCTCCAGGTCGAGTCCGACGTGCACCTCGACCCCCAGGCGCTCGTCCTGGCCCCCCAGAACGTGGTGGCCATCGCCGGCGAGATGGTGAAGGCGCGCACCTACGTCGAGGCGGCGCGCCGCGGCGCCCTGCGCGCCCTGGACCTCATCGAGGCCGCCATCGGGGAGGAGGCCCTCCTGTGCAGCGAACAGGAGCAGGGGTGGCTCCCCCGGCTCCGCGAGGAGCTCAACGCCATCCCGGACGAGGAGTCGGCCTTCGTCGAGCAGATGCTGCCCGCGCTCGACCTCACCAAGACCATCCCCGCGGAGTATGGACTGTAGGGCAGCGCAGTGTGGTGCAGCACCGTCGTGCCGGGATCCGGCACAGGAGGGAAACGCCATGAGAAGACTCTTCGCGCTCTTCGCCGCCATCGCGGTGCCGGCGCTCGCGGCGGCGGCTCCGGCCAAGCTGGCCTGGTACGTCCCCGCGCCTCACCCCTACTTCGACGCCGTGAAGCTCGGGGTGGAGGCCTTCGAGAAGGAGTTCCAGGTCGAGGTGAGGAAGCAGGTCGGCCCCGACTGGAACATGGACAGCGAGAACACCGGGATGCTGGCGCTGGCGGCCGACGGCTACCTGTTCGTCTCCGCCTACCCGGCCGACGCCAGCGCCGCCAACGGGCTCTACGACGAGATCGTCAAGCGCGGCGGGAAGGTCGTGAACTTCGGCGCGTCCACCTTCGAGCCCACCCCGGCGAGCTTCGCGGTGATGACCGACGTGAAGGACGCGGCCATGAAGGCGGCCGAGTTCGTGATCGGCAAGATGGGCAAGAAGGGGACCCTGGTGAACGTGCTCGAGGTGCTGGAGGACCCCAACACCAAGCTGCGCAAGGAGGGCATCCTCGAGGTGGCGAAGAAGTACCCCGCCGTGAAGATCGTCGAGGTGGCGGGCATCAAGTCCGAGCAGGAGGCGGTGGAGAAGATCGAGGGCGCGATCGCCGGAGCCGGCGGGTACGTCGACGGCATCATCACCACCGGCTTCGTTCCCACCGTGGCCCTGTCGAAGACCCTGGCCGACTACCAGGGGAAGACCGGCAAGCACATCGCCGCCGTGGGGATCGACGACGACCCGGTGATCCTGGACGGGATCTCCAAGGGCTTCCTCGACGCCACCATCGCCCAGAACCCCTTCGGCCACGGCTACCTGTCCATGCTGGTCATCAAGTACCTGGCGGAGGGGTACAAGCCCGCGCCCGGGGCCTACAAGGTGAACGCCGGGATCGTCCTGGTGACCAAGGGGAACGTGGACAGCTACAAGGGCGATCTCGCCAAGGTGACCAGCGGGATCAAGGCCGACCTGCTCAAGAAGTACCTGAAGAAGTAGTCTCCCCCGGGTGGACTCTCCCGCGGCGCCCCGCTCCCTGGGAGCGGGGGCCGCGGCGAGCAAGGAGGCTCTCCCGTGACGCCACGCGAACGAGTGCTGGCCGCCATCGCCCATCGCGAGCCGGACCGCGTGCCCGTCGACATCGGATCCACGCCCAGCTCCGGGATCTCCGCCACCGCCTACGCAAGGGTGAAGGCCGCCCTGGGCGTGCAGGAGGGCCACGTTCGGGTCTACGACGTCGTCCAGCAGCTGGCGCAGCCCGAGCCGTGGTTCCTGGACCGGTTCGGCATCGACGTGATCGACCTGGGCCGCACCTTCAACACGAGCGACGAGGACTGGTACGACATGGTGCTTCCCTCGGGGGAAGCGGCACAGTACCCCGCCTGGTTCCATCCCGAGCGGGAGGAGGATGGCTCCTGGAACGTGCACGACCGGGAGGGGACCCTCATCGCCCGCATGCCGGCGGGCGCGGCCTTCTTCGACGAGACGTGCTTCCCCTGGGCCGAGTGCTGGCCCGACGACTGGTCGGGCCTGCCCGCGGCCATGGGGAAGGTGCTCTGGGCGGCCCTGGTCCACTCGCCCTGGGACAACGCCGGCCGCCCGGACTTCTGGGAGCGGATGCGGGCCAACGCGCTCCGGCTCCGGGCCGAGAGCGATCGCGCCATCATGGTGGTGGCCGGCTGCAACCTGTTCGAGTGGGGCACGTTCCTGCGGCGGCTGGACAACTTCCTGGTGGACGTCCTCCTCGAGCCGGAACGGGTGGAGTCGCTCCTCGACGCGCTCATGGAGCACCATCTCGCCACCCTGGCCAAGATCTGCCAGCACCTGGGCGATGTGGTCGACGTGATCCGGTTCGGCGACGACCTGGGGACCGACCAGGGCCCGTTCCTGCCGCCGGAGGCGTACCGGAGGATCTTCAAGCCTCGGCACCGGCGGCTCTGCGAGTACGTGCACGGGCACTCCCGCATGCACACCTTCATTCACTCCTGCGGCTCCATCGACCAGGTCCTCCCCGATCTCATCGAGGCGGGGATCGAGATCGTCAACCCGGTGCAGACGAGCTCGGCCGGAATGGAGCCCCGCCGGCTGAAGCGCGAGTTCGGCAGGGACGTGGTGTTCTGGGGCGGCGGCATCGACACGCGCACCGTCCTGAACCGGGGCACTCCGGCCGACGTGCGGCGGCAGGCGCTGGAGCGGCTCGAGATCTTCTCCCCGGGCGGCGGGTTCGTCTTCAACCCCGTCCACAACATCCTCCCCGACGTCCCGCCGGCCAACGTCCTGGCGCTGCTCGATGCCGTGGCCGAGTTCAACGGCGCGGGCGGAGGCGGGCGGTGACGGCGCCCAGCCCCGACGGCGGCGCCGCCCCCACCGGACACGCAACCCCATCTCCGGGCTGGGGCGGTGCGGCGCTCTTCCGGGCCTTCTCCCGGCGCTCCGACGCCAGCGCCGTCGCGGCCACCACCGTGCTCTTCGTGGCCTTCTCGCTGGGCACCGCCAACTTCCTGAGCCCGTTCAACCAGTTCAACGTCTGGCGGGCCGCCTCCCAGAACGTGTTCATCGCCTTGGGGCAGGCGATGGTGGTGCTCATCGGCGGCATGAACCTGTCGCTGGGCGCCATCGGCGGCCTCACGGTGGTGATCATCGGCCACTCCATCGAGGTGCTGGGCTGGCCCCCGGCGCTGGCGGTCGCGGCCGGGCTCGCCACCGGCGGTGCCTGCGGCCTGCTGAACGGGTTCTTCATCAGCCGCTTCCGGCTCAACTCGTTCGTGGTCACGCTCGCCTCGAGCTTCGTGTTCCAGGGGCTGGTGAACGGCATCTCCCAGGGCCGTCCCTACTCCAAGATCCCGGCCTCGTTCACGGCGGTGGGGAAGGGGGCATTCCTGGGGATGCCCAACCTGCTCCTGCTCGCGGCGGTGGCGCTGGTCCTCATCCACGTCGCCTTCCGCTACACGGTGGTCGGGCGCCAGCTCCTGGCCACCGGCGGGAACGCCGAGACGGCGCGCCTCTCGGGGATCAAGACCGGCCGGATGGTGGTGCTGGCCAACGTCCTGTCCGGGCTGTTCGGCTCGCTGGCCGCCGCGCTGTGGGTGTCGAGGATGGGGACCGCGCAGCCGGCCACCGGCGGAGACTGGCTCATCGTCTCGTTCGCCGTGACCGTCATCGGCGGGACGGCGCTGTCGGGCGGCACCATCAGCGCCCCCGGGTTCCTGTTCGCGGGGCTGCTCATGGCGCTCATCCGCAACGGGCTGATCATGCTGGGAGTGAACGTCTACTTCGAGCAGTCCTACCTCGGCTGCATCATCATGCTCGCCGTCCTGGTGGAGTACTTCCGGACCACCGTGGCGAGCAGGGCCCGGAGGCTGTAGCGGGAGGACGGCCGCCGTGCTCGAGATCCGGTCCATCGCCAAGAGCTTCCCGGGCGTGCAGGCTCTGGCCGACGTGTCGGTCACCTTCCGGTCCGGGGAGATCCACGCAGTGCTGGGCGAGAACGGGGCGGGAAAGTCGACGTTGCTCCGGGTGCTGTGCGGCGTGGTGCAGCCCGACGCGGGCCGCCTGGTCCTCGACGGGGCCCCGCTGGTCCTGCGCGACTACCGCGACGCCATCGCCAACCGGATCAGCACGGTCCACCAGGAGATCCAGGTCGTCCCGCTCGCCTCGGTGGCCGAGAACATCATGCTGGACAAGCTGGCGCTCTTCCGCCGCGGGCCGTTCCTGGACTGGCCCAGGCTGGAGGCGGAGGCCCGCCGGCGCATGGAGCAGGTGGGGCTGGGGGTGCCTCCCCGGACGCCGGCCGGCGCCCTCTCGGCGGCGCAGAAGCAGCTGGCCGCGATCGCCCGCGCGCTGTCCTCCGGTGCCCGGCTGCTCCTGCTCGACGAGCCCACCTCCTCGCTCACCTCGCACGAGGCCGCCACCCTGTTCTCCCTGCTGCGCAGGCTCCGGGCGGACGGGGTGGCCATCGTCTTCGTCTCCCACAAGCTCGAGGAGGTGCTGGCGCTGTGCGACACCATCACCGTCCTCCGCGACGGGCGGCTCATCGGCACCCGGCCACGGAGCGAGCTCGATCGAGACCTCATCGTGGAGATGATGATCGGGCGCACCATGGTGGACCGCCACCGCGGCCTCCTGCCCGTCCGGCCCGGCGGCCCGGTGCTCGAGGTCCGGGGGCTCCGGAGCGAGTTCTTCGACGGGCTCGACCTGGTGCTTCGCCCCGGCGAGATCCTCGGGCTCTACGGGCTGGTGGGCTCGGGTCGCTCGGAGCTGGCCCGGACCATCATCGGCGAGTATCCCCACGCCGGCGGGGAGATCCGGGTCCACGGCGAGCGGGCGCGGATCTCCTGCGTCCACGACGCGCTCCACCGCTACGGCATCGGGTACGTCAGCGAGAACCGCAAGGAGGACGGGCTCATCCTGGGGGCCTCGGTCACCACCAACATCGCGGTGACCATGTGGGGCAAGCTGGCGGACCGGATCCCGGGGTTCTTCAACCCGCGCCGCGAGCTGGCCCACGCCCGCGCCATGATCGACCGGCTCGAGATCCGCACTCCCAGCCCCTTCCAGATCGTCGCCAACCTCTCCGGGGGAAACCAGCAGAAGGTCTCGATCGCCAAGTGGCTGGCAGCCGGCTGCGACATCCTCATCATCGACGAGCCGACCGTCGGCGTGGACGTGGGCGCCAAGTCCTACATCCACGAGCTGATCTGGAAGATGGCCAGCGAAGAAGGAAAGAGCGTGATCCTCATCTCCTCGGACATGCCGGAGATGATCTCGCTGGCCAGGCGCATCCTGGTGTTCAAGGAGTTCCGCGTGGTGGCGGAGCTCGACGACCTGAACGCCACCACCCTCTCCCACGAGGAGGTCGGGCGGCGCATCGGCGCGGTTCTCGCCTAGGGAGGCCCCATGAAGCGGTATGGCTCGGTGATCCGCCTGCGGCCGGAGAAGGAGGAGGAGTACCGGCGCCTGCACGCGGCGGTCTGGCCCGGAGTGCTGGCCACCATCCAAGCGTGCAACATCCGGAACTACTCCATCTTCCTCAAGGACGGCTGGCTCTTCTCCTACTTCGAGTACGTGGGCGAGGATCTCGGGGCGGACATGGCGCGGATGGCGCAGGACCCGACCACCCGGGAGTGGTGGAAGCACACCGACCCGTGCCAGGAGCCGCTGGAGAGCCGCCAGCCCGGGGAGTGGTGGGCCTCGATGGAGGAGGTGTTCCACTGCCTGTGACCCAGGTTTTGCGGCGCCGCCGGGTGCTCGCTTCTAGACACAAACCCCGAGGTGGACGATGAGCTCAGCCGCAGGCCAGGAAGCCGGGGGCGAGGAACGCAGCGCGCGCGGCGAGTGGAGCCCCGCCCAGGGCGTCGCCACCGCCCCGCTGTTCGAGTGGCCGTGGCGGCCCGTGGCGGTCCTGCGGTGGCTCTTCGGGTACCCGGGCTACCTCGCGCCCGGGAACGCCCTGCTCCTCGCCATCTCCGCGGTGTCGTGGGCCCTGACGCAGCCCGCCATCGAGCGCTGCGCGAGCTTCCGGTGGGGCTGGATGCTCCAGATCCTCGCTCGCAACGAGGGGCTCATCTGGCTGTACTACGGGGGCTTCTACCTGTGGCTCTACGCCTGGCGCAGGGAGGGCACCGGGACCAAGTACGACGCCCGCTGGCCATCCCGCGACAGCCGGGTCTTCCTGTTCCACGACCAGGTCTACGACAACGTGTTCTGGACGGCCGGGGTCTCGGGACTCATCTGGACCGCCTACGAGTGGGTGACCATGTGGATGTACGCGAACGGTCGCCTGCCGTACCTCGGCTGGGACACCCACCCGGTCCTCTTCGTGTCGTGGATCCTGATCATCCCGCTCTGGCGCGAGCTCCACTTCTACTGGATCCACCGGTTGATCCACTGGAAGCCGCTGTTCCGGGCCGTGCACTACCTGCACCACAAGAACGTGAACCCGAATCCCTGGTCGGGAATGGCGATGCACCCGGTGGAGGGCCTCCTGTACCTGAGCGTCTGCCTGATCCACTGGGTGGTCCCGTCGCACCCCTTCCACTTCCTCTTCGACCTGCAGCATGCCGGGCTCGCCCCGGCACCGGGACACGACGGCTTCGAGGGGCCGCTGCTGGGCGGCAGCCTCCCGGTCGGCTCCTACTTCCACTACCTGCACCACCGGTACTTCGAGTGCAACTACGGCGAGGCCACGCTTCCGTTCGATCGCTGGTTCGGCAGCTTCCGCGACCGGCCTCCGCACACCGTCGTCTCCCCCGAGGGGCGCGGGTGACCCGGTGACCGCCTCGGTCCACGCCAGCCCGTCCCCACCCGCCGCCGGGGTCCACATCCTGTGCCCGCGCTGGGGTGCGGAGCAGTCCGGCTGGGAGAGGTTCCTGGACCGGGTGGCCGAGGCCGGGTACGACGGCGTCGAGTGGGGCGTCGGGGCGGGGGTGTCGTCGGCCGAGGTGGAGGAGGTGCTGGCGCGAGCCGCACGGCGCCGCCTCCTGATCGTGGCCCAGCACCATGACACCGAGGCGGCCGACTTCGCGCGCCACCGCGCCGCCTACGCCGCCTGGCTCGACAGGATCGCGCCGCTGCGGCCCCACCGCATCAACAGCCAGACCGGCCTGGACCACTTCTCGTTCGATCAGAACCGTGCCCTGCTGGATCTCGCCGGGGAGACGGCGGCGCGCCACGGGGTGGCGATCGCGCACGAGACCCACCGGCGCAAGTTCAGCTACGCGGCGCACGTGACCCGCGCCTACCTCGAGAGGATCCCGAGCCTCCGGCTGACGCTGGACGTCTCGCACTGGGTCTGCGTGGCGGAGTCGTTCCTCGAGGACCAGCCGGAGGCGCTGGCCCTGGCCATCGCGCGGACCGATCACCTGCACGCGCGGGTGGGTCACCCCGAGGGCCCGCAGATCCCCGACCCCCGCGCGCCGGAGTGGCGCGACGCGGTCGAGCGCCACCTGGCGTGGTGGGACGCGGTGGCCGCCCAGCGTCGGGCCGCGGGGGCGGAGCTCCTCTGCACCGTCGAGTTCGGGCCGTTCCCGTACCTGCCTCGGCTCCCCTTCACCGAGCAGCCGGTGGCGGACCAGTGGGAGCTGAATCTCCACATGCTGCGCCTGCTGCGGGGTCGCTACGGGCCGCCGAATGCCCCGGGGATCGGCCCGCAGCGGTCCTGAGGTCCGCCCTCGGCCCCGGCGCAGCGCCGAGGCGCGGGCGCCCGGGAGCGGCAGCCCAGGTCAGAGGGCGTCCGGGCTCACCTTGTGGCGCATCTCGTCGCCACGCAGGAACGGGCGCGTGACCGACACCAGGCCCTTGTACGCGTACGGGTCCGCTCCAGCCACCAGCACCACGTCGCGCAGATCTTCGGTGGCCGGCAGCCGCCCGTCGTTGTCCCAGGGGAGCATCGACTCCGCGCTCATGTAGTGGAACACCAGCGCCATCCGGAAGCTGTCCCGGCTGCGGTTCCGGAGCGAGCTGTGCAGCAGGTACCCGTTGAAGAAGACCGCACCACCTGCCGCTACCGGTACCGGGGCCTGATCGCGCTCGGTGAACGGAGCCAGATCGCAGGTGTCGACGTCGGCGTACTCCTGGCCGGCGTACCGGGTGCGGCGGCGGATGAAGCCCTCGCGGTGGGAGCCGGGGACAACCCACAGGCAGCCGTTCTCCACCGTGGCGTCCTCGAGGGCGATCCAGGCGCCGGTGAGCGAGCGGTCGCGGGTGGGAATGTAGTACTCGTCCTGGTGCCAGGACTGCCCCGGCTTCCCCGGCCCCTTCACGAAGAGCATCGACTGCATGCACTTGACGTTGGGGCTCACCAGGCGCTCGAGCACGGTGGTGACGCGGGGGTGGGCCATGTACCCGCGGATCAGCGGCGAGAGCTTGTGCGGGAAGTGGATGGCGTTGTAGCGGCGCAGGGTCTCCGCCTCGGAGGCGCCGGCGTCGATGGGGACGATGCCCTCCACGGCGCCGCGCTCTCCCCGGAAGATGCCCACCGCCTCGCGCCGGATCTCGGCCACCTCGGCGGGGGTGAGGACATCCGGGACGACGGCGAAGCCGCGCTCGGCGTAGCCGTGGAGGGCAGAGGGCGGCGAGGGCTGCGCGGCGAGGGTCGCGGTCTCGGACATCGGGCCTCCCGGGTCCGCCCGCGGCCGGGCGGTCGGTGAAGTGTGCTGCGCTGTTATGTGCGGGGCCGGAGGCTGCATCACGGCCCTTGCGGAGGCCCCTGTCCCGAGGCGGTCGCCGAGCTGCCCACCCCGCCCGCCTCCCCCCGGGAGACACCCAGGGCCGGACGCGTCCTCCTCTGGCCCTCCGAGGTGCGCGTCTTTCCCAGCCGATCGACGAGCACCGCGGCCAGGAGGGTGGCGCCGATGACGAAGGTCTGCCAGTAGACGTCCACGCCCAGCAGGGTGAGCGCGTTGGTGATGAGGGCCATGAGCAGCGAGCCCAGGAATGCTCCCAGGACCGTCCCTTCGCCGCCCTGCAGGCTGGCCCCGCCGATGATCACCGCGGTGATGACCCGCAGCTCGAGGCCGGTCCCCGCCGTCACCGAGGCCGCCCCCAGGCGCGAGGTCTGGACCACGCCGGCCAGGCCGGCGAAGAGGCCAGTGAAGAGGTAGGCCAGGGTCTTCATCCGGTCGACGGGGATGCCGGAGAGCCGGGCCGCCCGCTCGTTGCCGCCGATGTAGTAGCTCTGCCGGAAGAAGCGGAAGCGGCGCAGCATGAGATCGCCGGCGGCGATGAGCACGACCGCGATGATGATGGGCGTCTGTACCCCGAAGACGGTGGTCTGCCCCAGCGCCTTGAAGCCGTCCGGCAGGCCGGAGATGTTCCTGCCCCGGGTGAGGATCAGGGTCAGCCCTCGGAACAGGCTGAGCGAGGAGAGGGTAGTGACGAAGGGGTTGATGCCGATCTCGGAGACGATCAGGCCGTTGAAGAGGCCCACCCCCGTGCCCAGGGCCAGGCCGACCGCCACCGACACCCAGACCGGCACCTCGGAGGCGAGGAGGAGGGCGGTGGCCGCGCCGGTGAAGGCCACCACCGACCCCACCGACATGTCGAAGCCGCCGGCCACCATGAGGTTGGTCATGGCCACGGCGATGATGGCCTCCACCGACAGGCCCAGCATGAGGGCGAGGAGGTTCCCCGAGGAGAGGAAGTACGGGGAGGCGAAGCACATGGCCACGAACAGGATGGCCACCACCACGGCGATCATGAACTCGCGCTGGCGCGCCAGCCGGCGGATCAGGCCCATGTCAGTGCACCTCGGCCGGGGTCTCGGTCGCCCCGTTCGGCGGGAGGGAGGCGGCGCCGCTCGCCCCGGTGGCGAGCCCGATCACCGCCTCCTCGGTGGCCGCGGCCGTGTCGAGCTCGCCGGCGACGACCCCGGACTTCATCACGTAGATCCGGTCGGAGAGGCCCAGGATCTCCGGAAGATCGGAGGAGATCACCACGATGGCGGTACCCTGGGCAGCCAGGGCGCGCAGGAAGCCGTAGATCTCGCTGCGGGCTCCCACGTCCACGCCGCGGGTGGGCTCGTCGGCGATGAGCAGGCGCGGGGTGATCCCGATCCAGGCGCCGATGAGCACCTTCTGCTGGTTCCCGCCGGACAGGGTCCGCACCGGTCGGTCGCCGCCGGCCGAGGCGATGCGGTAGTCGCGGATGGCCTTCTCGGCGGCGGCGTCCACCAGCGCGTCGGAGACCAGCGGCCCGCGGGAAAGCTGCTCCAGCCGGTTGGCGGCCACGTTGGCCCGGACCGGGAAGTCGAGGTAGAGCCCCTGGGTCTTGCGGTCCTCGGTGAGGTACCCGATCCCCAGCTGGATGGCGTCGTGCGGGCTGTGCGGGGCGATCGGCTTCCCGTCGAGGTGCAGTTCGCCGGACCGGAGCCGATCGGCCCCGAAGATGGCCCGGGCCAGCTCGGTCCGCCCGGCCCCCACCAGCCCGGAGAACCCGACGATCTCGCCGGCCCGGACGCGGAAGGACACGTCGGAGAAGCCGTCGCCGCACAGCCCACGGGCCTCGAACCGGACCGGCCCGAAGGAGGAACGTTCCGGCCGCTTCCCGTAGGCGTCGGTGATGGTCCGCCCCACCATGTTGGAGACGAGGAAGTCCTCGTCGATGTCGGCCACCCGCGCGTCGCAGACGAAGCGTCCGTCGCGCAGCACCGTCACCGTCTGGGCGATCTCGAAGATCTCGGTCAGGTGATGGGAGATGTAGAGGCAGGCCAGGCCGCGGGCGGTGAGGCGGCGCAGGTTGTCGAAGAGCCGGCGCGCCTCCAGGTCGGTGAGGGAGGAGGTGGGCTCGTCGAGGATCAGGACCTTGGGCTCGGTGGACAGGGCCTTGAGGATCTCCACCACCTGCTGGGTGGCGGGCCCGAGCTGTCGCACCGGCGTGGCCGGGTCGAGCCCGGAGAGGTCGAAGAGCGAGAGGAGCTCCCGGGTCCGGCGGTGCAGCTCCTTGAAGTCGATGTGGCCCCACCGTCGCACCGGCTGGCGGTTGGCGAACACGTTCTCGGCGACGGAGAGCGAGGGGACCAGCGACAGCTCCTGGAAGACGATGGAGATCCCGTGGCGCACCGCCTCCTGCGGGGAGGAGAAGGTCACCGGCTGCCCGTCCAGGAGGATGGTGCCCTCGTCGGGACGGTGCACACCGGTGAGGGTGAGCATGAGGGTGGTCTTGCCGGCCCCGTTCTCGCCCACCACCGCGTGCGTCTCGCCGGGTCGCACCCGCAGGTGGACGCCGTCCAGGGCCCGCACCCCCGGGAAGGTCTTCACGATGCCGCGCGCCTCGAGGACGTACTCGGACATGCGCATCTCCGCGGGCCGCCAGGGAGTGCCGGGGGACCTCGGACCCGTGCACCGGCCCCCCGGCCGGCCAGGGAGGGACGGTGATCGCCCGTCCCCCCCCGGCCACGCCGCTATCGCTTGAAGAACTTGTAGTTGGAGGAGTCGACGATGATGGCGCCGGTGTCGACCACCGCCGGGATCCCCAGCACGCCGGCGGCCTTGTTGTCCGAGGTGATGGCCACCTTGGAGTTGTTGAGGTTGTACATGATCTGGACGGCGTAGTACGGCATGAGCGCCGTCTGCTGGGCCACCGAGGCGGAGATGACGCCCTCCTTGATGGCGTCGAGCACCTCGTTGCCGCGGTCCATGGCCACGATCTTCACCTTGCCCACCTTCTTCGCCTCGCGCACGGCCGTGGCCGCGCCCGCTCCGCCCGCAGCCTCGACGCAGGCGATGCCGGCCAGGTCGGGGTACTTCTGCAACAGGGCGGCGGCGCCCTGGGCGGCCTGGTTGGGATCGCTCTGCGTGTCGACCAGCTGGACGATCTCGATGTCCTTGAACTTCGAGAGCGCCGACTTGTAGCCGGCCACGCGCTCCTCGAGATTGGACTGGCCCGGCTTGAGCATGATGGCCACCTTGCCCTTGCCGCCGATGAGGTTGGCGAGCTTCGTCCCGCCCACCACGCCGGCGTTGTAGTTGCCGGTGCCCACGAAGGCCATGCGCTTCGAGCCGGGCAGGTCGGCGTCCACGGTCACCACCGGGATGCCCTGGGAGACGGCCTTGTCCACGATGGAGTTGAGGGAGGGCTCGAACCCCACCACCACCAGCCCGTCGGGCTTCTTGGCGATGGCCTGCTCGAAGGCCGCCACCATGGCGTTCATGTCGTACTCGGCCGGCCCCACGTACTCGGTCTTCACCCCGAGCTCCTTGCCGACCATCTCCATCCCCATCTTGTGGTCGTAGAAGTAGTCGAGGTTCCCCAGGGCCGAGACCTCGATGTAGAGCTGGTCCTTGGGGGCCTTGGCGTGGGCGGGCAGGCTGGCGATGGCGGCGAGCGCCGCCAGGACCGTCAAGAGCATCCTCTTCTTCATGGTTTCACTCCTCCTCCGCGATGCGATGAGCTGCGACGGCGCTTCGACTACAGGGAGCTGCGCAGGATGAGCCGGGTGGGAACGACCTCGTGGACCGGCCTGGGGTCGAGGACATGCTGCCCGGCCCGTACGCCCAGGCCGTAGAAGTCGATGGAGACCACGGTGATGCCGCCGGCGACGATCTCCTTGAGCGGGGTGTCGTTGTAGGAGAGGACGCCCACGTCCTGCCCGAGCCGCTGGCCGGTGGCGTTGCAGTGCTTGACCAGGCTGACCAGGTCCTTGTCATCCAGGACCAGGTAGGCGGTCCGCCCCTGCACCATCTGCTCCGTCAGGCGCGGGACGACGCTGGTGGCGAGGTCCACCCGCCGCCCGAAGCGCAGGACCGCCTCCTGGATCTCCACCGGATCGTGGTTGTCGGGCGGGAACACCAGTACGAGCCGGCGGTAGCGGCGCAGCCGCGCCAGCCCGCTCTCCAGCGCCTGGACGAGCTGGTCGTCGAAGTTCTGGACGATGCGGGGCGTTCGCCGGGGAGCGCAGGAGTCGATGTCCAGCACCAGCAGCTGCTCGCCCTGCAGCTCGGCCAGCGCCTCCTCCACCTCCGGCGCCGGGAACGGCATCACCACGTACCGGTCGTACTTGCCCCGGGCCTCGACCAGCAGGCGCCGGAACAGGTCCGGGTTGAAGTGATGGAAGCAGACGTCGGTGTCCACCCGGCGCGAGACGGTGTCGGTGAGGCCGGCGAAGACCTTCTCCTTGAAGGCGTTGAGGGTGTCGAACAGGACGAAGGCCCGGAGGCGCGGATCGGCCGCGTCGGTGCGGAGGAAGTACCCCTTGCCGTGGATGGCCGAGAGGTAGCGCATCTCCTGGAGCAGGTCGTAGGCCTTCACCACCGTGTCCCGGGAAAGGCGGTGGACCCGGCAGGCGTCGTTGATCGAGGGGAGCCGGTCGCCCTTCTTGAGCACTCCGTCGCGGAGCGCGGCCACGACCCGCTCCGCGATCTGCCGGTACTTGGGCGACTGGGAGCGCGCGTCCAGGGCGAAGATGCGTCCGTGAGGGGGCGCCGCGAGGCGCGAGGCCGCGGAGGCCGCCCGCCGGCGCCCGCTCCTAGGCATCGACTTCGCTCCGCGCCCTGTCCCTGGCCAGCTGGCGGTAGAGGCAGTCCTGCAGCTCGCACATCCCGCAGGTGTAGGGGACCCGGCGCACCTCCGGGCCCACCCCGATGAACCCGCTCACGCTCTTGATGGGGCGCATCAGCGAGGTGTCGGTCAGGGTCACGCCGCAGTAGCCGGCCGGGAGCAGACGGAACAGCTTCTGCTGCTCGGACACGTGCCACTCGCAGTACCCCGGGCTATAGCGGTTGGTGATGTGGAGCCCACGCTCCTTGAGCTGGAGCTCCAGCGCGTCCTGGAGCCGATCCATGGCCGCATCCACCACCAGGGACCCCATGGTGTCGGCCACGAACCCGGTGAAGGGGTCACCGCCGGCCATGAGTTGCCGGGATAGCACCTCGATCCCCTTGCCCGCCGTGCACAGGAAGGCGGCCAAGGCGGTGGCGCGGGAGAGCTGTCCGCTCACGATCTTGCCCGCCTCGAAGGAGAGCCCCTGCACCCGGAGGCGGTGGGCCGGCCGGTCCAGGCTCACTTCGGGACAGAGCACGCATCCGCCCTCGATCGACCAGAGAGCCTCGCCCCGGGCCTCCACCTCGTGCACGGCCTCCAGCACCACCTCGGGCATCTCGCCGGCCGGGTAGCCGAGCACCGTCCCGAGGTCGTGCGGACTGGGCCGGACCTGGGCATAGTCGTACCGGAGGTGCAGCAGCTCCCCGCCGGTCGGGGCGGTGGCATGCCTGGATTCCATCATCCGTCTCCCCTTGCGGCCTGCTCGCCGAGGCGCTCCACGCGGAGGTCGTCGGTGACGATGGGAACGACCCGCCGCGGGCGGAAGCCGAGGAGAGTCGCCAGGCGGGCGGAGGTCACGAGTGCCCGGGTTGCTCAGGCGGCGAGGGTCTTCAGCCGCTCGACCACGCCCTGCGGGTCGGGCGAGTAGAAGCTGGCCCCGATCCTCTTGCAGAACTCCTGGTTGACCGGGGCGCCGCCCACGAACACGTTCAGCGCGGGGTGCCTGGCGCGGATGTCCGCGACGATCTT
>DATKKF010000015.1:0-2964 GCA_035543115.1 Myxococcaceae bacterium
CTCGAACCTCGGACGGCGCTCAGCAGAAGTCGAGCTGGGGCGGGGAGGTGGCCGGGGCGAGGGGAAGAGGCCTGGAGGGAAGGCGCAGGTGCTCGAGGATGGCCTGGGCGGTTGTGGAGCGAAGGACGACGGCGACGACGCTTCGAGTGCTCCCGCGCGCGGGCAGGTGAGGGCGTCGGTCTGGAAGGTGCGCTTGAGGAGCTCGGTCCAGGGGATGGGGCGGCGGGGCTGCCGTGGGTGGACGGGCTCGGGTGCCAGCGGGCAGAGAGGTGCCTGTGCCAGCGGCGTAGGCGCGGGACGACGCGGGGCCGCACCCGGGCATTGGGGCGAAGGCGGCGGGACCTCACAGCCAGCTTCGCCGCTCGGCCAGGGCCCGCTGATGCACCGGCGATGCAGTCCAGTTCAGCTCCTTCGTCTTCCGGAGTCCGTTCGAGTGCTTGGCCACTCCACGACAGGGACTGAAGATCCCCGTGCCGGTGGTTCGATTCCGCCCCCGGGCATTGTTCGGGCGAGGCTCCTCTAGGGCAACACGCTGAAGTACTGGTAGCTGGAGTGGGAGTTGAAGACCGAGTCGAAGACGTCCAGCCGGAGCCGGTAGATGCCGGGAGCGGGGAACGTCGCGGCGGGAATGGTCACGTTCAGTGGAACGGAGTCGACCTCGTACAGCTGCGCCCAGACGGTCGTCACGCTGCTGTAAAGCGACAGGTACCCCTCGAGATCGAGCTCTGCCACGGGAGGGTTGGGCCCGATGTAGTGCTCGACCGTCCAGGTCACCGGGGCGGTGAGGTCGCTGCTTGCGCTGGCATCGGCAGTGACGTTCTCCACGCCAAAATGGAAGGGTCCAGGCCCCAAAGTGAACCGCCCCACCGGGCCATCGCTCTCGTGCAGCTTGATGTACCCGGTGCTGGTCCGATCGGGGGCGTTCGCGGGCAGCCCCAGGTCTGTCGCCACACAGAAGAAGTAGAAGTCGCTGGTCGGAAAGACCAGCCTCGCGGCCACCGAACTCCCGGTACTGGAGCTGAGAACGAACGGCCCAGGCCCCGGCGCGCCGTCGTCTCGATAGCCATGCCACGCGAAGTCGAAGGGCCCGACCCCGTTGGCGACGGAGCAGGTCAGAGTGGTGCTGCCGTTCTGGGGAATGACGTCACTGCTGCTGGTCGTCACCGACGCGACCGGCGCCACGGGCGGCGGCCCAGCGTCGGGTGCGCCAGCGTCCGCCGGGCCTGCGTCGGGCAACCCAGCGTCGGTTGCGCCCGCATCCGGAGGACGCGGGAGGATCTGCAGAAACTCGAAGGTGGAGTGCTCGGTGCCCACGTCAAACATCGTCAACCCCACCCTGTAGACGCCCGGTTGCGTGAAGACGCTTGCCGGGACGGTCGTCCCGAGGAGTGCAGCCGAGTCCTGTGACCACATGGAGGACCAGCCGAAATCTCCGATCCGGAGATAGTCCTCCAGGGTCGTGGGCGAGGGTTGTACGTCTCCGAAGTATTCCACCGCCCAGCTGACGTCGGTGTAGCTGCCCGTGCTCCCGCTGGGGTCGAGCGTCACGTCGCTGGAGCCTGCGTAGAAGCTCTCTGGGGCGGCCGTGAACCGTGCCACCGGCCCATCAGACTGGTGGACTCGAACACAGCCGGTGAGGACGCGGTTCGGATCGACCGCGGCGACGCCCTGGTCGGTCACGTCCACGAAGAAGAAGGTGTCCTCGAACTGGGCAAAGCCCTGCGCGAGCGGACCCGGCAGGCTGGGATTCGACGCTGGATCGGACGCCGGAAACGAGCCAGACGCCGAGGCGCTCCGATCCGTGTAGCCGCGCCAGGCGTAGACGTAGGGCCCGACCCCGTTGGTGACCAGTTCCGACAATCGAGACACCCCGGTGGCTGCCACGACGCCTGGTGAGGCGGTGGCAGTCACGAAGGCGGCCCCGGGGGTCGGCTGAGGCATGCGGGGGCAGCGATCTCCCGCGGGCGGAGGCGTCCCGGCGTCCCGGGCGACCCCGAGAACCCTGATCGTGATGGTGTACGTCGTGGGTGGACGGTTGCCGCGGCCCGCCGGCTCCGTGTGAAGGACGAGCGTCAGGGGGCCTGGCGTCGCAAACGCGGTGGGAGTGATCAGGATCTCCCGGCCGAACGGCCTCAGGACCTCGGTGGGGACCAGGGATGGCGGGACGGTCGGGTAGGTGATCGTTTCCTGGAAGGTGATCTGCATCGGGGAGGTGCCGAGGCAATCGGGAACCAGCACTCCCGGCTGACCGATGGTCACCTCCATCGAGAGCGCACTGCAGGTCCGGCTTCTCACGTAGTCGAATGAGCACGGGCTCGCCCCGAGCAGGACCAATGCGAGAAGTGGTACGAGCGCCGCTGGAGAAGCATTCCGTCGTCGTCCGGGCATAGACCGCTCCTAGGGCTTCCCCCAGCGGCTACGCGCAATCGGGAAGGTCCGGTGGAGTGACGAACGGGAGAGGCAGACTGCTCACCCGTTCCGCAGGTGCACGAAAATGGCTCGATCCAAGGAAGAACAAACCGGGGCGTTCGGGCCGGAGGCCGGTCTGGGGCCCTGTAGGCCGTCTTCGAGGAGCTGGACGAGGGGGAGCTGCGCCTGCACCCTCTGCCTCGGCCAACGGACAGGGAGGTGGAGGCGCTCGCCGTGACGGTGGCCCGGCGCACCCTCGCGCTGCTGCGTGCGCGCGGGGTGCTGGAGGAGGAGGCCGTGCCGGACGGAGCGCTCGATGTCCTGCAGCTCGACGGCATCCAGGTGCCACGGGGTGGGCCGCGTCCTCCCGCCCGCCGGCCGGGCCGCCGGACTGCCTTCGTCGAGGGCTTCTCGCTCCACGCCGACACCTGGCTCCACGAGAATGACGTCGCAGGCCTCGAGCGGCTGTGCAACTACGGCGCCCGCGGGCCCCTGTCGCTCGAGCGACTGTCGGCGTTGCCTGACGGACGGCTCGCCTACCGGATGAAGCGGCCC
>DATKKF010000016.1:0-2236 GCA_035543115.1 Myxococcaceae bacterium
GGGCGAGCTCGCTCGAGGCGCGGTACCTGGTCCGGACCGTGACCGGGAGGCTCCGCATCGGCATGGGTGATGCGACGGTCCTGGAGGGCCTGGTCCGGGCCTTCGGGGCACGGCGGGAAGAGGTCGAGCGCGCGTACAATCTGACTGCCGATCTCGCCGCGGCCGCGACAGCGCTCGCGGAGCACGGCCCCCTGGCCCTGCGCAGGGTGCGCGCCACCGTCAACAGCCCCATCCGTCCGATGCTCGCCGAGCGGCTCTACGGGGTCGAGGAGATCCTGGCCAGGCTGGGCACCCGCTGCCTCGCCGAGTACAAGTACGACGGCGAACGACTCCAGATCCATCGTTGGGGCGACCACGTCGAGCTGATTTCGCGCCGCCTGGAGCGGGTGACCGAGCAGTACCCAGACGTCGTCGATGCGGTCCGCCACTCGCTCCGCGGACGGCAGCTCATCGTCGAGGGCGAAGTGGTCGCCGTCGACCGGACCACGGGGCGGCTCCTCCCCTTTCAGCGGCTCATGCCCAGACGGAGGAAGCACGGTGTCGCCGAGGCGGTGAAGCTCATCCCGACGGTGCTCTTCCTCTTCGACGCCTTGCTGGTCGATGGCAAGGACCTCACTGCGAGTCCGCTCCGGGTGCGGCGCGCGTTCCTGGAACGGCTACTCGTCTCGAGCGACGGGATCCGCCTCACGACCAGCCGGCAGGCCACCTCGCCGCGGACGCTCGAGGCGTTCTTCCGCGAGGCCCTGCGTGCCGGATGCGAGGGGCTGGTGTGCAAGGACTCCGAGGGGCGGTACCAGGCCGGGGCCCGCGGCTGGCTGTGGATCAAGCTCAAGCGCGAGTACCGCGAGGAGCTGAAGGAACCGCTCGACCTGGTGGTCGTCGGAGCGTTCCACGGGAAGGGCCGGCGTGCTGGGACGTACGGCTCCCTGCTCCTCGCATCCTACGACGAGCGGCAGGACGTGTTCCGCACGGTCTGCAAGTGCGGCACCGGGTTCAGCGACCGGGAGCTGGCCGACCTTCCGCATCGCATGCGGCCACACGAGCGTGCCGGGCCCGATCCCCGGGTGGAGTCGCGCTCGAAGCCCGACGTCTGGTTCGATCCAAAGGTGGTCCTCGAGGTGGTCGGCGGCGAGCTCACCATCAGCCCGACGCACACCGCCGGTCGGGCTGAGCTCCCCGACGGAAGTGGCCTCGCGCTCCGGTTCCCACGCTTCACCGGAAGGTGGCGGCCGGACAAGGGACCGCAAGAGGCGACCACGGAAACCGAGATCGTCCAGATGTTCCGGCGCACCATCGAGAGCCGGCCTGGGCCTTCCCGTCGGCACGGGACATGAACGAGCAAGCCCTCGACCTCCGCAGCGCGTTTGCTGAGCGGATCTGGGCTCAGAAGTATTGCTTTCGGGATCCCGTCCGCGGCGAGGAGCGGAGCGCCACCGAGACCTGGCGCCGGGTCGCCGAAGCGGTGGCACTGGCCGAGCCTGTCGAACGCGAGCTCCATGCCCGGCGCTTCTTCGAAGAGCTGAGCGCGTTCCGCTTCCTCCCCGGGGGACGCATCCTCGCGGGTGCTGGGACCGGGCGAGAAGTGACGCTGCTCAACTGCTTCGTGCTCGGAATCATCGAGGACTCGATCGAGGGAATCTTCCGCGCGGTCCAGGAGTCAGCGCTGACGATGCAACGAGGCGGAGGGGTGGGCCTCGATTTCTCCACGCTGCGCCCCAGGGGAACCACCGGACGACGGGCGGGGACCGTCGCCTCGGGGCCGGTGCCCTTCATGGAGATCTTCGACACCACCTGCAAGGCGCTGCTCTCGACCAGCCCGCGCCGTGGCGCGATGATGGCCACGCTCCGATGCGATCACCCGGACATCGAGGAGTTCGTCCGGGCCAAGGCCAGCGGCTCGGCGCTCTCCCACTTCAACTGCTCGGTACAGGTCTCGGATGCCTTCCTGGCAGCGGTCGATCAGGACGCTGACTGGCCGTTGGTCTTCCCGGCGGAGGCACTGGCCGACGGGCCAGGGGACATCGTGGAGCAGTCGTGGACCGGAACTTCGGGGCCGGTCCCGTGTCGAGTGCTGGCGCGGGTCCCCGCTCGACGGCTCTGGGATCTGCTCGTCGAGCAGGCATACCGGAGCGGCGAGCCCGGGGTGCTGTTCGTCGACCGGATCAATCGCCTGAACACGCTCTGGTACCGCGAACGGATCACCTGCACCAATCCCTGTGGCGAGGTCCCGTTGCCG
>DATKKF010000017.1:0-5162 GCA_035543115.1 Myxococcaceae bacterium
ACCGCCTCCTGAGCCGGCTCCGTCCTCCGGTCTCGGCTGGTCGCTGCCGACCGCCCCGGCTCCGTCCGCGCCTCCCCCCGCGGCGGCCCCCCCCGGCCTCGGCTGGGACGACCCCTTCGGCGAGCCCTTGCCCCCCCCGCCGCCGCGCCCGGCCACGTCCGAGCCGGCCGGTCCCGCGCCCCGCACCACGGCTTCGTCCACCTCGGTGGTGCTGGACGAGGCGCCGCCGCCCGGCCCGGGCTCGCCGGACCACGGCTTCTTCGAGATGCCCGCCGCGGACGCATCGCTCGCACCCCCGGCGCCGCCCGAGCCCTCCGGCGCGCTGCTCCCCGACATCCCCGAGGCCGAGGAGGCACGCTCCGTGGCGCCCGTGCCCGCGACCTCGGGACCGATGCCGGCCATCTCCAAGCCCCCGGGGCGTGCGCGGCTCGGGCTCCAGGAGCGCGAGCTGCCGGGCACCGCGCGCCGGGTGAGCGCCGTCATCCTCAACGTGGGGCTGGCCGCGCTTCTCCTCCTGGTGGTCTTGGGGCTCGCGTCGAGCTGGGCCACGGTGGGCCGGGTCGACGGGTCGGCGCTCTCGCCACGCCGTCTCCTCCAGGCGCTCCGGCCCGGCAGCGGGGTCACGCCGGTCGAGGTGACGCCCGGCACCTACGAGACCCGCTCCGGGCGCTCGCTGCTCTACGTGCGCGGCCGGGTGCTCAACCGCGGAGCGCCGTCGGCGCGCGTCCGGGTGCGGGCGGAGGTCTGGGACGGAGCGCAGGCGGTGAAGACCGGCGAGACGCTCGCCGGAGCGATCGCCACACCCGAGGAGCTGTGGCGGGCCGCCAGCCCGGCCGACGTCGAGGCGCTGCGCACGCGGCTGCTTGGCGCGGCCACCCCCGTCGCGGACGGGCAGCAGGCGGACTTCCTGGTGCTGCTCGACGAGGCACCGCGCGACCTCTCCGGGCTGCGGCTGAGGGTGACCGCCAGCGTCGACCGCTGAGCGGGCCGCAGGGGAGCCTCAGCCCTGCCCCGAGTCGCCGTCCTTGTCCCGGTCGCGCGACGCGCGCAGGGTCCGCTCCGGCTTCACGTCGACGAAGCCCTGACCCTGGGACGCCTTCTTGAAGGAGTACACGAACTTCCCGAGCGCGTTCCCCAGCGACGACATGCGCGAGGCGGAGAACACCACCAGCAGCACGAAGCCGATGACCAGCAGCTCTCCGAATCCCAGGCGAGGCATGACGCAGGCTCCGAACATCGCCCGCGGGGCCGGTGGGCGCAAGCGGCTTGACCTCGCCCGGGCCGCGGCCGGACGCTCTCTTTCGCCGTGCGCATCCTCGGTCACCGGGGCGCGAGCAGCGACGCGCCGGAGAACACCCTCGTCGCCTTCCAGCTCGCGCTCGCCCAGGGCGCGGACGGGGTCGAGCTCGACGCCCGCCTCTGCGGCTCGGGCGAGGTGGTCGTCTTCCACGACGCGCGTCTCGAGCGGCTCACCGGGGCGAGGGGCCGGGTCGCGGACACACCCTGGTCGGCGCTCGCCCGGCTCGAGGTGAGAGCGGGTCCGGCCGGCGCATCCCCCGGGCGCATCCCGCTGCTCTCCGAGGTGCTGGAGGCGCTCCCTCGAACGGCGTTCGTGAACGTCGAGCTGAAGAGCGAGGACTGGGCCGGCACGGCGGTGGCCGATGCGACGGGCGCGCTGCTCGAGTCGGGGCGACACCAGGACCACGTCGTCGTCTCGTCGTTCGATTCCCGCTGCCTCCTGCGGCTGGCGCTCGCCCATCCGCGGTTGAAGCGTGGGCTGCTGCTCGACCCGGACCGCCCTCGGCTCGTCCAGCGCCACGTCGCGCTGCCGCTGCTCGGCCGGGACGCGGTGCACCCTGCGGCCGGCCAGCTTACCGAGGCGGACGTGCGGCGCTGGCACGCAGGGGGGCGCGAGGTGGCGGTCTGGACGGTGGACGACCCCGACGTCGCGAGGGAGCTCCGCGCCTGGGGCGTGGACAGCTGCATCACCAACCGCCCGGGGGCGCTCCGGGCGGCGCTCGGTGCCTGAGGGGAGGCCGGCTACGGCCGGACGGTCGGCTCGGCCTGGGCCCGCGCCAGCGCCTGGGCCACCGCGGCCGGACGGCGCCGGATGATGAGCACCTTGCGCGAGGCGAAGTCCTGCGTCTGCCGCGCCACCACCATCACCGAGTTCGCGCCCTCCTTGAGGGGGAAATCGGCGCTGAACTTCAGCTTGGTGGGCTCGTTCTTCGGACTGTCCGAGGTGCGGAAGAAGACCTTCCGGTCGTTCACCAGCACGTACATGTCCAGCAGCCCCTTGGGCTCGGACACGGTGCCCGAGAGCGTGTACCGGTCCGAGGGTGCGACCACGCCGCCCTGGCTCTGGTCGACCTGGAGGACGATCTGCGGCGGCTCGCGGTAGGGTACCGCGGCCAGCTCGGCGGCAGCGGCCCTAGCGTTCCGGGCCTCGTGGGCGTCGGAGGCGCGAACGAAGCCGAACCGTCCCTTCTCGGTCTCCACCTTGGTGAGCCCGTTCACCCGGGCGAGCACCGGCACCACCCCGGCCTTCTTCACCCTGGCCATCACCGGGGCCCGCTCGTCCGGACCGGCGAGCACCGGCGCGCCGGCCTCGACCCGGATGGCGCCCTTGCGCGCCTCGACCGTGTACGGCCGGTCGGAGAGCGGAAGGTTCAGCCGCTCGGTGGAGAACTCCTCGAGCGGCTCGTCGATGATCGCCAGCTTCAAGGGGAAGCTGTCGCCCACGTAGCCCCTCTTCACCTCGAGCTGGAACCGCGCGGTCTTGGTCTCGCCGGGGGCGATCTCCCCCAGATGGAACCGGCCCTTCTCGATGAAGATGTTCTGGTCCGCGGCGTTCTTGATCGACCCCACCGCGTCGAGCGCCTTGCCGGTGCCCTGGTTGGTCACGTCCACCAGGAGGGTGACGCTCTCCCCGCGCTGGGCGACGCCGTCGCCGTTGCACTGGGCGCAGTCGTCCACCACCTGCCAGTCGAGCGCGAAGGCCGGGCGCGGGAGCTCGCCGAAGTTCACCTCGGCCACCAGCTGCTGCGGAAGCGTTCCCTGATCGTCGAGGAACCGCACCGTCACGTCGTCGCGACGGCTGTACATGTCCTTGGGCACCTTCACCGGCACCTTCCAGGTGCGCTTCTCGCCGGGCTTCAGGGTGCCGAAGACGAACTCGCGGCGGTCGAGGAGCGGGTCCTCGCTCTCGGTCCAGGCCCGGATCCGCGACAGCGGCTCGGAGCCCTTGTTCTCCGCGGTGACCTCGAGGTCGAACGAGTCACCCGGGACGAGCCGCTTCTCGGGGCCGGGGCGGAGCGTGGCCAGGAGCTGGGGAGCCTTGGGGGTGGGCCCGGGCGCCCAGTCGACGCCCAGAGCGGCGATGGCGGTGTTGATCCGCTCGGTCTCCTGGAGACCCCGCTCCTGGAGGTAGCCCTTGCCGGACTGGAGCATCCGGTCGCGCTGCACGAACGGCTCCTTCAGCACGAAGTCGCGGGCGAAGAGGACCTCGAAGTCCTCCTTCACCTCGTCCTGGGCCTCGGCGTCGAGCTGGTCGTAGAGGTCCTCGTCTAGCTTGTTGGGATCGGTGTCGAGCAGCGGGTGGGCGGCGTCCTTCTTCTTCCCCGGCTCGAGCTTCTGGCCCTTGTCCTTGTCGTTCTTCGACAGCTTGGGGTCCTTGCCCTCCTCCACCTTCTGCTGGCGGGCCGCGGCGTCCTTCTGCTTCGCGTCCTCCTTCAGGTAGCGGATGCTGACGAAGGGCTTCTCCTTGCCCAGCACCTCCTCGCGCTTGGTGGCCGCGGGGTTGTTCGCCGAGTTCCCGAAGTGGTGCTCGAGGTCGGCCTCGCCGAGCGTCTTGCGCGGGGCGAAGACGTTCACCCGGTCGGCGGTGACGCGGGTGGGGACCAGCTCAATGTCCGGCTCGATCCCCACCTCCTGGATGCTGACGTCGCCCGGGGTGAGGTACTTGGCGATGGTGAGCTTGAGCGCGCTCTCGTCGTTGGGGTTCCCGCTGGGCGAGCCGAACTCGTAGAGCACCTGCACCGAGCCCTTGCCGAAGGTCTGCTGGCCGATGATGACCGCACGGTTCAGGTTCTTCAGTGCGCCGGCGACGATCTCCGAGGCCGAGGCGCTCCCGGGGTTCACCAGCACCGCCAGCGGATACTTGTTGTCCCCGTCATCGGCGTGGGCGCGCTTCTCCTCTCGCTGCCGCTCGCTGAGCGAGACGGTGGTGACGATGGTGCCCTGGCTGAGGAAGAGGTCCGAGACCTGGATCGCCTGCTCCAGGAGACCGCCCGGGTTGCCCCGGAGGTCGAGGACCAGGCCCTTCAGCCCGCCCGTGGCCTCGGCGTCGGAGGCCAGCTTGCCCAGGGCGGTCTGCATGTCCCGGGTGGTGTTGCCCTGGAAGTTCTTCAGCCGGATGTAGCCCACGTTGCCGGCGAGCAGCTTGGACTGCACCGACTCGATGGAGATGGTGGCCCGGGCGAGCGTCAGCACCATCGGCTTGTCCGCGGCCTTGCGCTCGACGGTGATGGTGACCCGGCTGTCCACGGGGCCGCGCAGCTTGGACACGGCCTCGTTGAGGTCCATGTTGACCGTGGACTCCTCGCCGATCTTCTTGATCTGGTCGTCCTTCTTGATGCCCGCGCGGGAGGCCGGCGTCTTGGGGAGCACCCGCACCACGGTGAGGTTGCTCTCCTTCATCTGGATGACGAAGCCCAGGCCCCCGAACTCACCCTTGGTGGTGAGCCGCATCTCCCGGTAGTACTCGGGCTTCAGCAGCACCGAGTGCGGGTCGAGGGTGGAGAGCATGCCGTTGACCGCGGCGTACTCGACGTCCCGGGTGTCCTCGCTGGGGCGCAGGTTGCTGCCGATGAACTCGAAGACGTCCTTCATCTGGAAGGACATCTTCCAGAGCGAATCGACGTGGCTGATGTCGAAGTCGCGGAGCTTGCCGTTCACGTTCAGCTTCATGTGACCGGTGTCGGCGTTGCCGTCGACCATCACGTCGGGCACCGTCTTCTCCACGGCCTCCAGCGAGGCCACCATCATCTCCTTGGGGTGCACCCGCTTGGGGTCGACGTAGTTCTCCTTCACGTAGATGATGACCTTGGAGAAGATCCGCATCGCGGACAGATCGTGCGGTTGCTTCTTCTCGTCACCAGCGG
>DATKKF010000018.1:0-13201 GCA_035543115.1 Myxococcaceae bacterium
AGCGACTCCGACCCCTTCAGCGTGTCGGGGAGACAGGATTCGAACCTGCGACCCCTTGGTCCCGAACCAAGTGCTCTACCAGGCTGAGCCACTCCCCGAGGCCGACAACCCCTCTCATCGAGGGACGCCCTCCGTAACCGATGGGGCCTCGAGGGTCAACCCGCGGACGAGGTCAGAAGTGACCGCGGGCGGACGACCCCCCACATCCGAGGTGACCCATGGACCTCACTCTCAACCCCGCGAGACCGCTGGAGTTACAGGTCGGTGTGCTTCTTGCGATCCATCTCCGTCGCGAGAGTTCAATGTCCGAGAAGCCCACCATCCTGATCGCCGACGACGAGCCCGGCGTCGTGGCCGCCCTGGCCCGCGAAGCCCGCCGCGCAGGCCTGTCCTACATCACCGACACCACGTCGCAGCAGGTCCTGGAGCTCGCGATCCGCCACCAGCCGGCGGTCATCATCCTGGACCTCAAGCAGCACGTCGACGGCCGCGACCTCCTCGCCGCCCTCAAGCGCGACCCCCGGACGCGGGACATCAAGGTTCTGGTGCTCTCGGCGATCGAGGACCAGTTCACCCGTCACGTCTGCCTGGAGCTCGGAGCGGACGACTACGACGTGAAGCCCTTCGACCCCTCCTTCATGTCGAAGGTGGCCCGCCTGGCCGGCGCCGGCGAGCGCCACTAGAGGCCCCCGACCCCTCCTCCGACGGGCCGTTGGGGTAGCGTCTTTCCGGTGAGCCCGGACATTCACAGTCCGCAGGACCTGGCCGGAAGGGTCTCGAAGCTCACCTCCATCCTCGACGTGGCCAAGGCGATGGCCGCGGCGCGCGACCTCGAGCTCCTCCTCCCGCTCATCATCTACGAGGCGGCCAAGGTGGTGGATGCCGACCGCTGCACGCTCTTCATCCTCGACCGAGAGCGGGGGGAGCTGTGGAGCAAGGTGGCCCAGGGCGCCGCCCATGAGATCCGGGTCAAGCTCGGCAAGGGCATCGCCGGGTCGGTGGCCGAGACCGGGCAGGTCATCAACATCCAGGACGCCTACGCCGATCCGCGCTTCAACCGCACGGTGGACGCGGCCACCGGTTACCGGACGCACACCATCCTCTGCGTCCCGATGCGCGACGCCCAGGGCGAGGTCACCGGCGTGCTCCAGGCGCTCAACAAGCACGTCGGCGTCTTCACCGACGAGGACGCCGAGCTCCTGCTCGCGCTCGGAGGCCAGGCTGCGGGTGCCATCGAGAACGCGCTGCTCCACGACGAGATCAACAGGCTCTTCGAGGGCTTCGTCTCCGCCTCGGTGGTGGCCATCGAGTCGCGGGATCCGACCACCGCCGGCCACTCGGGCCGGGTGGCCTCGCTCACCGTGGGCCTGGCGGAGGCGCTGGAGCACGAGAGCAGCGGGCCCTACGCCCGCCTCCGCTTCGGCATCCAGGACGTCCAGGAGATGCGCTACGCGTCGCTGCTCCACGACTTCGGCAAGGTGGGCGTCCGCGAGCACGTCCTGGTGAAGGCGGAGAAGCTCTACCCCCAGGAGCTCGACGGGCTGCGGGCCCGGTTCGCCCTGGCGCGGAAGGACCGGCAGCTGCGGAGCTTGGAACGACGGCTCGAGGCCGCCCGTGAGGGAATGCTGCAGGCCTCGCTCGAGCGCGAAGAGGCCGAGCGGCTCGAGGCCGAGCTGCGCGAGCTGGACGAGACGCTGGAGTTCGTCCTCGCCTGCAACCGCCCCACCATCCTGCCCTCCGGCGGGTTCGAGCGGCTGGCGGACCTGGGACGTCAGCGCTTTCGCGACGAGCGCGAGGCCGAGCTTCCCCTGCTGCTCCCGCGCGAGGTGGAGCGGCTGAGCATCCCCCGGGGCTCGCTCTCGGCCGAGGAGCGGCTGGAGATCGAGAGTCACGTCAGCCACACCTTCCGCTTCCTCTCGCAGATCCCCTGGACCCGGGCGCTGAAGCGCGTGCCCGACATCGCCTACGCACACCACGAACGGCTGAACGGCTCGGGGTACCCGCGGAAGATCCCCGCCGAGACCATCCCGGTGCAGTCCAAGATGATGGCCATCTCCGACGTCTACGACGCGCTCACCGCCGCCGACCGGCCGTACAAGAAGGCCGTGCCCCACCCTGCGGCGCTGGACATCCTCCACCAGGAGGCGCGGAACGGGATGCTGGACGGGGAGCTGCTCCGCGTCTTCGTCGAGGCCGAGGTGCCCCGCCGGGCGCTGCGGCCACCGGGCCTTTGACCGCAAGTCCCCCGGCCCGCCAGAGGGGACGCTAGGCTCGCCGGAGCTTTCATGCGCGCCCGGCTCCGTCGCCTCGCCCCCTCTCCGCCTCTCCTCTGGTGCCTGCTGCTCGCCGGCTGTGCCACCGCGGGGACGGCTCCCTCGACCCCGCAAGGACCCGACGTCATCGCCCCGGGGGCCGCCGATGCCGCGGCCGCCATCCGGGCCGAGGCAATCTCCGCCCACATCCGCTTCCTGGCCGACGACCTCCTGGAGGGACGCGCACCCGGCGAGCGCGGCTTCGACATCGCCGCGGCCTACGTCGCGAGCCAGCTGCAGGGCATGGGGCTGGAGCCCGCCGGCGACGAGGGGGGGTGGTTCCAGGCGATGACCTTCCGGGCCGGGCAGACCCGCTCCGCGCGACTGGAGGTGGGCACCCCTGGGGGCGACGCAGCTGCGCTCGCCTTCCAGCGCGAGTTCATTGCCCGGCCAGCGCTCGGAGACGGGGTGGCGGACGTGACCGCCCCCGTCGTGTACGTAGGCCACGGCATCGTCGCCCCGGAGTACCGCTGGGACGACCTGGCCGGGGTGGACCTCAGGGGAAAGCTGGCGATGGTGCTGGTGGGCGCGCCGCTCGGCACCACCTCGGACTTCTTCCCGCCCATCCCCAGCGCGGTCTACGGCTCGGCGCGGTCCAAGCTCGAGCGGCTCATGGCCCGGGGCGTTGCCGGGGTGCTGTGGGTGCAGACGCCCGCGCGGGAGAAGATCTTCTCCTTCCCCGAGCAGGTCTCGGCCAGCGAGCGCGGGGCGATGGCCCTGGTCGAGAACGGGCTGGTGCCGGCGCGCGACACGCTCCCGCAGGCGGGCCTGTCGATGGCCGGTGCCGACGCGCTGCTCGCCGCCGCGGGCCGACCGGAGCGGCTGGCCTCGCTCCTGGCCGCCGCCGAGCGCCGCGAGCACACCCCGCTGGCGCTGGGCGCACAGGTGCATCTCCGGGTGGAGGCCGCGCTCCGCACCGTGCACACCGCCAACGTCGTCGCGCTGTGGCGCGGGGCGCCCGGGTCGCCCGCCGCCGGGGAGGACGTCGTCTACACCGCCCACCTCGACCACCTCGGCATCGGAAAGCCCGAGGCGGGGGACGCCATCTACAACGGCGCCTCGGACAACGCATCCGGGGTGGCCAACGTGCTGGAGGTCGCCCGCGCGTTCACCCGGCTCCCGCAGCGGCCTCGGCGCGGGGTGCTCTTCGTCCTGGTGAGCGGGGAGGAGGAGGGCCTCCTCGGCTCGGAGTGGTTCGTGGAGCACCCGCCGGTGCGGCGCGAGGCGCTGGTGGCGGACGTGAACGCCGACTCGGGACTTCCGGTCTTTCCCCCGCACGAGCTGGTGGCGCTCGGGGCCGAGGAGAGCACGCTCCGGGAGGACGCGCAGCGCGCGGCGACGGCGCTCGGGCTCGCCCTGGGGTCCGACTCGGACCCGCAGCAGGCCTTCGCGGTCCGGAGCGATCAGTACAGCTTTCTCCGCGCCGGAATCCCGGCGACCGCCACCCGGGTGGGGCTGGGCGGGGCGAGCGAGCGCGAGCGCGCGGACGCCGCCGCCTACCGCAAGTCGCACTACCACCGCGCCGCCGACCACTGGGAGCCGGACCGAGACCACCGACCGGCCGCGGTCCTGGCCCGGTTCCAGTTTCTGCTCGGGCTTTCGGTGACGCAGCGTCCCGAGCGTCCCCGCCTGCTCCCGGGGAGCTTCTTCCAGCCCCGACCGGGCAGCTGACAGCAAACTGCGCATTGCCCCCGGGGGGGACCGTGCTTGTCTCTCCGGCGCTCATGCGCCTCCTGCCCCTGCTTCCCTGCTGTCTCTCCCTCGCCTGCGCGACGTCTGCCCCCCGGCCGACCACGCCCGCCGTCGACGCGAACGGTTTCACCGACGGCGCGAAGTCCGCCGCGGCTGGCATCCGCCCCGAGGCCCTCGCCGGCCACATCCGCTTCCTGGCCGACGACCTGCTCGGCGGACGCGACCCCGGCACCCCGGGGTACGACGTGGCGGCCCGGTACGTGGCGAGCGAGCTCCAGGCGCTGGGGCTCCAGCCGGCGGGCGAGGCCGGGAGCTACTTTCAGAAGGTCCCCTTCGTGCGGGCGACGCCGGTGTCCGGTTCCCTCCAGTTCAGCGGCGGCCCGGGCACGCCAGCGACGTTGGTGAAGGGCGAGAACCTGTTGCTGCTCACCGACCTGGACCAGGGCGTGACCGACGTGAGCGGCGAGGTGGTGTTCGCCGGGTACGCGCTCAGTGTCCCGGAGTACGGTTATGACGACTTCGCCCAAGTCGAGGTGCGGGACAAGATCGTCCTCGCCCTCTTCGGTGCCCCGCGCTCGGAACGCCCGGACTTCTTTCCCTCGCTGGCGTCGGCAGTCCACGGGCAGAGCGAGCGGGTCGCCCGCGAGCTGATGCGCCGTGGGGCCCGGGCGGTGGTCTGGGTGTGGCCCCCGGCGAAGGAGGCCATCACGCCGTTCACGCTCCTGGCGGAGTACTTCGCCTTCGATTCAATGCGGCTCGAGGACTCACCCCCGCTGCTTCCGGCAGGGACGATCAGCTCCGCCGCCTTCGAGGCGCTCCTGAAGCAGGCCGGCCGACCGGAGACCGTCGCCGGACTGGTCGAGGCCTCGGCGCAGGGGAAGCCGCGGGGATTTTCGCTCGGGCTGCGCGGCCGCCTTCGGCGCGAGAGCAGGATCCGGCACATCACCTCGGAGAACGTGGTGGGGCTGTTGCCCGGAGACCCGGCCTCCCCCACCGCCGGCGAGGTGGTCGTCTACGGCGCCCACCTCGACCACATGGGCATCGGCAAGCCGGTGAACGGGGACCGCATCTACAACGGAGCCTCGGACGACGCGGCCGGCGTGGGCAGCCTCCTGGAGACCGCCCGGGCCTTCACCCGCCTTGGCCAGCCGCCAAGACGGGGCATCCTCTTCCTCTTCGTGACCGCCGAGGAGCGCGGGTTGCTCGGCTCGGAGTGGTTCGCCCGCCATCCGACCGTGCCCCTGAAGGACATCGTCGCCGACATCGACGTGGACGGGGCTTACCCGGTCCACCCGCTGAAGGACGTGGTCGCTCTGGGGACCGACGAGAGCTCGCTCGGAGCAAACGTGGCGCGCGCCGCCGATGCGCTCGGCCTCCAGATCTCGCCGGATCCCGAGCCCGAGGAGAGCTACTTCATCCGCTCGGACAACTTCAACTTCGTCAAGAAGGGCATCCCCGCAGCGCAGACCTTCAACGGGGTCGCGGGGCTCACCCCCGATCAGCGCGCCGCCGAGAAGGACTTCTGGCGCAAGCGCTACCACCAGCCGCAGGACGGGTTCGAGCCCGACCGGGACTGGGGGCCGTTCGCCCAGTTGACGCGCTTCAACTTCCTGCTCGGCGTCTCCATCGCCCAGGCGCCGGCGCGTCCCACCTGGAACGCGAACAGCTGGTTCCGGCGCTTCCCCGAGCCGAAGAGGGCCGGCGAGCCCGACTGAGCGTCGACGCCGGCACCTCGATCGCGGCAGGAGCGCCGAGCTTTCGGCGGCGGCCCGCTCGAGACGTGCGAGCTAAGTTACAGTTAGCGGACCGCGTCCGGCACCGGGTGCAGCAGCGCCCGCCCGGACCGGACCTCGGTGCGGATGCCGTCCACCAGCACCGGCTGCCCATTGACCAGGACGGTCTCGATTCCCTCGGGGAATTGCTTGGGCTTCGCGTAGGTCGCCATGTCCTTCACCCGGGCGAGATCGAAGACGACGATGTCGGCCATCATCCCCGGGCGAAGCAGGCCACGGTCGGTGAGCCCGAGCCGCCGGGCGGCGCCGGAGGTGACCTTCCGCACCGCCTCCTCGACGGTGAAGAGCTTCTCGTCGCGGGCGTAGGTCCCGAGCAGCCTGGCCATCGAGCCGAAGGCGCGAGGGTGCGTCCCCTCCGGACCGAGCGGCCCGTCCGGCGCATCGGCGCTCGCGTCGACGCCGATCGCCACCCAGGGCTGACGGAGCGCCTCGCGGAGGTCGAACTCGCTGGCGACGAACCGGAGCACCTGGGTGCTCCCACCGTCGAGAAGGATCAGGTCCACCAGCGCCGCGGCAGGGGTGGTGGCGCGAGCCTTCGCCACGTCGGCCAGGCTCTTGCCCTCGTAGTGCTTGGCCTCGGGTGAGAGCCCGAGGAGGACGATCACCCGCTCGGGCTCGGAGGCGTCCTTCCAGCTGGCGGTGATCTCCTTCTCGATGCGTGCCCGCTGCTCCCGGTCCCTGAGCCGGCCGAGCATCGCCGACACGCCGCCCGCCAGTGCCCAGTCCGGCACGTCGGCGTGGAGCATGTTGGCCCCCGCGAGGTAGGGGTACACGTTGGCCGAGACGTCGAGCCCGTCGGCGCGCGCCGCGGCGACCCGCTGGAGCACTTCGGGCATGCGGCCCCAGTTCTCCTTCCCGGCGACCTTCAGGTGCCAGACCTCCACCGGAAGCCCGCCGCGACGCCCGACGTCGAGCGCCTCGTCGAGGGCCTGGAGCACCTGGTCGCCTTCGTCCCGGAGGTGCGTGGCGTAGAATCCTCCGAACTTCGCCGCGGAGCGGGCCAGCAGCACGAGCTCGTCGGTGGTCTGGTAGCGCGCCGGAGGGTACGCGAGCGCGGCGGCCACGCCGAAGGCGCCCTGGCGCATGGCCTTCTGCACCTCGATCTGCATCCGGAGCAGCTGCTCGGGCGTGGGCGCCTCGGACCCCTGGCCCATGACCACCGCGCGGACCTGGCCGGTGGAGACCAGGGTCCCGATGTTGATCGCGGGCCGGGTCGCCCGGAGGCGCTTCCAGTACCCGTCGAGGTCCTTCCAGTCGATCTTGATCTGGTGCAGCGAGAGCCAGCCCATGACCCCGCCGAGGATCTCGTCGCGGACCGGGGCCACCGTGCCCAGCTCGCCGGTGATCTCGGTGGTGATGCCCTGGCGGATCTTCGACTCGGCGCGGGGATCGACCAGGACCGACAGCTCGCTCTGGCCGAGCAGGTCGATGAACCCGGGGGCGACCAGGTGGTCGCGTGCGTCGATGCGGAGCTTCGCCGGCACCTCGCGCAGGTCCCCCATCCGGGTGATGCGGTCCCCCTGGATACCCACGTCGGCGCGGAACCAGGGACTCCCGGAGCCGTCCACCACTCGGCCGTGCTCGATCACGAGGTCCAGCTTCTGGGGGGCGGCGGCGGCCAGCAGGAGCGCAGCCAGCTGCAGGGCGAGCATGGATCGCGGATTGTCGCACGCCGGTCTGCCGCGGTGTGAGAGCCCCAGGTGTGCGATGCGCACGCTCCTGGTGCTCGTGGCGGTGGTGCTCCGCGCCGACGGCGGTTCTCCGTCCCCGGCGGGACGACCGGCGGCGTACGCGGCTGCGCGCCGCGCGTTCGCCCGGGCGATCGGCGCGGGGGCGCTCGACGAGGCGCGAGAGGCGCTCGGGCGGCGGCGCGCGGCGGCCCCGGGCCGGATCGACGTCCAGTACGACCTTGCGTGCCTCGAGGCGCGGGCCGGGCGGACCGATCGGGCCTTCGAGGTGCTCACGCCGCTGGCGAGCGCCGGGCTCGCGGTGGACCTCTCCGAGGACCCGGATCTGAGGCCTCTCCGGACCGATGCGCGGTGGACCCCGCTCGTCGAGCGGTTCGCCGCGGGCCGCAGCCCGGTGAGGCCGGGGCCCACGCGGGCGATTCCCCCGGAGCTCGGGCTGGTCGAGGACCTGGCGGAGGATGCGCGCACCGGCGCGGTGTTCGTTTCCAGCGTGCGGACCGGCCAGGTCTGGCGAGGTGTCGGTGGCGCATGGCGCGCGTGGGCGCACCCGGCGCCGGCCGGAAGCGGGGCGTTCGCGCTCGGGCTCGATGCGCGGCGACGGGTGCTGCACGTGAGCGTGGACGCGGTACCGCAGGCCGAGGGCTTCCGGACGACGGACGAGGGGCGGTCGGCGCTGGTGACCTACCGGCTGGACGACGCCACCGAGATCGCCCGACGTGAGCCCCCGGCCGATGGTCCTCACCTCCTGGGGGACATCACGGTCACGTCCGACGGGGCCGTTCTGGTGTCCGACGCACTCGCCGGGACCGTCTATCGTCTGGCACCGGACGGCGGGGTGCTCGAGCCGCTGGTCCCCGCGCACACCTTCGCCAGCCCGCAGACACCGGCCCTCGCCCCGGACGGCCGGACGCTGCTGGTGCCCGATTGGACGCTCGGGCTCTTCGCCATGCCCGTCGGAGGCGGAGTCCCCGAGCCGGTGCTGGGACCGGGAGATCTGGTGACCGGCGGCATCGATGGTCTGACGGCTGCGCCGGGAGGGGTGGTCGCGGTGCAGAACGGCATCGTGCAGCCGAGGGTGGTCCGCCTCTGGCTCACCCCGGACGGACGGCGGGTGACGCGGTGGACGGTGCTCTCCAGGGCGCCGGAGCTCGGGGACCCGACGCACGCCGTCGCGACGCGCCGGGGCGTCCTCGCCCTGGTGGACAGCGGATGGGGCCGGTTTGCCGACGACGGCACGCTCCGGCCGGGCGCTCCGCCAGCCCACCCCGCCCTGCTGCCGTTGGATCTTCATTGAGCGTGCTGGCCAGAGGAGGATTCTCTGATGTCCCGCTCCAGCCCGCTGAACGAGATGCGCCGGATCTGCCTCACGCTGCCCGAGGCGACCGAGACGATGACCTGGGGCCAGCCGCACTTCCGGGTCCGAGGAAAGATCTTCGCCGGGTTCGGGGACCAGGGAGGGAGCTTCACCATCGGCTTCAAGCTCGAGCGAGAGCACGCCGATGCGGCGGTCCAGGACCCACGCTTCGCCCGCGCTCCCTACGTGGGGGCGCACGGCTGGATCAGCATGGAGGTGAAGGGCGTTCGCGAATGGAGCGAGGTCCGCGCGCTGGTGCTCGAGAGCTACCGACTCATCGCGCCGAAACGGTTGTGGGCCATCGTGCAGGGCAAGGCGACCGCGGCGGGAAAGGCTCCTGCTCGACGGAACGCTCCGGCCCGGGCGAGCACTCGGCGCGCGAGGAAGCGCCCGTCGCGGGCGCGCCGCTGACGTCGAGACGGCCCGGCACGCGACGGGAGCCTCGGACCCGCGCCTCAGGCAATCTCGTGGAGCCGCATGCTGTTGATCTTCCCCGGCTGCCCGACCGGAGCGCCGTAGACGATCACCACCCGGTCCCCGCGATGGGCGAACCCCCGGCTGAGGAGCTCCTCCTCGACGCGGCGGACCATCTCCTCGGTCCGGTCCACCGGCTCGAGCACCCGCGGCACCACGCCCCAGAGCAGGGACAGCTTCCGCCGCACTTCCTGGTTGGGTGAGAAGGCCACGATGGGCACCGGCGGCCGGTAGTGGCTGAGCAGCCGCGCCGTGTGCCCCGAGAGCGTGAAGGCGGCGATGACCACCGCGCCCGCGGCCCGCGCGGCCTCGCAGGCCACGCCGGCGATCACGTCGGGAAAGGATGCCGGGAAGGTCACCCCGCCGATGCGCGCTGGCGCCTTGCCGTGGGTGCGGGCCGCACTCTCGGCCGCGAGGATGATGCGCTCCATCATCCGCACCGACTCCACCGGGTAGCTGCCCGAGGCGGTCTCTCCCGAGAGCATCAACGCATCCGCCCCGTCGTAGACCGCGTTCGCCACGTCCGAGGCCTCGGCGCGGGTCGGCCGGGGATGCTCGCACATCGAATTGAGCATCTGCGTGGCCACGATGACCGGGAGACCGCGGAGGTTCGCCCGGCGGATGATGTCCTTCTGGATCGCCGGGACCTCCTCCGGCGGGAGCTCCACTCCCAGGTCGCCGCGGGCCACCATCACCCCGTCGGTCTTCTCCAGGATCGCATCCAGCCGGGCGATGGCCTCCGGCTTCTCCAGCTTGGCGATGATCGGGACCTGCCGGCCAACCTCGGCCATCGCCGCCCGCGCCTGGTCCAGATCGCTCGGCTGACGCACGAAGGACAGCGCGATGTAGTCCACGCCAGCCTTGATGCCGAAGACCAGGTCCTCCCGGTCCTTGGGGGTCAGCGCCTCGGCCCGGAGCGCCACGCCGGGGAGGTTGATGCCCTTGTTGTTCTTCAGCGTGCCGCCGTGCACCACCTCGGTCCGCACCAGCTGCTTCTTGTCCGTCTCCAGCACCCGCAGCTCGAGCAGGCCATCGTCGAGCAGGATGCGGTCACCGGGGTTCACGTCCGAGGCGAGGAAGGGGTAGGTGGTGGAGACCATCTCCTGCGTCCCCGGGACCGACTCGTCGGTGGTGATGGAGAACGTGGCCCCGGGGACCAGCTCCACCTTCCCCTCCACCAGCTTCCCGGTCCGGATCTTCGGCCCCTGCAGGTCTCCCAGCACCCCGACGGCCTTCCGGACCTTCAGGGAGGCGGTGCGGAGCATCGACAGTGTCTGCGTGTGCTGGGCGTGGCTCCCGTGGCTGAAGTTCAGCCGGGCCACGTCCATCCCCGCGTTGAGCATCTCTTCGAGGACCTCGGGCTTCAACGACGCGGGCCCGAGAGTACAGACCATCTTGGCGCGTCTCATGGTGGCCTAGCGCTGGAGGAGAGCGCGCAGGTTCTCGCGCTCCCAGGCGATCGCCGCCTCGTACAGAGGGAAGGCGCGCTCGCGGTCGCGGAAGGCCCGCGGGTGATGAGCCCGCCGACCCGGCCCGTTCGAGCTGGGGAACAGCTGATGCAGCATCTCGTGGAAGACGATGAACTCCACGAAGAACCGCGGCACCTCGGGGTGGTCCAGCGCCGGGTGGATGCGGATCTCCCGGGTCTGGTGGTCGTAGACGCCCAGGCGGATCGACTTGCGCCGGCGGCGGCCCGGGGCACGGCCCCAGCCGATGCTCGCCCGCACCCCGCCCTGGAAGAAGCGCTCGTTGAGCATGTCTCGGATCTCCTCGAGGTGAAAGAAGCGTCCCTCGGGGGAGAAGCGCTCGTCGGAGGCGTCTCGCTCCTGACGGATGCGCGGCTGCTCGCGCTTGATGAACTCGTCCAGCACCCGACCGGCCTGTGGTCGTCCGCGCCCCGCGTAGTCGGCCACCGCCTGGACCACCGGATCCGGCGCGTCGAGGAACATGTGGTGCAGCCGCAGCCGGAGCGCCGAGGGCGCACGGCGGAAGCTGATCATCGTGCTCCGGTTGTCGGTGACCGAGAGGCGCACCGGCATCCCGAGGTCGCGGGCGAGGTACTGGGCCAGGGAGGCGGCCTTGTGAACCGCCATCTCGCGGGCCGGGACGCCGCCCCGGGCTCGCGGCTGGGGTTCGAACAGCAGAAGCTGACGAGGAGACGAATCGCTCACGGGACTGGCGAGGTGCACTCTACCGCAGCCGCGCCCTGCGCAAGCGAGCGAGGCGATCTCCTTCCGCCCTCCCGGTGACGGTGCGTGACGGACGCTGCTTGACGCAGTCGAGCGGTTCCGGGTGGGCCTCCACCTCCGCCCGCAATCGATCGATCAGCGCCGTCAAGCCCTCGACCTCGAGCGCGAAGCTGCGGAGGAGACCTCCCTTGCTCCGGGCCTCCTCGGCCGCGAGGCAGCGGGGCTCGGCGCTGGTCGCCGCGAGCTCCGGTGAGCCCGAGCGCTCCACGGCGAGCGTCCATCCGTGCTCGGCCGGCTCGAACGGGTAGAGCAGGCAGGGGGTGGGGCGAGCCGACGGGTCGAGCGTGCACCCACCCTCACCGAGGAACACGCAGACGCCGCGCTCGGCCCGCAGGCCCCAGCGAACCACCGTTCGCCGGAAGTACCCGCGGTAACCCGGCCGCCGCGCCTCGTAGGCCAGCGACTCCTCGGGCGAGAGGGGCTCGTGCACGACGAAGCGCTGGCGTGCCAAGCCGGTGGCGGCCTGGATCCGCTCGACGTCGGTGGCGGTGACGGTGGCCAGCCGCTCGCCGGGGCCGGGCTCGCAGCACGAGCGTCCCAGCGCCTCGGCACAGCGTGCGCAGGGCGAGCGGTCCTTGCCAGCGGGCATGGGCGGAGCAAGGTTAGCGCCGTGCGCTCGCAGGTGACACTGAGGACGGCGTTCACCGTCTGCTTCGCGGCGGTGGCCACGGCGGCTCTGGTGCTGTTCGTACTCCAGACCCGGCTGGCGCTCACCCTCACCGTCGCCGCGATGATGGTGGCCATCGCCTTGGACCACGTGGTGCGGCGGATGGAGGCGAGGGGGATCCGCCGGGGGTGGGCCATCGCGCTCACCACGCTGGCAGTGGTCCTGCTCCTCACCGGGCTGATGCTGATCGTCGTCCCGACGGCGATCCACCAGCTCCGGGACTTCATCGCCTCCATGCCGAAGACCCTGGGCGACCTCCGGAAGTCGCCTCGCTTCCAGAGCCTGAACGCACGCTTCGGGATCGAGGAACGGCTGAAGGATGCGCTGTCCGGCGCCTTCGGCATGGCCCAGACGGCGGTGAACCCGATCCTGAGCGCGGTCACCAGCGCGCTGAGCGCGGTCGCCGGCTTCGTCACCGTGCTCGTCCTCACCGTGTTCATGCTGGTCTTCGGCGGCGGGCTGGTGCGGCGGCTGCTCGCGCTGGTGCCGGTGCACGACCGGCCGCGGTGGGAGGGCGTGCTCGCCAAGTCGTACCGCGCGGTGGGCGGCTACCTGGGCGGGGTGCTCTTCATCTGCTCGGTCAACGCCACCTTGACCACCGCGGTCCTGGCGATGATCGGCACCCCCTACTTCCTCCCGCTCGGACTCCTGAGCGGCTTCTCCAGCCTGGTGCCCTACGCAGGTCCTATCCTCACCGGGGCGTTCATCACCCTGGTCACGCTGATCACCGGGGGAGCGGTGAAGGCACTCATCACCCTCGGCTATTTCCTCCTCTACGGGCAGCTGGAGGGGAACGTGCTCGGGCCGTTCGTCTTCCGGCGCACCGTGCACCTCGACCCGCTGGTGACGTTGCTCGGCATCCTCTTTCTCGCCGAGCTGCTCGGGATCGCGGGCGCGGTGGTCGCCGTGCCCGCGGTGGCCCTGGCGCAGATCGTCGTCCGCGAGATCCTCGCTGCGCGCCGTGAGCGCCTG
>DATKKF010000019.1:0-19166 GCA_035543115.1 Myxococcaceae bacterium
GTCCACCCGGCCCCCCGCGCCCATCCGCCGGCCAGGATGGCCACGGTCAGGGTGAGGAACTGGGTGGAGAGAGGAAACCGCGACATGTGTAAAGGCCGCTTGCCCGGGACGTCGAGGAGCGACCGCTGTCCGCCCGGCGGAGTCTGACAACTGTGGGTGACATTGTGACGAAGTCCAGTCGCACCCGCCCGCGTCGCCGCCGTCGTCCTCCGCTCCTTTAGCGTTCGGGGCCATTCTCGAGCAGCTGTCGCTTCCCTTCGGCGCCCCTCTCCCTCGCTCAGAGCACCTCCGCGCCTGCAGCCGTTCTCGCAAGCCCCGGTCTCGATCCGAGTCCCGGCCCTCACCACCCGGGGTAATCCTCCGCGTCGTGGCGCGCGGGCGGCTCCTCCGGCCCGAGGTGGGACCAGAGGTCGTGACCGAGACATTCGACCACATCCGGAGCTCGAACTGCCGGAGCCACTGGCCGGGATGCCGCTCCGGCCATGGATGAGGTTGAGCACGTTCCCGGCGATGGACCCGGTGCTGTCCGAGTCTCCGCCGTGGTTTGACGGCGAGCAGGACGCCGTGTGCGAAATTCCGGAGGACGAACCCGGCCACTCGAAGGGGGATTTGCTCTGGATGGGAAGCCTGACGGGCTTGGTCCGTGGTTGGCAGATTGGCGGACCGAGGCAGTCCCCGCGGTTCTCGACGCGGGATCCAGTGCTGTCCGCGCGGGCACCCGCTCGCGGCCGCAAGCGGGGGACAGTGGGGGCTTCTCGCCGCGGCGCCCTTGCCGCCTTCTCCGAACGCGGGGAGGCCACCTGAGTCCCATCACCGCCACCGTCACTCGCGCCGCATCGACAGCTGCGCCAAGGCACCTGGGCCGCTGCGCACGACGAGGAGTGAGCCGCCATTACCACGGGACTGCGCGAGTAAGTAAGACGCTCGACGAGGGCATCGAGCGCGTGCGGTCATCTCGATCCCGGAGCTTCGGGCGGTTCCTCCAGCGCGACTTCATGACCGCCCCACGCTCGCGCCGCCCAAGGTGAGGAGAAGCTCGTCCAGTTGCTCGAAGGTCTCGCCCATTCCACCACTGGTGCTCCCGGAGGCGATGGCACCGTCGAGAGCTTCCTTCGAGGGATAGAGGTCGTGCATGACGACCAACGTCTTGCCACCGTTCTCTTCGAAGGTCACCGTGGTGACGAACCCACCATCACCACCTTCCTCGTTGGTCCAGACGAGGCGCGAGTGCGGTGTCACCTCGATGTACCGACCGAAGAACTCCATGGGCTTTGAGGCAGCCTCGCCGAAGACGAAGCGGTAGGTGCCCCCCACCCGAGCATCGACCTCGCAGGAGAGGAGCGACACGCCGAGCGACTTCGGCACCCACCAACGCTTGAGCAGCTCGGGCTTGGTCCACGCCTCAAAGACGATGCGCGCCGGGCCGTTGAAGGTTCGCGTGACGACCAGCTCACGCTCGGACTTCCGTTCCGCAGCCGTGCGGTTCACCGGACTCGGATCACTCCCTCTTCTTGCGTCCATCGACCTTCTCCTTGCGTGTCAGTTCCTCGACAACCTTGTCCAACTCGTCGAAGCGTGAGGCCCAGAGCTGGCGGTACCTCTCGATCCATGCCGTCTCTTCGTCCAATCGACGCAGGCCGAGCTTGCAGGTCCGTACACGCCCGATCTTCTCGGTGGTGACGAGCCCGGCCTGCTCCAAGACGCCGACGTGCTTCTTCATGCCCGTGAGGGTCATGTGGAACTTCGCGGCAAGATCCGTGATCGAGGCGTCGGCACGTCCGAGCTTCTCCAGAACGCCGCGCCGGGTCGGGTCCGAGAGCGCGCCGAAAGACGCATCGAGGCGGGCACCCATATGCTGAACCATGTGGTTCAGTATGTAGCGCACGAATTGGCGGCACGCAAGGGGAGGCGGAGCACACGCTGCCGTTGCCGGCCGCCTTCGCCCCAATCCACGCCCATGTCTTTGATCGAGCAGGTCGCCGGCCGTACCGGCGTTTGCTGGACGAGCCTGAGCAGGTTTCCGACGATGGTTTGCTCTGGGGGAGGCCCTTGGCGGGGTCGAGGCCGTGACTTCAGATCGGCCGACGGATGCAGGCCCCGCGGTCGTCCGTGTGGCGCACATGGATGTCCGGGTGGGCACTCGCTTGCACTGACCCTGCAGCCCTTCACCCACGCCCATCACTCCTCGTACGAGGCCTGACGGCCATCCACCTCCATCAACGCTCCACGAGGTCGGGAGGCCGTACGAGCCGCCCTCCCCGACTCGGACGGGTTCGCCCGTAGACATCGGTCCCCCCAGACGCGTCTCCGTCCCCGCACTCACCAGCCTGGATAGCCCCGGACGCCGTCACACGGTCCCCGTTCTTCCGGCCCGAGGTGCGCCCAGAGGTTCTCGCCGACACGTTCAATCACGTCCCGGAGCTCGAGCTGATCCAGCCACTCTGCAGGGATGCCGCTCCGTCCGTGTAGGAGGCCGAGGAGGTTTCCGGCGATGGATCCGGTGCTGTCCGAGTCGCCGCCGTGGTTCACAGCCAGGAAGGCGCCTTCGTTGAAGTCCCGAGCAGCGGATCCGCTCTGGAGAGGAAGCCCTGACGGGGCTTGGCCAGGCCACTGCTTCGGGCGGCAGATGTTCCCGCTCTCGAAACGCCTGCAGCACGCTGGAGGGACGACCCTCGACAGGAGGGGGACTGCGCCGGACCCGGTCGATCAGAGGTGGGCGAGCGCGAACTGGGCGAGCTGCTTCTCCTTTTCGAGGATCTGATCCACCGCCACTCCTCAGACGCCTGGCATCCCGCGCCCCAGCCCCACGTCCCTACGGGCCGCTTCTCCTCTTCTGCCACTTCACCGCGACGCGGCTGCCCAGCTCGTTGTCGCGGCCTTCGTAGACTTCGCCCATTCCTCCGCACGCGACGAAGCGAAGAATGACGAAGCGCCCGGCGAGGCAGTGGCCGGTTGCCAGCCGCGGCCCGCTACCCATCGCACCCGCAGGAGAAGGAACGGTCGGTTCGTCGCCAGGCGTGTATCCAACCGTGGATTGATCCGGCCCCGCACCACGCGGATGCCTCTGCCCAGGGAACTCCTCGGTCGGCTCTCCGCCGTCTTCGAGGTCGATGGTCATCCTTCGTCCCCGCTTCTCAAACCATCACAAGTCCCTCAGGGCTTACTGACGGGTCGCGGAAAGCCGTGCTGCGCGAGTCGGCTCGGAGACCCCCCTGGGCGGCAGTGAGCATCGCGAGCCAGGCCGAGCCTTCGACTGTCGCTGCTCAGCCCGGCCAGCGGTGGAAGCCGTGGTGGACGCGACGGAGCGCCGGCCGTCGAAGGCACTCGAACGCGCCATACGTCCATCATCGGCATCATCTGCAGACGCAGAAGCCGCTCGCACACACCACATTGAATCCGGGAGGCGGCAAACAATTATCGGGGCCGCCGCCGTCGCCCAAGGCGTAGCACCAATGCCGTCCCCAAGTGGAGTCCGCTTCGCCGTTACACCCCTCGAGAATTCGCTGACCCATGGCCTCCGGCCACGCGTTATCGACACGACAAGCGTAGCCGTTCACCGAACACGTTTCCGGGTTCGCGCAGGAGAGAAGCCAGACCGAGGAGGCAGCTCCCACCAGCACCAGAGCGGCTGTGAGAGATGCACGCATTTCCAAAGAACCTCCGAGACGCTCGGGACCGGACTAAGCAGGAGACGGTCCGCCTTCTCCATCGTCGATGTCAACTTCGGGGAGCAGGACCTGGGGGTGCTTCGGCGGAAGCCGCAGTCGCTGCGTGCCCCGGCGCCTCCCCGCCCCAGCCCTCCTGCAACGTCGTTCTGCCGCTCGCGGGCTGAATGCGCGCCCCCGACATCGCGCCTAGAATCTCGGACCGAGTGACAGTAGGGCACCAGGGAACTCCCCGGGGGGCCGTGCCGATGCGCTGGCTCGCACGTCGTTGTGCTCGTCGCACACCCCAGGCGGGTTGCGAGGTGGCGGCGGTCCCTGCTCGAGCGAACAGGCACTGCATCGTTGGTGAGCCTCTGCGCACCATCGCCCCGCCCCCTCGCCGGCCCGACGTCCCAGTCCGTACCCGGCTTCCGCCGCGAAGACCCCGTTTGTTCTTCCTTGGACCCCGGCAGTAGGGTCGGGCCGTGAACGCGGCGTGGCACGAGCGGCACGTCCTGCCGGAAGGCGCGGCGCTGGAACAGCGGATCGCGTGGCATCGTGAGCACCAAAGGCGCTGCGCGTGTCGTCCGATCCCGCCGAAGGTCCTCGATGCCATGAGGCGCGACCCCGCCATCGACGTGTACCTCGCGGGCGTGAATCCCCGAAGCCGGGCAGTGCTTCAGAAGCTTCGCAAGACCATTCGCTCCCTCGTCCCCCAGGCCGAGGAGTGCATCAGCTACCGCCTGCCCGCGTTCCGCTACAGAGGCAACATCATCGCGGGCTTCTCCGCGACCGCGACGGGCTGCTCGTACTACCCCTTCAGCGGAACAACGCTGAAGACGCTCGCGGATGCCATCAAGGGCTACGGCAAGACCAAGAGTGCTCTTCACTTCGGTGCCGACAAGCCGCTGCCCGCTTCTTTGGTTCGAAGGCTGCTCCGGGCGCGCATCGCCGAGGGCCAACGCCAGTAGTAGCAGAGCCCGAGCCGCGTGGCTCGGTCACTCGCGGCGTCATCGACACGAGGATCATCGCCTCCGCCGGACGTTAGCCCAAGCGTCCCGTTCGCTGGGCTGCGCTCGGCCACCATCCTCGAGTACCTGTGTCAAGGCTCGGCCGTGGTGATCGCACCCGGTTCGGCCATGATGATCGCGTGACGAGCGCTGCCGCCGTCGGCGGCTTCGAGCGCGTCGCTGTGGCGAGGCTGGTTCGGCCAAACTGATCGCCTCCCACCCGCGTGGTTGGAGTACGTCCGATGTGGCGATCGTCGTTCCTGCGGGCAGCCAGGGCCCTCGTTCTTGATGGTCCGGAAGTACCTCGAAGGCGCCCCGGACCGGATCGAGGCACTCAAGCACCTCAAGGTCCGACCCTGATCGTCCATGGCCGCGAGGATCTCATCCAGGGTACGGTTGCGGTGGAGAACCAGGGCTTCAGCGCAGCGGCCACTTCTCCTACCTGGAACAGCCGGAGGCCGTGGAGAAGGCCATCTTCGGGTTTCTGCTCCCCTGATGATTCACCCGCGCCTTGGAGGTCATCCATGCCCCGGTGCCGTTCAGCCGTCGCCCTCTGTGCCGGCGTCCTCTGCTGCACCGCGAGCCTCGCGGCCGCCGCGCCGGAGCTGGATCGTGCCGCCCTGATGGAGCGGGCCCGCAAGGCGGGGCGCGCCTACGCCGAGGCTTTGACCGGCGCCCCGGCGGTGCCCTCGGAGCCCTATTCGTCGTATCGGGCCCGGCCCAAGGAGCTCGGCATCACGCGCTACGAGGAGCTCACGCTGCCGGTGGACGGCGGCATCGAGCTGCGGGCGTGGTTCGTTCCGGCGAAGACGGGCGGCAAGCCCAAGGGCACCGTCATCGTGCTGCACGGTTGGGGCTCGAACGTCGGCTTCGCCTTGCAGCAGTCGGCCTTCCTGCTCGACCGCGGCTACCAGCTCTACCTGCTCGACGCGCGCACCAACTCGTTCGTCGGCAACGACGGCAAGTATCGCGGGTTCTTGCGTGAAGACCTCGCCGATGTCTCGCGTGCCATCGAGGCGGTCCGCAGGCGGCCGGACGTGGACCCGGACCGCGTCGCGCTCTACGGCTTCTCGTGGGGGGGGACGAAAGCACTCCTCGCCGGGGCGGAGCACCCCGAGCTGCGCGCCGTCATCGCCGACGCCGCGTCGATCCTCGACGCCGGTGGCTCGGTGGGAGCCTTCGAAGACAAGATGCCGCCCTCGGCCCGTAAGGACCTCGGCCTGTTCGGGGAGTTCTTGTTCGCGCAGGTCAACGAGATGACGCGCCTTCTGGGGTACGCGGCGGTCTTCGACGTCGTGGGAGCCGCCGCCCGGATTGCGCCACGCCCGCTCCTCATCATCCACAGCCGCGACGACCGGATGGTTCCGTTCTACTCGGCCGAGGTGATCGCCAAGGTTGCCACGCCGACCAAGGTGCTGTTCGGCGACAAGTTCGGGCACTGCTTGGGCATGCGCAACTCACCCGACGAGTACATCGCGCCCGTCGTGGCATTCCTCGATGCATCTATGAAGTGACGGGCGGTCGGCTCGACACACCGTGGAGCAATCACTCCCGCACGCGCCCCCCGTCGAGCCACGCGGCGGCCCCGAACCCGCCCACCCACCGCACCTCCTGCACCGCGAGCACGTACGGCGAAAACCCCGGCAGCTGCAGCGCCTCGCTGTCCGGGTGCCGGGCGGTAAACGCCGCACGCGCCGCCTCCTCGTCCGCCTCCCCCAGGCGGGCGCACAACCCGACCAGCGTCGCTCGCGCCGGCTGCAGGTCCACCGAGTCGGGCTCGGTCACCAGCAGGCTGCACCGCGGGTCGGCCTCGAGGTTCTTGGTATGCGCCGCCAGCCCCGAGAGAAGCAGCAGCGGCTCCCCGGTCCTCCAGAGCGCGAACGGCACCACCGAGCCGAAAGGCGTCCCTCCATGGCGCACCGACAGCGTGGAGAGCAGCCCGTTCGGTGCCCTGCGCAACAGCGCCTTCAGCGCCTCGACCGTCTCCGACATCCCGCGCTCCTCGCCGCCATGCGGCATCCGGGTGAACTGTATAGCCACGCGACCGCTGTCGACGCTGCCCGACGGACGCCTCGCCTACCGGATGAAGCGGCCTTGCGCCTCCGGCCAGACGCACCTCGTCCTCGAACCTGTCGCCTTCCTCCGCCGCCTCTCCGCCCTCATCCCCCCGCCCAGGGCTCACCTCGTCCGGTCCCTTCACGCCCTCTGAGACTCGGCCCAGAGGGAACGGAGGGAGGTGACGAGGTCTCCGAGAGCGGCCCACGGGGCTCTGGACGGCCTCTCAAGCGCGAGGTGCCGCTCAACGCTCGAGCGCTGGCAGCGCTGGAGGCGCATCGGCACCTCAGGGGCCCGTACGTCTTCTGCCAGAAGACGGGCGAGCCATTCAGCGTCTACAACGCACCGGCGATGGCGATGGCGAGGGCCTGCCGCAGAGCCGGGCTGCGCCACGTCGGATGGCACACGTTGCGCCACACGTTCGCGAGCCACCTCGTCATGCGGGGCGTGCCGCTCAAGGCGGTGCCGGAGCTGCTCGGGCACGCGACCATCGAGATGACGATGCGCTACTCGCACCTGTCGGCAGACAGCCGGCGCGAGGCGGTCGCAGCGTTGGATTAGCAGCGGAGTGCCCAGGGCGGGATTCGAACCCGCACACCTTTCGGCGCCACCCCCTCAAGATGGTGTGTCTACCAGTTCCACCACCTGGGCTTGAAAGAGGACCGCCTACGTATCAAGGACCCCAACCGCTTTCCAGTCCCCCCGTGACGAGCCACACCGCGAGCGGTACCAGGACGTTGTCCGTTGCCCGCGGCGCCGCGGCCTCGGCCACCGCCGCCGCCACACCGGCGCCCAGCACCCGACCGACCGAGAGCGGAGCGCCGAACAGGAGCCCCGCCATCGCCGTCCCGTGCGCCGCGAGCAAGGCCACCACCAGCGACCCCTCCACGCTCTTCGTCTTCGCCCAGGGCACCCGGTAGCGGTGCTTCCCCCAGAGTCGGCCCACCAGGCCACCGAGCCCGTCGCCCAGAGCCAGAGCGAACAGCGCTGCCGCCGCGGGGAACGCAGAGTGGCCGAAGAACGCGACCGCGGTGCACGCGGCCGCCGAGAGTCCGTACAGGACCAGCCCCGACCACGCCTCGTCCTCCCCGGACACCGCGCGCTCGAACGCCCGCGCAGCGGTGATTCGTCGTGCGAGGAGCGGGACCGCGAGCAGCAGCCCGAACCCCGTCGCCGCCACCATCACCGGCGACCACGGCCCGTGCCACGCCTTCCACCCGAGAGGCCACACCCCGGCCCCCACGTGCAGCACGTCGCGCACGTACATCCGCCGCAGCCCTCGCCCCGAGAGCCATAGACAGACCCCGAGGCCTCCGGCGAACACCCCTGACCAGACGAGGACGAGCAGGCCGTCGTGCACGGCCCGGTGAGCCTCTCACGTCCTGCCGGATCGGCTCCCTACTTCTGCGCGGGAGCGCGAGCGGGCACCGTAGGCGCCGGAGCAGGCTCCGCGTCGCTCGCCTTCGGGGCCGCGGCCGGAGCCGCCGCCGGAGCCGCCGCCTTCGCCGCCACGCTGCTGGTCACCGAGCTGCGCACGCCCACGAACGAGAGCCCCAGCGACGTCAGGAAGAACAGCCCCGCGCACACCGCGGTCAGCTTGCTCAGGAACGTCACCGCCCCCCGGCCACCGAACGCCGACGTCGCCGCCCCGCCGCCGAGCGCCGCACCCATCCCCGCGTCCTTCCCCGGCTGGAGGAGGATCACGAAGATCATGAAGACGCAGAGCAGGACGTGGACGGCGGTGAAGAAGGCGACCATGGAGGACCGAGAACCCTAACCGGCCGCCGCCACGATCGCCAGGAATTCCTGGGCCTTGAGGCTCGCCCCACCGACCAGCGCCCCGTCCACGTCCGCCTGCCCGAGCAGCTCGGCCGCGTTGTCCGCCTTCACCGAGCCTCCGTAGAGGATCCGCACCACCTCACCCACCGGCCGGCCGAACAGCCGGACCAGAGACTCGCGGACGTGAGCATGGACCTCCTGCGCCTGCGCCGGCGTCGCGTTCCGCCCCGTGCCGATGGCCCAGACCGGCTCGTAGGCGAGCACCACGTGCGACATCTCCTCGACCGCCACCCCCGCCAGGCTCGCGGTCAGCTGGCCCGTGCACACCTCCAGCGTCCGCCCGCGGTCGCGCTCGGCCAGCGTCTCGCCGATGCACACCACCGGGCGCATCCCCGCGTGCAGCACCGCCCGGGCCTTCTTGCTCACCGAGGCGTCGGTCTCGCCGAAGAGCTGCCGCCGCTCGGAATGGCCGACGATGACGTGGCTGCACCCCACGGCCTTGAGCATCCCCACCGAGATCTCCCCGGTGAACGCACCCTGCGACTCCCAGTGGCAGTTCTGGGCCCCGAGCCCGATGCCGCTCCCGTCGAGCGCCCGCCCCGCCGACTCCAGCGCGGTGTACGGGGGCGCCACCATCACCTCTGCCCGCCCTCTCGGGAGGCCGTCACGGAGCTGGTCGATCAGCTCCACCGCCTCCGGACCGGTCCGGTGCATCTTCCAGTTGCCGGCCACCAGCGGCCGGCGGCGTGGCGAGGTCATGCGGCCCTCCCCGCTCAGGATTCGAGCGCCTTCACCCCGGGCAGCTCCTTCCCCTCGAGGAATTCGAGCGAGGCGCCACCACCCGTCGACACGTGCGACATCTTCTCCGCCAGCCCGAACTCGTGCACCGCCGCCGCGCTGTCCCCGCCGCCCACCACCGTGGTCGCATCGCGCAGCCCGGCGATGGTCTCGGCCACCGCCCTCGTCCCCGCGGCGAACGCCGGCACCTCGAACAACCCCATCGGTCCGTTCCAGAACACGGTGTGTGCGGGCCGCAGGTGCTCGGCGAACAGCGCCCGGGTCTTGGGCCCGATGTCGAGGCCCATCAGCTCCGGCGGCAGCGCCCGCTCCTTCACCTCACGGATGGGCGCCTTCCCAGTCGCATCGGTGCTGGCGAGGTGATCGATCGGCAGCACCACCGCCTTGCCCAGCCGGTCCGCCGCCTCGAGCGCCCGCAGTGCGACGTCCACCTTGTCCGCCTCGACCCGGCTCTTCCCCACCTCGACGCCCTGGGCCTTGAGGAAGGTGTAGGCCATCGCCCCGCCGACGATGAGCGAGCTCACCCGGGGCAGGAGATTCTCGATGACCTTGATCTTGTCCGAGACCTTCGCCCCGCCGAGCACCGCCACATAGGGCATCGACGGCGACTTCAGCAGCTTTCCGAGGAACTCGAGCTCCTTCATCATCAGGTAGCCCGCGGCCCGCTCCTTCACGAACGGCGCCATTCCGGCGGTCGACGCGTGCGCCCGGTGCGCGGTGCCGAACGCGTCCATCACCCACACGTCGGCATTCTCCGCCAGCGCCCGGGCGAAGGCCGGATCATTCGCCTCCTCCTCCTTGTGGAAGCGAAGGTTCTCCAGCAGCACCACCTGGGTGGGCGTCTGGTCCTTCACCATCTTCCGCACCCCGTCGCCCACGCAGTCGTCGGCGAGCAGCACCTCGTGCGGCTTTCCGAGGAGATCCGAGAGCACCCGCGCCGCCGGCTCGAGCGAGAGCTTCGGGTCCACGCCCTTGGGGCGCCCGAGGTGCGAGGCCACGATGAGCTTGCCGCCCATCTGCAGCACCCGCTTCAGCGTGGGGATCTCCTCGCGGATGCGCGTGTCGTCGGTCACCCTCTGCTGCTCGTCCAGCGGGACGTTGAAGTCGACCCGGACGAAGACGCGCTTCCCCGTCAGCTGCAGATCGTCGATGGAGCGGAACATGGGCTCCTCCGCTACGGGACTAGGCCTTCGACATCACGAGCTTCGTCAGGTCGACCATCCGGTTGCTGAAGCCCCACTCGTTGTCGTACCAGGCCATCACCTTGGCCAGCTCGCCGTCGATGACGAAGGTGTTGGTCCCGTCGACGATCGCCGAGTGCGGGTTGCCGTTGAAGTCCACCGAGACCGTCTGCGCCTCGCTGTACTCGAGCACGCCCTTCAGCGGACCCTCGGCCGCCTTGCGGAACGCGGCGTTGATCTCCTCCGCCGTCGCCTTCTTCCCCAGCACCACGGTCAGGTCCACCAGGCTCACGTTCGGGGTCGGCACGCGGACGCTCAGGCCGTGCATCTTGCCCTTGAGCGCCGGGAGCACGTCGCCGATCGCCTTGGCCGCCCCGGTGCTGGTGGGGATCATCGACAGGGCCGCCGCCCGAGCCCGCCGCAAGTCCTTGTGCGTGAGGTCCAGGATGCGCTGGTCGTTGGTGTAGCTGTGCACCGTGGTCATCAGGCCCTTCGCGATGCCGAAGGCGTCGAGCAGGACCTTCGCCGTGGGGGCGAGGCAGTTGGTGGTGCAGGAGGCCGCCGAGAGGATCTGGTGCTTGCCCGGGTCGTACGCCTGGGAGTTCACCCCGAACGCCAGGGTCACGTCCGGGCCCTTCGCCGGCGCCGAGATCAGCACCTTCTTCGCCCCCGCGGCCAGGTGGTGGCTTGCGCCCTCGCGGTCGGTGAACCGCCCGGTGCACTCGAGCACCAGGTCCACACCCATCGATTTCCAGGGCAGCTTGGTCGGGTCCTTCTCGGCGGTGAAGGCGATGGTCCGGCCGTCCACGGTCATCGCCTTGTCGGTCGCGGAGACCTCGCCCGGCCAGGTGCGGTGCACCGAGTCGTACTTGAAGAGGTGGGCCATGGTCGCGGGCGCGTCGAGGTCGTTGATCGCGACGAACTCGATGGCTTCCTTTCGCGACAGCGCCGCGCGGAGGATGCACCGCCCGATCCGACCGAATCCGTTGATCGCGACTTTCATGGTGGCCATGGTGCGGTCCTCTAGGAGAAGCGGGCCCGGAATTCAACGCTCCCAAGGGGACGCGTTGACTGCTTCCCTGCCCGGGATCGACTCTGTGCCGTTCCCGCTCCATCGATGACCGCGCCCGCCCCCGTCCCCCTCCGGAAGCCGCCCTATCCGCCCCGCCGGGGCGAGGGGTTCTGGGCATCGGCGCGGCACGCCTGGAACGGGCTGGTCCACACGGTCGTGCACCAGCCGAACATGAAGGTCCACGTGGTCTCCGCCATCCTGGTGGCGCTGGTGGGGAGCGGGCTGCCGCTGGGCCTGGCGGAGAAGGTCACGCTCATCTTCTGCGTGCTGCTGGTCTTCTTCGCCGAGATCCTCAACAGCGCGCTGGAGACGCTGGTCGACCTCGCCACCCAGGAGTTCGACGAGAAGGCCCGGGTCACCAAGGACGCCGCCGCTGCGGCGGTGCTGGTCCTCTCCATCGGATCGGCGGTCATCTTCGCTGCGCTGGTGGTGCACAACTGGGGCACGGTCGTCGCCAATGTCCCGCGCATCGAGCGTCAGGTGGCGTTCGGCCTTCCGCTGGCCGGGTGCGCGGCGCTCCTCATGCGCGATGGGCCGCGGCCATGGCTCCAGGACGCGCTGGCCTTCGCCGCGGGGATCGCGCTCGCCGCCGTGCTGGCGACCTGGACCACCAGCGTGGTGTTCAGCGCGATGACGGGGGGGCTCCTGGTCCTGGCGCTCGCCGCGGCACGGGAGCGCGGCCGGGCGCGAGCCGCCGCCGGAGCGACCGGAAACCGGGCAACAAAAAACCCCGCGGCCACGTGACGGCTGCAGGGTCACCTTCCAAGAACTGCTTCCGCTCGCCCGGGCCTCATGCCCCGGAAACCTGTCCGGAACTCTCGCGTCCGGTCGAGGGAAACCAACAGAAGCTTAACGCAGCTCCCGCCAATGTCTAGGCGGCCGGGCGACTCTCCTCGTTGGAGGTGATCGAGGGGGCGGCCGAGGGCTTGTCCCCTTCCCTGATGTCTGTGGCGACGAGGTCGATCAGCTCCGTCGCCACTGCAATCACCTGCGTCGGGGTGTAACCGCTCGAACGCAGCTGATGGAAGAACGTTCGGGCGAGGATCTTGGTGGCCTTGGCGTCGGTGCTCACGGGCTGCTGTAGGCTGCCACACCCGTGCCACGTGGGGCTAGCAGTGTAATCCGTTGAAACAATTGGAAGCGTGTGACAGACCAGGACTGCAGGGGTGCGAAGACCCCTGCGCACTGCCAACCGGGTGCGCCGGACCCCGGAGCATTGCTTCCACCCACCGTCGCCCCTAACACCACAGACTTGCCCTATCGGATTCACAACGTTCCCCTCTGGCTCGGCGAGCCGGAAGCCCTCCTCCGCCGCCGGGCCGCCGAGTCGCTGGGCGTCCGCCCCGACGACCTGGCCACCGTCCGTGCAATCCGCTCGGTGCTGGACGCCCGGAAGAAGGGCTCGCCCCGCTTCATCCACACGGTCGAGGTGACGTTCGCCGAGGGCCGCGCCCCGGCCCACCTCCCGGCCGGCGTGACCGAGACCGAGCCCGAGCCTCCCCCGCCGGCGAAGGTCCGTCCCCCGGAGCGCCGCCCCATCATCGTGGGCACGGGTCCGGCCGGCCTCTTCTGCGCGCTCGGGCTGCTGGAGCGAGGCGTCCCGTCCGTGCTCCTCGAGCGCGGCCGGGAGGTGGTGCAGCGGCGCAAGGACGTGGCCCGGCTGATGCGCGACGGGAGCCTCGACCCCGAGAGCAACATGAACTTTGGCGAGGGCGGCGCGGGTGCGTACACCGACGGAAAGCTCAGCACCCGCATCAACCACCCGCTGGTCCGCAAGGTCATCGAGACCTTCGCCCGCTACGGCGCGCCCGAGCGGATCCTGGTCGACGGCAAGCCGCACATCGGCTCGGACCTCCTTCCCTTCGCCGTCGCCCGGCTCCGCGAGGAGCTGATCGCCGGCGGCTGCGAGGTCCGCTTCGAGGCCAGGGTGGACGACGTGCTCTCCACCGACCGGCACACCGCGGGCGTCGTCCTGCAGGACGGCACGCGGCTCGACGCCGACCGGGTGGTGCTCGCGCCGGGAAACAGCGCCCGGGAGCTCTTCGAGCGCTTCGCCCGGGACGGCCGCGTCGCCATCGAGGCCAAGCCCTTCGCCATCGGCTTCCGGGCCGAGCACCCGCAGGGCCTGATCGACACCATCCAGTACGGCGCGGCGTCGCAACACCCCGAGCTGCCGCCGGCCGACTACAAGCTCGCCGAGAACTTCGAGGCTGGCGGGGAGATGCGCGGGGTGTACTCGTTCTGCATGTGCCCGGGCGGAATCGTGGTCCCCACCCCGACCGAGGACGGGCTGCAGTGCACCAACGGGATGAGCAACAGCCGGCGCAACGCCCGCTACGCCAACGCCGGCATCGTGGTCTCGGTCTCTCCTGCCGACTTCGCGCGTGCCGGCTTCCACGGCCCGCTGGCCGGGCTCGAGTTCCAGCGGCACTGGGAGGGCGAGGCGTACCGGCTCGGCGGCGGTCGGTTCTTCGCCCCGGCGCAGACCATCCCCGACTACCTCGCCGGCCGGAAGGGCGCGCCGCCCGGCGGGACGAGCTACCGCCCCGGCCTCACCCACACCGATCTGAACGTGCTCTTCCCGCCCGAGCTGACACTGGCGATCAAGGCGGCCCTCCGGCGGTTCGACCAGAAGATGCGGGGCTTCGTCAGCGCCGAGGGGAAGCTCATCGGCATCGAGAGCCGCACCAGCTCGCCGGTCCGGCTGCCCCGTGACGAGACGCTGCAGTCGGTGTCGGTGCGCGGCCTCTATCCCTCGGGCGAGGGATGCGGGTATGCGGGGGGCATCGTGAGCTCCGCCATCGACGGGCTGCGCATCGCCGAGCAGATCGCGCGGGAGCTGTCGTGAGCTACCGGGTGCGCACCCCGGAGGGCGAGCTGGAGTTCGCCTCGCTCTACGAGATCTCCAACGCCCTCCGGCACGGGCTGGTCGGTGGCGAGGACGAGCTGCTCGTGCCCGGGCAGACCACCTGGATCCGGGTCGCAGAGCACTCTGCCCTGAGGGCGCAGGTCAAGCCCTCGGGGGGGCTTCGGCCGGGCGGCGTCCTCGGTGGGCTCGAGCTCGGGGCGACGCTGGCCTCGGCGCTGGTGGCGGTCACCGGCATCTTCTCCGGCTGGAGCTACTGGGTGGTGGGGGGCGCGCTCCTGGTCGCGGTGTGGCTGTCGACCCGGCTGGCCCTGCGTGCGACGCGGGTCCGCTCGTCGAACCGGGTAGACTCCCGGCGTCGATGAGCCGCCGTCTCCTCCGCTCCACCGCCCTCGCCGTCGTGCTGCACGCCGCGGCGGCGAGCGCCGACGACGTGTACGTCTGGACCGATTCCTCGGGCGAGGCGCACTACACCAACGACGTCGCCAGCATCCCGGAGAGGGCCCGGCGCACCGCCCGGAAGCTCGAGGGGCAGACCCCGGATGCGGTTGCCCCGCGGGGCGCCATCCCCGGAGTCGAGGTCGACCGGTCCACCACGAAGCCGCCGGAGCCGGACGCCCCGGAGGCCAGGAAGCCCCCGGGCGACCCGCAGCCGCCGCCCCCGCAGCCCATCGAGGAGACGCTCCAGGTTCCCCGCGAGGACCAGAAGCTCAGCGAGGAGCAGTGGCGGACGATGTTCCGCAAGGCCAACGAGAGGGTGACACGGGCCGAGCGCAAGACGCAGCGGACCCGCGAGGCGCTGGCCAAGCTCCCGGGACAGGACCTCACCTCCTACGACGTCGCGGGCAACGTGGTGGTCGACAGCCGGTACCAGTCCCTCAAGGTCCAGCTCGAGGAGGACGAGTTCCAGCTGGGCGCCGCGCGGGAGGAGCTGCACGACCTCGAGCGCGCCGCGGCCCGCGAGGCCATCCCGCTCGAGTGGCGCCGCTGACCAACCCGTGAATGCGGCGGGCCCGGCGGCGGACTCGCGGATCCTCTCCGTCGCTCCGCGCGCGGACGCCCTGAACCTAGGTCCAGAGCCCGCGCGGCGGACGGGTGGTCCAGTCGCGCCGCGGCCGGGGCAACTGTTCCTTCTTCAGGAACACCGCCAGCGCCATCCCCACCACGAAGCCGCCCACGTGCGCCCACCAGGCGACTCCGGATGCCGCCGCGCCCGCCCCCGGCGAGAGCGAGGCGGTCCCGTTCAGCAGCTGGGAGACGAACCACAGCCCAAGGAAGACGACCGCCGGCAGCTCGATGGTGAAGACGAAGAAGACCAGCCCCAGCACCCGAGCTCCCGGGTAGAGGACGAGGTAGGCACCGAGCACGCCGGCGATCGCGCCCGAGGCGCCCAGGGCAGGGACCTGCGAGGTGGGGAGGACCCAGCCCTGGATGAGCATCGAGCAGGCGCCGCACAGCAGATAGAAGAGGAGAAACCGGAGGTGGCCGAAGCGGTCCTCGACGTTGTCGCCGAAGACCGCCAGGAACCACATGTTGCCGATGATGTGGAGCCAGCCGCCGTGCAGGAAGTTCGCGGTGACCAGCGGCACGAAGCGCCAGGGATCGAGCGGCGCCCCGCCCGCCTGCTCCCACCCGAAGAACCGCAGTGGGACGAACCCGAACACCTGGATGAAGGCGTCGAGCTGGGGGCCGAGGCTCAGCTCGTAGAGGAACACCAGCGCGTTGACCACGATGAGGCCCACCACCACCACGGGCCAGGTGCTGGATCGGACGCTGTCGCGGATCGGGAAGATCACCCGGCACCTCTCCTAACTCGCCACACCCCCGGCACGCACCTGGTCTGGTAGGGTCCGCCGTCCCGTGAGCCCGACCGACGTCAACTCCAGCGAGACAGCACCCGGCGACGAGGTGGTGCGCAAGGTGTACGTGCGCGACCTGCGCGACAAGCAGCCAATCCACACCGTGTTCAAGGTCACCCGGAAGGCGCGGGTCACCGCCCGGAGTGGAAAGAGCTTCCTCGTAGTGGGCCTCGGGGACCGGACCGGCGAGGTGGACGCTCGGGTGTTCGACCAGGTCGACGCGCTCGAGCCCGCGTTCCAGGTGGGCGACCTGGTGCTGGTGCGCGGCCACGTCACCCAGTTCCAGGGCAAACCGCAGATCCTCCTCGACCAGGTGGACCGGCTCGACCCGGAGCCGATCGATCCGGCGGAGTTCGAGGTCCCGCCGCCCCCGCCTCCACCCACCAATGCCCCGGCGGCAGCCTCGGCCCACGCCGGCGCTCCTGCCCAGCCACGGCCACCGCACGAGTCGCCCCGCTCGACGCCGGACGGGGCCCGCGCGGTGGCGCAGATCCGCGAGCTGGTGGAGCGAGTGGGCGACCCGCATGTGAAGGCGCTCCTGCTCGCCTTCCTCGACGACCCGGTGGTCGCGCAGCGGCTCCCCGCGGCCCCGGCGGCCAAGGGCATCCACCACCCCCACCGCGGCGGGCTGGCCGAGCACATCCTCTCGGTGATGCGACTGGGACAGCGCGTGGCGGACCATTACCCGGTGCTGGATCGCGACCTGGTCACCGCCGGGGCCCTGCTCCACGACATCGGCAAGGTGCACGAGCTCGCCTGGGAAGGGGGAAACACCCGCTACACCGACGAGGGCCGCCTGGTCGGGCACATCGTCCTCACTGCGCAGGCCATCCGCGAGAAGGCCGCGCGCATCCCGGGCTTCCCGCCGCTGCTCGAGGCGCACGTCACGCACGGGGTCCTCGCCCACCACGGCCACCTCGAGTACGGCTCGCCCAAGGTGCCGATGACGCTCGAGGCGCAGGTGGTCCACACCATCGACTCGCTCGACTCGCGCATCGACAGCTGGCTCGATCTCATGTCCCGGGATCCGGGCGAGACCTGGACCGAGCAGACCAAGCTCTACGACCGCCACCTCTGGAAGGGTCCCTCGCCCACCGCGCGCGGGCGCTCGCCGGTGGAGGGTCGGGGGCGGCGCGCCGAGAAGCGCAAGCGGCAACGCGGGGTGGCTCCACCCTCGCCGACGCCTGGCGCCGCCGCCGGGCCAAGGCTCAGCTTCAAGCCGCTCGAGGCCTTCACCGGGGAGACGGCCTCGCCGGCCACCCCGGCCGCTCCGTCCGACCCGGCCGCTCCGTCCGAGTCGGCCGAGACCCCTGTGTCGGAACGACCTCCGGACGGGTGAACGAAACCAGGGGGGTGGCAATTCTTCTCCCGGGCTGGATCCGGCAGAATCCCTGACATTCAGGGATGAGCCCGAAGCTCGGAGATCGCCTGGTCGCTGCGGGGCTGGTGGCGCGCGAGGCCGTGGACCAAGCGCTGGAACAGCAGCGCCTGACCGGACACCGCCTCGGCGACTCGCTCGTCGAGATGGGGCTGCTCGGTGAGGCCGCGCTCCTTCGCTTCCTCGCCACGGAGCTGAAGACCCGCTACGTCTCGGCGGAGAAGCTCGCCCGGGCGCAGATCCCCAGCGATCTGCTCGACCGGGTCCCGGTCCGGCTTGCCGAGGCCCACCACTTCCTGCCGCTGGCGGTGGACGACGAGCGCCGCATCCTCTCCATTGTCGCCGCCGAGCCGCAGAACGAGAAGCTCCTGCGCGACGTGGCCTCCATCGCCGACGTCGACGAGGTCTATGCATACATCGCGCTGCGGAGCGTGGTGCGGGCCGGCATCCAGAAGCACTACTACGCGGACACCACCGCCTTCGCCTCGCTGACCTCGGGCCCGCGCGCGAGCCGGGCGGACCTCGCGGGAATCGCCGCCGCATACGAGTCGTCCGGGAGCAGCAAGCAGGCACCGCCGGTCCCTCTGAGGCTGCGGGGCGAGAGCAGCCAGGCCCGAACGCCGGCCGCGCGGAGCAGCCGCCCGACGACCGGCGAGAGCGGGCTCGTCGCGCCGCGCGGCTCCGTGGACCAGAACGACTACCTCGAGACGCTGAGGGTGCTGGTCGGTCAGCTCGAGCGGGGCCGCGGGGAGATGCGCGGCCACTCCGCCCAGCTGGCGCGTCAGGCCTCGCTGCTGGCGATGCGCCTGGCGCTCCCCGGCCGCGAGGTGTCCTGCGTGGCGCTGGCCGCGTTCCTCCACGACCTCGGCAAGGGAGCGGTGCACCTGACGCTGGCCGGCACCGCGCGGAACCCCGAGTGGAAGGCAGAGGCCAAGAAGCTGGCACTCGCGCCGGTGCACATGTTCGAGTCGGTGCACCTCCCGGCCCAGGTGGGCGCCACCCTGGCCCAGCTCTACGAGGCCTGGGACGGCTCGGGGACGCCACACGGCGCGCACGGCGAGGACATCGCCATCGGAGCGCGCATCCTCGCCGCGGTGGACAGCTGGCTGGACCTCACCCGGAACCCGGGAAACGCCTTCGGCAGGCTCTTCACCCGCGAGCAGGCCCTCAGCCACATGGCCGAGCAGGCCGGGAAGCTGTTCGACCCCCGGGTGGTGGAGATGCTCGAGCTGCTCCACTCCGGCGAGCTGCTGCGCCGGCGGCTGGAGAGCGACGGGCGGCAGGTGCTGGTCGCAGACCCCGAGCCTTCGCGGCGCGACGCGGTGGTGCACGCCCTGGGCAGGAAGGGGCTGGTGGTGCACGCCACCAGCACGCTGGAGGGCGCAGTGGAGGCCGCCTCCGGGTCCGACCTGTGGCTGTTCTCGGTCGCGCTCGGGCTGCCAGAGGTGGCGGACGCGGCGGTGCAGCTGCGGTCGGATCCGCGGCTCGCCGGGACGCCGCTGCTCGTGACCGGCCCGGTGGACC